>NZ_JBHSFH010000006.1:0-590227 GCF_042653885.1 Streptomyces ovatisporus
GCTGGGCGTAACGATGTATCTCCCACGAACAGCGACCCAGACCACCCTGCACGCCATCGCCTCCAGGGAGAAAGGGACCACGCTGATCGCCGACTTCAGCCGCGCCACCGGAGAACTCGACGACCACGGACAGCAAGCCAGAGCCTCAGCCGCCTCCGCCGTCACCGCCGACAAGGAGCCCCTCCTCGCCGCCTACACCACCGCCGAAGTGCGTGAACTGCTCCACGAAGCGGGCTTCCACACCGTGACGTTGATGGAATCGCATGCCCTCCAAGCCCGCTACCTACCCCCACACACCCACCCCCCGCTTTCAAGCTCCACCCTCCTGACAGTGGCCACAACCTGACCCCACCCCGCCCACCACACACACGGCACCCGGGACGCACACCTCTCACCGCGCACAGACGACGTCGCTATTCAACCGGACGGTTGACGAGCCTGAACCCTCCACCGTAGGGTGTTTAACCAATCGGTTGAATATGCGAGGTGCGAAGTGGCCGACGACCGGCTGTCGCTGGTGTTCTCCGCACTGGCCGACCCCACTCGACGCGACATCGTGGCCAGGCTCGCCACCGGGGACGCCACGGTCAATGAACTGGCCGAGCCGTACGACGTCACGGTGCAGGCCGTCTCCAAGCACATCAAGGTCCTCCAGGACGCCGGACTGGTCAGTCGCAGCAAAGACGCCCAGCGGCGGCCCTGCCGCCTCGAGGCAGAGGTCTTCGACCTCATGACGAAGTGGATCGAGCGTTACCGGCGCGAGGCGGAGGACCGCTTCCGTCGCCTCGATGCCCTTCTCGAACACATGGACGAGCAGAGTGTGACGGGCACCCCGACAACAGAGGCAGCATCATGAGCACCACCGGCAAGCACCTCCGCAACGAGACGCAGATCCTGGCGGAACCGGATCTGCCCGCCATCCGCATCACCCGGGACTTCGACGCTCCGCCACAGCGCGTGTTCCGGGCGTACACCGACCCCGACCTCGTCCTCCAGTGGCTCGGCCCGCGTCGCCTCACGATGCGGATCGACAAGTACGACGCCCACAGCGGCGGCTCCTACCGCTACGTGCATCGCGACGACGACGGGACCGAGTACGGCTTCCACGGTGTGTTCCACGAGGTACGCCCCAACGAGCGCATCGTGCAAACCTTCACCTACGAGGGCTTTCCGGACGCTGTCAGCCTGGAGACGACCCTCTTCGACGACCTCGGTGGCCGCACCCGCGTCACCGTCAAGTCCCTCATGGACTCCCTCGAAGCCCGCGATTCGATGCTCAGGAGCGGCATGGATCACGGCGTCCGCGAAGGCCACCAGCGGCTTGCCGAACTGCTCGCCCACCAGCAGAGCGACAGCACCGGCCCACACGGCGAGAACGGATTCTGATCATGACGAGAACAGCAGCCGATGAGCACCGCACCGTGGCACGTGCATTCACCGACCGCGTACGCGGCACAGCCCCGGAAGCATGGGACAACCCGGCGCCGTGCGAGGGATGGACCGCCCGGGACATCGTCCGCCACCTCCTCGAGTGGTTCCCCGCCTTCCTCAAGGCCGGCGCCGGAATCGAACTACCGAAAGGACCCTCGGTGGACGACGACCCGGTGACCGCCTGGGCGACCCACCGCGACGGGGTACAGGCCCTCCTCGACGATCCCGCCACCGCACACGAACTCCTGTCGAACCCGCACATCGGAGAGACCCCACTCGACCAGGCCGTCGACCGGTTCTACACCACCGACGTCTTCATGCACACCTGGGACCTGGCACGAGCCACCGGCCAGGACGAACATCTCGACCCCGCCAAATGCGCCCAGATACTCGACGAAATAATCCCGCTCGACGACACCCTCCGCGCGAGCGGACACTACGGGCCAAAAACCGAAGTACCCGCCGACACCGACGTCCAGACCCGCCTACTCGCCTTCATCGGCCGCAAGCCCTGACGAACCGCCCCCCGACACAAACGAACCCACCACCAGTCATGGACAGTTGCGAAAGCTCCTGACGAGCAGTCAGAACAATTACAGTGCAGAACATCTTGTTAACGAATTCCGACCCTGTCAGCCTCCTCGGAAACGTCACCCAACGACACCGGGCAGGCCGACATGACAGCAGAGACCCGCGCAGAGGTGCAGCGCCAATGGCGCGACCCCAAGCGCTACTTCTGGCTTCTGGGACTGGCGGTACCGACGCTGCCGTTCCAGGCGGGAGGACTCGTCGCGGTCACCGGCGTCGGGGCGTTCTGGTGGTGGGGAGCCTTCTTCGCCTTCGTCGTCGTACCGGTGCTGGACCGGGTCATCGGGGAGGACGGCGAGAATCCCCCCGAGGAGGCGATGCCGCTGCTGGAACGCGACCGCTACTACCGCTGGTGCACCTACCTGTATCTGCCCTTGCAGTACGCGTCCCTGATATGGGCGTGCAGGCAGTGGGCCCGGCCGGAGCTCGTCGTCACCGACCGGATCGGCCTGGCCGTCACCATGGGCGTGGTCGCCGGGGTGGCCATCAACACCGCGCATGAGCTCGGGCACAAGAAGGAACACATGGAGCGCCGACTCTCCCGTATCGCCCTGGCCCAGACGTGGTACGGACACTTCTACGTGGAGCACAACCACGGCCACCACATCCGGGTCGCCACCCCGCAGGACCCCGCCAGTTCCCGGTTCGGGGAGAGCTTCTGGCGCTTCCTCCCCCGCACCGTCGTCGGCAGCCTCGTATCGGCCTGGCGACTTGAGACACGGCGCCTGCGCCGGCGCGATCGTCGGGTATGGAGCCGGCACAACGACGTCCTCACCGCCTGGGCGATGTCCGCCGTGCTGTTCGCCTCGCTGACCGCGGGATTCGGCATCACCGTGCTGCCGTACCTGCTGCTCCAGGCAGTGCTCGGCTTCACCCTCCTGGAGAGCGTCAACTACCTGGAGCACTACGGCCTGTTGCGCGCCGAACGCTCCCCCGGCCGCTACGAACGAGTCACCCCCCGGCACAGCTGGAACAGCAACAGCACCACCAGCAACCTCTTCCTCTACCAACTGCAGCGGCACTCCGACCACCATGCCAACCCGCTCCGCCGCTACCAGACGCTCCGCCACTTCGATCAGGCACCTCAACTGCCCTCCGGATACGCCTCGATGATCGTGCTCAGCTGGTTCCCCCCGCTATGGCGGCGGGTGATGGACCCCAAACTGGTCAAGCACTACGACGGTGATCTCACCCGGGCCAATGTGCATCCCCCCGTCCGCGAGCGCCTCCTGGCACACCGCCCGCAGCCGGCCGGCACAGCGGATTCCTCCGGAGCCGGGGGCTGAAGAGAGTTTCCGCACCCGGATATACGGATGCGGGGCCTCACCCGCCGGACAGCACCGCGAGCACCGCGCGCGTCAGACGCCCGGGCGTCAACTCCGGCTCCGGGCCGGGCAGCACGATGTGGCTGATGGTCATCCGCACCACCAAATCGGTGGCCTCATCGCGTGCTCGAGGTGCATGCTCCGGGAACCGTTCGGCGAGCCAGGCACCGATCAGCTGCTCCGCGTCGCCGAAAACCGGCTCGGGGCGGGTGGTCAGGAAGGGCAGCAGACCGTCCGAACCCCGGCGGGCGGCCAGAACCACCCCCTGGATCAGAGGATTCCGCGCCCCTTCGGTGAGAGCGAACTCCACCGCGTCCTGCATTGCCTCGGCAGTCGCCCGGCCCGGTGATCCGAGGGCTTCGGCGATGCCCTGCAGGAACCTGGTCGTCTCCCGGCGGACCAATGCCTCGCCCAGTCCGCTTCGGCTGCCGAACTCCTTGTAGACGGCCGGGCGGGAGACCTCCGCCCGAGCTGCGGCCTCCGAGAGACTCACCCGGTCCCAGCCGTTCCTGGCGGCCAGCACCCGCGCCTCGTCCAGGACCGACTCCCGCATCTGCTTGCGCCACGCGACCCGGGGCGGGTCGGGGGCCTCCGGCCCGGTGGTACCTGAACCGCTCCTCATGCTCACCCTCATCCTCTCGGCCGCAGGCGAAGACTGTGCACCCTGCCCGGCGTCTTCATCGTCAGCCGTCGACTGCACTCTTGCGGAGCCGTTGTCCCACCGCAAGCGCATGAGTGACCCGCGCAAGGAGGCCGCTCCACCCCGCTGAGCCGACTCCGGAGCAGCGAAACTTCCGTTACAACTACCGCATTGCGAAGCCTTGATGTACTTTCTATTTCACCGGTTGGCTCTGGGGCCTCTCGACTCCTAACGGTGTGCTGACCGCACCGTCGACGCCCTGACCTCCACGTCAAGGACTCGACTCAAGGAGACAAGAGGCAGGCCGACGAAGCCTGTTGGTTTCGTCCGGTTTCGTTGTGAACATGTTGGACCCTCGCCCCAAGCACGCCGAGGGCCGGCGCCGCCGAGCCGCACGACCCGCCAGAGCGGGGATTCGGGCGGTCCGGTACGTGAGGAGTGAACGCCATGGTCCTGCACAGGCAGCGGCAGGTGCACCGACGCGTCCTGGTGACGCTCGAGGTACTGCCGTCTGCGGCCTCTGCGGGCTGCGGTGGTGCAGACAACGAGGCCGACGGTTTCCCTGGGGGCCGACGATGACGGACACCTCCCGGTTCATGGGAGATGGCGTCGCCGACTCCCCCGGTGGCGAATCACCCTCTCGCAGATGCTGAAGCAGTCGGACAGCACGACTGCCGGCTCTCTCGAGAAACAGGCCTTCGAAATGGCCGAGTAAGAGCCGAGTACACCGGAGGCAGCGGTCCCCCCGTCTCCCTGCCTGCCTTCGGTGTCCTCTTTGATCCTTCTTCAGGAGGAAGGACGCCGGAATGTCACTCGTGACCACCCCCTACCGGTGCCGCCGCGCCTCCCCAACTGCCGTGCGGGGCCGGAAGCTTCCCCTGCGGAACGTCTCCACGCCCCTGACGGACGAGTTCGACCGCCTCCGCGTGGATGCGGTACGCCTGCGGAGCGCCTACAACCGCGACGGGGGCCGTGGTGGAAAACAGCGCCGCCTGTCCACGACAAGCTCCGAGAACGCGCTCCGCGGCCGAGCGATATGAATCCGCGAGAGCGCATTCGGAGTCGCGATCACGCATTCACGGACGCACAGACAATTGTCGGCGTGTGCCAAGTTTCCCCGGGCGGCCCAGGTCCGTCAGGAAACAGCGGTACCGTGGCCGGGGCAGCGACAGGAAATGCCGACTCTGCCGGGCGTGACACCAGCCCCAGGGAGTCGACTAGTTGAATAATGGATAACCATTGCGCGCCCCGAAGTCGGCCCGTCACGCTGCTCGTTCATCTCATCACGCGCGACCGACTTCCGGAGGCGGATCACCATGAACTTCACAGTTCGACATTCTGTGCGTGAGTCCGCGTACTTCCGCCCGTGATGCAGCGCCTTGATCGATGGGGGATTCAACGGATGGAACCCGAGCGGTTGTCCGACCCAGACCTGGTCGCACTGGTCCGTGCCGGCGGGGAGTTGACCGAAACAGCTCTGATCGAACTGAACGAGCGCCATTTCGACGCGGTCCGCGCATTTGCCGCCGTATGCCTGAACGATCATGCGGCACCGGACCAACTCGCCGACACCGCTTGGCGACGGACCCTGTGGCCGCACGAGGCCGGCCCGGACAGGGCAGTACGTCCTCACGCGCTGACACATGTGCTGGAAGCCGCGGCCGGAATCGCAAACTGGGATCAACGCGGCGCTCTCGACGCCAGGTTGGCGATGTGGCTGGACAGGCACCTCGCCGCGACACCGGACCGAGGCGTCTCAGGCGGCGATTTCGGCCCCATTCACCACGGCTCGGTGACCGCTCGGGCCTTCTGCTCCCTGCCGGCCAACTTGCAGGCAGTCATGTGGCATCACTGGGTCGAGCACGCCGGCAGCGCCTCGATCGCCCGCCTCCTGGGCTCCGACTCACGGGGGGCACGGGAGATCTCCCTGCTGATCAGCCGTGCGTACAGGGACTTCTACCACGCGTACGAGCAGATCCATCTGGACGGGATGACGGACTACTGCCGCCCTTTCCACCGGATGGTCATGGCCTACGTAGAGCACAAGGGCGGAAACACAGCGGATGTGGTTCCGCATCTGCAGCAGTGTGCCTACTGCTCCCGCGCCGTTGCCGAACTCGAGCGTATGCGCGTCGACTTCGGCGAACTCCTGGCCGGAGCGCTGCTGCCGTGGGGAGGGCAGGAATACGTCGCTTCCCGGCGCACCGCGCGGACGTCCGCGGCGATCGCGGCCCCGGTGCTCGGACGGCTCGACGACCTCCCCCGAAGCCCCGCACTACCGGAGGCCCCGCCGGCGCCGCCTCGGAGCCGGCGGGCGCCCGAAGGTGCGGGACGGGGAGCGCCGCGGGTGGCGGGACCCGCCGGACGCAAGGCCGTCCGGTACAGCGTCCCGGCTCGGCGGCTCACGCAAGCCATCGCGTCTCTGGGTGTGTGCTCCCTGGCTGTGGTCTTCACCTCCGCGCAGGGGTTCGGCCCGAGGCTGCCTCAACTCGTGGGCGGACCGCCGGCGAAGGAAGTCCCGCCCGACCCGGCACCGTCGGAGTCCAGCACTGACGGACCGTCCGGGTCGGCCACGAAATCCCCGTCACCGAGCGGATCGGCGGGTAGGGCTTCCAAGGCCCCGGAAGGGGACGAATCCGCCCCAGCAGTGCGGGGGGCCGCCGTGGAGTGGCTCTTCAAGAGCGTCAAGGACGGTGTCGCCGAGGACAGTTCGGGCAACAACCGGGACGGAACGCTTGTGGGCGACCCCCTGCCCAAGCCGCTGGAAAAGAGCGGAGCCGCGTTCTTCGGGCAGCAGTCGGTAACGTCACAGGGCCCCGTTCTCGACACCGACGGCAGCTTCTCGGTGTCGGCGCGCGTGATGCTGCGGAACAAGGACGAATACCAGACGGTCGCCAGTCAGGACGGCGCGGAGATCAGCTCTTTCCAGCTCCAGTACGACCCGGTGGAAGACCGCTGGGAGATGCGCATGCACAGGGAAGACACGCTGACTTCCCGCGCCGATGAGGCGGAATCCGATACGGCCCCGCGTACAGGCGAGTGGACCGCTCTGACCGGAGTCTGGGACGCCGCAGACGAACAGATCCGCCTGTACGTCGACGGACAACTCCAGGACACCGTCGACCGGGACAAGGACCGGAGCCGGGAAGGTGATTTCGCCGTGGGCAGGGCCCGGTTGGGCGACCAGT
Organism: Streptomyces ovatisporus; assembly: GCF_042653885.1. Lineage (NCBI taxonomy): Bacteria > Bacillati > Actinomycetota > Actinomycetes > Kitasatosporales > Streptomycetaceae > Streptomyces > Streptomyces ovatisporus. The sequence goes on from NZ_JBHSFH010000006.1 coordinate 7,173, forward strand.
TCATCCGCGGCTTCGAGGGGAACATTCAGGATGTACGGGCATTCCCCAAGGCGCTCACAAGCGCCGAAGCCCGGAGGCTCGCATCGGGGCAGTGAGGGAGCCGGCCAACTGACGGAGGAGGGCGCCGTGATGGCGACTCCGCCCCAGTTTGCGCAGGATCGGTGAACCACGTCGGCGGCGTTCCGTCCTGCATCCTCCGGCTCACGAACGCCACCAAAAGCGCGGGCAGTAGTTCCACAACCGGTGCTGTTCGTAGGGCTGTTGAGCTCTTGCGGCCGGCGAGCACCTCCAGGCAACGCACCCGCACGGGTCGCCGCCTGTGAAAGCAGACGAGCCCGGCGTTGCGTACGACCTCCACGTCGGCCTGTGTCCCGTGCCGGGAGCCGCCGGAACTTGAACAGCGACGCGATCACGGACGACCCGGACGTCAGCTCGTGACGCCGCAACGGAAGATACAGAACGTGCCACAGACGCAAAAGCTGTAACGCATCAGCACCCCCTTGCGGCGTGGGCGACGTCACCCCCGCACCTCACTCATCGCAGATCAGCGCAAGTATCCCTCCTTACGTGCACCGCGCAGCACCCGCCAGGAGGCGCCTCACAGGTCCGTAACCAGCGTTACATCTAGCTGGCTAGTGACGCATGATGTAACTTCCTCCGGAGCCAGGGAACCAGTCGGCGCTTCGCCGCCGATGTTCACCGAGAGGGGATCGACCGTGATGCCAACCTCCCACGTTCGTGCGTGCGTCGCCGCTGCCTTGACGGTCGCCGCACTTCTGACGGCCTCCGCATGCGGTGAGGGAGGCGGGTCGGAAGGCGGGGCCGCCGGATCGTCGACCCCGGACAGGATCGCCGGAGTGAAGGTGAGAAAGGACGCCGAACTGCACGACGCGCTGCCGGAGCAGATCAAGGCGTCCGGGACCGTGCGAGTCGCCACCGACGTGCCGTACCCGCCCTTCGTGATGTTCGCGAAGGAAGGCGGCACCAGGATCACCGGCCTCGACCACGATCTCGGCCAGGCCCTCGGAGCCAAGCTGGGGGTGAAGTTCGACTTCAAGGCCCAGAAGTTCGACGGCATCGTCCCGGCGATCCAGGCGGGCAAGTTCGACGTCGCCATATCGGCCATCACGGACACCAAGGAACGACAGGCCGTCCTCGACTTCGTCGACTACTCCGAATCCGGATCCGGGATCATGGTGAACGACGGCAACCCGAAGAAGATCGCCACGCTGGACGACCTGTGCGGCAAGAGCGTCGCTGTCCAGGCGGCCACGAACCAGCTCGATCTGCTCAGAGGCCAGCAGCGCAAGTGCGGTGCGGCGGGCATGAAGAAGATCGACATCCAGACCTTCCCGAAGGACTCCGACGCTCAACTCGCCCTGCGTGCCCGCAAGGTTGTCGCCGACGTCCTGACGAAACCGGCCGCCGGCTGGACTGCCAAGACCGCCGACCAGGGCAACGCCTTCGACGTCGTCGAGGACCCCTCGGCCAAGGGCGGCTACGGAGCCTCGCCGAACGGCATCGCCGTCTCCAAGCAGCTCCCCGAGCTGACCGACGCCGTACGGAAAGCCGTCCAAGCACTCATGGACGACGGCACGTTGGACAAGATCTGCGCCAAGTACGGGGTCGAATCGATCGCGTTGAAGAAGGCCGCTGTGAACGCCGGGAAGGAATGACGACGCCCATGGCCGCCACCGGAACCGAGACGCCGCACCAAGGTGCCGCGCCGGCTGAAGAGTTGCGGGTCGTCCGCGTACGTCACTGGGGCCGGCTCGTCGCGGCCGTCGCCGCAGCGGTTGCGCTGGCCGGGCTGCTGGGATCAGTGGCCCGGAACAGGAACCTGCGCTGGGACATCGTCGGGGACAACCTCTTCAGGGACTTCGTCTTCGAGGGTCTGTTCACCACTGTGTGGCTGACGGCAGGAGCGATGACGCTCGCCGTCGTCCTGGGTGTACTGCTCGCCGTCATGCGGCTCTCCGACAACCTGGTGCTCAAAGTGATCTCCGGGCTGTTCGTCTGGTTCTTCCGTGGGACGCCGCTGCTCGTCCAGATCATCTTCTGGGGCTTCGCAGCGGCGCTGTACCCGGTGGTGATGATCGGTGTCCCGTTCACCGACGTCACCTTCTTCTCCGCACCGACCAACTCCGTGCTCACCCCGGGCCTCGCCGCCCTGCTGGCGCTGGCGCTGCACGAGGCGGCGTACGCCAGCGAGATCGTGCGCGCGGGCATCCAGTCCGTCGACACCGGCCAGACCGAAGCGGCGCACTCGCTCGGGATGCGGCCCACGAAGACGATGCGGCGCATCGTCCTGCCGCAGGCGATGCGCGTGATCACCCCGCCGATGGGCAACGAGACGATCAACATGCTGAAGATGACGGCGCTGGTCTCCGTCATCAACGCACATGACCTGATGTCCAACATCCAGGCCGTCTACGCCGCGAACTACCAGGTCATTCCCTTGCTCGTGGTCGCCTCCGCCTGGTACCTCGCGATGGTCTCCGCGCTGAGCGTTCCGCAGGCATGGCTGGAGCGGCGCTTCGGGCGGGGTACGGCAGACGGCGGCCAAGCCGGCGTCTTCCAGCGGATGTTCACGGGCGGCGGCTCACCCGTACCGGTCGGCCGGCCCGCGGATCACCCCGACACCGTCGAGGAGGCACGGAGTTGAGCACCACTCCTCTGTTGCACGCCCAGGGCGTGCGCAAACACTTCGGGAAACTCGAGGTCCTCAAGGGAATCGACCTGACCGTCGAACGCGGAGCGGTGTGCTGCCTGCTCGGGCCGTCAGGTTCGGGCAAGTCCACGTTCCTGCGGTGCGTCAATCACCTGGAGAAGGTCGACGGCGGCACGCTGACAGTCGACGGTGAATTCGTCGGCCACCGGCAGACCGGCAACCGGCTGCGTGAACTGCGCGAGCGCGAAGTCGCCCGGAGACGCCGCGAGATCGGCATGGTCTTCCAGCGCTTCAACCTCTTCCCGCACATGACCGCGGAGGAGAACGTCATGGAGGCCCCTGTCCACGTCCAGGGCATCGCGAGGACGGCAGCCCGGGAGCAAGCGCGCGTGCTGCTGGAGCGGGTCGGGCTGGGGGACAAGGCCCGCGCCTATCCGGCACAGCTCTCGGGCGGACAACAGCAACGCGTCGCCATCGCACGGGCCTTGGCGATGAAGCCGAAGCTCATGCTGTTCGACGAGCCCACCTCGGCGCTCGACCCGGAACTCGTCGGGGACGTGCTGGACGTCATGCGGCAACTCGCCGCAGACGGTATGACGATGGTCGTCGTCACCCATGAGATCGGCTTCGCCCGCGAAGTCGGCGACACCGCGGTCTTCATGGACGAAGGTGTGGTCGTCGAAGCGGGCGACCCCCGACGGGTGCTGAGCGACCCTGAGCAGGAGCGCACACGGGCGTTCCTCTCGAAGGTCCTGTGACCGCCCCCGCGCGGCAACGGCACGGCAGTGCCGCTCTGCTGACGCTGGCCCGCACCCGCCGCGACGCCTTCCTGCGGGACCTCGCCGAACTGGTCGGCATCGACTCCGGCTCGTACAGCCCCCGAGGCGTCAACAAGGTCGCCGGCTGGACCGGGAGGCGGCTGAAGCGGCTCGGCTTCTCCGTCGAGCGCATCCGTCCAGCGGTGTCCGGCGGACGGCAGTTCGGCGACATCCTCGTGGCCCGTCGACGCGGCAGTCTGACGGAGGCGGAGGGCGGAGCCCGCATTCTGCTCGCCGCTCACATGGACACCGTCTTCGAGGACGGCACCGCCGCTCAGCGCCCCTTCGAGGTGGCCGGCCGCCTGGCACACGGGCCGGGCGTCAGCGACGACAAGGGCGGACTCCTTGCCGGGCTGACCGCCCTGGAGATCCTCGACGAAGCCGGCATCGACGAGTACGCCGAACTGACTCTGCTGGCCACGCCGGACGAGGAGATCGGCTCGCCCGTCAGCCGTCCCCACACCGAAGCCGTGGCGCGTGGCGTGGACTTCGCGTTCGCTCTGGAATGCGCACGGGAGAACGGCGACGTGGTGACGGCCCGCAAGGGCGTCGCCGACTTCCGGCTCACCGTGACAGGACGAGCCGCCCACGCCGGCATCGAGCCGGAGCGCGGCGCCAACGCGGCCCTGACCGCGGCCCATCTCGTCGTCAGGCTGCAGGAGTTGAACGGACGCTGGGAGGGAGTGACGATCAATGTAGGGGTCGTACGGGCCGGGACGCGCAGCAACATCGTCTGTTCCGAGGCGCAGTTGGCCGTCGAGGTGCGGGCCGCGAGCGGGACGGCCATCGCCGCGGTCCGCGCCGCGATCGAGGAGGCCGCAGCCCGTCCGTGCGTCGACGGCACCACGGTGGCCGTCGAACAGCTGGACATGTGTCCGCCCATGGAGGAGACGCCCGCCTCCGGCAGGCTGTACGAGCAGGCCAGGCGGATCGGCGCAGATCTGGGTATCGAGCTGGGCCGCTGCTCCACCGGCGGTGTCGGTGACGCCAACCTCATCTCCGGTGCCGGGGTACCGGTACTGGACGGCCTCGGGCCGGTCGGCGGCGCCGACCACTCGCCGCTGGAGTGGCTGGACATCCACACCGTGCCCGAACGGACGGCACTGCTGGCTTCGATGGTGGCGACCCTCGGCGACCGTCGCGGGCACTGACGTCGCCGCACCGCGATGCGTCCAGGGCCGACGGGAACCGTCCCCTTCCACCCGTGCCCCGGCCGGAGGGCTGCGGTCCCTGGCATCCAGGGGCCGCAGCTCGCTCTAAGCTCAGGAGCCCCGCGTCACCCGCTGCGCACTCGCCGCCCGCGTCCCGCACCGGCCCAAGAAAGGACTCGCGCCATGGCTTCTGGCGTACTCGCCGACGAGATCCGGAACAAGCTCGGCGACCTCAGCCCCGCCGAACGCAAGGTCGCGCGCGTGCTCCTGGCCGGCTATCCCTCCGCCGGGTTCGAAACGGTCGCTGTGGTCGCCGAGCGCGCCGGGGTCAGCGCACCCACCGTGATCCGGTTCGTCAACCGTCTCGGTTACCGCGGCTTCCCTGACTTCCAGACCGCCCTGCGCCGTGAACTGGACGAACGCAACGCCTCCCCGCTCTCGCTCTACGAAGCCACGGACTACGGCCGCGAGGGGGACGAGGGCACGGACAGCTCGTCGCTCATCGAGCGCGGCAGCCGCGTTTTCGGCGACGCCGTCGCACGCACGCTGGCCGAGCTGCCGCCCCACGACCTTCACCACGCCGTACGCCTGCTCTCCGACCGCAAACGCCGCATCACCCTGGGCGGCGGCCGCTTCACCCACCTGCTCGCCCAGTACCTCGGACTGCACCTGATGCAGCTGCGGGACGACGTCCGCTTCCTGCCCGACCGAGACGTCGAGCGCACGGCGTTGCTGGCCGACCTCGCCCGCCGCGACGTCCTGGTCGTCTTCGACTACCGCCGCTACGAGGAGGACAAGGTGGCCATGGCCCAACTCGCGAAGGAGCGGGGCGGAAAGGTCATGCTGTTCACCGACAGCTGGCTCTCCCCCGTCTCCGCGCACGCCGAGGTCGTCATGCCCAGCCATGTCACGGCACCCTCTCCGTACGACAGCCTCGTGCCCACACTCGCCGTCATCGAGACCGTGGTCGCAGGCGTGATCACCGCTCTCGGCGACGACGCCCACAGCCGGATGCGTCACGGCGAGGAGACCGCCACCCGCATCGGGCTGTACTGATCGCTGCGTGATGCGTACCTCGGCACCTCTGATTCAGGCACTGCCAGAGGTTCCGGTACGTCGGTCCGCCCTTCCTCTCGCCAAGTGGACTGTATGAGGCCGCTGTTACGTTGCCCGCACGGTTCGTGACGCCCCTGCTCGGCGGGGGCGATCTGTTCCGCATGCCGCGGCGGGTCGGCTATCGGCAGAACCGAGGTGGAGAACGGGTCCTGGACTTCGGGCGCGGCATGCACGACCACTGGGTGCTGACCGCGCACACAGCAGGATGGGACCCGCGGGTGCTCGCCGCCCTCACGGCGCTGCACTGCAGCCACGACGGGATCCTGGGCAGCTCCTGGGACGCGGGCGGTGCGGGCGAGGGCGAGCCCACCGGGGCCGCTGCATCGGCTGCCGGCGCGTAAGGGCCGCTCGCGTGCGCGTATACGGGCGTTGCCTCCCGGCTCTCCTCACCGCCCGCCCTGCTGCGGGCGCTGAGGAGAGCCGTCAGCCAAGTCGTCCTACGCTGCACGGCCGGGCGGCGATGCGTCCGTGCCAAATCTCCGGACGCCGCGGGGGCGGTCCGTCCCGGATTGGCACCCGGGGCAGTGCGGTTGCGGACGCGGCGCTGTGGGAGAGCGTTCAGGCGCAGCTCCTGTCGCGGGTACGCTGTCGCGTCAGAAAATGGCGTGCCCACGACAACAATCACTCGGAGAGGCCCTTATGAAGAAGCGAACCGGCATCCTGCTGGGCATGATCCTCGTGGCGGGGACGGCTGCACCTGTCGCGTCCGCCGCGGAGCCGCAGGCGACGAACTTCCAGCTCCCCTTCGCCTGCGGGGACGCCTGGAGACTCGACACCTGGGGCCACAACCCCGCGCTGGACATGGTCCACGAGCCCGACCAGCACGGGACCGAAGGCGCGCTGCTGATCGCGTCGGAGGCCGGCACCGTCAACATGTCCTTCTGGCACGACAACGCGGGCAACGTGGTCCAGATCAACCACGGCGACGGCTACTACACCACGTACATCCACATGCAGTCGCGGTCCGTCAACGTGGGCGACACAGTCGCTCAGGGCCAGGAGATCGGCTTCGTCGGACGGACAGGCGCGGGATCCAACGACCACCCCCACCTCCACTTCGAGCTCGGCTTCGACGCCGACGGCGACGGGCAGGCCTCCTGGGGCAAAGCCGACTCCGAGCGGGTCAACGCCTCCTTCAACGGCGTCGAGTACGCCGGAGCCAGCCAGACCTGGCGGAACGTCGTGAGCAACAACTGCTGACACCGACCCTGCACTTCGGCCGGACGGCCCTCGGCCCGTCGGTTCGCTGCGTCCCGGAGACCCCGAAGGTCACCGGTCGCATGGCCGCGGGCCGTCCGCACTCCCTGGCACGCGGGGAACGGCCTCACGACAGCCGAGCCGTGCACCCGGTGGCTTCGAACATCCGCGGCATTGACTAGTCTTGCCTTCGAACTGAGCCGGGGGACGGGGGAGTCACCGCATGGGTGAGGGATTCAGCGCGGTACCGGAGTCGATCGACGGCAGCGCGCACTTGCTGCTGGAGATCGCCGGGCTGCTCGAACAGGGCGGTCTGGACGGTGACATCGGCACGATGGCCCGCGTACCGCGCTCCCACGAGGACGTCTCCGCAGCGGTGCTGGACTTCGCCCGCTTCGCCGACGACCAGGGCCAGGATCTCGCCGCGCTGCTGACCGCGCTGTCCACCCTGCTCAAGGCCACCGGCAACAACTACACCTCCGTGGAGAGCAGCACGGCGGCGGCGCTGAAGGGCTTCGTCGACTCCTCCGAGTATGTCGCGCCGAAGGGAAGCTGATCGTCGTGACCTACTACGCGGACGTCGAGTTCCTGGAGGACTGCGACCCGAAGCTGATCGAGCGCAACGCCGCGGAGTACAAGCGCATGCGCGACCTGCTCGACTCCCTCGAACCGTCCGTCAGGAAGGCGCAGGCCGTCGAGTGGACCAGCGACGCCCGCGCCTCCTACGAGGAGCGGCTGAAGGACGTACGGGGCCTGGTCCAGGGGCTGATGGACGGTTATGAAGCCGCATGGAAGGCGCTGCTGAAGTACGCCGACGCCGTGGAGGAGGCCCGGAAGAAGCTCCGGCAGGGCGGCGACGCGCAGGACCGGCTCGCCGGGGTGATCTCCCGCGAGGCCACCCCGGTCACGCGTACGGCACAGGACGCCGAGCCGATGCGGCGCTGGGAGGACCTGCGGTCCACGACGGGCGTGCTCGACTGGTTCGCCGAACTGGGCGTGGACGCCGACGCCATCAAGGACGAGGCCAACCGTTACTACGAACAGGCCGACGACGCGTTCACCGCCGCCCTGCGCGCGGAGCGCGGTCCGCGCGCCGAATGCGTGGCCGCGCTCGAACGGGCCAAGGCGCTGATCCCCGACTTCCGCACGGGGAACAAGGACGCGGCGGCCCTCCTCCTCAAGGTCAGGGCGCTCTCGGAGGAGAGGGCGGAGTCCGCCGGCAGCCCGCTGACGCGACTGCCGGGCAGCACCGAGGAGAAGGGGAGCTTGCCGGCAGCCGGCGACGAGAAGATCTCGCCGCTGCTGCAGGACCTTCGGAACAACCGCAAGAGCATGCCTGACATCGACAGCATGTGGCTGACCGACGCCTTCGGCGGCAAGGAGCAGTGGATCGCGGCGAACAAGGACGCCATCAAGGAGGCCGCGCGGGCGTACGGCCTGCCGCCGGACATGATGGCGGGCATCGCCTGGATCGAGGTCGGCGGCAAACCCTACGTCGCCGACGACATGACCGACTGGGCCCGGCACGCCGCCGAATCCGGGTGGAGCCCGCTCACCCCGGACCAGCTCCCGGGCCCTCTCGCCGGGGACCGGGACAACACCTCGTACGGCCCGATGGCCGTTCAGGTCCGCCGCGCCGCGGAGGTACTGGGGTACGACCCGGCCAACCTCACCGAGGACCAGCGTGCCGAGGTGACGGCCTCGTTGAAGGACCCCAACGAGAACATGCTCATCTCCGCGAAATACATGGCGGATCTCAAGGCCCAGAGCTCTTTCGCCGATGTGCCGGCCGAGGAGATGACGCCCGAGCAGTACCGCGAGCTGGCCGCCCGCTACAACGGCGGTCCCTACTGGGAGGGCGGCGACGCCCAGGGCTACGCGGACCGATTCGAGCAGAACCGCGCGCAGGCCGAGCAGGCGCTGAAGTGACCGTGCAGCAGGAACCGCGACGGGGCCGGGCACGCGCCCTCGGGACCGTGCTCAGCATGCTCGTGCTCGGTGGGCTCGGTCTCGTCGCCGCGTTCTGGCTCTTCGTCGCGTACTGGATGATGCCGCAGGACGAACACGACCAGGAGGCGCTGGAGGGTGCCGGCCTCGGCGCGCTGTTCACGATCGGTTTCACCGTTCCGGCGCTGCTGCTGACCATCCTGCCCGTGAAGCTGGGCCTGCTGCGGCGCAGTTGGTTCGCGCCACCGGCCGTCATGCTGGTCCTCGCCGCCCTCCGCTACGGGTATCTCGTCTCCGCATACGACCCTTGGTGACGGTCCCCTGATCCGGGGCTCCGGGGCGTGCCCGCCGGGCGGTGCCGGGGGTGATCACGGATGGTGCGTCGGCCCGGCAGACGGCACGCGCGGGTCGCCGCAGCCGTTCACCCGGAGGCGCGCACTGCCGCGGCGATCTCCTCGTCCGCCACGGCGATGGCGGCGTCGGCCCTGAGGTACCAGACCTCCCGGCGGGCCGGGGCCAGGGTCGCCCAGGGGTGACGCTCGGAACTGAACCCGAGCGTCGCGTACAGCGCCATCGCATAGCGCTCACGGCGGTCGGCATTGCCATCGGCGGTCACTGCGTCTCCTCGGTGCTGGTGGGTCGACAGGTCGTGCGGGCCTGCGCGCCGTCAAGTATGGGCGCTCGGCGGCCAGTTCCCTGAGCGGGTCCGCGTGCGGCCCGGCGTGCGGTCGGGACGACGGGACCGGCGCCGTAGCGGAGCGCCGCCGGGCCGTGCGTGCGTCATCCCGCCCTGAGGGCTCCGACCTCTCCGGTGCGTTTCAGCTTCTGCCAGCGCATGCGGCCGCCGGTTGCGGCGGTGACGCACGAGTGGATCAGCACGAGGTACATCAGCTGCCGGTACACGAGTTGCTGCAGCGGCAGCATCAGCAGGTAGCGGTACTGCTCCCGGTCCAGCCTGAACGCGTATGCGGTGGACACCAGTTGGACGGCCAGGACGAGTCCCCACGCGGCCAGCGACTTCACCGGGTCGATGAAGACCGCGGCGTAGAGGGTGAAGAGGTCGATCAGCGGTGCGAGGAGGGGCGTGAGGATCTGGAAGAGGACGACCAGGGGCATTCCGACCCGGCCGAATCGGCCCGACGGCCCCCGGTCCAGGACCGACCGGCGGTGTTTCCACAACGCCTGCATCGTGCCGTAGCTCCAGCGGTAGCGCTGCCGCCACAACTGGCGCATGGAGCCTGGCGCCTCGGTCCAGGCGACGGCGTGCTCGGCGTACACGACCCGCCAGCCCCTGCGTTGCAGGGCGATGGTGACGTCCGTGTCCTCGGCGAGGGTGCCCTCGCTCATGCCGCCCGTGTGCGCGAGCGCCTCGCGGCGGAAGGCTCCGACGGCGCCCGGGATGGTGGGCATGCAGCGCAGCAGGTCGTACATGCGACGGTCGAGGTTGAAGCCCATCACGTATTCGATGTGCTGCCAGGCGCCGATGAGCGTCTTGCGGTTGCCGACCTTGGCGTTGCCTGCGACCGCGCCGACGGACGGATCGGCGAGGGGCTGCACCAGCGTGTGGATCGTGTCCGGCTCGAAGACGGTGTCTCCGTCCATCATCACGATGATGCCCCAACGGGCATGGGCGATCCCTGTGTTGAGAGCGGCGGCCTTGCCCGCGTTCTCCTGCCGCACGACCCTCAGGTTGCGCAGGCCGAGAGACTCGACGAGGTCCGGGGTGCCGTCCGTCGAACCGTCGTCGACCACGATGATCTCGATCGGGTGTGTGCTTCGGGCGAGCGAGGTGACCGTGCCGGCGATGCATTCCTTCTCGTTGTAGGCGGGGACGATCACGCTCACCGGCTCCACCACCTCCGGGCCCCAGCGGAAGCCGCGGCTGTTGCGCTGCCGATGGTGGCGGCGGGCGAGGACGAGCATGAGAGCGGAGCGGCCCAGCACGGCGACGCCGACGACGGTGAGCCCGACGACCAGTCCGGGCATGGTGAACTCGGCGACGGCCGTTGCCGCGACGAGTGTCCTGCCCTGCACCAACGACGTTCCGGAGACCGGCTGGTGGGCGTCCGGCAGGCGCATCGCGTCGCTGACCGTGGTGAAGGTGTAGCCACGGGCCTTCATCTTCTCGATGTATGCGGCCAGCGCCGTCACTGTCTGGGACCGATCGCCGCCGGAGTCGTGGAAGAGGACGGACGTGCCCTTGGTGCCCTCGGGTGTGGCGTTCTCGACGATTTTCGACACCCCGGGGTTCCGCCAGTCCTCGCTGTCGGTGTCCACGAAGGCGGTCGTGTAGCCCCTGGTGCCCAGCCGCCGGTAGACGGGCCAGCTGTAGTCGTCGACGGCGTCGGGCGTGGAGGAGTAAGGGGCCCGGAAGAGCGAGGTGTTGACTCCTGCGGCGCCGGCGAGGGCGAGTTGTGTCTGGGCCATCTCCCGCTCGACGCGCTGCGGGCTCTGGTACGACAGGTCGACGTGGGTGAAGGTGTGGACGCCGACCTCGTTGCCACCGTCGATGATCTCGCGGACGGTGTCCGGATAGCGGGCTGTCATCGATCCGACGACGAAGAAGGTGGCCGGTACGTCGTACTTCTCCAGTACGGCGAGAATCCTCGGGGTCCACCGCGGGTCGGGTCCGTCGTCGAAGGTGAGGGCGACTGTCCTGCGGGGGACGGGTCTGCTGCGGGCCTTCCCGTCGGGGAAGGAGAGCATGGAACCGCCGTTGAGGACCTTCTTCGGAACGTGGCCGGAAGGGGCGTTCTCGCGTACCCGGGTGTCGTCTCCGAGTTCGGCGTGCAGATAACCGCTGAAGAGCATCACACCGGCCATCGCGGACAGCGCGAGGAGAGCAAGGACGGCGCGGGGTCCGAGGAACGCGGGGCGGCGGGTGACGGGCAGTCGGCCGTGCCCGGCGTGCCTGCCGCGAGTGACGGTGGAGGTCAACTGCTTCACCGGCCTCCGGCGGAGGAAGAGGCGGACCGCGTGGGCACCGCACGGCCGGGCCCGTCGGCCGTCCTGCCGAAAGTCCCCTTCCCGCACGGCTTCCCCGGCCGCTGCCTGCAGTTCTTGCGGCACTGCTTCCGGCACGGCCTCGCCGAGTCCTTCGCGGAGGGTGAGCCGTCCTGCCGCACACGGTCGGTGCCGGCGTCCTGCGCAGAGCCGACACTGTCGAACGGGCTCAGGCCCGACGGGGCGAGCGAGGGGCCTCCCATGAAGGCCACCCCGAGCATGACCCCGTACACGAGGAACGCGGCTCCGACGACGATCCCGGCTCGGCGCAGAAGGAGGGCCCGGCGGCCGGTGGAGTCCAGGAAGACGGGCACGTCCGGGTCCCCGCCCTGATCCGTTCCGTGGCGCCGGCGACCGCCGGCGTGCGCGTCTGTTGGCGAGAGACTCATGGGCGCGCATCCTGGAGGCCCATCTTGTGATTTCTCTGTGAACGCGACCGGCGCGACGGGGAAGTGCCATGGTTTCTGCCATACCGGCGTTCTCGCGAACTTCCTTTCCGCGGGGGCGATTTCGAAGGTGCGGAAGGGTGCGATCGACGTGCGGCACCGGATGGCCCGGCTCGCAGGCGCTCTCGCCCTGGTCTGTGCGGGATGCTCAGCAGGGGGCACGCCCGCGGCCGACGACGGCGTGGAGGAGTCCGGATCTGCCGTGCACTTCGCTCCATACGTGAACGCCACCACGCCCGCCGACACGGAGACCGCGGGAACCCCCTCGGCGTACTACGTGGCGTTCGCCGTCGCGTCAGGAAGCGGTGAGTGCAGGCCCATGTGGGACGACGGGACCGCGATCGACGATGCGGCCGTGAAGAAGCGCATCGGCGCCCTGCGGGACAGCGGGGCGGACGTCCGCGTGTCGTTCGGCGGTGCCACCGGAACCGAACTCGCGGTGGCCTGCGAGAGCACCGCCGGACTCGCCGCCGCGTACGGGCAGGTGCTGGAACAGGTGGGCGCGACGACGGCGGACTTCGACATCGAGGGGAAGACGCTGGAGAACTCCGCCGCCTCGACGCGCCGGGCGAAGGCGATCAAGTTGCTCCAGCACCGGCGTCCCGGGCTGAAGGCGTCGTTCACTCTTCCCGTGATGCCCACCGGACTGACGCCGGAGGGTGCGGAGTTGCTCGAGCGCGCCGCCGGTCTGGACGTACGGATCTCTGCCGTGAACATCATGGCGATGAGTTACAGCCCGTCCCACACCGGCGACATGGGCGACTATGCGATCGCGGCAGCGCGGGCCGCGCACGACCAGATAACGCGTCTGCCGGGTATGTCCGGCACCGCCGCCTGGCGGGCCCTCATGGTGACCGTGATGATCGGCGTCAACGACATCGAGGCGGAGACCTTCACTCTGGGCGACGCAGCGCAGCTGGCCGCGTTCGCCGCGGAAAGGAAGCTGGGCGGGCTGTCCATGTGGTCCTCGGCACGAGACCGGGAGTGCCCGGGCGGCGCGAAGGCGGAGGTGGACGATGCCTGCAGCGGGGTCACCCAGACCAAGGGCGCCTTCTCGGTCGCGCTGTCGGGCTGAGTCCGTGCGGAACTGCCGCAGCTCCTACGCCACTTGAGCACCGCACGGTGTCCCGTCCGGTCCGGGCGGGACGAGACCGCTAGCTCGTACCCGCGTCCTTCTCACCCAACGCCGCCTGCAGCAGCCGCCGGTCCCCCTCGCTGACGAGATCCGCGTAGTAGTCGAACAACGCTTCCCGCCCCAGGCGCGCCGCCCCCGCGCCGTCACCGGCCCGGATCGCCTCCAGCACGCCGCGGTGATGAGCGACGGAGCGCTCCATCCAGGCGCCCGCGTCCGAGACCCCGGCGATCTTCTGCTCGATCACCCCCACCACCGCCTCGTGCACGGCACGAGCGCACAGCCCCAGCAGCGCGTTGCCGCTCGCCTCGGCGACCGCCTGGTGGAAGAGCGCGTCCGCCTCGCTGAAGGCCCGCAGACCCACCGGGCTGAGCTCCTCCATCCGTTCGATCTGCTCCGCCATACGCTCCAGGTCGCTCTCCTGCCGCAGGCAGGCGGCCAGCCGGTTGCTCTCGCCGTCCAGCACCATCCGGAACTGGATCAACTCCCCCACCGACGTCACCCGGGAACGCGTCAGCCTGCCCAGAGCGCGGCTCAGGCCCTCCGACGAGACGCCGAGAACCTCCACGCCCAGCGGATCACCCGGCCGGGAGCGCACGAGACCGCCCGACTCCAGGACCCGCAGCGCCTCACGCACCGTGGAGCGGCCCACACCGAACTGCGAGACCAGCTCCCGCTCCCCCGGCAGACGCGATCCGGGCGGGAGCACCCCGCTGACGATCCTGTTCTCGATCTCCTCGGCGACCCGCTCGTACGCACGCACCGCCCGCACCGGCTGGAACGGCACTCCCCCAGCAACCACCGCACGCCCCTTTGTCGTCGCTCTCGGCTTCAGCGCCCTGCGTCGCTCGCGGCGCCGCCCTGCCGCGGTACCGGAAGCAGATTCCGGTGCTTGCGGCTTCCTCCCCCTTGACCAACGCGCGAGCGCGCTAGGAGAGTACGGGAAATCAACTGGTCTGACCAGTCACCTGGCCTGGTGGCGAAGGCTGTGGGAGAGGCTTGTCTATGCATTCCGAATCGGGTGCCCCGCCGCGCGACCCCGTGGTCGACGCGGACGCGGCCGTGCAGCTGACCCGCGACCTGGTGCGGCTGCGCACCGTCGCCGACGCGGAGGAAGTCGAGGGCCCGGCCGTGCGGTTGCTCGCCCGGCTGTTCTCCGAGTTCGGCTGGCGGCACGAAGTGGTCGAAGTGGCCCCGGGAAGGCAGAACCTCGTCGCTGTCGTCGAGGGCGGTGGCGGCGAGGGGCCGACGCTGATGTTCGAGGGGCACACCGACGTCGTCACCGAGGGCGACAGCGCCGACTGGAGCATGGACCCCTACGGCGCGGAGATACGCGACGGCAAGCTGTGGGGCCGCGGTGCGGCGGACATGAAGTCCGGCCTGGCGGCGATGGTCCACGGCGTACGCGGACTGGAGCTGGCGGGGCCCTTCCCCGGCCGGGTCGTCCTGGGCGTGCTGTGCGACGAGGAAGGGATGATGCTCGGCGCCAAGGCGTTCGCGGCATCCCCGGCGGCGGCCGGGGTCGACGGGGTCATCGTCTGCGAGCCCGAGGGGTACGAGGTGTGCACCTCCGCCCGCGGCGGCATCCGGCTGCGTCTGGAGCTGACGGGGGTGATGGCTCACGGAGCGATGCCGCAGGAGGCCAAGTCCCCTCTGCTGGCAGGGGCCCGGATCGTCCAGGCCCTCGCCGGAGTGGAGGAGTGGGCGGTGCGGCGCTGGGGCACGCATCCGCACGCCGGAGCGGTGACCGTCACCCCGACGGTGCTGCACGCCGGGGACGCGTCCCAGCTCAACGTCATTCCGGCGCACGGCTTGGTCGGCGTCGACGTCCGTACGATCCCCGGGACGGACCACGGGGAGCTGATCGGACGCGTACGGCAGGCCGCCGGGGAAGCCGCGGCCACGGTGGGCGTGACCGTGGAGACGACCGTCGTCGACGACCGGCCCGCCGTGGAGGTGGCGCAGGACCATCCCGTCGTCGCCGCCCTCGTCGCCGGGCACCTGGGCGAACACGGCGTTCCGCCCGCCTACGGTGCCGTGCCCGGTACCACCGACGGGACGATCCTCACCCGCGACGCGGGCCTGCCGACGGTGGTCTACGGCCCGGGCGGGAAGTGGATCGCACATCAGAAGGACGAGTACGTCGAGGTGGCCGAGATAGGGGCCTACGCGCGGGTCTACGCGAACGCGGCGCGGCACTTCCTGACCGGTGGGGCCGCCCGGTGACCGCCGCGCACTCCCCGTCCGGGTCGTGCGGCGTGGCCGGCGTACCCGGCGTCCCGCCGGATCTGACCGCCGGACTGCCCGCCGGGGAGACGCTGGTGACGCCGGAGCACCGGCAGCCGGTCCACTTCCCCTTCGACGGCAGTGAGATCGCCCGCGCCCCGCTCGGTGACGAGGCAGCGGCGCGGCAGGCAGCCGGGCACGCCGCCTCGCTGCGTACGAAGGTGGGCGCACTGCCCGCACGTGTACGGCGCCGGGTGCTGCTCGGAGTCGCCGCGGCGCTGCAGGACGTCGCGGGCCCCATGGAGGACTTGCTCGTCCTGGAGACGGGCAAGCCGCGGGTGGACTGCCGTACCGAGGTGCTGCGGGCGGTGGCGACGTGGGAGGCCACTGCCGACGAGGTCTCCCGCACGCACGGGGAGACCGTGCCGCTGGACATGCTGCCCTCGGGGGACGGCATGACGGGGTTCTGGACGCGGCGGCCGGTCGGGGTGGTCGTGGGGGTGACCGGGTTCAACTACCCGATGATGCTCGCCTCCCACAAGATCGCTCCGGCGCTCGCCGCCGGATGCCCGGTCATCGTCAAGCCCGCTCCTGCCACGCCGCTGGCCACGTTGTGGCTGGTGCGGCTCGTCCGGGAGCAACTGGCAGCGGCGGGGGCGCCGGCGGGTGCGGTGCAGATGGTCACCGGCGACGCCGGTGTGGGCCGCGCCCTGACCACGCATCCACGGGTCGCCGCGGTCTCCTTCACCGGGTCGGCCGAGATCGGGCACCGCATCGCCCGGGAGGCGGCGCCACGGAAGGTGGTGCTCGAACTCGGTTCGAACGCGGCGCTGGTGGTGGCCGCGGACGCCGATCTCGACGCGGCGGCCGACGCCGTGGTCCGCGGCGGGTACTACGCCTCGGGGCAGGCGTGCATCGCCGTACAGCGTGTGATCGCCGTCGAAGAGATCGCAGGGGAGCTGGAGCGGAAGATCACAGAGCGGCTGGCCCAGGTCGTCGTCGGTGACCCGCGTGCGGAGGAGACGCGCGTGTCGGCACTCATCGACGAGGCGGCGACCGGGCGCGTCCTGCAGTGGACCGAGCGGGCCCGCGCGTCGGGGGCGCGGCTGGTGCACGGCGGGACCCGCAGCGGGCGGTGCCTCACGCCGGCTCTGCTGGCCGGGGTGCCGGACGGTCAGCCGGCGTGGGACGAGGAGATCTTCGGGCCGGTGGTGTGCCTGCGCGGGGTGCCGGATCTCGCGGCGGCCTACGCGACGGTCAACGCCAGCCGGTACGGGCTGCACGCGGCGGTCTTCACCCGGGATCTGGGTGCCGCCCTCGATGCCGTGGAGGAACTGGAGGTCGGCGGCGTCGTCGTCAACGACGTGCCGGGCTACCGCTGCGACATCGCGCCGTACGGCGGCGTGAAGGACTCGGGGGTGGGCCGCGAAGGGCCGCGGTTCGCCATCGAGGAGATGACGGTGACACGGATGGCGGTGATCCGGCGGTGACGGACGGGCGGGAGAGGGCGACGGGTTACGCGGACCTGTTCCGGCTGGACGGGCGCCGGGTCGCCGTCGTCGGCGGCGCGAGCGGCATCGGCCGGGAGTCGGCGCGGGCCCTGGCGGCGCACGGCGCCGACGTGCTCGTCGCCGACCGGGACGCGGACGGAGCGGCCGAGACGGTGCGGCTGGCTCTGCGCGAGATGCCGGCGCCGGGCACGTCAGCGGGGAAGGTGACCGCGCGCTGTCTGGACGTTCTGGACGAGGCCGCGGTGCGCGCGGCCGTACGGGACTGGGGCGCGCTGGACGGGCTCGTGGTCACCGTGGGCACCAATGTGCGCAAGCGGATCAGCGATTACACCGCGGCGGACTTCGACAAGGTTCTCGCCCTGAACCTGCGGGCGTATCTCACACTCGTGCAGGCGGTGGCGCCGGGGATGGCGGAGCGCGGGCGCGGCAGCGTCGTGGGGCTGTCGTCGATGCGGGCGTTCCAGGTGGAGGCCGGGCAGAGCGTCTACGCCGCGTCCAAGGCCGGGCTGGTGCAGCTGCTGCGGACAGCTGCCGCGGAGTGGGGTCCCAGGGGTGTGCGGTTCAACGCGGTGGCGCCGGGGGTGGTCCGTACGCCACTGACGGATCAGATCGCGGAGGACCCGCAGTGGTACGACGCGTACGCCCGGGCCTCGGCACTGCAGCGGTGGGCCGGGGCCGGGGAGATCGCGGGGGCCGTGACCTACCTCGTCTCCGACGCCTCGACCTTCGTCACGGGCAGCGTTCTGACCGTGGACGGAGGGTGGACCGCCGTCGACGGCCGTTACGAGCCGTCCGTGTGACTCTCCGTCCACGGCCGGGACGCCGGGACGGAGAACGCCGGCAGGCAACCGGCAACCAGCACTGAGCACTGAGCACTTCAAGGAGCCACATGTCCGAGAGCCCCGCACCGGGCGGGCAGGAGACCCCGCCGGTCCCGCAGGAGTCAGGCCCGCCCTCCTTCGACGCGCTGCCGGTGGTCCCGCCGCGACGCCGGATGCTGTGGCTGCTGCTGGTGCCCGCCGTGCTGTACTGCGCGGCTCCGCTGGTGGCCAACAGCATCGAGCCGCGCGTCTTCGGTGTGCCGTTCCTGCTGGCGTGGATCATCGCGGCGACCGTGATCTCCCCGCTGGTCATATGGGCGGTGGCGCGGCTCGATCCGGCCTACCGGACGGGGGCGCTCGAACCGATCCCGGTCGATGACGGTCCCCAGGGGGCCGACGGCGGCGCGGGCACGGGGGGTGCGCGATGAGCTCCTCCGCGGCGATTGCGACGTCGATCTTCGCCGTGGCGATGGTGGCCACCATCGCCGTCGGTCTGCTCAGTGCCCGCGGACGGGACAAGGGGCTGGCCGAGTGGTCGGTCTCCAGCCGCGGTCTGGGGGTGCTGTTCATCTGGCTGCTGATGGCCGGTGAGACCTACACCAGCTTCTCGTTCCTGGGCACCGCGGGATGGTCGTTCTCCTTCGGGGTGCCGATCCTCTATCTCGTGGCGTATCTGACGACGGGCTTCGCCGTGGCGTACGTCGTGGGACCCGCGTTGTGGACGTACGCCAGCCGGCACCGTCTGATCTCGATCGCGGACATGGCCGAACACCGCTTCCGTTCCCGGCCGTTGGGGATCCTCGTCGCCGTGGTGGCGACCGTCTTCATCGTCCCGTACATCCAGGTCCAGATTCAGGGCATGGGCGTCGTGGTCAACGCCATGACGTACGGGAGCATCGATCTCCGCGTGGCGGCGGTGATCTCCTTCGTCGTCGCCGAGGTCTTCATCCTGGTCTCTGGACTGCGGGGTTCGGCGTGGGTGAGCGCGCTGAAGGACGTGCTGGTCATCGCCGCTGTGGCGTTCCTCGCGGTGTACGTACCGATGCACTACCTGGACGGCGTCGGGGACTTCATGCAACGGATGGTGACGGAGAAGCCGGAGTGGCTGACCTTCCCGGGACACGACTCGGGCGGCCTGGACGGCACATGGTTCATCAGCACGCTGCTGCTGAACGCCGTGACGATCACGATCTTCCCCACGACTGTGGCCGGATATCTCAGCGCCAGGTCGCCGAACGCGCTGCGCCGTAACGCACTTCTGCTGCCCTGGTACCAACTGCTGCTGTTCATCCCGATGATGGTCGGAGCGACGGCCTTGTTCGTGATGCCGAACCTCGGCAATCCCGACCTCGCGCTGTTCTCCCTGGTGACCGATTCGCTGCCGGCACCGCTCGTCGCCGTGATCGGGGTGGCGGGGGCACTGTCGGCGATCGTGCCGATGAGTGTGTTCATGCTCGCCATCGGCACGTTGTGGGGACGGACCCTGCTGGGCGGCGGCAACGGTGCGGATCCGCGCAGCCGCCGCACGGGCCAGGCACCGGCGGACGACGTGAGGACGAAGCGGCTCTCGCAGCTCGTGTGTCTCCTGGCCGGTCTGCTGGCCCTCGCGGGCGCTCTCTTCTTCCCCAACACCCTTGTGCAGCTGTCGGTTCTGTCCTACGAGGGCCTCGCCCAGCTGGTACCCGCTGTGCTGCTGGGGCTGTACTGGCGCCGGATGACGGCTGCCGCCGCCGGCGCCGGAGCGATCGTCGGCCTCGCGGTCATGACCGCCCTGTGGGCTTCGGGCAACGACCCGTGGAACGGCGTCAACGGCGGAATCATCGCGCTGGGCGCCAACCTCGCCGTGACCTGCGCCGTCTCGCTGCTGCGGCCCGGGACGGACCGTCCTGCCACGGCGGGACGGTCCGAGGCCGGGTCCGCGGTGGCCGCTTCCGGGGGGACTCCGTGATCAACGAGACCATGCCCGTGCTCTACCGGGCGGCTCACATCGTCAGCCAGCAGCACACGGGCGAGGAGCCGGAGGCGCTGGCCGTCGCGGACGGACGGATACGCGCCACCGGGTCCGTCGCCGGACTGCGCGACCGCTTCCCCGGCGCGCAGGAGGTCGACTTCGGCGACGCGTGCATCGTGCCGGGCCTGAACGACGCGCACATCCACCTCGCCATCGCCGCCGAGGACATGCTGCATCTGGACCTGTCGGCCGACGCCGTCCGGGACGTACCCGGCCTGCTGGCCCAGGTCCGGCACGAGGCGGCACAGGCAGCACCCGGGGAGTGGATACGCGGCAGCCGCTACGACGACACCAAGACAGGCCCCGTCACCCGCCGGGAGCTGGACGCGGCGGCTCCGGACCATCCCGTCCTCGTCGTCCAGGTCGCGGGGCACTGGGGTGTCGCCAACTCCGCCGCCCTGAAGGCCCTGCACATCGACGAGGACACGCCTCCGCCCCAGGGCGGCGACTTCGGGCGCTCGGACGACGGACGGCTCGACGGGCGGCTCGTCGAACGCGCCTTGATGAACGTCGTCTATCCCGCGACGGCGCGCGGCAACACCTCGCCGCTGCGGCCCAGTTCACCGCAGGACAAGCTGCGGGGCCTCGTCCGTGCCCAGCGGTCCTGGCACGCCGCGGGTCTCACTTCCGTCTGCGACGCGCTGATAGCGCCACAGGACACCGGCCTGCTGCACCGGGCCCGTCAGAGCGGCCAGCTCACCCTCCGGGTGGGGATGCTGCTGTCCATCGACCACTACGGCGCGGCACGCGCTCTCGGTCTCGGCAGCGGCTTCGGCGACGACCGGCTGCGGCTGGTGGGTGTCAAGGCGTTCGTCGACGGCGCGATCGGCGGACGTACGTGCCTCCTCGCCGAGCCGTACGCCGACTCCGGCGGGCACGGGCTGCAGACCACCCCGACCGAGGACCTCGCCCAGCAGGTCCACACCGTGCACGCCGACGGAAACCGCATCGGCGTGCACGCCAACGGGGACGCCGCGATCCGGCTCGTCCTCGACGTCATGGAGGACGCTCAACGCCGCACTCCCCGGCCGGGGTTGCGGCACCGGATCGAGCACTGCAGCGTGATCGACGCGGACATCGTCGAGCGGATGCGCGCGCTGAAGGCGATCGCTGTGCCCTTCGCGGGGTATGTCGGTTACCACGGCGGCTCGCTGAACCGCTGGTACGGCCCGGAGCGGACGGAGCGCATGTTCGCCCACCGGGCGTTCCTCGACGCCGGGGTCTGCGTCGCCGGCTCCTCCGACTATCCGTGCGGGCCCTACCAGCCGCTGCTGGGCATGCAGTCGATGGTCACGCGGGAAGGCATGGACGACGGTGTCCCGGTCGGGCCGTCCCAACAGATCACGCCACGCGAAGCGTTGGCCGTCTTCACGCTCGGCTCGGCCGAGGCCGAGGGCACCATCGACTGCAAGGGGCGGCTGGCGCCCGGCTTTCTCGCCGACTTCACCGTGCTGGGGGAGAACCCGCTCGCGGCGGATCCGCGCGGCATCGCCTCGATACCCGTCCGGGCGACCTATGTCGGCGGTGAGCGCGTGTACGCGGCCTGACCGTACGGTGCGGAGGGAACGGGACGGCGATCCTCAACGCTGCGGATCGTGCCCCCAGTTCATCAGCGAGTACCGCCACCGTGAGTCGCCGACGTCACCCGCCGGCCGCTGTCCCAGGTGGCGGCGGACGTAGCCGACGACTTTCCGCATGTGCGCGAGGTCGTCGTCGCTGAGCTCCCGCTTGCCGGTACGCAGCAGGGCGACGATCCGCCGCCCGGAGGCATGTCCGGTGCTCTCCTCCCCGTCCCTGTGCTGCCCGGCACTCTTCGACTCGTCTGTCGCAAGCCAGTCCTCGAGCTCGTCGGCGCTCATGTTGACCGCGTCGTCGAAGTCGGCCAGGACCTTGTCGCGTTCCGTGCCGGCCTTCTGCGCGCTCACGAGGAGCGGCCCTTCTTCTTGAGGGACCCCGGCTTGTGAACGGCGGTCTTCCCGGACTTCTCGCTCTCCACTTCGTACTGGGGTTCTTCCGGTGACGCGTCGACGGTCCGGCCACCGGCCCGCGTCCGTTTCGTGATCTTGTTCTTGACCGTTCCGACAGCCGTGTTCCCGTACGTCTTCCAGCTCACCCGGTCGCCCTTGCGCAGTCTCCTGGTCATGGCGGGCTCCCCCTTCTGCTGTACGCACGATTCGTCTTCTGCTGTACGTGCGATTCGCCGCCCGGGTGTCCTCGTCGGAGCCGGGCATGCGCCTGCCGGGTCAGAGCCTGGCTGAGCAGCGCGTCTCGCGGTATGCCGCTCCGGTACGGGCTCGTCACCGCAGGCGGTACCGCCTGTCGTACCGGACGGTGACCGATCGTGCCGGGCAGTGAGCGGACGGATCCGTCCGTACCGCAGCAGGCCCGGCAGGACGCCGTCCTCCGAGGGCCCGGGGAAGATCGGAAGCGTCCCGTCAAGATGTGTGGAGGGGACTTGTCGAAGTTCGCACGAAGTGGCCACCGGATGAGCACACGGTGGTAGTGGTGTGTCTGTGATCTGCGGCTTCGGTGTGCAGCCAGGCTCTCACCGCGACGTACGGGACTCCGGTCGACCGGGAGCGGTCGCGAGGGGCCGGACCGTGGCCGAGTGCCGCAGACGCGGGTGACCTCGACTGAACAGGTAGACGGACAGGACCAGCCGGAAGACTGCCAGAGCGAGGGCATCGCTGGTGTGCGCCGGAGTGCGCCGTCCTTCACCCGGGAGGGCCGCTCCGCCGGAAGTGACCGTGAGCATGGCCGCTGACCAGCGCCGGGGCCGTCGGGGCCGCGACGCTCAGCCCGAGGCGTAGGGGGCAGTACCGGTGTGGAATCGCGCAGCGTCGGTGGAGTACGCAGGGCGGGTGGGCGTCGGCTGCGTCGTGGCACCCGGAGTCATCCTCACGGCTCGCCGCATGGTGGAGCCCACCGCGTCGGAGTCCGTGGGCGAGCCGCGCATGGTGCGCGTCCTCAACAACGGCGGGTCGGGTCCACGCGCCGAGGCCGAAGTGGCCTGGCGGCGCGGTGAGGCGGCGCTGCTCCGCTGCCGTCCCAGGGACCTGGGCCAGGAGTTCACGCCCGTGCGGTGGGGGGAGATGACCTGCACCAACCCCGCGACGCCACCGCAGTGTTCGGCCCTGGGCCTCGCACCGTCCGGGATGCGCTCCCTCACGTCCGGTGCGCAGCCGGACGAGCATGCCGGGTGGCAGGAGCCGAGCGGGCCGGAGCCTCTCAAGGCGCCTGTCCACGTCGACATCGACACCGTGGCCAACGCCTCCCCCGCCTACGGGCTGCACCTTGCGCTGCGGCCCTCCCAGCACCTGGACGGTCAGGCCTTCTCGCCGTGGCAGGGCATGTCCGGCGCGGCGGTCTTCTGTGCGGACCTGCTGATGGGCATGGTCGCCCATGCGCCCGGAGCGAGCCTGCACAGCCGCGTGGAGGCCGTGCCCGCACGGCAGTTGCTCGAGGACCGCGGGTTCTGCGACATCATCGAGGAGGCCTGCGGAAGCAGGCCGCGTCTCGAAGCGGCGGACCTCGACGGTCTCTTCGACAGTCTTCCTCAACCGGCCGCGGCGGCTTCGTACTTGCTGGACCCGCGGTCCGAAGTCGTCGACTTCATCGGTCTCGACACCGAGATCAACACGCTGACCGACTGGTGCCACACCCGCGAGGGCGTAAGCGTCGCCGCCGTCGAGGGTCCGGCGGGCGTCGGGAAGAGCCGTCTGGGGGCGGAACTGGCCCGCCGCCTGAGCGAGCGCCGGCCCGAGGCCGAGCACCAGCCGGGAAGCGCGGACATCCCGTGGACCGCGGGTTTCCTCTCCGGGATCCCGGGCCAACAGCCGCCTCCCTACGGCATGTTCCGGCAACTGACCAGGCCCGCGCTGATCATCGTCGACCAGGCCGAGACACGCCTC
Organism: Streptomyces ovatisporus; assembly: GCF_042653885.1. NCBI lineage: Bacteria > Bacillati > Actinomycetota > Actinomycetes > Kitasatosporales > Streptomycetaceae > Streptomyces > Streptomyces ovatisporus. The sequence continues at coordinate 31,134 of NZ_JBHSFH010000006.1, forward strand.
GCACAGGTCGACCAGCTGCTCTCCGCGCTCGCCACGCACGACCGGCCGCAGCACCGCATCCGCGTTCTGCTGCTTGCCCGTTCGACCCACAGCTGGTGGCACAGGCTGCAGGACCATTACCGCGGGCTGGTGCTGGACCCGCCGATCGGTCTGGACTCCGACGCCCTCTACCGCCATCACACTCCCGCGCAGATCCAGGAACTCGCGGAGATCGACTTCAGCAAACGGATCCTCACCCTGCACCGGGCGGGCACCCCCGACGACTGGGACGCCTACCAGGCCGCCGATCAGCGTGCGACGGCCGCCGCGCACACTCCGCCGCCGCAGACGGCGACCGTCACGAAGAGCGCGCCCCCGCACATCCTCACGCTGCACATGGACGCGCTGACCAGCGTCCTGCTCAACTCCCCCGGTGAGCTGACCGATTCGCTGCCCGCGACGCTCACGCTGATCGAGCACGAAACCACCTACCTCAAGCGCGGCGCCGCCAAGCAGGGCCTCCCCCACGCCCACCCCCATCTCCTCCAGGCGCTCACAGCCCTCCAGGCGATGGCGGGCGCCGAGACGGAGGAAGAGACCACCTCGCTCATCCAGACCGCCTGGCAGTTCCATCACCGTCCCCACCCCGCGCCTCTGGACGAACAGACCCTGCACAAGCTGCACCGGACGCTGCGCGAGTGCCATCCGCCGCTGGACGGAGGAAGCTGCGGCAGCACCGGCCCGCACGCGCTGACGAGCGCGCTCATCGACCGCCTGGAGAGAGACACCGGCACCTTCCTCCACCACGCCCTGACCTCGCGGTACATCAGCGCCGGTCAGCGCCGGCGCAGCCTGACCACTCTCGCCCACACCCTCACCGCCCACCCCCATCTCGCCCCCCACATCGCGCACACCATCGCCGTCAACTCCGCGCTCCTCGCCGTCCCCGCCACGCACATCACCGAGCACCTCCCCGAGAACACGAGGGAGAAGTGGCTCAAGACCCTGCACGCCGCCGCCGCGCAGCGGCAGAGGGAGGCGTACGAGCGGCAGCGGGAGGCTGAAGCCCGCAGGGAGGCCGAGGCGCAACGGGCCGCGCGCGAAGCAGCCGCCGCACAGGCGAAGACCACCGTCACCACGCCAGGGGAAACCCTCGTACTCGGCCAGGCGGCCGTGCGGGGAGATGTCACCGTGCAGCAGCAGGCCCCCACCCCCGCCCACGCCGCCGTGAACGGCAACGGGACGGGTGGCGAGTCCCTCGTGCAGGAGCGCGTCGTCGCGAACGGGCACCCGCGGCACCCCGGGGCACCCGTCCCTCCCGCCCCCACCCCCCAAGGGAGGACCGGCCCCCCGCCGGCCCCCTCCAGCCCGGCGCCGCAGCGGCGCCGGCGCCGCAGGAGTCTGCGCGACCCGAGCGTCCCCGCGCTGCTCGTCATGATCACCGTCCCCCTCGCCATCCTCGTGACCGTCGTCTGGGCCACGCTGCAGCGCACCTGAGCGGCCCGGCCCGGCAGTTGGCCGCGGGGGCGGGCGCGCACGGGTGCGCCGAGGTGCCGGATCCGCCGCCCCCGTAGGGTGATTGCCGTCGTCAGGGCGGGAGAGCAGCAGTGGATGTGCAGGAGAGCAGTGCCGAGGCCTTCTTCGAGCAGGACGGGGACGCGCGGTACGTACCCACCGGATACACCCGTGGTCCCTGGGGCGCGGACAGCCAGCACGCCGGACCTCCTGCGGCGCTGCTGGGACGGGCCGTGCTGCAGCGGGAGGGCGCCCGGGAGGACATGCATCTGGCCCGGATCACGTTCGAGATCATGAGCCCGGTGCCCCTGAAGCCCCTGGAGGTGACCACGCGTGTGCTCCGGGAGGGACGCAGCGTGGAGCTGGTCGAGGCGTCCTTGACACCGGAGGGCGGACGGGAAGTCATGCGGGCGAGGGCGTTGCGCATCCGCTCGGAGCCGGGATCCGTGCCCGAAGTGGTCAGCGGGCCTGTCGTTGCGCCGCCCGCGAGTTCGGCGGCGCAGCCGTTCTTCGACGTGCCGTGGGAGAAGGGGTATCACACGGGGATGGAGTTCCGGTTCGCCTCGGGCTCCTTCCTCGAGCGGGGGGCGGCGGCCTGCTGGCTGCGGATGAGAGTGCCGCTGGTGGCCGGTGAGAAGACAGCTCCCCTGGACAGGGTGCTGATCGCCGCGGATTCGGGAAACGGGGTGAGCAACGTGCTGGACTTCTCGCGGCACATGTTCGTCAACCCGGATCTGACCGTGCATCTGCACCGGTATCCGTGCGGCGAGTGGGTGTGTGTCGACGCCACCACCAGCATCGGCGGAGCCGGGGTGGGCATGGCGGAGTCCGCGCTCCACGACGAGCGCGGACCCATGGGACGGGGCGTGCAGAGCCTGTTCGTCGCGGCACGCCCCTGAACGTCAGGTGAGCTGGATGCGCAGGGCCCGTCCCGCCCGGCCGCCGGACCAGGTGACCAGCTGACCGCTTCCGGTGGGCGACACCTCGGCGTCTCCGTCGACGGTGACGCGCCTGGCAGTCTCCACCAGCGCCCTGCCCGCACCTTCCCCCCGCCGGAGCAGCACGGTGGAGCTGTCGCCGGCGCCGTCCAGTTCGGCTGTGGACCAGCGCAGCACCGCCCCGTCGAGGCGTACGTCCAGCGGCAGCATCAGGCCGCTGCGGGCGGCCAGCCGGAAGCGGAAGCCGTCGGCCACGGACGTCCCCCCGACTGCGGCTGTGAAGTTCTGGGCATGCGGCGCGACGTTGACCAGGTGCAGCAGTCGCTGACCGCTGCCGTCGGCCGTGGTGGTGGCCACCAGGCCGGGTGTCGCACCGTCGAGTGTGACGCGCCGCCCGACTCCGAGACGGGCCGCCAGCCCCCGCCAGAAGTCCAGATGGCAGGGATAGTCGCAGGCCACCACCAGCGCTCGTCCACCGCCGTCCAAGGTGACGTCGAGGGCGGCCGGTGAGCCGTCGGTGACGTCGAGGGCCAGCGGCTGTGCCGTGCTTCCCGGGGCCGTCCGCAGGCGCTGCAGGAAACCGGTCCGCACTTCCGGCTGCTTCGCGATCCAGTCGGTGGCCCGTACGGAGGGGAAGTAGCCGACAGTGCCCTCGACCGTGGCGTCGGCGGTGAGTCCGAGCGCGTCGGCCAGGGTGGTGCAGGGCGTGCCGTCCTCCTCGTGCGTGGGCAGGAGTCCGTGCAGCAGCAGCCGCCCGCCGCCCCGTACGAAGGCGGCGAGCCGCTCCTGCACCGGCCGGCCGAGGACCGGCGGGGACGCCAGTGCGACAGCGGGTCCTGCGGGGTCGAGGCGGGAGCCGGCCGAGTGCGGTGCGGCGGAGAGGTCCACGGCGCGGAACGAGTGGCCGCTCAGCAGCAGTGCGCGGGCCAGCACGTCGCGCGCGCCCATGCCGCGGAAACGCTCCAGTTCGCGCACGAGGCGGCGACGGCCCTGTGCTGCGGGATGGGCGTACTCGGTCAGGTAGTGGTCGGGAACGTAGCCGAGGACGACGTCGTCGTGCTCCTCGTCCATGGCGGCGAGGAGGTGTTCGGCGCCGATCACTGCGCGTACGGCGCTGCGCGTCGCGTCGTAGGTGCTGCTGGGGCGGCCCTCCGGGTCGAGCGGGGCGGCGAAGCCGTGCCGTTCGCCGGTGAAGGCGATGCGGTCGTTGCCGTCGCCCACGGGTTCGTCCAGGGGCGGGTTGTGACCGCCGGCGAAGAGGTAGTAGTTGATCAGACGGTTGCCCTGGGCCACGCACAGACGCGTCTTGAGCTCCGTGGTCTCCGGGGAGACCAGGCTGCCGAGGTCCTCTCCGTAGTCCCCCGTGCCCGCTTCGAACTCCAGTGACGTCAGGGGCTGTTCGGCGTCGTGGACGGCGGCCATGAAGGCGTTCATCACGTACAGGTCGGGGACGTTCTCCACGGTCAGTTCGCCGATGTAGTGGTCGGAGCCGGAGGTGGTCTGCGGACGGCCCGCGTAAGCGGCGGAGAGCTGGCTGACGGCGATGGGGAAGGTACGGCCGCGCCCTTCGGACGTACCGTGCAGATTGACGAGGAAGGGCACGCCGTCGATGCCGTGTTCCCGGGCGGAGTCGCTCAGCCGCCGCACGTACTCGGCGTAGCGCTCGCGGTGGTGGACACCGAGGTCGTGGTGGAGGGCCAGCTGCTGAGCCTCGGTGCCTCCCCGGGTGCCGCCGCTGCGCCACCACGCCGCCCATGCGGCGGTGTCGCCGGGGTCGGCGCCGTAGCGCGTGACCGCGCCCCGGCGGCCCCAGCGCGCTTCGGCCCGGGAGGCCAGGGCGGCGAGTGAACCGTCCGTCAGCTCGGGGGTGTTGGTGACCCAGGAGAGCATGCCGACTTCGTTGTCGAGCTGCACCGCCGCGACGGGCCCGCCGCGGGTGGTGAGGCGGTCGGCGAGGACGGGCATGACCGCGGCGTACCAGCGTTCGGCTTCGCCGAGGTAGCCCGCATCGAGGTAGTCGAGCGTCTCGGTGGGGCCGCGTTCACCGTCCCAGCCCGGCGGGCGCGCCCCCGGGTGCTCGCGGTAGACGCGGAAGGGAATCCCTTCGTTCTTGAGTTCCGCCATGATGAACGGGCCGGGGCGTGCGATGACGAACAGGCCCAGCCGGGCGGCGAGTTCGAGGAACCCGACGAGGTCGCGGTACTCGCTGGTGCGGCCCTCCAGATCGATTTCGCCGGTTGCCGTCTCGTGCACGAGCCACGGCATGTAGGTTGCCACCGCGGTGCATCCGGCGGCGGCCAGCTTCCCCAGCCTGTCGGCCCAGTCGCCGCGTTTCAGGCGGAAGTAGTGCACCTCCCCCGCCATCAGGATTCTCGGTACTCCGCCGACCAGGAGCCGGCGGCTCTCCAGCCGCACCTGTCCGGTCGGCAACTCCTGGGCGTGCGGCGGGCGAGCGGTGTGACGGCCTGCGGTCTGTGGTGTGGTCACGGAAGGGTCCTCACCGTGGTGCGGTTCGAATCGGGCGGTCGCGCCCAAGGCGTGCGTGCTCAGGTCTTGCCACTGCGGAAGGGATCTGCTTAGGTTCCTGAAACCGGTCTCAGGAAACCGGTTTCAGAACCTATCCGGAGCTTCTTCGATGAGCAACAGTCGCGTGAACGTTCGTTGGGTGGCCGAACAGGCCGGCGTGTCACCCGCTACCGTCTCGCGCGTCTCGCGCGGATCGGCCCAGGTCTCGCCGGAGCTGCGCGAGCGGGTCATGCGGGTCATCGAGGAACACGGCTACCGGCCCAACCACTTCGGGCGGGCGCTGGCCGAGAAGCGGCACGGCTCGCTCGGCCTCGTCTTCCCGGGGCTCTCGGGCCCGTACTTCTCGGAGCTGATCCAGGGCTTCGAGTCGGAGGCCCTGGAGACCGGCGACCAAGTGCTGCTGCTCTCCTCGCACTACCGCTCCGACACCGACGCGAAGGTGCTCGATCTCGCCGGCAGGGTGGACGGAATGGCCATCCACGCCGGGACGGTCTCCGACGCCATGGTCGAGCGCGTCTCCCAGTCGATCCGCGTGGTGGTGATGGCCGACAAGGCCGGACCCGCGCACGCCTCGGTGAGCACCGACAACAGCACCGTCGGCACCCTCACACGGCACATGCTCGTCGAACACGGTTACCGCAGGCTCGCGTTCGTCGGCACACCGGAGGGCTCCCCCGATGTGACGGCCCGCTGGGAGGCCTTCCTCGCCGCTCACGCCGAGGCGGGCAGGCAGCCGCCCGCCGGGCCCACGCTCGTCGGACTCGCACAGGCCGACGGCGCAATCGCCGCGCAGAAGCTCCTGGACTCGGGTGAGGAGCCGCCCGAGGCCGTGGTCTGCGCCAACGACGAGACGGCCCTCGGGCTGATCCTCGGGGCGCTCGGCCGCGGTCTGCGCGTTCCGGAGGACATCGCCGTGACCGGCTTCGACGACATGCCCATGGCGGCGCTCGTCCAGCCCGGGCTGACCACGGTGCGGCAGCCCGTACGCGAACTGGCCACCACCACGGCCCGGTTGCTGCACGCCCCGCTGACGCAGCGGGACGGCGACACCCTTCTGAAGACGGACGTGGTGCTGCGTGGATCGTGCGGCTGCCCGGACAGGCCCTCCGGTACGTCCAGCCGGGACGGCCTCACCGGTGGTGACGGCTGAACTGCCACTGCCCACCACGGGGGGGAGCCGGGCTTCGCCGCCACCGGGCGGGCCCCCGGCACGCACGTGACCGACCACAACAGCCGGCGCGCACAGACACGCCGGTAGCACCGATGGAGGTACTCGACGATGAGTCGACCACGGAGCACGACCACCGCCCTCGTGGCGGGCACCGCAGTTGTCAGCCTGCTGCTCTCGGGCTGTACGGGCACCGAGGGGGCGGGGGAAGCAACCGGCGCCGGCGGCAGGATCGACTACCTCAACCTCGGTGACTTCGGCGGCGGCGCGGCGCCGAAGCCCAACTACAACCCGTACCTGGACGCGTTGGAGCTCAGCTCCACGCAATACATGTACGAGCGGCTCTACATAGTCGAGGGCAACAGCTGCAAGGAGAAGCCGTGGCTGGCCAGCGCCTATGAGTGGGAGGACCCCGAGACCCTCGTCTTCGACATACGCCCGAAGGTGAAGTGGAACGACGGCAAGGCATTCACCGCCGAGGACGTGGCCTTCACCTTCGACATGCTCAAGAAGCATTCGGCCCTGGACACCACGGGCAGCGCGGCGAAGCTGAAGTCGGTCGAGGCCCGGGGCGAGAAGGCCGTCTTCACCTTCAAGGAGCCGGGCGCCTCCGCCTTCACCTCCATCACCGAGGTCCCCATCGTCCCGGAGCACATCTGGTCGAAGGTGAAAGACCCGACCACGTTCACCAACGCGAAGAACCCGGTCGGGACGGGCCCGATGAAGATGAAGTCCTTCAGCCCGAAGCAGCTGGTGACCGAGCGCAATCCCCGCTACTGGCAGGCCGACAAGGTCAAGGTCAACGAACTGCGCTTCAACAAGACCGACGCCGGGGGCCAGGTCGAGCAGCTGAAACTGAGCCGCGGCGAGTACGACCAGCAGGGCCTGTACGTCCCGGACATCGAGAAGACGTACGTCAAGCGCGACCCGGAGCACCACAAGTACTGGTACGCGCCGGGCGGCGCCGTGAGCGTCTACATGAACCTCACCAAGGCGCCCTTCGACGACGTGCGCTTCCGCCGCGCGCTGACCAAGGCGTACGACCACCAGAAGGTCGTCAGCAAAGCGCAGCTGGGTTACGTCACGCACGCCAGCCAGAGCGGTCTCATCGTCCCCGGCCAGAAGGACTTCCTGCCCAGGGGCCTCCAGGATGAGGGACGCATCGGCTACGACCCGAAGGCGGCGAGCTCGGCGCTCACCAAGGCCGGGTACAAGCGCGACTCCGAGGGCCGGCGGCTGGGCAAGGACGGCAAGCCGATCTCGTTCAGCTTCAAGGTCCCCGGTTCGTACAACGACTGGGTGGCCTCCGCCGAGATCCTCACCGACAACATGAAGGCGCTGGGCCTCCAGGTCGAGATGGAGACGCCGACGCCCAAGTCGCAGGAGGAGGACCGCGCGACGGGCAACTACGACATGACCTTCGGCGTCCTCCCCGGCAGCTGCAACAACTACAACAACTTCGCGGATCCGCTGAGCAGCGAGAAGACCGCTCCCGTCGGTGAGAAGGCCCCCAGCAACACGGTGCGCTGGAAGGACGCGCGGACGGACAAGCTGCTGAAGCAGTTGCGGCTCACCGTGGATCGTGACGAGCAGGAGAAGGCCGTGGCCGGGCTCGTCGACGTCATGATGACCGACGTGCCGATGATCCCGATCTGGTACGGCGCGAAATGGTTCCAGTACAAGACCACTAAGGCCGTGGGCTGGCCCAACGAGAACGACCCCTATGCGGCCGCCGGCGACAACCTCGTCTGGCTGACCCACCTCAAGCCCGCCAGGGACTGACTCTCATGACGTTCTTCGTCCGGCGTACCGGCTTCTTCCTCGCGACCCTGTGGGCGGCGGTGACGCTCAACTTCCTCATCCCCCGGCTCGAGCCGGGGGACCCGGCAGAGGCGCTGCTGGCCCGGCTGACCAGCAGGACCGAGGCGGTCGACCCCGCCCAGCTCGCAGCTGTACGGAAGTTGCTCGGCACGCCGGACGGGAACCTGCTCCAGCAGTACTGGGAGTATCTCGGCGCCCTCGCACAGGGCCACTTCGGCGTCTCCTACACCTACTACCCGTACTCGGTGACGGACGTGATCAGCGAGGCGATGCCGTGGACCCTGGTCCTCGTCGGTGTCACCCAGATCCTCTCCTTCGCGGTGGGCACGGCGCTCGGCGCGTGGGCCGCCTACCGCCGCAACAGCAGGACCGACTCCCTGATCACTCTCGGGTCCACGTTCATCGGCACGCTCCCGTTCTTCTGGATCGGCCTGCTGCTGATCTTCGTCTTCGCCATCACTCTCAACTGGTTCCCCGAGGGCGGCGGTTACGGGGGCGGCAGTCAGCCGGGCTGGACCTGGCTGTTCTTCTCCGACGCCTTCCAGCACAGTGTGCTGCCCGCCGTGTCACTGCTCATCACCGGCCCCATCGGCTGGATCCTCGGGATGCGCAACAACATGGTGCAGAACCTCGGCGAGGACTACGCGCGGCTGGCCCGCGCCAAGGGCCTGCCGAAGCGGCGCATCGCCCTCACCTACGGGGCACGCATCGCGATCCTGCCCAACGTGACGGGATTCGCCATCGCGCTGGGCAGCATCCTCGGCGGCACCGTGCTCGTCGAGAGCATCTTCAACTACCCGGGAATGGGACGGCTGTTGCTGGAGGCGGTGTCCAACAAGGACTTCCCGCTGATGCAGACGCTGTTCCTGTTCACCACCGTCGGCGTGCTGGTCGCGAACTTCCTCGCCGACATCGCGTACGGGTTCCTCGACCCGCGCGTCAGGCGGAAGGAGGCAACATGACCACCGCCCCCGGCAACGCGCCGATCGCCGCCCCCGCCCCTCCGGGCGACACCGAAGGCGTGGGGGTCGCGGCACTCGACGCGGGCAGGTCCCGGAGCATGCCCGGTTGGTTCGTCATCCTGTGGCGCAACGGCAAGTGCCGTGTGGGGCTGCTGATGCTCGCGGCGTTCACGCTGATCGCCGTGTTCGCCCCGCTCATCGCGCCGTTCGGCCCGCGCGTCGAGGAGTTCGCCACCTCGGAGGTGCCCTCGGGTGCGCACTGGCTGGGCACGACCGCCCGGGGCGAGGACGTCTTCTCCCAGCTCGTCTTCGGGGCACGCACGTCGCTGCTCGTGGGCGTCGTCGCGGGGGTGCTGAGCACCCTGATCGCCGTGGCCGTCGGGCTCACGGCCGGATACCTGCAGGGGGTGGTGGACGAAGTGCTGTCGTTCTTCATCAACCTCGGCCTCGTCGTGCCGGTGCTGCCACTGATGATCACGCTGGCCGCCTACGCGCCGGTGAAGGGGCTCTGGCTGATCATCGTCGTGATCACGGTGACCGGCTGGGCCCACGGTGCCCGCATCAAACGCGCCCAGATCATCACGCTGCGCACGCGCGACTACGTCACGGCGGCGAAGTTCGCGGGTGACAGCACGGCGCGCATCATCACGTACGAGATCGCGCCCAACATGATGTCGCTGATCGTCGTCGGGTTCATGGGGTCGGCCCTCGGAGCGATCGGCGCGGAGTCGGGGCTCGCGTTCCTCGGCCTGGGCGATCCGCAGACCGTCAGCTGGGGAACGATGCTCAACCAGGCCAGCCTCGGCGGAGCCATGACCACCGGACAGTGGGCCTGGGTGGTCGCGCCAGGGCTTGTACTGGCGCTCCTGGTCACCTCGTTCACGCTCGTCAACTTCGGCGTCGACGCGCTGAGCAACCCGCACCTGAGGGAGGACTGAGATGACCCTGCTCCAGGTCGAAGACCTCAGCGTCACCTACCGTCCCCGTGACTCGGCCGCCGTGCGGGCGGTGGACCACGTCAGCTTCACCGTCGGCGAGGGTGAATTCGTCGGCCTGCTCGGGGAGTCGGGCTGCGGCAAGTCGACACTCGGGCACGCGGTGCTGCGGCTGCTGGAGAAGCCCGCCTCGATCACCGGCGGACGGATCACCTTCGACGGCCGCGACGTGACCCACCTGGACGAGGAAGAGCTCCGGCCGATGCGCTGGGCCGACCTGTCCACGGTCTTCCAGTCGAGCATGAACTCGCTCAACCCGGTCATCACCGTGCGCGAGCAGTTCGCCGACACCATCGCCGCCCACCCCGAGGTGGCCGGCGAGAAGGCCGACGTCGACCAGCGGGCGGGCGAACTGCTGGAGATGGTCTCCCTCGACCGCGGCGTGCTGCGCCGCTACGCGCACGAGCTGTCCGGCGGCATGAAACAGCGTGTCGCTCTGGCTCTCGCCCTGCTGCTGCGGCCGCGTTTCGTGCTCCTGGACGAGCCGACGACGGGCCTGGACGTCGTGGTGCAGCGCGACATCCTGGACCGGCTGCGGGAGTTGCAGCGCAGGCTCGGGTTCGCGGTGCTCTTCATCAGCCACGACCTGGGGACGGTCATGGAGATGGCCGACCGCGTGATGGTGATGTACGCCGGTGAGATCGTCGAGAACCAGCCCGCGGCCGACATGGTGGCGGGGCAGCTGCACCCCTACAGCGTCGGTCTGCTCGGCTCGTACGCCGACCCCCGCGACGCAGCCGTCGAAGTCGCCTACACGCCGGGGCGGCCGCCGGACCTGTCGCGTCAGCACGACGGGTGCCTGTTCGAGCCGCGCTGTCCGGTCGCGGTCGACGCCTGCCGGACGCACCACCCCCTGCTCCTGCCCGTGGGGAGCGGCGAGGCCAGGTGCCTGCTGCTGGAGGGGACCTCCGACCGGGCCGCCGACAGCGTCGGGCCGGGAGCCGCGGTGGCGGCGGGAGCGGCGGCGCCCGTGCGGAACGTGGCTGTCTTCTCCACGACGGCCGATGCCCGGGGACGGACGGGCGGGGAGCCGGTCATGGTCGTCGAAGCCGTCAGCAAGACCTACCGCACCAAGCGTGGGTTCGCCTTCACCTCCACCCCCGCCGTGCGGAACGTGTCGTTCACGCTGCGGCCGGGACGGGTCAGCGCCCTGGTCGGGCAGAGCGGATCGGGCAAGTCGACCATCGCCCGCCTGCTCACCGGGGTGGAGCGGCCCAGCGGGGGCAGCGTCCACTTCAAGGGCACCCGCGTGGACCGGCTGCGGCGCCGCGCGCTGCGCCGCTACCGGCGGCACGTCCAGCTCGTCTTCCAGGACCCGTTCTCCGCGCTCAACCCGACACGGACCCTCGCGTACGCGCTCAGCCGGCCGCTCCGCAACCACCTGGGGATGGACGGCAGGCAGGCGCGGAAGCGGGCAGCCGAGCTGCTGGAGACCGTCGGACTCAGCCCGGCAGGACAGTACTTGGACAAACTGCCCAGTCAGCTCTCCGGAGGGCAGCGGCAGCGGGTCGTCATCGCCAGGGCACTGGCGCCGGAGCCGGAGGTGCTCATCGCCGACGAGCCCATCTCGATGCTCGACGTCTCCATCCGCGCCGAAATCCTCGAACTCCTCGACACGTTGGTGCGCGAGCGCGGCATCGCCATGCTCTACATCACCCACGACCTGCTCAGCGCCAGGCTCCTCGCCGATGAGGTGATGGTGCTCAACCAGGGATCGATGGTGGAGCACGGACCGACGCTCGAGGTGATCGGGGACGCCAAGGACCCCTACACGCGCCAGCTGCTGGCCGCGATCCCCCGGCCGGGCACGGCACGCGTGCCGGCGATGGCCGGGCCTCCTCCCGGCGCCTCGCCGGGCGGGGAGCACGGAACGGAGCAGCGACCGCCCGGGGCGTGAGCCCTGACAGGGGCGGGTGGTTCTCCGGGTGGCGCACTGGACAGGGGGGTGCGTCACCCGGTTCGGTGCTGCTCGTGGGAGGGGGAACGCCTCGCTCTCGGGGCTCGGCCGCCGCTACGGTGGCGGAGTCTGATCAAGCGGTGGTGACGGGGTCTGCTCCCGCTGTGCGTCAGCGGAGCCAGGCGGTGCCGGGCGAGGGCAGCCTGCCCGTCGCGTCCAACCGGCGGCTGCATGCGAGCAGTTCGCCGCCCCAGGCGTCCAGGGTCAGCGGCTCGCCACCCGAGTTCAGCACGCAGGTGACCTGACCGCGCCGGAAGGCGAGCACTCCGGCAGGGGCGGGCAGCCACTGCGGCCAGGGAGCGTCCCGGAGCTCCGGCCGGGCAGCCAGCGCCGAGCGGACCGTGTGCAACGCCGAGCGGGAGTCGTCGTGCTGGGCCTGCACGCTGCGCTCGCCCCATCCGGGCGGCTGCGGCAGCCACGTGCCCCGGCGCGTCCCCAGAGGTGAGAACCCGTGGTGGCCCTCCTTCTCGCGGGTCCAGGGCAGCGGCACGCGTGCGCCGTCCCTGCCGCGGTCCGTACCGCCGGAGCGCGCCCAGGAGGGGTCCCTCAAGTCGTCGTCGGCGAGCTCGACTTCGGGCAGGGCCAGCTCGTCACCGGCGTAGAGGTAAGTCGCGCCGGGCAGTGCGAGCAGGAGGAACAGCACCGCCAGTGCGCCTTCGCTCCCCCAGCGGGTCGCCGCCCGTACGACGTCGTGGTTGCCGTGCGGCCAGGCGGGACGCCGTCCCTGACGGGCCGCTGCGTCCAGGTAGGAACGTACTGCGCTGCCGAGCGCTTCGGCGTCGAGCGGGGTGAAGACCACGTCCATGGCGAACGCCTGCTGAAGCTCGCCGGGACGCTGATACGGCTCACCGAGCCAGGCGGGACCCCAGGTCTCGGCCACCCCGAAGCGGCCGGGACGCTCTGCCAGGATCCGGGCGAACCGGCGGTGGATGCGGTGCACTTCGGGGCGGTCGCTGTAGGGATGGCCGTCACCCGGCCGGCGCTCCCCCTCGGGCACCGGGGGGTAGCCGGGGGCTTTCGCGAGGGCTCCGGCGGCGTCGAAGCGCAGTCCGTCGAAGCCCCGGTCGAGCCAGAAGCGCACCGTTCTCTCGACGTCGGCGAGGACTTCGGGATGATCCCAGTTCAGGTCGGGCTGTTCGACGTCGAAGAGGTGCAGATACCAGTCGCCGTCGCCGAGCGGCTCCCACGCGGGGCCGCCGAACAGCGACTGCCACTGCGAGGGCGGCGCGCCGTCACGGCCGGGCGCGATGTGGTAGCGGGCGCGCATCGGATCCCCGGGGCCGCCCGACCGGGCCTGCCGGAACCAGGGATGGTGCACCGAGGTGTGGTTGGCGACGATGTCACCGACGACCCGAAGGCCGCGTGCGTGTGCCTGCCCGATCAGTTCGTCCACGTCGGCGAGGGTGCCCATCGCGGGATCCACCGCCCGGTGGTCGACGACGTCGTATCCGGCGTCGGCCTCGCCGCTGACGTAGAACGGGTTGAGCCACAGCGCGTCCACACCCAGCTCGGCCAGGTGGTCCAAGTGCCCTAGCAGGCCGCGCAGATCGCCCGTACCGTCGCCGTCCGCGTCCGCGAAACTGCGCAGATAGACCTGGTAGACGACGGCATCCCGCCACCACGGTGCTTCTTCGGCGCTCATGTGGTGGCTCCTGCGACGAGTGTGGGGACGCCCGGCGCCTCATCACAGCACACCGTCCCGCCGGAGAGCACCGTCGCCCGGCATGTGGTACGCGGGGCTGCCCGCGGACTTCGCAGCCAGTATCTTCTGCGCACCACAGCCGTTCCCCGACCTGTCCCGATGGAGAGCCCATGGCCGCCAGTCACCGGGTACGCCCCCGCCGCACCGTCCGCCCCTTCGGGATGCGCGTGACCGGCACGGCGGGCGCGCTGGCAGCCGTCAGCGTGGCTCTCCTCACGGCGCCGCCGGCTGGTGCGGTCGGCGGGGACGGGCTCGACGGGCGGACGCCCGGGGCGTTTTCGGGCTGGGACCACCAGCGGCTCGCGCCGGGTGCGGACCTGTACTCCACTCTCCTCGAGGAAGGCGGCACGGCGCGCTGGACGACGACCGTGAGCGTGGACGGCGCCCAACTCCTCAGCCGGAGCGAGGCGCAGGCGACGGCGGGAGAACTCCGGGCAGCCGGTTTCACCCCTCGCACGGAGCGCGTCGAATGGCCTCGTGGATCCGCCGACCGGCACGGAACCCTGGGTGTGCGGATACGGGTCGGGAGCTACGCATCGCAGGAGGAGGCCGACGCGCGGCGCGCCGACCTCGACGAGGCCGGCTTCGATGCTGCGACGGACTGGACGGGCGGGGACGGAGCGGGCCGTGGCGGGATGACGCGTGTGAAAGCCGCCGTGATCGACCCCCGCCGGTTCGGCGGTTCCCTCGGAAGCGACACCGGCGCGGCCGTCTCGGGCAGGGAGACGCTCACGTCGCTGTCCTCCCGTGCGGGTGCGCTGCTCGGCGTGAACGCCGGCTTCTTCGTGATGGAGGAGGAGGACGGTGTGCCCGGTGCCGCGGCCGGAGTGGCCGCGCACGACGGCCGGTTGCAGAGCGCCGCGACGAACGGCCGGGTCGCGGCGGTGCTGCGCGGTGACGGGCTGCGGCCCGAACTGCGGCATCTGCGCACGGAGTTGCGCGTACGCGCGGAGGGCGGCGGGGCTGACGGGCCCGCCAGGACGGTCGACGGCGTCAACCGGCGGCCGGGGCTGATCCGCAATTGCGGAGGAGTCGGCGGCGACCGTCCCACCGAACTGCCGCGGCACGACATCACCTGCACCGACGAGCACGAACTTGTCCTGTTCACCGGTGAGTTGGGTGCTTCCACCCCGTCGGGCGAGGGCGTCGAGGCCGTGCTGGACCGTACGGGCCGGGTGCTGGAACTGCGGTCGCGCGGCGGAAAGGTGCCCGCCGGCGGGAACGTACTCGCGGGCACGGGCGAGGGCGCCGGCTGGCTTCGCGCTCACGCCGTCCCCGGATCGGACCTGAAGTTGAAGAAGCGCGTCCTCGACGAGGACGGGCGGACAGTGCGCCTGGGTCCCGGGGACGACATCGTCAACGGCGGCCCGCGGCTCGTGCGCGACGGGAAGGTGGCCGTCGACTTCGGCGCCGACGGCATCGACCGGCCCGGAGACCCCACGGCCCCCTACGCGTGGGGCCTCAAGCGCAATCCGCGCACGGCTCTGGGCGTGGACGGCCGGGGACGGGTCGTTCTCGTCACCGCGGAGGGCAGGCAGCCCGGCTACAGCGACGGCCTGTCGGTCACGGAGACGGCGCGGCTGATGGCCTCGCTGGGTGCCGTGCAGGCGATGAACCTGGACGGCGGCGGCTCGACGGGCATGACCGTCGGCGGTGCTCTGATCACGCGTCCTTCGGACCCGGCCGGCGAACGGGCCATCGGAGATGCGCTGCTGCTGAGGCGCTGAGCGCGGACGGTACGTCCCGACTCCCGGCCCTCCTCGGCGGATTCACCCACCGGGGCGGGTTCGGCGCACGGCCCTGAAGACGTCGAGGTTCCGCAACCGGCGGCGTTCCACGCCGGTGAACAGGCTTGTCAGTGCGGACTCGATGCGCGCCAGCCGGTCCTCGGGCAGCCGCAGCTTGCGCGCGATCCGGCCGGGGGAGGTGCCGCCGTGCCATGCGATCACCACGGCGCCTCCGGGACGTACGACGCGGTGCAACTCCCGCAGTCCTGCCTCCAGATCGGGCCAGATCGCCACGGTGTTGACGGATACGACGTGGTCCACGGCCTCGCCGGGCAGGCCGGTGTCCTCCGCCGTCCCCGTCTCCAGGGTGACGCGGCCGGCGCGTACGGCTCCGCGGTTGTGGCGGGCGGCGGCGTCCCGCATCTCCGGCGAGGGGTCCACACCGTGGATGTGGCCCGCTCCGGTACGGGCCGCGAGCAGCCGTACCAGTGCCCCCGGCCCGTACCCGACCTCCAGTACCCGCTCCCCCGGCCGCACTCGGAGGACACCGAGGATGTCGCTCTGGGCATTGGTCCACAGCATGAAGCGCCCGGCCAGGCGCCCGAGGACGCCACCGGGGTGGGCGAACGGCGAGGTGACGGGCCCCGCCAGTGCCCATGAACGTCGGTTTGTCTCCATACCCACACACTGGACCCGGACGCGGTCCCGACGTCGAACGGGCGTCGTGACACGCAGCGGGGACCGGCCGGTTCCGCCCCTCCCCCGGTCCCGCGTCACCCGGCACCCATGAGGCGCCGCTGCCCGGGAAGGAATGCAACCCCGCCGGCCGGACGTTCGCGCAGGTCCCGTCAGCTCCGTCGGGTCGCACAGGCAGAGCCCGCAGGCGCAGTCCGGCCGCCTGCCGGCGCCGCACCGGGGTCAAGCACCGTACGACCCGCAGGACTTCCTCCACTTCCGGCAGGGCATCCAGGGCTGACCGGCCGCGGGGCCGGCCGTTTTGGAGATGACCGCCCGTGCATGGTGGGGTGCTGCTCACGAACGGTTGGTGCTCCGGCGGCGGGGCATACGCGCGTATGACCGCCGGGCCGGGCACCCGGGAAGCACCACAGAAAGGAGCCGGCATGTCATCGAAGCGGCGCCGCAAGAAGAAGGCACGTCGCAAGAACGCGGCCAACCACGGCAGGCGGCCCCAGTCCTGAGGACGGGCCCCGGCCCGGCGGCCTGAGAGCCCGGCCGTCCCCTGCAGCCGTCCACCGCTTCCGCAGCGGTGGACGGCTGCAGTTCTCTGCGCATGGGCCGACTGCCTCTGCACGAGGGCGGCCTGAGCAGCCTTCACGGTCTTTGTCACGGTGGCGAGCAGTCCCCGCCCCAGCTCTTTACAACGTTGTACTCCCGGCTATAGAACGAGCGTGCCGCTGTGAGAACCCTGGGAGGGCAAGTGACCGCACGGAGCTCCGGAGCACGGATCCGCCGCACACTCGCGGGGTCGGCTCTGCTGATTCCGCTGGCATTCGTGCCGCACACGTACGGTTCCGCCGCTTCCGCCGATGCGAGGGCGGATGGCGACGGAACGCGCGCACTCACCTACCGCAACCCCGTCTCCGGCAGCTTCGCCGACACCTTCGCCGACCCCGCAGTCGTACGCGGCAAGGACGGCTACTGGTACGCGTTCGGCACCACCGATCCGCTCCGCAGCGGCGAGGGCAAGCCGCATTCGCTGCCCGTGGCCCGCTCGCACGACCTGGTGAACTGGTCCTACGTCGGCGACGCCCTCGACGAGGACAACGCCCCCGAGTGGGCCGACGAGAAGAACGACGCCGCCTACTGGGCGCCGGACATCAGCTACCACGACGGCCGCTACTGGCTCTACTACGTCGTCACCCAGACCGACGCGACGGGCGAGAAGGACGACAGCGCGATCGGTGTCGCCACCGCGTCCAGCCCCGCCGGCCCCTGGAAGTCCCACGACGAGCCCGTCGTCGAACCCAGGCGCGGAACGGGGGAGAAGGACGACTTCCTGTGGACGTTCGACCCGGCGCACGTCGTCGACACGGACGGCCGGCGCTACCTCTACTACGGCTCGTACTACGGCGGCATCGAGGTCACCGAGCTGTCGGCGGACGGCCGGCGGACCGTGGGCAGACCCACGAAGGTCGCCACGGACAACAGGTTCGAGGGCGGCTACGTCGTGCGGCGTGACGGCTGGTGGTACCTCTTCGCCTCCTCCGGCGACTGCTGTGCGGGCCCGACGACCGGCTACTCGGTCTTCGTCGGGCGCTCCCGCTCCGTGCGCGGCCCCTTCACCGACCGCGAGGGCGTCGCGCTGACGGCATCCCGTACGGGCGGAAGCATCGCCCTCACCCCCAACGGCAACCGCTGGGTGGGCACGGGACACAACGCCGTCGTGAAGGACCTGGCCGGTCAGGACTGGATGGTCTACCACGCCATCGACCGCGCGAAGCCGTACCTCGACGAGCCGTACGGCATCAACCGCCGCCCCATGCTCATCGACCGCCTGGACTGGGTGGACGGCTGGCCGGTCGTCCGCGGCGGCAAGGGCGCGTCCGAAGGGCGGCAGTCCGCCCCGGTCACCGGACCACCCGGTGCCGCGGCGAGCACACTGCCGGGGCCGGAGGGGCACCGGCCGGACGTGCCCGGCCGGCTCGACGGCTCCCGCAGCGACGAGTTCGACGGTGAGCAGCCGCGTCCGGGCTGGCAGTGGGTGCGCGATCCCGCTGGACGGGTGGAGAAGGGACAGTACGTCTGGCCCACCCAGGACGCCGACCTGCACAAGAAGAACAACACCGCCTCCGTCATGCTGCGGGACACCCCGAAGGGGGACTTCACCGTCGAGACGAAGCTGGAAATCGACCTCGGCGAGGAGACCGAACGCAACTACCAGCAGGGCGGTCTGGTCGCCTACGTCGACGACGACAGGTACCTGCGCCTGTCACATGCGGCGATCTGGAACACCCGGCAGACCGAGTACGGCAAGGAGCAGCCCTACGAGGGCGACATCGCCTACGGCTCGACGTCCGTGGGCCCGCCCGCCGGGACCACGTGGCTGCGGCTGAGGCACACCACGGACCGCCGCAGCGGCGAGAGGCGCGTACAGGCGTTCACGAGCCGTGACGGCCACGAGTGGATCGCGGGCGGAACCTGGACGCTGCCCGGCGGGAGCAAGCTGCGTGCGGGGCTGGTCTCCATGGGCGGCAAGGGTGCGACCGCGGAATTCGACTACTTCCGCGTCTACCGGCACTGACGGCCTGACCGGCACCGAAGCCCGGGACGGCGTCTTCTCCTGCGGTTCCTCCGCCTCCCTGCGGCCTGCCTCCGTATCGCAGGTGCTGTCTCGGTGCCCGCTCGCACGCCGTTTCCGTGCATGAGATCCCGGAGGCACGGCTACCTGGGGAGCACGGAGAGCCAGCCGGAAGGGGAAAGCTCTGATGGTCTCGGAAACAGTGTCGGTCTCGGTGCCGGGCAACGTGGACCTCGCCGGTGACCTGGAGGTTCCCCCTTCGTCCCGCGGGGTGGTCCTCTTCGCGCACGGCAGCGGCAGCTCACGGCACAGCCCCCGCAACCGTGCGGTCGCCGAGGCGCTGCGCCGGAACGGATGGGGCACGCTGCTGATGGATCTGCTCACCGAGGACGAGGAGCGGTCCGACGCGCTGAGCGGGCAGTTCCGCTTCGACATCGAACTGCTGGGCGAGCGCACTGCCATCGCCGTCGACTGGCTCGCGAAGCACCCGTCGACCAGTGGACTGCCGGTGCATGTCTTCGGCGCCAGCACAGGCGCCGCCGCCGCGCTCGTGGCCGCCGCGGAGCGGCCGGACCGCGTCGTCTCCGTCGTCTCCCGCGGCGGGCGGCCGGACCTTGCCGGTGGTGCGGTCGGCCGGGTGCGGGTGCCCGTGCTGCTGCTGGTGGGTGGCCGGGACGAGCATGTGCTGGATCTGAACCGCAAGGCCGCGGAGGAGCTGCCCGAGACGCACCGCGTACAGGTCGTGCCCGGGGCGAGCCATCTGTTCGAGGAGCCTGGCGCTCTGGAGCAGGTCGCGGCGGCTGCGCGCGACTGGTTCCTCCAGTCGGCCGGCTCCGGCCCGGGGTGAGTCGGCTGCGCGCCGCGAGAAGAGCGGAGCGCCGGGCGCAAGAAGAGCGGAGGCAGGGCGCGAGAAGAGCGGAGCGCCGTCAACCGGCGGGCGTGAGTGCCTCCGTGACGCGGCTCATCACCGCTTTCCAGTGGCGGCGCCGGCGTTCCCGCTCCTCCGCGTCCGCGAGGCGTTCCTGATGGAACTGGAGCACTGTCTTGCTCGCCCGCGCCTGGAGTGTGAACTGGACCGTGCTCTCGCGGTCCGCTCCGGGCGGACGGTGCGTCAGCCGGACACGGACTCCCTCCTGATAGCCGCGCACCTCTCCCGTCGTGCCGTCGTCGAGGGTGTACGCGGCGCCGCGGCGGGGCTCGACACGGGCGCCCGCACCGAGCCAGACGGCCAGCCCCTCGGAGCTGGTGAGGAACTCCCACACCGCTCCGGGCGGCAGGTGCAGCGTCCTGGAGACGCCGATCTCGTAGCCGGCGTCCTTCGTCAGTCCCGTGGGTCGGGTCATGGCCCTGTCTCCTCTCTCGTCTCCCCTCTCGTCTCCTCTCTCTCGCTCTCGCGCCGGGCGCGCAGGGCCCGGACCTTGTGACGGTTTCCGCATCGCTCCATGGCGCACCAGCGGCGGCGCCCCGGGCGGGAGGTGTCCACGAAGACCAGAAAGCAGTCGCCTGCGCCGCATTCGCGCACACGGGAGGCGAACGGGCCCGTGAACAGCTCGACGGCGTCCCGGGCCACGGCGGACATGGCCTGACTTCCCGAGACGGGAGGCTGCCAGCCGCGGGCGCCGTCCTCCCCCAGCTGCGGGACGGGTGGGGGGTGGGCGGCGGCGCGGTTCAGCGCGGCCACGTCACGGGGCTCTCGCGCGCGTCCGTACACCCCTGCACGCGCCAGGTCCCAGAGAGCGTCACGGAGTCGGCGTGCGGCATCCAGTTCGGGGACGGTCACGCGGACGTCCTGAGGAGCCGGCCGGAGGCGTGACCGGACGAGCCACTCGGCCAGATCACCGGGGGTGTGCAGCACCTCGAAGCGCGCCAGGTCGCCCGGTCCGCCCGTGGTGAGGAGTTCAAGGCACAGCGCTCCCGGGTCGAAGACGTAACGGGTGCCTTCGGGCGAGTGCATGACCAGCCCTGTTGCCTCGGCATTCATGTAACCAGTATAAGTGGTTTCCGGGTGGGAACCACTGAGAGACCTGTAGCGCGAAGCTCTTCCCGGACCTGGAGGACCTGATGGCCGTGGACTGGAAACTCGTCGTCGACTGCTCGGACCCGCTGCAGCTCGCCAGGTTCTGGGCCCTCGCCCTGGGCTACGAGGTGGAGGACAACAGCGTGCTCATCGACCAGCTCCTCGCCTCCGGAGCCGTCGGCCGGAACGACTTCACCGTGGTCGACGGACGCAAGGCATGGCGCCTCCTGGCCGCCGTACGCCACCCCGACGACCCGGTCGACGAGGCCAGCGGCACGGGCCTGGGCAGACGCCTGCTCTTCCAGGCCGTCCCCGAGGCGAAGCAGGCCAAGAACCGTCTGCACATCGATCTGCACGTCGGCCCGGAGCAGCGCGATTCGGAGGTGCGCCGGCTCACGGAGATCGGCGCGAAGGTGCTGCACAAGGTCGAGGCGCAGGGCAGCAACCACGTCACCATGGCCGACCCGGAGGGCAACGAGTTCGACGTCCAGTGAGCCTCCGCGCGGCCTGCGGCGCAACTCCCGTGCCGTCCGCGCTCCGTCAGCGGGCCCGGCCCCCGTGCGTACCGGTCTACGATGTGGCCGGCCGGGGCCAAGTCGAGGAAAGCTGAGAGCAGTTGCCGAGCCGCGTCACCATCTACGACGTCGCCGCGGAAGCCGGCGTGAGCATCTCCACGGTCTCGCTGGCGCTGAACACTCCGGCACGCGTCAGCACCCGGACACGGCAGCGCGTCCTCGCCGCGGCCGACGCGCTCGGGTACACCCCCAAGACGGAGGCCGTCGCCAAGGCACGCAGGGGCGTGGGCCGCATCGGAGTGCTCGCGCCCTTCACCTCCTACCCCTCGGTGGCCCGGCGGCTGAACGGCGTGCTGCGCGAGGCGGCCGGGCTGCCGCTGGAAGTCGTCCTCTTCGACGAGGAGTCGGCGGTGCGGAGCGCCTCACCGCTGCTGGAGAGCCTGCCGCTGACCGGACAGCTGGACGGGATCCTCGTCGTGAGTCTCCCGCTGGAGGAGTCCGTCGCCGGGCGCCTGCGAGCGCTGGGACTGCCGGCCGTACTGGTCGACGTGCGCCATCCCGACTTCGACTCCGTCCACACGGACGACGCCACCGGCGGCCGCCTCGTGGCCGGGCACCTGGTCGGACGAGGGCACCGGCGCCTCGGCTTCGTCGGCGAGACGCAGCAGTCGGAGGACTACCTCTCGCCCGCCCGCAGGAGACTGAGCGGATACCGTGCGGCGCTGGCCGAAGCGGGATGCGGGCTCGCCGACACCCACGTGCGCTTCGTCGAGCCCAGTGTGGGGGCGTCCGCCGCGGCGGCGGGCGCCCTGCTCTCGGGTGAGCAGCGCCCGACGGCCGTCTTCGCCGCCGACGACACCCTCGCCGCGGGCGTGGTGAGGGCGGCGCACGAGCTCGGACTGGCGGTACCCGGAGACGTGGCCGTGGCCGGATTCGACGACAGCGACCTGGCCGAAGCCCTCGATCTGACGACGGTGCGCCAGCCTCTCGAGGAATCCGGCAGGGCCGCGATGGAGCTGCTGCACAAACGGATGACCGGCAAGGACGGGGCAGCGGTACGGGAGGTCACACTCCGGCTCGAACTGATCGAGCGCGGCTCCAGCTGAGGCCCGGTCCCGGGCGGCCGTGGACGAGCGCTGTCGAAGTGCTTCGACAAATGCAGTTGACACTGTCCGGCGGCGGGGACAAGGGTGGGTCGCGCCGTCAGCGACGCACGGAGGAAGGGAGAGCGGAGGCATGGGCGACGCCTACGTCGTGACAGGTGCAGGCCGCGGCATCGGGCGGGCACTCGCCGAGCGCCTGCTGGCCGGCTCCCACTCCGTGGTGGCGGTCGACGTCGATGCGGCGGCACTGGAGTGGGTCGAGTCGCACTCCTCCGACGGCAGGGCCCTCGCACTGGCAGGCAGCGCAGACGACGAAACAGTCACCGAGCGGGCCGCGGACCTCGCGCAGAGCGTGGGAACTCTGACGGGCTGGGTGAACAACGCCGCCGTCTTCCGCGACGCCTCGCTGCACACCGCCCCGGTCCCCACCGTCCTCGGCCTGATCGCGGGCAGCCTCGACCCGGCAGTCGTCGGATGCGCGACCGCTCTGCGCCGATTCCTCGCCGACGGCACAGCGGGCAGCATCGTCAACGTCACCTCGCACCAGGCCACGCGGGCCGTCCCCGGCTGCACTCCGTACGTCACCGCCAAGGCGGCCGTCGAGGGTCTCACCCGGGCCCTGGCCGTCGAGTACGGGCCGTACGGAATACGCGTGAACGCCGTCGCGCCCGGTTCCGTCGCCACGGAGCGCTACACCGGTCTTCTCGCCGCCTGCGAACCCGAAGTGGCCGCGCGCATCGAGGAGGAGATGCGCGCGCTGCACCCCCTGGGACGGGTGGGGCGGCCCGAGGAGACGGCGGCAGCCATCGCGCACCTGCTCTCGCCGGATGCCGGATTCATCACCGGTGCGACGGTGCCCGTCGACGGCGGGCGCACCGTGCTCGGCCGCGACCCGGACTGGTGAACCGGACTGGAACCGGACTGGTGAAGGGGCCACGGAAAGGTGCCCGAACGGGACGGCCGGTGCGCCGGGTGCGCCCCTGCACCGCTGCCCCTCCTCACCCCTCCTCTCCGTGCCCCTTCCCCTCCCTTCCGGTCAGTCGGCGAAGCGCAGCACCCACCGGCGCTGCCAGGGGGTCTCCACCGCCCGCGGGTCGTAGTGCCGGCGCACGAAGGCGACCGCTTCGGCGGGCGGCACGCCGTCCAGGACGGCGAGGGCGGCCAGCGCCGTACCCGTACGGCCGCGGCCCCCACCGCAGGCGACCTCGACCCGCTCCGACTCCGCCCGCGACCAGGCCTCGCTGAGCAGGGCACGGGCCTGGGTGAGGGAACTGGGCACGCGGAAGTCGGGCCAGCGCAACCACCGGGAATCCCAGGGGACTTCGGGCGGCTGCTTGCCGAGCAGGAACACGGAGAAGGCCGGCTGCGGGCCGGGCGGCAGCGGCTTGCGCAGCCCCCGCCCGCGCACGGCGCGTCCGGAGGGCAGCCGGAGTACGCCGGCGGCGCCCGGCTCCCAGGTCTCGGTCATCCGCGCAGCCTATCGGGGGCTGCCGCGCCCCTCCACGGCTGTCACGTCCCGACGCCGCCCCTGGCCGCACCATGCTGCCGGCACAGGCCCGGTCACCCGTCCGGGAGGATCAACTCGGTACGCAGTTCATGGCTTTCGTCCGGCAGCCTGGCCTCGTAGAAGATGCGGTGTCCGCGCCTGCCGGGCAGCGGCAGGACGTCGAGGTAGCGGACGTCGGCGACCGGTTCCTGCCCCGTCGCGCTGAACTTCACGGCACCGTCCGTCACTTCGCGGGCGGCGAGACCGGTGCGCTCGAACCAGTTCTCCTCGGCGCTGGCCCGTCCGTCGTAGGCGGCACGCCCGTCGGGCAGCACGGACGTCAGGCGGGCGCCGCGGGCGTCCCATGCTCCGCTGCGCCCTTGGAGCACCGGGCCGCGCCACTGCCAGTGCAGCCCGTCCCCGCTGGTCGCGTACGCGGTGAACATCCGGTCCTCCTCCCCGGGCCGGTCCAGGGGATGGCAGCACAGCCACGCCTCCCAGCGCCCGTCCCGCCACCGGATCACGGGGTCCTTGACGGCGGTGTCGCGGTCGCCGCGGAAGACGGGCCGCAGAGGCGCACCGGGCAGGTCTTCGGCAGTGCCGGCCTCCAGCACGCCGATCCACCAGTGCTTCGTGCCCGGCGTGGCACAGCTGACGTACAGGCGCAGGGTGCCGGCCGGTGTCCGCACGAGGGCAGGGCGCTCGACCATCATGGCGCCGAGCCGGCTGCTTTCCAGGACCGCGAGAGTGGTGAAGGTGCGACCGTCCCCGGAGCGGGCGACGACGTTGTAGTCCTCCTCGTCCCGTACGCGGTACGCGAGGAGAAGGGACCCGTCCGTGTCGTACAGGGCACTGGGCGCACCGGCCCAGCGTTGTGGCCCTCTGCCGGGTGCCGGGACGGCCACGGTGGCCGGAGCCGTGCCGGGCAGGGGGAGACCGCCGGGCGCGGCCGGGCGGGAGCTGCCGGGACGGCCAGCCGCGTCGGAGAGGCCGGACTGTCCGGCCGGGGCTGTGAAGGTGTCCATGCCCGGAATCCTGCTGAGCTCCGGGAAAGAGCGACAGTGGCAGGACTGCCACTACCCCGGAACTTCCTGCCATGATGGACGGATGCTCCGCAACGTCGTCGCGCTGGTGGGCGAGCAGGCCGCCGCCTTCGAACTGGGCGTGGTCGCCCAGGTCTTCGGGCTGGACCGGTCCGACGACGGCTTTCCCGTCCACGATTTCGCCGTGTGCTCCGCGAAGCCCGGCCCGGTCAGGACGACCTCGGGATTCACCCTGTACGCCGAGCACGGCCCGCAGCGCGTGGCGAGCGCCGATCTCGTGACCGTGCCCGCCTGGCCGCAGCTGGACGCGGATCCGCCCGGCCCGCTGGTGGAGGCGCTGCACGAGGCCGTCGCCCGGGGCGCCCGTGTCCTGTCCGTCTGCACCGGGGCCTTCCTGCTGGCGGCGGCCGGTCTCCTGGACGGACGGCGGGCGGCCACGCACTGGCAGTTCGCCGACCGTCTCGCCCGCTGCCATCCCCGTGTCCTCGTGGACCGGGATGTGCTCTACGTCGAGGACGGTCCTGTCCTGACCAGTGCAGGAGCAGCCGCCGGCATCGACGCCTGCCTCCACCTCGTCCGTCTCGAGCACGGCGCGGCCACCGCCAACGCACTGGCCCGCCGCATGGTCGTACCGGCGCACCGCTCGGGCGGACAGGCACAGTTCATCGAGATGCCCGTGCCGGCGGCGCGCGCCGAGTACGGCCTCACCGGTCTGCTCGACTGGATGCAGGAGCACCTCGACGAGCCGCTGACGGTGGAGGTCCTGGCTGCTCGCGCTGCCATGTCGCCGCGCACCTTCGCACGGCACTTCAAGGCCGCGACAGGCACGACACCGCACCGATGGCTCCTGGACCAGCGGCTTCAGCTGGCCGAGGAGCTGCTGGAGAGCACCGCCCTGCCCGTGGAGGCCGTCGCGGCGCGGGCCGGGTTCGGCAGCGGCGACACCCTGCGGCACCACTTCGCCGCCCGCCGGGGAGTCGGCCCGGCGGCTCACCGGCGTACGTTCCACAACGAAGAGCCGGCCACGGGCCGGGCACCGCAACCCCACCGGAAGGACCGCCGGAGCATGGAGATCTGGATCAACCCCGCCTGTTCCAAGTGCAGTTCAGCGATCTCACTGCTGGACGCCGAAGGCGCTTCCTACACGGTCAGGCGCTACCTGGAGCAGCCGCCGACCGTGCAGGAGCTCGAAGGAGTCCTGGCCCGGCTGTCGTTGGAACCGTGGGACATCACCCGTACCGGGGAAGCGATCGCCTCCGAACTGGGCGTCGAGGGCTGGCCCCGCGAGGAACACCACCGCGGACGCTGGCTCGAAGCCCTCGCCGCGCACCCGGAGTTGATCCAGCGGCCGATCATCACCGCCGACGACGGGGGTGCGGTGGTCGGCCGTACCCCCGAGGCGGTGAAGTCCGTGCTCGGGCGCTGATTCCCGCGGGGAGGGCCGGCGAGGGCCTCCCCGCGATCTGCCGGCGAGGACTCGCGAGCGTGTGGCGCGGGCGTCAGGCGGTGCCGCGAAGCCGGGCGGCCAGCGCGGTCACGGTTCCCCGCCGCGCCCACGCGACGACGCCGAGGACGATCATGAGCAGCACGGGCGTATAGGCGTTGCGGCCCTCGAAGAGGGTGACCTGGGTGATGAAGGCCCCGACCATCAGGGCGATCAGGGCCAGCGCGGAGAGCCCCGACAGCCAGGGGGTCGCGAGTGCGATCCCGCCTGCGAGTTCCAGGACGCCTATCGCGTACATGAACCACATGCCGAAGCCGATCTCCTCGAAGCCTTCGACGGCGGAGGAGTGCGCGATGAGCTTGGGGAGGGCGCTGGCGAAAACGAAGAAGAGCGCGAGCAGCGCCTGGAGGGCGCGCAGCGACAGTTCCTTGCCGCGGGCCGCCCGTTCGGCGGGGACGGCGCCCCGGGGTCCGGACGGTGTACCGGCTGTCTGATTCATGGTGGATCTCCTCTCCGGGCGGCGGTACGGACGTACGCGCCCGGAGAGGAGACCCGGCAGCCGCCGATTACTCATCGGGGCCGAGGCGGAGCCTTCTCCTCAGGTCGTGCATGCCGGACGCGAACCCGGCTCGCGCGGAAGGCGGTTCAGTAGCGGGCCGCGCCCTGGCGGCCACCGCCGCGCAGGCGGTTGAGGAGCTGCGTGATGGTTCCCCAGCGTCCTACGACGATGACGAGCAGCGGGACGAGCATCATCGCGGGGGTGGACATGCCCTTGCCGTCCATGAGCGTCAGGTGCGTGATGCAGGCGCCCGTCATGACGCCCATCAGACCCAGCGCCCCCAGTCCCGAGAACCACGGCGTGAGCAGGGCGATGGCGCCGAGCAGTTCGAGGGTGCCGGTGAGGTACATGAACCACAGCCCGATGCCGATCTTCTCGAACGTGTCCTGGGCACCGGACTCCGCGGTCAGCGCCGGGATCGCACCGACAGTCACGAAGAAGTAGGCGAGGTACAGCTGCACCGCCCACAGGGCCACCTCGAGGGCGAGCCGGGCGGGGCTCTTCCGGCGTGAACGCCTGGCTGAGGGGTTGGCGTGAGAGGTCGGCGGCATGCCGCTCGCGTGCGCCATGATGGTCTCCTTCTGCAGACGGTGCGCAAGCACTTGTTCGGGACGGGCCCGGCCGCCGGCTCTGCCGCCGGAGACCCGCGGCGGACTCCCCCGCCACAAAGGCAGCGAGGACGGCGACGCCCTGCGAACACATGTGCCGTGGGTTCCACCATGTGCGTATCACGTGCGCAGCGCGTACCGCAGACAGTTGCGCATCCTGTTCAACGAACACGGTGTGAGCGGTGCCGTCCGTGACCGGCTCGTTCCCCATGGCGCGGCGCCGTCGGCGGGCTTGCGGCGGGCCGCAGCCGCATCCCGGGCTGACGACTCCCGAGGGAGCCGGCACAGGAGCGGCGCAGGGAGGATGCCGGGCGGCGAAGTCTGGCCCTCTCCGGTACCGGGCCGCGCCCGTGGATCCCGGTCTCCGGTGGCCGCTCAGCGTTTCGGAGGGAGCGCGGCAGCCAGCCGGGGATGTTCCTCGCTCCGGCTGCGCAGCGTCCCCGTGGCGACACCGACGCTACGTGCCGCTTCGGTGATGGTGGCGCCCGTCTCCAGCAAGTCGGCCGCCCTGTCCAGCAGTTCGTCCCCGATCTGGCGCCGGGGGCGGCAGGCGCGCTCTGCGACCGCGGTCAGAAGCAGTTCCTCCTGCGCCGCGTACGCCGGGTCGGCCAGCCACTCGACGGATTCCAGTTCGTCCAGTGCGACGGACCAGGCCGCGAGTGATCTGTCGCCGTCGGTTTCCTTCAGTGCCGTCAGGAAGTCACGGCGCCTGGCCCGGAGTTGCTCCTCGGCGGGCTTCCCCGCGAGGGCCGCCTGCACCTCGCTGTCGCGGAGGGCGGCCGCGGCGAGGCGCTCCACCGGCATCTCGAGCGCACCGGCCGAAGACTCCAGGGTGCCCCCGGCCCGCAGGGCCGCCAGCACCGCCAAGCGGTCCTGCGGGCTCAGGCGGGTCGCACGCTCCTGCTCCGCGCGGCGCGCGGCACGGCACCGGGGGCAGCGACCGCCTCGATGCCATCCTCCCGGCTCGCCGGGGCGCTGACCCTTCGGCTCACCGCAGCTCGCTCCGGCCGCTTTGCATCGCGTACGCGCGCTCACCGGGGCTCCGCTGCACCGCGGTCCGGGCCGGTCAGGGCCGCGAACCTCCCCCTTCGCCTCATGGCGGACATGCTACCCATCGTTGCTTTAGCCAAGCGCTCACTTTGCCCCCGGCGACGCGGCGCCGACCGTGACGGCCACCGGCCGGGGCTGTCAGGGACGGTCCGGCTCGAACTCCACGACCATGAGCCGGGCACCGGGATTGACGAGCGGCTCGGCCGCGCCGAGCCGGGCCCGTCCCGGCCCCAGCGCGGCGTGCCTCAACGGACGGTCGTCGCTGTCGGGCCGGGTGAAGGCCGCGATGATCTTGCGCCGGACACGTGCGGCGCGCGGGTCGTTGTGGACGTCGCGCTCCAGCTTCTGCAGTGTCCGGTCTGCCGGGTGCGCGTGCCGGGCGGCCACGAGCTGCGGGATGATCACCGGAGCCCACGAGTTCTCCCAGTCGAGAAGTACCTCGTCACGCGCCACGTCGTCCAGCAGCATCCACCGCATGACGTTCGACGGGGGCCTGCCGTCCGGGAACATCTCCGCGAAGGCGGAGTTGAACTCCAGCAGATCCCAGGAGACGTTGCTTATGTAGGCCATCGTCGTCATCTCGTGGACGACGCGGCGCCACACGGGCGCGACGTCCAGGCCCGCTTCGGGGTCCAGCGCGTAGGGAGGGTTGTGGCCGTACGTGTGCCGCCACAGGGACTCCCATTCCTGCGGGCCCAGCTTCAGATACCGTGCCAGCCGGTCGAGATAGTCGGTCGAGGGGTTGGTCTTGGCGCCCCGTTCGAAGCTGCCGTACGTTCCCGTCCGGCTGTGCAGCAGCACATCCATCTGCGGTTGGGTCAGCCCCGGGACCTGCCGCCCGCGGCGATCGCTCGGCCGTTCCAGCCCGTGTTCGGCCGGATCGACCCTCGCTCGTGCCTCCCGGAGGAAGTTCTGCAGGTCGCGCTGGCGCGGCAGCGGGCCGTCGGGCCGGGGCATGGGGGCTCTCCTCAAGCCGTGGCGGGCGGTTTTTTTAAGCACCCCGTTCTTACACGTAAAAGGTCGCGCCTGGAAAGGTGCCACCTGCACACGGCATGATCGGGGGGCACCACGCTGCCGTCGGGGGACAGCGTGGCGCGAGACGTGATGCATGGCGGGAACTTCTCGGCCCCATTCGGGCGGCGAGGGGTCAGGGGCACGCCTGCACGTGAGGTCGGCAGGTCTCCGACTCCCCCGTCGGGTGACCTGCCCGGCGTCGCATCGCCTCCCGCGATCGCGGCCGCCGCACTCGGGGAATGCGGCCGCCACACTCTGTTTCGCCGGATCACCCGGCCATGGCCCGGCCTCGGCTGCCGCCGGATCACTCCGTCTTCTGCAGCTCGCACCCGGAGATCCGCAGCCAGTCCGACTCGGTGCCCGCGATCCAGAGGTGCTCGGGGCCGGGCTGGGAGACCAGCCCGTAGAGCAGCAACTGCCAGTGCGCCGCGAGGCGTTCATGGGGGTCGAACCCCTCGTCGGCCTGATCCGAGTGGGCCGCCGCGGCGAGACCGAACGCCACTTCCGCCACCGTCTCCGCCGTCGTCTCGCGGCGCAGTGTCCCGTCCTTCTCCGCTTCCCGGGCGACGTCGGTGAAGACCTGCCGCCAGCATGCGAGCGGATTGACCTCGGGGTCCGGCGGCGTCTCCAGCTCACGGGAGAGTTTCACGGCGGCCCGGGCCAGATGATCGTGCGCGAGCTGTTCGGCCACCAGGTGCGTCAGGTCGATCAGCGTCTGAAGCGCCGGCTGGTCCTTCGCCCGCAGCAGCTCGGTGGCCTGGAACGTGCGGGTGCACGCCTCGCGCCGGACGGTGTCGGCGAGTTCCTCCTTGCTGCCGAAGTGGAAGGACAGGGCGCCCTTGCTCATCGCGGCCGCACGGCTGACTTCGAAGAGTGTGGTGCGCTGGTAACCGGAGCGGTCGAAAGACCTCGCCGCGGCCATCGTCAGTGCGTGCCGCGTGAGTTCTGCGCGCTCTTGCCTCATGGAGCCTGTTCCCTTCGTGCGTACGGGTCCGCGGGGAAACGGACCGTCAGGGGCAGCAGCTACGGGGAGCACTGCCACCCCAGACAAACATACAAAGTGTTCTGTTTTCATGCGCAGGAAGGGACCACAGAGCTGCAGGAGGAGTGAGATGTCCTGTACGTCCGTCAGGCGCCGCGGAGTTGGCGGCGGTACCAGCCGGCCGCCCCGCTCAGCCTCGCCAACGGGCCGGGGCCCGGGTCGCATCGGCAGGCTTCCCAGAGCGACTCCCCCCGGTAGAAGTGGTCCTGGGCGAGCAGCGCCAGCTGCCGCTCACGGATACGGCCGGGGTTGGCACGCAGCAGGGAAAGGCACTCCTGCCAGGTCAACTCCCCGCTCAGCGGCGGGAGTACGTTCAGGGAGGCCAGGGTCTCCAGCAGGTCGCGCAGGCGTACGGGCCGGGGATGTACCGCGTGATGTACGGCTCCCCCCGTCCGGGGCAGGCGGAGCACGGCGCCCGTGACGAGACGTGCCAGGTCCTCCACCGCGACCAGTGAGAGCCGTCCGCTGCCACCCATCCAGTAACCCGGTACGCGCCGGGTGAGTTCGGCCAGCGCCGGCACGACCCAGCGGTCTCCTTCACCGGTCACGAGACCGGCCCGCAGCACGACGGCACCCCGCTGCAACGCGTGTGTCTCCCCCGCCAGCCGGGTCCGGCTGGCGGGGGAGACAGGGGCCGGTTCCAGGTCGCCGACGGCCGCACCCCGGTGGGGACCCCGGCCGTAGACGGCCGTCGTGGAGAGGTGGACGATGCGCTTCACGCCCGCCCTCGCCGCTTCCCGCATGAGCGCGGCCGTCCCCAAGTCGTTGATCAGTTCGCACTGTTGCTCGTCCGAACCGACGTGTGAGGCGGCGTTCACGAGTACGTCCGCTCCCGCGCAGACGCCGGAGAGCGATTCGGGACGGGCCAGGTCGGCGCGGACCTGCTCCACCCCGGCCGGCAGCGGAACGTGTCTGCGGGTAAGGGCCCGTACGGTCAACTCCGGTGCCGCTTCGGGGGGTTGGCCGGGCTCCGCAGTGGAGGGGACACCGTCCGCGCCGGTCGCGGTGAGCCGTCCGAGGACGGCGGAGCCGATGAACCCCGTCGCACCGCTCAGCACGACTCGCACGGTCAGCCCGCCGCGAGCAACGGCGGCTCCGGATTGACGATCATCTCCGCGGCGACCTGGGGCGGTGCGATGCCCAGCAGCATGTAATGCCACAGGTCGGCGATCCGGTCGGGAAGGTCGGCACGGGCGTTGGCGAGTTTCGAGAAGTGCTGCACGCCGGTGTAGCAGCCGACCAGCAGCACAGCGAGACGGTCGACTTCGACGTGGCTGCGCAGTTCCCCGCGGGTGGCCGCCGCTTCGAGCTGGCCGCGGAAGACCTCCGCCCACTCCTGGTACGGCGAGTCGTCCACGAAGCCGATCTCCTCCTGCTCCACGGCGAGCCGCACACCGGCGCGCAGCAGCTTGTTGGTCTGCAGCTCATGGGCCAGCAGGAGCGTCGTGTCGATGAGCCGCTGGAGTCCGTCGGGTCCCGGCGGGAGGACCACCGATTCACGCTGGGCGAGCATCACCGTGCGGGCGAGGTCCAGTTTCGAGGAGAAGTGGAAGTACAGAGCCCCCTGGGTGATGCCTGCACGGTGCATGATCTCGGCGATCCTCGCTGCCCTGTAGCCTCCCTCGTCGAAGACCTCGGCCGCCTTCTCCAGAATCAACTGCCGCGTCTCGACGGCTCGCTGCTGCATCGGTTTCGTTCTCGCTGCCACCATCCGGCCTCGCCACCAAAGGTTCTATGGTTTCCGGCACAAGTCACTCACTCTGGACACCATCCCACCCGGAGGACCGCCGATGACCGTCACCCCCGCCGTGCCAGATCTGCCGGAGAGCACAGCCTACTCGTCACCGGTCCCCCGCGAGTTCGTGCACAAGTCCGCGCACACAGAGGTGCTGCTGACGGGCTGGAAGCAGCTCGGCGAGCGGGAGTTCGAGGTGGGTGCCCAGTGGCCGCGGGACCACGGTTACTGGCGCACCGGCCGCGGGGGCGTGCAGGATCCGATGCTGCTGGTGGAGACGACCCGGCAGGTCCTGCCGCTGCTCTCGCACGCGGCGTACCGCGTGCCCCCGGACCACCAGTTGATATGGGACCACCACCACTGTGCGTTCGCCGCGCCGCTGTTACGGGTGACGGACCGTCCCGCCGAGGTCGTCCTGCGCCTGTCCGTCTCGCATCCGCCCCGGCCAGGCGGCCGGTTACGAAGACTGGCCGTGAAGATGACCGTCACCGGTGAAGGACGCACGCTGGGCACGGCCTCGACCGTCTTCAGCGCCCACAGCCCTGAGGTGTACGCCCGCCTGCGCGGGTCCCGTACGAGGCCTCCCTCCGAGGCGATGTCGGCGGCCCTCCCCCCGCCGGCGCCGGTGGTTCCCGCACTCGTCGCGAGGGAGAGCGAGCGCGAAGTGGTGCTCGCCCCCGCGGGGGACGAGTCGCGCCGGCAGTTGCGCGTGGTCACCTCCAGCCCGTGGCTCTTCGACCATCCGGTCGATCACGCTCCGGGAATGCTGCTGATGGAAGCGGCCCGTCAGTGCGCCCACCTCGTCCTGCAGGGCCGGCAGTCCCGTCTGCTGCATCTGGTGCGTATGGAGGCCGCGTTCACGCGGTACGTCGACCTGGACGAACCCGCCTGGGTCGACTGGTCGGAGCCGTCGGCCGACGGGGACTCCTCCGGCGGCGCGAAGGAGGAGACCCTGACGGTCGGGATCACACAGCGCGGCGTCCAGGCCTTCACCGCCGTGGTGGGCTTCGCATCGGCGGCGGTCCTCCCCGGGGACGGAGGCACGGCGGGCTCCCAGGTGCGGTGAGGGCCCGACAGTACGCGCGCCGCGAGGCACCGCCCTCGGGTAGTGTTCGCTTCCCGGTACAGCGCGGAAGAGGAGGTGGGACCGATCACCGAAGCACCAGGTGGGGTGCTCTCCCCGGCTGCCGCGTTCTCGAACCCGACGTAGCCGGCCGGGAGCCCCCGTGGCACCTCTCGAAAGGCTCCCCGATGACGTCGCTGCTTCCCTCACCGCTCTCCCGTTCTGCTCTCGTCGCCGAACTCCGCGCCGCCGGCTGCGTGTTCGCCGAGGACGAGGCGGAGCTGCTGATGACCGCCGCGGGCACACCGGACGAGCTCGCGGCCATGGCGGAACGGCGGATTGCAGGTGAACCCCTCGAACACCTCCTGGGCTGGGCCGAGTTCTGCGGAATGCGGATGGCCGTGGAGGCGGGGGTCTTCGTACCGCGGCGCCGTACGGAGTTCCTCGTACGGCAGGCCGCCGCCGCTCTCGTCGCAGGCCGTGACAGAGACCCGGGCGCTGTTCCTGTCGTCCTCGACCTGTGCTGCGGTTCGGGCGCGGTGGGGGCGGCGCTCGCCGCCCGTACGGACGGACACATCGAGCTGCACGCCTGCGACGTCGATCCGGCCGCGGCACGCTGCGCCCGGCGCAACGTCGCCCCTTACGGCGGTCACGTCCACGAAGGAGACCTGTTCGGGCCGCTGCCCGCCCGGCTGCGGGGGCGCGTGGACGTACTGGTGGCCAACGTGCCGTACGTACCGGCCGGCGAGGTCGCTCTGCTCCCGCCGGAGGCCCGTCTCCACGAGCCCCTCGTGGCACTGGACGGCGGTCCGGACGGGCTCGACGTGCTCCGCCGGGTCGCCGCCGGCGCACCCGGCTGGCTGGTCCCGGGCGGCTTCCTGCTCGTGGAGACGAGCGGGCGTCAGGCGCCGTACGCCCTCGAAGCACTCGCGGCGTGCGGGCTGACGGCGGAGGCAGCCACGTCCGGGGAGTTCAGCGCGACCGTCCTCACCGCGACCGCGCCTCCGGCAGGACGGAACACGTCGGCCCGAGCGCGCTGAAGGAGTCGCGAGCCCGGTGCCTCTGGCCCTTGGCCGCTGCCGCTGCCGTTCGGGCGGGCTCCCGTTCCGTACGGGAACCCGGCTCAGGCGGTCAGTCGCCCGCCGTGCCCGCAACGGTGGCCGGGCCGGGGGTGGTACGCGCGTCCGAGACCGAGCCGGCCGGTGAAGCCGGCGCCGCCTCCTGCTCCTTGACCCTGCAGCGGTGGCACACCAGCGTCACGGCGAACGCCGAGGCGAGGGCGGAGAGCACCCCGAGGTTGGCGGACGCCCAGGGCCCCGAGGTCCCGCCCAGTCCCAGCGGACCGAGCAGGTAACCCTGCCAGGAGAGCCAGCCGGCGGCGGAGTTGGTCACCAGGCCCCATCCGGCAGCGGTGGCCGCGCACAGCACTGCCGCGGGCAGCCACCGCACGTCGCCGTAGCGGCCGGAGGGCGAGAAGAGGTCGGCGTCGTCGTACGGACGGGAGCGCAGCGCGACGTCGGCGAGCATGATGCCGCACCAGGCGGCGACGGGGACGCCGAGCGTGGTGAGGAAGCCCATGAAGGAGCCGAGGAAGTCCTCGGAGAAGAAGACGATGTAGACCGTTCCCAGCACCATGAGCAGCCCGTCCAGTGCGGCGGCGGCCCAGCGGGGCACCCTTACCCCCAGGGCGAGCAACGCCAGCCCCGAGGAATAGATGTCCAGCACCGCACCGCCGACCAGGCCCAGCACGGCGACGAGCGCGAACGGCACGAGGAACCAGGTCGGCAGCAGCGTCGTCAGCGCCCCGACGGGGTCGGCGGCGATCGCCTCACCCAGTTCGGGGGACGAGCCCGCGAGGAGCAGCCCGAAGACCAGCAGGACGACCGGTGCGGCCGAGGCACCCAGGGTGGTCCATCCCGCGACTGCGGCACCCGAGGTGCGGCGCGGCAGGTAACGGGCGTAGTCCGCGGCGGCGTTGACCCAGCCGAGCCCGAATCCCGTCATCAGGAAGACCAGCGCCCCGACGACCTCCTGCGCGGAGCCGACGGGGAGGCTCCCGGCCGTCTCCCAGTGGATCTCGTCGGCCACCAGAGCGATGTAGACGACGGTCAGCGCGGCCGTCACGAGGGTGATCGCCGACTGCATGCGCATGATGAGGTCGAAGCCGACGACCCCCGTCAGGACGGTCAGCGCCGAGACGACGATCAGGGCGGCGAGCTTCGTGGACGTGCCGCCGCCCCAGCCCAGCCGGTCGAAGACGGTCGACGTGGCGAGCGTCGCGAGGATCACCAGCACCGTCTCCCAGCCGACGGTCAGCACCCAGGAGACCGCGGACGGCAGCTTGTTGCCCCGCACGCCGAAGGCCGCCCGGCTGAGCACCATGGTCGGTGCGGAACCGCGCTTGCCCGCGACGGCGATGAAGCCGCACAGCAGGAAAGAGAAGACGATGCCCGCGATTCCGGCGGCCAGGGCCTGCCAGAACCCGATGCCGAACCCCAGAGCGAACGAGCCGTAACTCAGGCCCAGAACCGAGACGTTCGAGCCGAACCAGGGCCAGAACAGCTGCGCGGGGCGGCCCTTGCGCTCGGCGTCGCCGATCACGTCGAGGCCGTTGGTCTCCACGGTGATCTTCCGTGCCGGCCGGGAACCGTCCTTCCCTGCACGCGGTACGTCCGCTCCTCCACCAGGCACGTCGCCCCCCGTATCGCCGAATCGATCAGTGGGAGCGTTGCGTGAGCTGTGCAGGACGTCAAGTGGGCCTGTGCACGGGACAGTTGACGGGCAGATGGCGCCCACGGGCGAGGCGGCGAGTTCATCCGCCCCGGGAGGGACAGCCGTCGTCGAGCACGGGAACCACGCCGCACGCGTATCCCGTTCGGCCGTCCGGATCGGCGACGGCTGCGACATCGTCGCGAAGCCGGGGCCCGGAGGCCGGGGGCCGGGAGCCGTCACTTCACGCCCCGAGGAGCAGGCCGCGACAGCCGCACCGATGTCGCGGGCCGCCGTTCGGCCGGCGCTCTCCCCCGGCGATCAAGCCGCCAGGCGTTTCGCCGGGAGCCCCGGAGGACCACGAGGGTGCGGCGCGGGAATCTGCTCGGCACGCCTCATGGCGACGGGGCTCGACGGGGCCGGCAGGGAGGGCCGCGGCGCCGATCCGCCGGGAGATGTCCGCACCCGCGCCGCAACGCGGACAATGGAAGTATGGAGTGGCGGATACCAGGCGTAGCGGCGGCGCGGGAGCGGCTGGGCAGCAGTCTCTTCGAGCGGGTGGCAGGCCCGGCGGGCGCCGCGAACCGGTCCAGGATCCACGGGACACCCGGACCGAGGTGGTTCGCCGAGGACAGACCGATACGCACAGTGCACGGTGATGCCTCGATGTTCATCGGGGGTCTGAGCGCGCTGCTGCTCCAGTCGCTGCATCCCCTGGCCATGAGCGCCGTCGCGGCGCATTCGGGATACAAGGGGGACCCGTGGGGGCGCCTCCAGCGGACCAGCACCTTTCTCGCCATGACGACCTACGGGGCTGCGGACGACGCGCAACGCGCGGTCGATCACGTCAGGGGTGTGCATCAGCGTGTGAAGGGGCGGACCGTCGCGGGAGCGGAGTACCACGCGGCGGATCCGCACCTGCTCGCGTGGGTGCATGTCGCCGAGGTCGACAGCTTCTGGCGGGCCCATCAGCGCTACGGGGCGAAACCGCTGACGCCGGAAGAGTACGACGGCTACGTGGCCGACACCGCACGCGTCGGCAGCGCCCTGGGTGTCCTCGACCCGCCGCGCGACCGCCGGGAACTGGCCGAGCGGATCGCGGCGTACCGACCCGAGTTGCGCGCCACGCCAGAGGCCAGGGACGCCGCCCGATTCCTGCTGCTGCGTCCACCGCTGCCCCGGGCCGCCCGTCTCCCCTACGCGATAATCGCCGCCAACGCGATCGCGCTGCTGCCACCGTGGGCCCGGGAGCCCCTGGGCCTGCCTCACCTGCCCCTGCTGGAGAAGACCGGTGTGCGCTGGGCCGGATCCGGGCTGACCTCCACGATCCGCTGGGCCATGTCCCACCGTCCCCCCGCGGCCGCCCCACCCGCAGGGATGCCTGACCACGGTCGCTGACCCGGACGTGGCGAAGAGCTGCACCGCGGTGAAGCCGTTCAGCGACGACGACCTGATCGTCCCTTCCGCCTTCCACGCCGGTGAACAGCGGTGGCGGCGCTCCTGTCCGCACCAGTCGTACGGACGGGACCTCGGGCAAGCGGCCGGGGGCTCAGCCAGACTGACGCCAGGGTGTGAGGTCGAGCCCCGGATACCGCAGTGCCGTCCCTGCCAGCGTCTCCGGTGTCCAGTAAGGATGTCCGGGTGGCGGGAACCCGAATGCCCGGAGCTGGCGCGGGGTGGCCCGCTCGACGAACTCGGACCAGTCCTGCTGGACGGCGGAGTAGGCCCAGCCCCGGCGCTGACCCCAGTGGACGCCGGAGGGACGGAAGTTCAAGTGCATCGTGTAGCGGGCACCGCGCGGCGCGGTCATGGCTGTTGCGCGGTGGACGGTGCCGATCTCGAAGGCGACGACCGTTCCGGCAGGACCGGCTGCGGACACCTCCGCTCCGTACAGGTGCGGGCTTCCGCTGTCGTCGTGGAAGCGGCTCCTGCTTTCGAGACCGGACCGCAGATGCCTGTCGGGCACGGCGGGGAGGCCGGCCGTGTGCTTCCGGGAAACGAGGTGCGCAGGGCCGGACTCCTCGGGCACATCCGCCAGGTACACGAACATCTCCAGCTCCTGGAAGCCGGGCGCAGTGCTGGGCACCAGGAGGGTGTGGCCCGGGTAGTCGCGGTGCAGGTCCTGGTCGTAGTCGCTGGCACCGGTGTACTTCGCCCAGGCCTCGGCCCCGTAGATCTGGAAGTCCTCGTCCTCCAGCAGCGTCCCGGCGAGCGTCAGGATCCGGTGGTTGACTGCCAGCAAGCTGATCTCCGTGCTGGCGAACGGGAAGTAGTCGATCCCTGCGAACTGGTCACCGATGAATCGTTCGCGTCGCGGATCGGTTGCGTCGTGGAAGCCTTCGGCGGACGGGAACAGCAGGTCCAGTTCGCCCGCCGCGGGCTTCAGCTCGGCGGGCGGGATGAAGCCGGGGAGGATGACGAAGCCGTCTTCACGCCAGGCACGTGCCGCTTCTTGGAGGAACATCGGGTCAGGGTGACCACGGCGCGCGACGCGGGCAACTGGATTTCCCGTACGCAGTGCGGTTCCCCAGCCGAAACGGCTTGCGCCGACTCCCAGTTGTGCAACCCGCACGGCACCCCCAGGCGCCCGACGGCCAGCCGGGCAGAAAGCACGGCAAGCGGCCGGGGCTCCGAGGGCGTCCAGGCCGGCCTTGTCGGGCCGGCCTGGACGGGCCGTGTTCTCAGTCCAGGTCGAACCGGTC
Source organism: Streptomyces ovatisporus (assembly GCF_042653885.1). Classification (NCBI taxonomy): domain Bacteria; kingdom Bacillati; phylum Actinomycetota; class Actinomycetes; order Kitasatosporales; family Streptomycetaceae; genus Streptomyces; species Streptomyces ovatisporus. Next base: position 69,773 of record NZ_JBHSFH010000006.1, read on the forward strand.
GAGGTTCATGACCTTGTCCCACGCCGCGACGAAGTCCTGCACGAACTTCTCCCCCGCGTCGTCGCACGCGTAGACCTCCGCGAGCGCGCGCAGTTCGGAGTTCGAACCGAAGAGGAGGTCGACACGGCTGCCGGTCCACTTGACCTCGCCCGTGGCGGCGTCCCGGCCTTCGTAGGTCTCGGCGGCCTCGGACGTCGGCTCCCACTGCGTGCCCATGTCGAGCAGGTTCACGAAGAAGTCGTTGGTCAGCCTGCCGGGGTTGGCCGTGAGCACGCCGAGTGACGACTTGTCGTAGTTCGCGCCCAGGACGCGCAGGCCGCCGACGAGCACCGTCATCTCGGGCGCGCTCAGGGTGAGCAGGTTCGCCCGGTCGATGAGGAGGTACTCGGCCGGGAGCCGGTTGCCCTTCCCCAGGTAGTTGCGGAAACCCTCCGCGGTCGGCTCGAGCGCCTCGAAGGACTCCACGTCCGTCTGTTCGGCCGATGCGTCCGTGCGTCCGGGCGTGAAGGGGACCTCGATGTCGTAACCGGCCTCCTTGGCGGCCTGCTCGACGCCCGCACAGCCGCCCAGGACGATGAGGTCCGCGAGCGAGACCCGCTTGCCTCCGCTCTGGGACGAGTTGAAGGCGTCCTGGACGGCCTCGAGCTTGCCCAGGACCGTCGCGAGCTGGTCGGGGTTGTTGACCTCCCAGCGGCTCTGCGGTTCCAGGCGGATGCGTGCGCCGTTGGCGCCCCCGCGCTTGTCGCTGCCCCGGAACGAGGAGGCGGCTGCCCACGCGGTGGAGACCAGCTCGGACACCGACAGCCCCGAGGCGAGGATCCGCTCCTTGAGGGCGGCGACGTCCGCCGCCCCGACGAGTTCGTGGTCCACGGAGGGGACCGGGTCCTGCCAGACCAGCGTCTCGCTCGGCACCTCGGGGCCGAGGTAGCGCGCGATCGGCCCCATGTCGCGGTGGGTCAGCTTGAACCACGCACGGGCGAACGCGTCCGCGAACTCGTCGGGGTTCTCGAGGAAACGCCGCGAGATCGGCTCGTAGACCGGGTCCATGCGGAGCGAGAGGTCGGTCGTGAGCATCGTCGGGGCGTGGCTCTTCGACGCGTCGTGGGCGTCGGGGACGGTGTCCGCGCCGGCGCCGTTCTTCGGCTGCCACTGGTTGGCCCCCGCGGGGCTCGTCGTCAGCTCCCACTCGTAACCGAAGAGGATCTCGAAGAAGCTGTTGTCCCACGTCACCGGGGTGTTCGTCCAGATGCCCTCGAGCCCGCTGGTGATCGCGTCGCCGGCCTTGCCGGTGCCGTGCGAGCCCTTCCAGCCGAGACCCTGCAACTCCAGAGGAGCGGCCTCGGGTTCGGGGCCGAGGTGGCTGTCGGGAGCCGCACCGTGGGTCTTGCCGAAGGTGTGCCCGCCGGCGATCAGCGCGACGGTCTCCTCGTCGTTCATCGCCATGCGGCGGAAGGTCTCGCGGATGTCGCGGGCTGCGGCGATCGGGTCCGGATTGCCGTTGGGGCCTTCCGGGTTGACGTAGATGAGGCCCATCTGGACGGCGGCCAGCGGGGTCTCGAGCTCACGGTCGCCGCTGTAGCGCTCGTCGCCGAGCCAGGTGGATTCGGGGCCCCAGTAGACGTCCTCGTCGGGCTCCCAGACGTCCTCACGGCCGCCGGCGAAGCCGAACGTCTTCAGGCCCATCGACTCCAGGGCGACGTTGCCGGCGAGGATCATCAGGTCCGCCCAGGACAGACTCTGGCCGTACTTCTTCTTCACGGGCCACAGCAGCCGGCGGGCCTTGTCCAGGTTTCCGTTGTCCGGCCAGCTGTTGAGGGGGGCGAACCGCTGCTGTCCGGCACCGGCACCGCCGCGGCCGTCGCTGATCCGGTAGGTGCCGGCACTGTGCCAGGCCATACGGATCATGAACGGGCCGTAGTGGCCGAAGTCGGCCGGCCACCAGTCCTTCGAGTCGGTGAGCAACTCCGCGATGTCCCGCTTCACAGCGGGCAGATCGAGGGCCTTGAACGCCTCCCCGTAGTCGAACTCCTCGCTCATCGGGTTGGCCACCGAGGTGTTCTTGGCGAGGATCTTCAGGTTGAGGCGGTTCGGCCACCAGCCGCGGTTCCCGCCCCCCTGGGTCGGATGCGGGGCGCGGCCGTGCACGACCGGGCAGCCACCTCCACTCTCCGTGCTCGCCTCTTCGACGACGGCATCGTGATTCTCAGACACGGAAATCCTCCACGCAGATAAGGGGTTGATCGCAAAACTAGATAGGGCGAGCACCGGGCACAAGCCCCCCACGGACGAGCACAACCTCGTCGCAGACGAAACGTGGCCGTCGGACGAACCGGGGCGCCGGGACGGGCCTGCGATCGCCGTCGCGTCCCCGCTCCCGAACTCCCGGTCGGTCTCACTGCTCCACAGACGCCGAGCAGCCCGGAAGCGTTCCGTACGACACCTGGGCAGGTGTCCTCTTCCACTGCATCACGCCGAAAGTTCTGGCACTTACGTGCTCCGGGCCTGGCAAGTGTGACTGAGCGCACTGGTCGGGCAGTTGGGCAGCGGCAGGGTATGGGCGTGGGTATCGGCAGATCCTGGTTGCTGATGCCGGTTCGAGCGCTTTCCCGCGACGCGGCACCGAGGTCCCCTTTGTCACCGGGATGGTTCAGTTGGCGTCTCGCCGTCCGTGAACTGGTCAGGCCTCACCGGCCGTGCCCGCTTGCTGCCGGGCCGAAGTACTCCCTGACGCCGAGTACGACTCCCCTGTCCGAGCCCGGTGTCCCGACCTGGTACGGGCCGGGGCGTCTCATGCGGAATCGGCTCACCGGGACCGCCGACGCAGCGGTCGGCGGACCCATGGCGTCAGGTCACCGATCGCAGCTGGTCCAATTCGCCGCCGATCGCATCTCGCAGCACGTCATGCTGCGGACCGAGCTGGAACCGCTCGTCATCCCACCGCTCACGCGGATAGAGCCACACCGGAGAACCCACCAAGTCGGCCGGCTCCCACTCGAACCGCGGCCAGACATGTGCATGCAGGAACGGGTCCGTGTTCCCCAGGATCTCGAGGTTGACCCGTCGGAAAGCCGGGTCCAGCCGCCGACAGGCACGCTCGACCGCTTCACCGAGCTGGTCCATGTCGGACAGGAACGACAGCCGCTTTTCCTTCGGCAGGTCCGACAGCCGCTGCACATCCGGTTGGTCCACGAGCAGAACCGAGTATCCCGGCAGGAACTGAATGTCGCCGATCACCGCGTACCCCGACGTCAGCCGTCGCAGCACCGTCGGGTTCTCGCCCCTCGACGCAGTCCCGATCCGATCCATCCGCCATTCAGCAGTCATGGCCGAAACCTACATTCCGGTGATCTGGGTCCGCTCTTCGCTCCGAACATGCAGCCAGAAGGCGACCGTCTGCGCCGGCATCTTCGCGCAAAGATCACCTCCGGCACCCAGACCACCGTCGAATAGCTGAGCCTGCCGGTCGGCAGGGGAGACGCCGAGCAGGATCGCCATCCGATGAGCACGTCTTCGGGTGTCGCAGTTGGAGTGATCTCGGCGGTCGTCACGTGTGACTTCATCTACATGTGATCGTGGATCCCGCCGTGGCGGCAATGTCATGCCGGGCCCAAGTCTTGCCGAGGTCGTTGTGCGCCAACCGGCCCCCGACCGGGCAAGTTAAGGGGGCGACCTCTGCTCAGACCGGCAGTCGGCGCAGAGGTTGCGACCCCTCAAGATGCCGGCAGTCGCTCTATCGTGATGGGCTCGGCCGACGGGATGTGGATCATGGAGCCGCCATCCTCGTAGTCCTGAAGCCAGGAGTGCTCCAGAGGAACGACAACCAACGTTCTGTCAGGTTGAGGTAGCCCATGGGCGTCCCGTGGCTCGCAGTGAATCACGGCGGCGACACTGACCTTCACCGTGGGAATGCCGACACGGCACTCGCCGCCTGCTGAGAGGTGCATGGGCTCGGGATCAGTACGGTAGAGCTCGCCCATCGACTCTGGTGAGTTCACCGCACGGGGAAGGGCACGCTGTGGTCCGTTGGCGTACCAGGGGCACCGGGGTGCAGGATCGATGGGAGCCCACGGCCAGTGCAGAACCGCATAGTCCTCCTCGACCTCAGCCACTGTGGTGGGGGTCCAGGGGCAGTGCACCTGGAGGATGTCACCTTTGCTGAAGGGGCGGGTGTGCGCCGTGGTGTCGAACAAGCTCTCCCCGTAAGGCCACTGATCACAAATCAGCCCGCGACGGTATCACGTGACGACCGGCGCTGAGCCTCGCCAAGTGGAGCCTGATCCTGGGGAATTGAAGGGTCCAGTCCAGCCGTACGGGCCACGGCGCCGGGCCGAGGTCAGGGTGCGGACGTTGATCCCGCGGCGCAGCCCCCTCGCGGCGCTCGCTTTGCTCCAGGAGCGTGCCGGCAATGTGCGGCGGCGGCCAACCCGTCGCTGCCACTCGCCGTGATGCCGGAACTGGTGCCGCCGCAGCAGTGAGCCAGCCCTTGTGTGCAAGCTGCGCTGCGGCCTCAGCACAGCGCCCGGCCAGCGCAACGGACTGCGTGCGACTGAGGTCCGCGCGATCAGCAAGATTTGCGGCGATGTCGGCGTCCGCGACCTCGATCAGCCGGTCGACCAGCTCGGACGGCAGGGCGGTATTGGCGGCGAGCCCGCACCGGACAGGGTTCACGGGCCCGACGTAGTGGGCTTCTTGAGGGGATGGCGCCCGGTTTTCGGCGGCGTCATGTGCCTGGCCCAGCGGCCCGACTCACCAGTGGCTGAACGCATTTCGGCGCCAATCCTGACCGGGTGAACTCCTCCTGCAGACTCGCGCCGGTCCGCCGCCGGAGGCACGTCCCGGTGGACCACCCAACGGCGTCGATGCCGGCCGACTCCCCTCAGCCGCAGCAAGACAACCGCGCGAGAAGTCCCTGAACCGCCATCCGTGTTGACCTACTGCTTCTGCGGGCAAGGCGATCGGACGCGGGCCGGCGACCTCCGCATGCCTCGCGGGGCTTCCCGTCAGCACCGAGATGTGACGATCACGGTGGCCTCGAGGCGTACGCCTCCCGCAAGAACCGCGACTGCCTGCGCCGCGGCCATCAACGAGGGGCTGTGACAAGTATCAACTGGGCTGCCGGCCTTGTGTGTGTGAGCCTCGAGAAGACATCGCGGCACGGTCGGACTCGCTGCGGAGCACGCAGAATTCGTTGCCTTCAGGATCTGCGAGGACGGCCCAGCCCGCGCCATCGGGTTCTCGGCGATCGGCGACGAGGGTGGCCCCGAGGCTGAGCAGCCGCTCGACCTCCTCCTCGCGCGAGGTCTTCGGGCGCAGGCACAGGTGCATCCGCTTCTTGACCGTCTTCGGCTCCGGCACCTGGTTGAAGTGCAGCAGCGGGCCCTCCGGCAGCATCACGTCGATCTCCGGGTCGCCCGGGTTGTCCTCCGGATGCAGCGGACAACCGGTCACCTCGCTCCAGAACCGGGCCAGCTCATAGGCATCCGCACAGTCGATCGCCACGTTCTGCAACACCGAGACCATGCACGTGAGCCTGCCCGAGCACCGGCACGCTGCTCAAGTTCCGTGTCACACAACACCAGCACTTTCGAAAAACGCCCTAGTAGTCGAGTTCGACGTAGTCGATGTCGGTGAACTCCACCAGCAGCCCCGGTGCGCGCCGGCCGCGGTCCTTGAAGTACTGCTCCTGCAGGCCCTCCGCGATGATGTCCCGCAGCTGCGCTTCGCCGGCCCCCGCCTTGCGGGCGGCGAAGAGCCGGCGTGCGTAGGCGGGCGGGAGGTGCTGGGTGATGAGGCGCTGACGGCTGTCGTCCGTGCTGCCGGGCGCGGCCGTGAAGCCGAAACGTGCGCGGGCCTCGACGGTGATGCCGGTGCTCGTCGCCGCCCTCCTCGCGGCACGGCTCTTGACCCGCGGCTGCCACTGCCGGCGGACCTCGGCGTCGAGTCGCGCCGCAAGCTGCGGGCGGGGCCTCTTGAAGGTGTCGTTCACGTAGCGTTCGACGGTCCGCTGAGAGACGCCCAGGGCCTGTGCGACCGCTCTCGTCGAACCGCGGGCCCGCTGGACGAGGAACCGCATGCGGGCCCCGGCGCTCTTCGGGAGAGGCCGGGTGGAGACGTTCTCGGTGGCCTGGTCGAGGCTGTCGCTGATGACTCCCACGAGTGCTTCCTACTCCCCGCCCTCGTCTGCGCCGGTGTCCGGGGCGTCGTCCTTGATGTGACGGGCCGGATTGTGACCGGCGTCCAGCAGTTCGGCAGCCCACAGGAAGGGCCTGGTGCCTTCGTGTTTGACCATGCCCGGGCTGACTCCCAGGCGGAACCCTCCGGGCAGCGGTCTGCCGTCTTCCGCGCGGGGAAGCAGATCCACCGGTGAGGGTCCGGGCGAAGCGTAGACGGCGCAGTCGGACAGCACCGCGAGGGGGAACAGCCCCGCGCCTTCGGCGAGTCTGCGCATCTTGCGGTGCATGTTGACGCGGGCGGAGGCGATGACCGCCGCGCGGATGTCCGGCCGCCACGTGGGACGTTCGAGCGCCGGCCAGCGCTGACCGGGCCGGTAGCGCGCTCCCTGCGGCCTTTCACGCAGCTTGCCGATGCCGCCCTTGACGGTGGCTTTGACTGCGGACAGCACTGCCGCGCGGGCAGGGTCGGCTTGCTTGTGGACGGCCATCGCCGCGAGGAAGGCGGCCTCGTCCAGGCCCGGTGTGACGCCGAGTTGCTCCATGGTGGCGAGGTAGGCGTCGCGCAGACGCTGGTACCACGGGTCGAGGTAAGGGCCGCTCTCCGGACGCAGGTACGCCTCGACCGGCCGTACGGAGTGGCCGAGTTCGGCCGCGTAGGCGACGGTCGGAGTCGCGTACCAGGCCGGGCCGCCGGGCCTCCCGCCGTGCGCGGTGAAGGGGTTGGGGAGACGGGGGTCGGTGTCGATGTGGGACAGGTCGACGAGCCAGCAGCCGGGTGTCTTCTTGTCGAAGACCGGGGCCTTGACGTGTTCCGGAGCGCACAGTCCCACCGCGAGCCTGTTGGCGGCCGCGGCGAAGGCCATGTTGACGTCCAGACCGACCGCGAAGCCGCTCGCGCACTCGGCGTCGGTGAGGAGTTGGGGGTCCCGGATCCACTCGTGTGCTTCCTCGTCGAGGGCGTCGTCCGCCGGGCGCCCGACTGCGACGGGGTGCTCCTCGGGGGCCTCGGGAGGCGCCGGGTCGACGGCGACGGTGAGGGAGCCGGGCACAGGGGCGGAGACGTAGCCGCCGGAGGCCGGGTCGTGAACTGCCCGCGTGGGCGGACGGAGCGCCGTCATCAGTTCGAGTCCGTTGACGGCGGCCGAGCCGCGTGGGGTGAGGACGTGCTGTGCGTACTCCCCCAGCACCTGGGCGAGTCGGGCCGGCGGCAGGCTTGCGGCATCGCCCCAGGTGCGGCGTTCGAGCGCGTCCCAGGGCAGTACCGCGAACTGGACGCACCGGCGCGTTCCGCCTTCTGCGGGACGGTAGATGCGGGGCCACGGGCCGAAGCCACGCCGGGTTAGCTGCCACCGGGCCTGCACGATCTCCCGTACGAGGGGATGGTCGTCCGGGAGCCGCAGGTTGCGGCGGTCCTCCAGCCGGGGCGGCAACCCGTAGCGCAGTGCGGCGGGTTCCGTCAGTACGAGCAGTGGGTCGGCGTCCCTGCCGGAACGGTGCAGCCGCGCGGCGCCGAGGTCGGCCTCGCCCAGCGCCCACTCGACGAGCTCGACGAGAGTGCGGGCCGGACAGTCGAGGACCAGACCTCCGGTGCAGTACGCCGTGCCGTCGCCGTCGAGCACGGCCAGCGGACCGTTGGCGAACCGGGGCCGGGAGCCGCCGGAGGTCGATTCCTCCGGCGGGGAAGGGGAGTTCGCACGGCGCTTACGGGGACGGGAGCCCGCCGTGCCCTCGCTCCGTAGCGGGGACGGCTTCGGCGCCGGCACCTGCGGCGGCTCCGGAGACCTCCTCACGGCGGTCGAGTCGGCGGACGCGGGGGGAGGGACCTCGGCAGCCACAGGCGGAAGCCCCGCTGCCGGCTCGGCCGAACGCGCAGCCGGGGGCCCGGAATCGGGCGCGGACCCCGGGACCGGAGCGGGGGCCGTGGCCGCCTCTGCCGCTTCCGGCGCCGGATACCGCGTGGCGAGGCCCTCCAACAGCCGCAGGTACGCCGCGCGTTGGGGAGGCCGCGGCTCGCTGCGTCCGCTCTCCCAGTCGGCGACGGTCTCCCTGCGCTTCAACTTCAGCGCCGCCGCCACCTGCTGCTGGCTGAGGCCGGCGGCGCGGCGCAGCCGTGCCCGCTCGGCCGGAGGGGGCAGCTCGCCGCTCGCCTGCTCCAGCAGCGCATCGACGGCCGCGAACAACTCCTCTTGACCGGCCACGGCTCGACCTCCCTCGTCCACGCCCGCCACCGCACGCAGCGTAGTCCGGAACGTACCCCGAGCGTACTTGATACGTACGGGCAACGATCTGGGGCGAACCAGCTGGTCGACCGGTGGGCAGAGCACGTCCGTTCCGGTCGGAAAATGCGCGGGGAACGTGCCGTCTCCGTCGGCCACCTGCCCTGACAGCCGTGTCAGCGGGATACTCGTGCGTAACAGTCAACACGGCCGCGACGGCGAATGATCTGTACGGGCAGGGGGGCGTGGGGAGTTCGGCTCCGCGCGTCGGCCCGTACGGTCGGACAAGGGCTTTCATGGGGACGGCGACGATTCAGGTACGTGTGCTCGCCGTTGCGGGGACGCGCGTGTGGGTGGCGGCGAGCGGCACCCTGTGCGTCCCGACGCTGCGGACGATGCACTACAGCCTGTGTGCGCGTGTCGTGGACGAACGGACGCAGTTCTACCTCGACTTCAACGACGTGCGCCGTGACGACTCGCTCTCCCCCGCCGAACTGCCGCGGCTGCTCCCGGCGGGCAGCCGCCTGCGGTTCCACGTCGTCGGGGCGGAACGAGCCACACGAGCGGCGCTAGAGGCCGATCCCCGCTGCCGTCTCTACCCGGACGTCGCCTCCGCATGGGAGAACTGGTCACGGCAGCCGTGAGCCCCGTACCGTCCGTCCCGGCACCCGCACACGCACGCACACGCACACGCACACGCAGCCCGATGGACGCCTGACACGGCGTGCGAACCACCGGCGCACGAAACGTCGGGCACGCACCACCTGGACACGAAAACCGACCCGCTACGGCAACCGCCCACGGCTGCCGTCCCGTTCCCGGATCTGGAGCCGCCCCGTGGCCGCAAGCCCTCAAATCGGTCAGCCCGCCCCCGACTTCACGCTTCCCGGCGGCGTCCTCAAGGACGGGGAGTTCGCGCACGGCGACTACGCGCTCTCCTCGCGGCGCGGTGTGCCGGTGGTCCTGGCGTTCTACCCGGGCGACGACACCACGGTGTGCACCAAGCAGCTGTGCTCGTACTCCTCCGGGCTGGAGCAGTTCGACGGGTGGGACGCCGAGGTGTGGGCGATCAGTCCGCAGGACCTCGGAAGTCACGCCTCCTTCGCCGCCAAGCACGGGCTGCGCATGCCCCTGTTGGCCGACACCGGACGCGAGGTGGCGCGGACGTTCGGAGTGGCCGCACCCGGAATCGGCCTGCGCCGGGCGGTCTTCCTCGTCGGACCGGACGGGACGGTGCGCTGGCGGCATGTCGCACTGCTCGGTGCGACCTACCAGCCGGTGGAGACTCTCACGCGGCACCTCGCCGAGATGAGCGACCGCTGAGAGTCCGCCCGAGCGGCGCGCTCGCGGTGCAGATGCTCCGCGACGAGACCGGAGCCGCCCTCGGGACCGCGGAGCGGCAAGAGGCGGTACCGGCCCGACAGTTGGGCACCGCAGCCGTCGTGGCGGTACGGGCTCGGCGATGGCAGAACGGGGGGTCGCTGTCGCGGCGACGACCGTCGCGGCGACAGCACCTGGACACCCGGGCACCTGGACACCCGGGCATACGGCCGTCACCGGCAGGCCGCCGGTCCGGTCCGCGGCAGTTGGGCTGGAGAGCTGGAGAGGGCTGGAGAGGTGGAGAGGTGTGCGGGGCTCGCGCGTCAGGCGGCGTCCAGCACAGCGCGCACAGTCTTGCCTCCGCCCGGTGCGACGCTCACCTTCAACTGCCGCGCCAGACACTGCACCAGCGCGACGCCCCGGCCGCTTTCGCCGTCGGCGCCGGGCGGACGGACCTTGGGCAGCCGGTTGCCCTCGTCCCGTACCTCGACCGTGACCTGGCCGTCCCCGCTGCTGAGCCTCAGCCTGCACCGGCCGCGTCCGTGCCGCGTGGCGTTGGTGACGAGTTCGGAGACGACGAGGTTCGCCTCGTCCACGTGCCTGGCCGCCTCGGGGGGCGTACGGGAACCGTTCAGGAAGCCCGTCGTGAGCCTCCTCGCCCAGCGGGCGGACACAGCCCTGCGCGGCAAGGTGTATTCGACGCGTGCGGTGGGCCGCAGGGGGCGCCTGCTCGCGCGCATGACGTTCACTTCCCCTCCATGCCGGCGGCGTCCGGGGTGACTTGACGCTCCAGGCGGATGCTGACCGGCCGCCGGTCTGTCGTACGGAATGCGATCTGGTGGTTCTCCTTCCCGTGCCCTCTTTCGGCATTCGCCCGAACTGCCCCGAGCTGCACCCGCCACGAGAACTCCACAATCCGGTCGTATTCCCTGCGGATCGGCTCATGCGGCGAGGGCGCGGGGGTGCGGGCGCGCACCGGCCTGCACCGTGGCCGGTCCGGCGTCAGAGCCTCCTGGACGCCTGACCGAACTCGTCCACCACGAGATGCTCGCGGTCGATCTTCCCGGAGCGGTACGCGGCCCTGCCGATCATGTGTGCCGCCACAGGCACGGTCACGAGCTGGGACAGCCCGACGAGGACGATCGTCCCCATGTCGGCGCCGTCGCGCAGCCGCAGTCCCGCGCCGAGCAGCACGAGCAGCAGCCCGAACGTCTGGGGCTTGGTGCCGGCGTGCATGCGCGACAGCACGTCCGGGAGCCGCAGCAGTCCGATCCCGGCCAGCAGACACAGCAGCGCACCGAGCAGCATGCACACTGCGGCTGCCGCATCGGCAGCGTCCGACCATTTCATCCGCCACTCCCCTGCTCGTCGCCGTTCGCCCCCGGCCGGCCTTCGGCGTCGTCATGTCCGGCTGCGTGCACGCTCTCGCCCTCGTCCGCGTCGTCGGTGCCGGCTTCGTCCCGCAGCGCGAGGAAGCGGGCGATGCTCACCGAACCGGTGAAGCCGAGGAAGGACAGCACGAGCAGCGCGGGCAGGTAGAACGGGATCTGCCGTACCGCTGTCAGCACACCGATCCCGGCCATGACCACCGCGACCAGCGCGTCGAGGGCCACGGCACGGTCCAGCATCGAGGGGCCCCGCACCAGGCGGACGGTCACCAGCACGCCGGACGCCAGCAGCAGCGCCACGACGACGTTCGTCAGCGTCTCCAAGGCCCGCCCCCTCTCCGGAAGTTGCCCGGACCGCCCGCCCCGAGGGCCTCGACGTCGGCGCGGGTGCCGAACGCCTCGACGACACGGGCCTCCAGCCGCAGCACCTCGTACCGTGCCCGCTCCCGCTCGGACTCCTCGCCCGCGCCCACCACGTGCACGAACAGCGTGCCTGAGGCGCGGTGCACGTCCAGGACGTTGCTGCCGGGGACCGCGGAGACGGCGATGGACGTCGCGGTCAGCATCAGATCGCTCGGGCAGCGCAGCCGTACGGCCAGCACGGCGCACAGCGGCGGTCGCAGCCCGAGGATGTACGGGTTGAGCCGCCAGCTGGAGACGACCATGTCCAGCACGAACCGGACAGTGAAGCGGGCAATGCCGGCGGGACGCAGCCGCACCTGGGTCTCGATGGGCGGCAGGGGGAAGACGACGCACACGACGACGCCGACCAGGAGACCCGTGAGGGCGTTCGCGACGGAGGGCGTGCCCCACAGCAGCATCCACAGCAGAGTCAGCCCGAGCACCATGGGCCACTGCGCGGCGCGCAGTCTGCCACGGGGCCACCGTCCCCCGCCGGGGAGGCTCCCGGCGCCGGGGTGGTTCCGGCGGCCGGGCCGGGGTTCACTCATCTGCCGGTCACCGCCTCGACGTAGGGCGTCCGGGCCGTCAGCTCGTCGGCCACGCGTTCGGTCAGGCTCGTGAGAGGGCCGGCCAGCACGGTGAAGGCCAGCCCGAAGGAGACCATCGCGATGGTCGGCGCAAGCATCGTCGCCGGCGGCTCGCCGGTGGTGATCGCCCGGCCGCCGAAGGTGGCGGCCTCGGTCCGTCCCGAGAGGACCTGTACGTCGGCCGGCCCGCCGGGGGTGCTCCCCGGTTCGCTGGACGTGCCGGGGACGTTCGCCGAAGCCGCGGCGCCCGCCCTGCCCGTCCCGTCGCCCTCCTCCCTGTCATCCGGCTCGTCCGGCTCGTCGGTCTCACCGATGTCGAGAACGACGCCGAGGACGTACAGCTCCGGCGGCGCGGCCCGCCAGAAGGCGAGGTTCCACGCCTTGGCGAGCGCGTAGAGCGTGAGCAGGCTGGTGACGGTGGCGGCGACGATCACCACGAGGACGAGTGCGCCACCGTGCAGGAACCCGGCGCGCAGCAGCCCGAGCTTGCCGAGGAACCCCGACAGCGGCGGCACGCCGGCCAGGTTCATGGCGGGGATGAAGAAGACCAGGCCGAGCACCGGAGAGAGCTTGGCGATGCCGCCCAGCCGCTGCATGTCGGTGGTCACTCCCCGGCGTTCGACGAGGCCGACGACGAGGAAGAGCGTGGTCTGCACGGTGATGTGGTGCGTCACGTAGAAGACGGCACCCGCGAAGCCCGCTCGGGACGCCAGCGCGATGCCGAAGACCATGAAGCCGATGTGGCTGATGAGGGTGAAGGACAGCAGACGCTTCAGGTCGGTCTGTGCGACCGCGCCGAGGATGCCGACGACCAGCGAGAGCAGGGCGAGGACGAGCAGCGCGTCGTCCAGCCGCCCGTCGGGGAAGAGCAGCGTCTGGGTGCGCAGCATCGCGTAGATGCCGACCTTGGTCAGCAGCCCGGCGAAGACGGCTGTGACGGGAGCGGGAGCGGTGGGATAGGAGTCCGGCAGCCAGGCGGCGAGGGGGAAGACCGCGGCCTTGATGCAGAAGACGGTCAGCAGCGAGATCTGCGCCAGCAGGCTCACGCCGTCGGGGAGCCGGTCGAGCCGCCCGGCCAGCTGGGCAAGGGTGACGGTCCCCGTCGCCGCGTAGACGACGGCGATGGCGGCGAGGAAGAGCACCGACGACAGCAGCGAGACGATCGCGTACGTCGCCCCGGCGCGGATGCGGGTGACGGTGCCGCCGAGGGTCAGCAGGACGTAGCTGGCGGTCAGCATGATCTCGAAGCCGACGTAGAGGTTGAAGAGGTCGCCGGCGAGAAAGGTGTCCGAGACACCGGCCACCAGCACGAGGTAGGACGGGTGGTAGATGGAGAGCGGAGTGGCCTCGTCGTTGTCGGCCATGCCCTGTCCGATGGAGTAGAGCAGGACGCACAGCGTCACGGCCGAAGAGATCACCAGCATCAGCGCCGAGAGTCTGTCGGCGACGAGCACGATGCCCACGGGCGGTTCCCAGCCCCCGGCGTACATCACCTGCGGGCCGTTGCGGTCGGCGTCGATGAGCAGCAGCAGCGCGACCACCAGGACGGCGGCGAGCACGACGGAGCTGATCACGCGCTGGGTGCGCTGGAGCCGTACGCCGATGGCGAGTTTCAGCCCGGCGGCGAGCAGCGGAAGGATCACCGGGAGCGGGACCAGCGCCGAGGACGCGGACACCGATTCGGCGGACGTCGCGGCGATCACCGGTCGGCCCCGAGGATCGTCTCCCACTCGTCGTCCTCGTCGGTGCCGGCCTCGGCGTGGGCGCCGCGCACCCGGTCGGCGCGCAGCTCGGCGCGGGCTCTGCGGCGGGCGTCCCGGTACTGGGCGCGGTCGCGTCGCAGGTGCCGGAGGAGGCCGCCGCCTGACACCTCCTCAGCGGTGCGGACGTCCTCGCGGCGTTTGGCGCGCTGTGCCCGGTAGACCGTGCGCAGACGTTCGCGTTCTTCTGCGTAGTCGGCACGCTGTGCGACGCGGAGGTCCTCCACGTCGTCCTGCACGTCGTCCGTCCCGGACAGCTGCCACGCCCGGTAGGCCATGGTGGAGAGGAACGCCGTCAGGGCGAGGCTGATGACGATGGCTGTGAGGATGAACGCTTGCGGCAGGGGGTCCGCGATGCGGCCCGGCTCGATGCCCGGGTAGAGCAGCGGTGCGCGCCCGGCCGCTCCCGAGGTGGCCAGCAGCAGGAGATTGACGCCGTTGCTGAGGACCACCGCGCCGAGGACGATCCGGGTGAGCGGGCGGCTGAGCAGCAGAATCGTGCCGACGGCGACGAGGGCGCCGCCCGCGACGACCAGTGCGAGCGTCTCGTTCATGGTCCCGCCTCCCCGGACGGCCCCCGGCCGCTTCCCCCGCCGCCCTCGCCGGTGCCGGAGCGCCGTCCGCCGCGTGACTCGTCACGCAGGTCCCTCTCCACGCGCCGGTCGATGCCGGAGCCCAGGCTGCGCAGTACGTCCAGGACGACGCCGAGCACCAGCAGGTAGACGCCGGCGTCGAAGAGCACCGGACTCGCGGCGTGGAAGTCGCCGATGAGCGGCAGACTGCCGTAGTACGTCGCCGACTTGAGGACGGACCCGTTCACGAGCAGCCCCACGAGTCCGGTGAGCGTCATCGTCAGCAGACCGAGGCCCAGCAGGAAGCCGGCGTCGACGGGCGCGGCAGCCGCCAGTTCGTGCCGCCCGCCCGCGAGGTAGCGCACCGCCAGCGCGAGACCGGCCACGAGGCCCGCGGTGAATCCGCCTCCGGGAAGGTTCTCCGCACAGAACAGCAGGTAGAGGGAGAGCACCACGATGGGGTGGTACACGAGCCGCGCCACCACCTCGAAGATCACCGATCGCCGCTCCGGGTCGAGGGTTCCGGAGGCGGTGAGCCATGTGCGCCGCGGGATGGCTCCCACTGCCCGCGGGTAGGCGACGCCTTCCGGACCGAGCACGGAGCCGGCACGCCTGCGGCCCGTCTCCGCACCGCCCGGCACCGCGGGCGATCCGGCGGGCCGGAGGGGCTCCGGCCCGCCGCGCGGAGGCCGCCCGACTGCTGCGGCGGTCTCGGCGGGGACGGCGCTTCCCGGACGGCGCCGCAGATAGACCAGGCTCGTCACCCCGACGACGGCGACCCCGAGGACCGCGGACTCCCCCAGGGTGTCCCAGGAACGGAGATCGACAAGGGTGTTGGGGACGATGTTCTTCAGGCCGTACTCGGCGGTGGCCTCCGTCAGACGCGGCCCGGCCGGGGCGTCCACGCGGGCGGCCCCGGCGACGTACGTCAGCACCGCGGCGAAGGAGCCGGCGGCGAGCCCGGTCACCGTCTGCGTGACGCGCCGTGGGGCGCTGGTATGCCGCCGGCTCGGGAACCGTGCGGGGAGGCGCCGCAGCACCAGCACGAACACGACGAGAGAGACGGTCTCCACGGCGAACTGCGTGAGCGCCACGTCCGGCGCCCCGTGCAGTACGTACAGCACAGCCGTGCCGTACCCGGTGACGCCCGCGAGGACGACGGCCTTCATGCGGTGACGGGAGGTCAGGCACAGCACGGCGACCACGCAGATGATCACGGCGACTCCGAGTTGTGGCACGGAGTCGTACCAGCGGAGCGGCCCCACATGCCTCCACGGCGGGTCGATGATCATTGCCGTGCTCTGGGCGGCGATCAGGAAGGCGAGCGCCGTCCCGAGGTAGACGGGCAGTGAACCCCGCTGCACCGCACCGGTGACTTCCAGCGAGCTCCGCTCCAGGGACCACAGCGAGCGGGCGAAGACCTGCGCCCCTTCCACCAGCGCCATCCGCTCCGCAAGCCGTCCGAGGGGACCCATGGTGAGGAAGAGCAGCGCGCCCGCCAGCCAGGTCAGCACGGAGAGCCACAGCGCCGCCCCGAACCCGTGCCACAGCGCGAGCTCGAACTCACTCCCCTCTGCGGGGAGTTCGTCGGCGAAGCGGGAGACCAGCCTGTCCAGGACGGACACCCCCGGCCCCAGGACGAGGCCCGCGAGAGAACAGAGCGCGGGCGGCACGAGAAGGAACGGTCCGCTTGCGCCGCGCAGCGGCGTGGCGATGGGTGACGCCTGCTTCGCCACGCCCCCTTCCTCCTCGCCGCCGGGGAGGGCGGGCGCGGGCTTCGTGCCGAAGGCGCCCCACAGGAACCGCAGGGTGTAACCGGCCGTCAGCGCCGACCCCGCTCCCACCACCGCGGTCAGCCACAGCTCGGCGCCGCCGCCCTGCAGGAAGGAGGTGAAGGCCGCCTCCTTCGCGGTGAAGCCGATCAGCGGCGGCACTCCCGCCATGGACGCCCCTGCGAGTACGGCGACCGCGCACACCGCGGGCATGGAACGCGCCAGCCCTGAGAGCTTGTCCAGGTGCCGCGTGCCGGTGGCGTGGTCGATGATTCCGACGACGAGGAAGAGCGGCGCCTTGAAGAGGGCGTGGGCCAGCAGCAGAGCGGCCCCGGCGAGCGCGGCGTCCCTTGTCCCGCTGCCGAACAGCACGATGAGGAAGCCGAGTTGGCTGACCGTCCCGTAGGCGAGGAGCCGTTTGAGGTCGGTCTCGCGCAGGGCCCGCCAGCCGCCGAGCAGCATCGTCACCGAACCGAGGACGAGGACGGTCACGCGCCACGGCACTGTGTCGGCGTACGCCGGAGCGAACCTCCCCACCAGGTAGACACCGGCCTTGACCATGGCGGCCGCATGCAGATACGCCGAGACGGGCGTCGGGGCCGCCATCGCGCCGGGGAGCCAGAAGGTGAAGGGCCATACCGCCGATTTCGAGAGGGCTCCGGCGAGTACCAGCAGCAGCGCGGCGGCCACGCTTCCCGACGCGGGCGGCGGACGCTCCAGAATGCCGGAGATGCTGAAGGTTCCCGCCTCCTGACCCAGGATCAGGAACCCGAGGAGCATGGCGAGGCCGCCGAACGTGGTGACCATGAGCGCCTGCAGTGCGGCGAGCCGGTTGGGCCGGCGTTCGGGAACGTGGCCGATGAGCAGGAAGGAGAAGACCGTGGTCAGTTCCCACAGGACGTACAGCACGATCAGGTCGTCGGCGAGCACCAGGCCGAGCATCGCTCCGGCGAAGGCCGTGAACGCCCCGGCGAACTGTCCGAGCCCGAACTCGGCCCAGCTGAAGTATCCCGCGCAGTAGACCAGCACCAGCGCCCCGACGGCCCCGATGACGAGCACCATGAGCAGTGCCAGCGCATCACAGCGGAAGGCGAGTTCGACTCCCAGCCCCTCCATCCACTGCCACTGCTGGACGAGCACTCCGCCGTCCGCGACCTCCGCGTACTGCGCGAGCGCCCAGCCTGCCGCCGCAGCCGGCACGAGGGCCAGTACGAGGAACGCGCGCGACCCCAGCCACCGCACCAGGAGGGGAGCACAGCACGCCCCGGCGAAGTGGAGAAGGATCAGCGACAGCACAGCGCGATGATCGCACGCCAAAACGGGCAATCCACGCAAAAGGAAGTCCCACTGACGGAGCCGTGCGCTGCGGCGCCGCGCGGCACAGCACACGGCCCAGCCAGTGGCGGCCACCGTCACGACTGGTGGGGCGAACCCCACCCCCCTGCCCCCGCTACCACCATCGACTGGCCGGCCCCGGCCGCAGAACACTGACACCCCGGGGCCCGCGAGACCGCCATTCCGGCAGCCGGAACGCGGCTCACGGAGCGGTCGACGGGACGAGAACCACAGCCGGGGCACGACGCACCCAAGGAGACAGGCAGATGCGCGAGTTCGGCACGCCGCGCCGCGAGCAGCACACCGGGACCCGCCCCGCCGCCTGCGACGCGGAGACCGGCACGTACGGTGCGCAGACCCGCCGCACTCCCCGGCACCACCTCGCCCGTGCCGGACGTCTCGCCGTACGTTCCGCACTCGGGTTTCCACTCGCCCTCGCCGCCGTGCCGATGACCCTGCTCGGCGGCAGCGAACCCGCGGCACGTGCACAGCGTGCGGTGCTCCGGCGGTGGGGACCGGGGACGCTCCCCGAGCCGTACGGCAGAACGGGAGCGGCCCGGACGCTGCGTCACAGCGCCGTAGTCGCACTGCCTTCGGCTGTCTGCTTCGCGCTCGTCACGCTGTCAGCGGCAGTCGTCTTCTCCGGCTATCTGTACGGGTTCCGTCCGGACGCCTCCTACGGCTCCTTCGGGCACCCCTTCACCCCCGACCACGCCTTCGACCGGGCCTGGGGCGGACCGACGCTGGCAGGGGCCTGGGCCGTCCACGCGCTGATCGCGTTCGGCATCCACCTCGTCTGCCTGGTCACGGCCGGGTGGCTGACGGGCGTGCAGGACCGGGCCTCCGTGCGGCTGCTGGGCGGACGACAGGAGGGTTTTCCGGGGCCTGCGCACTGACACTCGCCGCAGACGGCCGAGGCGCGTGGGGCGAATCACCCGGTTGCCCGTTTCCCTGACTGTGTACTTTCTGTGAACCTGAAGGTACTCAGGGTGATGTCCCCTACATCAGGAGTCCCCATGATTCTCAGCATCTCCGGCGTCCTCCTGCTCGGCTTCATCATTTTCCTCTTCACCCGCAAGGACGGCCTGAAGTTCTCCCACGCGCTGGTCTGCGCGCTCTTCGGCTTCTACCTGGCGGGCACCGCCATCGCACCGAGCATCAAGGCGGGCGGGGCGAGCCTGGCCGGACTGCTCGGCGGCATCAAGTTCTGAAACGGCGGCGGCGAGGCCCTCGCCGCCGCACGAGCACAGGTTCCGCTTGGTTCCGCTTACTCAGGAGGTTCCGTGGCGCGTTGGCCGCTCCCCCGGCCGCGACGGGGTCCGGGCCCGGCGACGACCGGGCGGGCGCACAGCCTCGTACGCTCCGGCACCGACGGGGCACTCGACGTACTGCACCCTGTGATCACCCTCGTGCGGGGGCTCGGCCGGCTGGTCGTGCTGGCGGTGCGCTGGTGGTCGCGGACGCCGAAGGAACGCCGCGGGCCCGTCCTCTTCCTGCTGGGAGTGGGCGTGCTGGTGGTCGCGCTGATGCCGTGGGGGCCGGCGTTCGCCGTGGTCCTGGTGGTGGGCGCCGCGGCCTGGCAGGGCCGGGAGGGCGCGGGCGTGGGCGCCGACCCCAGCGAGGAGGAGAACGCACGGCTGCAGGCGGTCTACGAGGCGCTGGTCCCCCTCTTCACCCTGCCGGACGACCCGAACCCGCAGCCGCTGTTCGCCCATGACGGCAGCTGGGAACGGGCCTTCGACGAGATCGAATTCACCGGCGACGGACGTATCGGACGCCTCCTGCTCCGCTATCCCGCCCACTTCCGCGACAGCGACGCCGAGCTCCGCTTCGTCGTGGAACGCCTGCTGGGCGCCAAGTCGGGACGCGACCGCGAATACCGCTTCGTGTGGGACGAGGAGCGCAACGAGCTGGAGATGACCGTCCCTGAGCCGCTGCCCGAGGGCATCCGTGCGCAGCGTTTCGTGACGGGCCCCGGCGAGGTCGTCCTTGGCTTCACCGACGCCGATTCGGTGCACCGCAGAGTGCCCGTCACCGATGCCGGCCAGGCGCGAGACGTCCCGCCGGTGGTGTGGCGTACGGGCGCACGGGCGACGGAAGCGCACCTGCTGGTCGTCGGTGCGCCCGGGGCCGGCTCCACCACGCTGCTCCGTTCGGTGGTGCTCCAGGCTCTCGAACACGGGGACGTGCTGGTGGTCGACGGCAGCGGCTCCGGCGAGTACGCCTGCCTGGCGGGACGCGCCGGCGTCCTCGCCGTGGAGACGTCGCTGACGGGGGCGGTGGCGTGCGCGGAGTGGGCGGTGCACGAGACGGAACGGCGTCTGTCGGTGGCCGGCCGCGCCCGGCAGGCAGGGAACCTCGTCCCCGACGACGCGCGGCGGCCGCTGTGGGTGGTCCTCGACCGGCCTGCCGCGCTGAGCCACCTGGCCCGTACGGAGGGCCGGCGTGATCCGCTGGAGTTGCTTCAGGTGCCGCTGCGGCACGGACGGGCGGCGAACGTGACGGTCGTGGTGGCCGAGCACTTCGAGTGCGCCGACGAGCTGAACCAGGCCGTGCGCTCCTACAGCAGGGCCCGGGTGGTGCTCGGCACCGCCTCGCCCGAGGAGGCCTGGTCGGTGCTCGGTGTGGACGCCGTCTCCCCGCCCGGACCGCTCACGCCCCCGGGCCGTGGCTTCGCCCGGCTCGGTGCCGGGCCGGTTCTCCGGCTCCAGGTTCCCGCCACCCCAGATCCCCTCGACGACGCAGCGAATGAGGGCGAACGGCAGGCTGTCCTGCGGCTGTTGCCGCCCCCCGCGACTGGGCGGCCGGTGAGCGGACGGACCGATCAGCAGCCGGCGCCGGAAATGTCGGGGCCGCCTGCGCCTGCCGCACCGGCGGCTGCGCAGCCCGCCGTGCCGGCGGCGTCCGTACCGGAGAAGGCAGCCGCCGGCACGGCCGCTGCCGCCTCCGTAGCGGTCTCCGAGCAGCAGGCCGGCGTTCAGGCCACGTAGGTGCGGGGGACGTCGCCCTCGGGGACGGCGCCCGTCCTCACCAGGTCGGCGGCCTTCGCGAGGCGGGCGACTGCTTCGTCGACGAGCGGGTCGGCGACGGTGAAGAGCAACCGCACATAGCCCTCGAAGGCACCGTCCACGCCGAAGCGCGTCCCTGCGGGCACCCGGACCCCGATGCGCTCGCCGGCATCCGCGATCCGCGAGCCGGACAGCCCGCCCGTACGAGCCCACAGGGTCAGGCCGCCCCGCGGAACGGTGAACTCCCAGTCGGGCAGCCGGTCCCGCAGCGCGGCGACGAGCGCGTCACGGTTCTCCCGGGCCCGGGCGCGGCGCACCGCCACCGCCGCATCCCAGCCTTCGCCCGTCATCAGGCGGGCGACGGCGAGCTGTTCGAGGACGGGGCTGCCGAGGTCGGCGTAGACCCGGGCGGCGACGAGGCTGCGGATCACCTCGGGCGCCGCACGTACCCAGCCGATGCGCAGCCCCGCCCAGATGGCCTTGCTGACGGAGCCCACGGTGATGACCGCGGAGCCTCCGGGGTCGAACGCGGCGACGGGACGCGGGAGTTCGGCTCCTTCGTCGAGCGTCAGATCGGTCATGGACTCGTCCGCGACGAGGACCGTACCGGCCGCGCGGGCGGCTGCCACCAGATCACGCCGCTGGTCGTCCGTCGCGAGCGCGCCCGTGGGGTTGTGGTAGTCCGCGATGACGTACGCCATGCGGGGTGCTGCGTCCCGGAAGGCCTGCTGCCAGGCGGGCAGGTCCCAGCCCGCCGGCTCCGCGGCCATCGGCACCGGCACCAGACGGGCCCCTGCGTCCCGCAGAAGGTGCAGCACGTTGGCGTAGGAGGGGTGTTCGACGGCGACGCGTTCCCCGCGCGGGGTGAGGAGACGGGCGAGCGCGGCGACGGCACCCATCGCCCCGGTCGTGACCATGATCTGTTCGGGCATGGTCGGCACACCGCGCGCCGTGTACCGCTCGGCGAGCGCCTCCCGCAGTGCGGGCAGTCCGGCGGGGTAGTTGCCGTGGGTGTGGGTGTAGGGCGCGAGGTCGCTCACCGCGCCCCGGAAGGCGTCCGTCAGGTGGGGTTCGGGCGCCAGGAACGAGGCGCAGGCCAGGTCGATCACCGATCCGGCGGACTCGGGCGGCAGCGGTTCCAGCCCACGGGTGGGCAGCGGCTTCCCGGCGGGCACGGCCGTCCAGCTGCCCGAGCCGCGACGCGACGCGAGGAATCCGTCGTTGCGGAGCGCCTCGAAGGCGGCGGCCACGGTCGTACGGCTGACGCGCAGGGCCGTGGCCAGTTCGCGTTCGGCGGGGAGACGGGTGGCCACGGGCAAACGGCCCTCGAGTACGAGCAGGCGTACGCCGTCGGCCAGCGACCGGTACGCCGGCACGCGGTGACCGGCCTCGGCCGCGGTGGCGGCGCGCTGGGAGGCCAGCAGCCGGGCGAGCTGCGGCGCTCCGACAGCAGAGGTCCACTGCGCCATGATTTCGGTCCACCTTCCCCGGATTGGCCATGGATGTGGCCTGATCGACAGCTCCAGACTGCCACGCATGCACTCGTCGGCGCCAGCAGTCCCTCCCGGCCCGGGGCCGGGCCCGCAGGGACGCGGGGAGGCCGCAGATCACCGCGGAAAGGGGCCGGTCTTGTCCGTCTTCAGAGCAGTGCGGAACCCCGGCCGGGCAGCGCCCGGAAGGCCCCGCCGGTACGTCGGCCGCCGCCTGACGCAGCTCTACGCGGGACTGCTGCTGTACGGGGCGAGCGCCGGGCTGATGGTGCAGGCCGGACTCGGGCTCGATCCGTGGGACGTCCTGCACCAGGGCATCGCCGGGCGCACCGGCCTGTCGATCGGCGTCGTCGCGATCATCGCGAGCGCCGCGGTGCTGCTGCTGTGGGTGCCCCTGCGTCAGCGCCCGGGGCTGGGCACCGTCTCCAACGCCGTCCTCGTCGGAGTCGCCATGGACGGCACGATCGCCCTCGTCCCCGCGCCGGACGCGCTCGCGGCGCAGATCCCGCTGATGGTGGGCGCCGTCGTACTGAACGGCGCCGCCACCGGCCTCTACATCTCCGCACGCTTCGGCCCCGGCCCACGCGACGGGCTGATGACGGGGCTGCACCGGGTGACGGGCCGCTCGATCCGGCTCGTGCGCACGGGAATCGAGGTGACGGTCCTGGTCACCGGCCTGCTGCTGGGCGGCACGGCCGGTGTCGGCACCGTCCTCTACGCGCTCGCGATCGGGCCCCTCTCCCAGCTCTTCCTGCGGGTCTTCGCGGTACCCGGGCCCGCCGCGGCGCCCGTCCGCAGGGGCAGTCCGGCGGCGGACGGCGAAACTGTGCGCCCGCCCTCCCCCGCGACACCGCCCGAGCCCGGCGCCTGACGTACCGCACCGCACCCATGGGGACGCCGAGGCCTCCGCACCACCCCGTCGCCGTGCCGGGAACTCACCGCGCGATACTGCGGCGGTGACGAGCGCCGAGCACCCCGGCTCCCCCGGGCCCCCGCACCGCCCGCGCCCCGCACGCCGGGCGCCGCGGCATCCCTTCCTCGACCATCCGGCACCGCTGGCCTTCGCCCACCGCGGCGGCGCCGCCGACGGCCTGGAGAACACCTTCAGCGCCTTCGAGCGGGCCGTGCGGCTGGGCTACCGCTACCTGGAGACCGACGTCCACGCGACAGCCGACGGCCGGCTCGTCGCCTTCCACGACGCGACGCTGGAGCGGGTGACGGACGCACGGGGGGTGATCGGCGAGCTGACCTGGTCCGAGGTGCGGCAGGCGAACGTCGGCGGCCGTGAACCGCTGCCCCTCATGCGCGACCTGCTGCGGGCCTTCCCCCAGGCGCGGTGGAACATCGACGTCAAGTCCGAGGCCGCGCTCCTTCCGCTGCTCGAACTGCTCGCGGAGCAGGAGGCATGGGCGCGGGTGTGCGTGGGTTCCTTCGAGGAGTCCAGAGCGGCACGCGCCCAGGACCTCGCCGGACCGCGCCTGGCCACGTCGCTCGGCACACGCGGCGTGATACGTCTGCGGCTGCGCTCGTACGGTCTGCTCCCCGCCTGGGCGGTGCGGCGCAGCGCGGTGTGCGTGCAGGTCCCCGAACGTCACCACTCGGGGGTCGCAGTGGTCGACCGGGCCTTCGTCCGCGCGGCCCACGCCCGCCGGATGCAGGTGCACGTATGGACCGTCAACGAACGAGATCGGATGGGGGAGTTGCTCGACCTGGGAGTTGACGGCATTGTGACCGATCACATCGAGACACTGCGCGAAGTCCTCACCGAGCGGAACGCGTGGCTGCCCGGCCCTTCCCACTAGCCGGCCGCAGCACGCGTACGCCCGCCGCAGACGCGGACGGGGCGGGCGGCGCGTGCAGGTACCGGACCGGTGCCGCGGAAGCAGGGGGATTGCTGTGAGTGCAGTCGTGACCGACGCCGGAGCCGGGGACGGTACGGCCGAGCGCCGCCGCGAGCAGCGCGGCTGGTACTTCTACGACTGGGCGAACTCGGTCTTCTCCACCACGGTCCTCACCGTCTTCCTCGGGCCGTACCTGACCGGAATCGCCAAGGCGGCCGCGGACGCCGAGGGATTCGTGTACCCGCTGGGCATCCCGGTGCGGGCGGGCTCCTACTTCGCCTACGCGGTCTCCGCCTCCGTCCTGCTGTCGGTGCTGGTGATGCCGCTCGCGGGTGCGATAGCCGACCGTACGGGCCGCAAGAAGCCGATCCTCGGGGTGGCCGCCTACCTGGGTGCGGGGGCGACGTCCGGCATGTTCTTCCTGGAAGGGGAGCGCTATCTGCTGGGCGGGGCGCTGCTGGTGGTCGCGAACGTGGCCTTCGCGGTGGCCGTGGTGATCTACAACGCCTTCCTACCGCAGATCGCGGAACCCGAGGAGCGGGATGCCGTCTCCTCGCGCGGCTGGGCGTTCGGCTACGCGGCGGGCTCGATCGTCCTCGTCGGGAATCTGGCTCTCTTCCTCGGCCACGAGTCGCTGGGCGTCAGCGAAGGCTCGGCCGCACGCATCTGCATCGCCTCGGCGGGTGTGTGGTGGGCCGTCTTCACCGTCGTACCGCTGCTGCGGCTGCGGGAGCGGCCGGGAGCGGTGGCCGGCGAGCGCATCTCGCTGCTCAGCGGCTGGCGGCAGCTCGCCGGGACGGCGCGTGAACTGCGGCGCTACAGACTGACGATGCTCTTCCTGCTGGCGTATCTCGTCTACAACGACGGGGTGCAGACCGTCATCACTCAGGCGTCGGTCTTCGGCTCGGAGGAGCTGGGCCTGGACCAGACGACGCTCATCTCCGCGATCCTGCTCGTGCAGGTCCTGGCCGTGGCCGGGGCCCTGCTCATGGGGCGTCTCGCGCGGCGCTACGGGGCCAAGCGCACGATCCTGGGTTCCCTGGTGGCCTGGACGGCGACGGTCGCGGCGGGATACTTCCTGCCGGCGGAGGCACCGGTCTTCTTCTTCGTCCTGGCCGCCGGGATCGGGCTGGTCATGGGAGGCAGCCAGGCACTGTCGCGTTCGTTGTACTCGCAGCTGGTACCGGCCGGCAAGGAGGCCGAGTTCTTCTCGCTGTACGAGGTGAGCGACCGCGGTACGAGCTGGCTGGGACCGCTCGTGTTCGGTCTCGCCTATCAGCTGACGGAGAGCTACCGCGCCGCGATCATCTCTCTTGTCGTCTTCTTCGTTCTCGGTTTCGTCCTGCTGTTGCGGGTACCGGTGGAGCGGGCCGCGAAGGCGGCGGGGAACCCGTTGCCGGAGCGGATTTAGGACATGCGGCGGCGGCCCGGTAGTGTACGCCCTCGGCTCGCCGGATGGAGCGTTACTGCACGGCCGGGAGATGAGATCGCTGGGTGACATCTCCTGCCAGTTGTGACGAACCGGTCATTGGCGGGTATCACAAGAGCGGCACGACGGACGACGCATCTCCCGTTTCGGGAATCTTCACCGCCGACCGGACGTTGACCAGATGACGACGACAGCGACATACCTGTCCTGTGGGCGACAAGCCCGGGAGGCACGAATTCATGAGTGAGCGAGCTCTTCGCGGCACGCGACTCGTGGTGACCAGCTACGAGACCGACCGCGGTATCGACCTGGCACCGCGCCAGGCCGTGGAGTACGCATGTGAGAGCGGCCATCGCTTCGAGATGCCGTTCTCTGTAGAGGCCGAGATCCCGCCCGAGTGGGAGTGCAAGGTGTGCGGTGCACAGGCACTCCTCGTGGACGGCGAAGGACCGGAGGAGAAGAAGGGCAAACCCGCGCGTACGCACTGGGACATGCTCATGGAACGGCGCACCCGCGAGGAGCTCGAAGAGGTTCTCGCGGAGCGGCTGGCCGTGCTCCGGTCCGGCACGATGAATCTCGCGGTCCACCCGCGGGACGGAAACAACAAGCGCAAGTCCGCCTGACGGCTTGAAGCGCGGTCCGCAGAGCGTCGGACGCGCAGCGGCTCCGTGAACACGGACGCGGCCCGGTGACCATCTCGCATGGTTACCGGGCCGCGTGCTGCTGTACGGGCGCCTGCCGCGCCGCCATACGGGGCGCTCGTCAGTGTGCGGGCGGATCGTCGTCCCGCACGACTTTGCCCTCGACGACCTCACCCTCGACGATCTTTCCGTCCGGACGGTGGATGCGCATCTGTTCCTCCGCCTTGCGGGCCTGCTGGTAGGCGTCCCCGAAGCTGCCGGGCGCGAAGTCCGAGCGGCGCTCCAGGCGGCGCCGCGCGGTGCGGCGCATCAGCGCGGCGGTCGGCGGGAAGAGGCACAGCAGCCCGGCGACGTCGGAGACGACACCCGGCACCATGAGCAGCAGCCCGCCCAGCATCACGAGGGCGTTGCCTCCGCCTGCGCGGTCGCCGCGCTCGTGTGCCTCGCTCCGGGCTGCCCCGCCCGCGGCCTGGGACTGCGCCTGCTGCACGCGCTCGGAGAGCCTGCGCCAGGCTCTCCGCCCGGCGCGTTTGATGACGACGACTCCCACCACGAAACCCGCGACGAGCAGCCCGAGCACGGTCAGGCCGCCGGCCGCGTCCGCCACCAGCGTCAGCAGCCAGATCTCCAGCAGCGCCCATGCGGCCACGGCCAGCGGAAGGAACCTGCCGACGCGGGAGCGCCGAACGGGGTCACGTCCGCCGTTGGGGCCGGAGGCGTCGCCGCCCGGCTGCTCGCTGGAGGGCCCGTAGGGAAACGGTGCACGGCTCGTCATGGTTCAAGTGTGCCTGTGGCCCAGCAGTCGCTTCACCCGGCCCTGCACACCCCACACGGCGACCCGCCACAGCGCTTCCGTCGCGATGCTGCGGCTCATCTTGGAGTCGCCGCGCTCGCGCTCGACGAAGGTGATCGGCACTTCGACGACGTGGAATCCGGCTCTCACGGCCCGGTGGGCGAGGTCCACCTGGAAGCAGTACCCCTGGGAGGCCACGGCGTCGATTCCCAGGCCCTGAAGCGTCTCGCTGCGGAAGGCGCGGTAGCCGCCGGTGATGTCCCGCAGCGGGAGGTCGAGGAGCACTCTCGAGTAGAGGCTTCCGCCACGGGAGAGGACCTCGCGCGACCGCGGCCAGTTGACGACCCGTCCGCCGGGCACCCAGCGGGAACCGAGCACCAGGTCGGCGCCCTTCAGGGCGGTGAGCAGCCGGGGCAGCTCCTCGGGCTGGTGCGAGCCGTCGGCGTCCATCTCGACCAGCACGCCGTATCCGTGGTCGATGCCCCAGCGGAAGCCCGCGAGGTACGCGGCGCCGAGGCCCTCCTTGCCCTTGCGGTGGAGGACCTTGATGTGGTCGTCCCCGGCGGCCAGCTCGTCGGCGATCTTGCCGGTCCCGTCCGGGCTGTTGTCGTCGGCGACGAGGATGTGCGCTTCGGGGACGGCTTCACGGACGCGCGCAGTGACGGGCTCGATGTTGTCGGCCTCGTTGTAGGTCGGGATGATCACCAGAACACTGCCGAGCGGACCGAACCGCCGCCGCTCTCCGCCGTCCGTCACTGCTGCCCCTCTTGCTTCTGCCGTGCCTGCTGCGTCTGCTGCGCCTGCCGGCCGGGCCGGCTGCGCCCGGCGTACCAGGCTCCGGCGCAGGAGAGGACGCCCACCATAGCGAGCAGCCACTCCGGAGCGGCGCCGACGCGGTCGGCCAGCGTCGTGTCGTCGCGCAGGGGCAGTTCCGCGGTCAGGACGTCCCGCTCGAACTCCTGCGTGCGCTGCTGGATGGTGCCGTCGGGGGCGACGACGGCGCTGATGCCGCTGGGGGCGGCCGTGACGACGGCCCGGCCGTGCTCGACGGCGCGCAGCTTGGACATCACGAGCTGCTGCTCGGGCTGGCCCGTCCTGCCGTACGTGGCGTTGTTGGTCTGCACGACGAGGGCACGCGCGCCTGCGTTGACGGTGTCCCTGGGGATCTCGTCGTAGGCGACCTCGAAGCAGATCACGTCACCCAGACGGGCGGGGCCGGTCTGCAGCACGCCGGTCCGGTCGCCGGGCCAGAAGTCCCGGGGGATGCGCTGCAGCCGGGTGATGACCTTGCTGAGCTCGTCGCGGAAGGGCACGTACTCCCCGAAGGGGACGGGGTGCTGCTTCGTGTAGGAGGCGCCCGGCCCCTTCTTCGGGTCCCAGACGATCCCCTGGTTCTTCACGTAGCCCTCGCGGCTGGGGTGGTCGACGAGAGCGCCGACCAGGATGGGGACGCCGATCGCCTTCGCCGCCTGGTCGATGCGGTCGCCCGCCTCGGGCCACTTGTACGGGTCCAGGTCGGAGGAGTTCTCCGGCCAGATGACGAGCTCGGGCTGCTTCACCTTGCCGGCCTTCACCTTGCGGGCGAGGTCGAGCGTCGCATCGACGTGATTGTTGAGGATCTTCATGGGTCGCCCGAGGAACTCCATGCCGGGCTGCTGGACGTCGCCCTGGACCACGGCGATGTCGGCGGTGTCGTCGGCCGCGGTGGGCACGGGGACGGCGTATCCGGCACCGGTGACGGCGACGGCCAGCGTCAGCGAACCGAGGAACGGCACGAGGTTCGCGTAGCTGCGGAGGCCCGCCGGAACGGGAGTGCTGGAGTCGGGATCGGTGACGCGTTCCGACTGCACAGTGCGGCGCAGACCCCACAGCGCCAGGGCGGCCCCCGCGAGCGCGGTGCCGGTGAGAGCGGCGGCGAAGGTGACCAGCGGCGCGCCGCCGAGTGCGGCGAGCGGCGTGTAGGGCGAGCCGGTGTTGGCGAAGGCGATGCGGCCCCAGGGGAAACCACCGAAGGGAGCACGGTCGCGCGCCCACTCCTCGGCGACCCACAGGCAGGCGCCCCAGAGGGGCCACAGCGGAAGCCGTGACGTGGCGGCGAGAGCGGCGCCGAGCAGCAGAAGGAAGAGCCCTTCGAGGAAGGCGAGCCCCAACACCGCGTCCCAGCCCACTACATGGAGCCACTTGAGCAGGACGGTGAAGAACGGCCAGCCGAACGCGAAACCCGTCCATGCGCCCTGACGGACGGTGCGTCCCCGTGTGAGCAGGCTGAGCGCGGTCACGGCGAGGAGCGACAGCGGCCACAGGCCGTACGGAGGGAAGGCGAGGGCGAGAGCCACGCCGGCCACCACGGCGGCTGCCGTGCGGGGGGTCTCGCGCCGTATGAGGCCGCCGAGGCGCCGCAGACGCCCCGGCCGGGCGGAGCGTGCCGCGGATTCGCCGTGCGTCGCTTCAGCGGGCTCCGCGGTGGGCTGCTCCGCACGCGTGCCGGCGTCCGCGGTGCCGGAGCTGCTTCCGGCTTCCTCCTCCTGCAGGCTGCGGGGCTGCTGCGTCCCTTCGGGGGCGCCCGGCCGCTCGGCGGGCGGGCCGCCCGCGGCGGATGCGGCTGTGGTGTCGGAACCCGATGGCACGGTCGCGCCCTTCCTGCAGGTCGTGAGGTGGTGGTGTGACCGTATAACGCCCGGGCGTCACCGCGGGGCGTGGGTCGGCAATGCCATCGAGGAAAACGCGGACTGCGTGGGCTCGTACATCGCACGCGAGGCGGGGCGGATCAGCAGGGCCCCGGCGCCCCGGCCGGGCTCCGGCCGCCGTGCGCGGGATTCGCGGCATCGGCGCGGGGGTGGGCCACGGACGAGGGATCCTGGGGGTGCGGCGACGGCCGCTTCGGCGCGGGCGACGGGTCGGGGCCCGGTGCCCTTCGGGCCGACCTGGGACCCGCTGGCTGCGAGTCGACCGAGAGCCGTTGTCTACTGAGCATCCGGGCCCCACCCGGGTCGCACCTGCCGGCCAGCCTGAACCTTCCGCCCCCGTGCCGTGGGCGCTGGACCTGGCTCCCAGTGGTGGTGTCCCGGTGCGGTACACCACCCTCTGGCCCAGCGGCGTTCGACGACTGCGCGAGGGAGTGGCAAGCCGGACGTCCTGTGGTGGACCTGGCCGAACCTACCCGGCTGCGGGCGTCGGCTGTCAACAGCGACGCTACCTGCGGCGTTTCGCCGAATCAGCAGGTCAGTGCTGCGCGGGCAGCGCCGTGCCCAGCGGCTGAAGGGCCGGGACGCGCCTTCACATGACGCGCATACATCACTCGTTCGGGCGCCTGTAGACGGTACGTCCCGCCACCACTGTCCGCAGACAGACGGGCAGTTGGGCGCCCGGCGTGAGGTCGGGCAGGCCGGGGGTGCCCGAGCGGGGGTCGGTCGACCAGTTGGCGACCCGCGTATCGGGGGCCTGGACGATCAGTTCGCCGGTGCGCCAGAGCGCGTAGTCAGCCGGTGCGCCCGGAACGAGGACGCCCGCCTCGTCGTTGCCGGCCGCGCGCCACCCGCCACGGGTGTGTGCGGTGAAGGCGCCGCGTACGGAGATGCGGTGGCCGGGCGTGCGGTGGAAGGCGGCGGCGCGGATCGTGCCCCACGGGTCGAGCGGCGTGACAGGGCTGTCGGAGCCGAACGCCAGGGGCACGCCCGAACGCAGAAGCGCCGCAAGCGGGTTGAGAGTCGCGGCACGTGCCGTGCCGAGCCGCGTCGCGTACATGCCGTCCACGCCGCCCCATGCCGCGTCGAATGCGGGCTGCACCGATGCGGTGAGGGCGAACTCGGCGAATGCGGCGATGGTCGGCCCGGTGAGCATCTCGGCGTGCTCCACGCGGTGCCGGGCGGCGCGTACGCGGTCCGTTCCGACCTGTTCGGCGGCTGCGCGTACGCCCTCGGTCACGGCGGTGACGGCGGCGTCACCGATGGCGTGGAAGCCCGCCTGGAGACCGGCCTCTGTGCAGGCGGCGACGTGGGCGGCCACTGCGGCGGCGTCGAGGTAGCAGGCGCCCGTGTGCTCCGCGTCGGCGTATGGGGCGGACAGATGTGCGGTGTGCGAGCCGAGCGAGCCGTCGGCGAACAGATCGCCCGCCGCTCCGGCGGCTCCCAGGGCACGGACGCGGGCGGCGCCGGCGGCGGACGTCACGTGCTCCGCCCAGTAGCCGTGTACGCGGGGCCCGTCGAACTCGTCGGCCAGGGCGAGGAGAGCGGTGAAGTCGTCCTCGGAGGAGATCTCGGGGCCGGCGCACTCGTGCAGGGCTCCGATGCCGAGTGAGACGGCGTGTTCCAGCGCCGCCCGCTGGGCCTCGGCCCGGCGGGCGGCGGTCAGGGTGCCGTGGGCCCTGCCTCGCACGGCGTGGTGGGCGTCGCGGGTCAGCGGCTCACCGTCGGCGAAGCCCGTCAGACCGCGGACACCGGGGACGAGGTCGAGGAGCGCGGTCGTCACCAGCGCGGAGTGGGCGTCCGTGCGGGTGAGGTAGCACGGGCGGCCGCCGGTGGCCTCGTCGAGTTCGGCGCGGGTGGGGTGACGGCGCTCGGGCCAGGCCGTGCTGTCCCATCCGTGGCCCAGCAGGACGGTGTCGCCCGGGCGGGATGCGGCGTAGGCGCCGATGAGGGCGAGCGCCTCCTGAAGGGTGGGCACACCGCTCAGGTCGAGGCCGGTCAGCGCGAGCCCGGTCGCCGTGGTGTGCATATGTGCATCCGTGAATGCGGGGGTGACGAGAGCGCCGTCCAGCTGGACTGTCTCGTCGACGCCGTCGGCGAACGAGTCGGCGGCGCCTTCGGATCCGATCCAGGCGATGCGTCCGCCCTCGGTGACCATCGCCGTGGCGAAGGGGTCCGCGGGGCTGTGGATCTCGCCGCCGCGCAGCAGGACGGTGTGATTGTCGGGCTCACCGGGCCGGTTGCTCTCGCTCATGGCGACAGTCTCCCGTCCGTTCCTGCGCGGGGGCCGGGCGGGTCGGCAGTCGCGTCAGATCCGGGGAGGACGCGCCTCGTACGGCGTGGACAGTACGACCGTCGTGCGGGTGGACACCCCGGAGAGCGAGCGGATACGGGCGAGCAGGTGCTCGAGCTCGATGGGGGTGCCCACGCGCACCTTGAGGATGTAGTTCTCGTCGCCCGCCACGCTGTGGCAGGCCTCGATCTCCGGTACCTCCGCGAGGCGTTCGGAGATGTCGTCGGGCGCGCTCGGGTCGAACGGCTTGACGGAGATGAAAGCCGTCAGCGGAAGGCCGACCGCTTCGGGGTCGACGAGCGCGGTGTAGCCGCGGATCACTCCGCGCTGTTCGAGCCGGCGCACGCGCTGATGCACCGCCGATGTGGACAGGCCCGTGGCCCTTCCCAGATCGGTGTAGCTCATCCGCCCGTCCTTGACGAGCAGCTCGACGATTTGCCTGTCCACTTCCTCCACAGCACGTCAACCTACTGTGCCGCGCACGTTCAGGCACAGCGGGCGCATGGTGGAAGCCACGGGGGAGCACGCGGTGTGACCAAGGCCACACACGTGCACCCGTGTCCCCGGGCGTGCGGCGATTACCCGTATGACGCCACGGGAAGTGCTTGTGTGGCCGGGGGCGAGATGCCCGGCAGGTCCACCCGAGGGGGATTTGCATGCGCACTGTGAAGCGGGTCCGCACTTCCATGTCCGCCGCTGCCGCGGCCGTGCAGGAGGACGCGGCTCCCGAGGCGTACGACAGCGAGACCTACGACATCTTCCGGGTGACCTGCCCGGACTGCGGGCAGCCGATCGCACTGCTCGCCGAGGAGGACAGACTTCCCGAGCACGGACTGTGCGCCTCGCCGTGGGACCCGTTCGGGCTGACGGTCTGCCAGGGCTCGGGCCGGCCGGCCAGCGAGGCCGCCCCCATGGGGCAGGACGGAGGACAAGAGCACGATGTGACGGCCCTGTTGACGCTTCCGGCCGGTCTGGACTGGCGGATGCAGCCCTTCTCGCACGCGGGCCGCCCCGAACCCGTCCGTGTGAGCGACGTTCGATGACCCGCTGAAACGACTGTCCAGACTGTCCCTTCGAACAGCTGAGGACTCGGCGCCCATCTCCCGCGAGGCGGGCGCCGGCACGTCGAGGGCAGCGTGCCCACCCGGCCGCACCGCCCTCATCCTGGCGCCGCACCGGCTTCTGCGTACGGTCTGTCGCGTACGGTCTTCCGCGTAGCGACCCTGCCGCCGTACCGGTCCGTGCCCCGGCGCTCGTCGGGTCTCCTCCCCGGGCCACGCCTCCGTAGGCCCCTCCGCGGTCTCCGTCGCCGGACTTCCCGCCCGCCACGCAGCGCGGTGCCGCCCTGCCCGTGACCGGAGTCCGCCGGCCCGCGCCCGCAGGACTCCCCCGCACGCTGATGGGCACCCGGACTCCCTGACGCAGCAGCCGAACACAGTCGAGTGAGGCCCCTCATGACACAGACGAAGACGAGGCCCAGGACGTCGCGGCAGACCGGCGAGCGGGCGACCGTGCGCGCCCTCCTGGAGCGGCACGGCCAGACGTACGCCCAGCAGGCGGGCATCACCCTGCGCGACACCCCCTCCCCGCTCTACCGGCTCCTGGTGCTCTCCCATCTGCTCTCCGCACGGATCCGGGCGGACATCGCGGTCGCGTCCTCCCGTGCGCTCTCCGACGCGGGGATGAAGGACGCCCGCAGAATGGCCGACGCCACCTGGCAGCAGCGCGTGGACGCCCTCGGCGTGGGCGGCTACCGGCGCTACGACGAGCGGACCGCCACCCAGCTCGGTGAGGGCGCTGAGCTGCTGCTCAGGGAGTACCGGGGAGACCTGCGGCGGCTGCGGGACGACCCGCACCCGGACGAGCGGCTCCGGGAGGTGCCGGGCATCGGCCCCACCGGGGTGGACATCTTCCTGCGCGAAGTGCAGGAGGTGTGGCCGGAGTTCAGGCCGTACTTCGGCCGGAAGGCCCTGCAGGGCGCCGAGCGGCTGGGGCTGCCCGGGTCACCCGAGCGGCTGAGCTCGCTGGTCGCCGAACGCGACTGCGCGCGTCTGGCCGCGGGACTGGTACGTGCCGCGCTCGACAAGAAGGTGGTCGACGACGTGCGGGAAGCGGAGTGACACCGCTTCCCGCGTCCGCCGTGCGCCGGCAGCGCCGCGCTTCGCGGCTGCCGCCCGCGCCGTCCGTCGGTGCTACGGCCGGCGTCTGTTCTCGGGACCCGCGAGCTGCCGGGCGATGACCATGCGCTGGATCTGGTTCGTTCCCTCGACGATCTGGAGCACCTTCGCCTCACGCATGTACCGCTCCACCGGGAAGTCGGTGGTGTAGCCGTAGCCGCCCAGGAGCTGGACGGCGTCCGTGGTCACACGCATCGCGGCGTCCGTGCAGAAGAGCTTGGCCATCGCCGCTTCCCGGGAGAAGGGCCGGCCTGCGTCCCGCAGCCGCGCGGCGCTGAGGTAGAGCGCCCGCCCGGCCTCGATCTGGGTGGCCATGTCGGCGAGCATGAAGCGCAGGCCCTGGAAGTCGGTGAGGGGACGCCCGAACTGCTCGCGCCCCTGCATGTACGCAAGGGACTCGTCGAGGGCCGCCTGAGCGAGACCCACGGCACAGGCCGCGATGCCCAGCCGTCCGGATTCCAGCGCGGACAGTGCGACGGTCAGGCCCTGGCCCTCCTCCCCGATCCGTCGGGCGTCGCTGACGCGTACGCCGTCGAAGTGGAGCTGCGCGGTGGGTGAACCGTTCATGCCCATCTTGCGTTCGGGAGGGGCGGCGCTGAGGCCGTCCGCGCCGCCCGGTACGAGGAAGGCGGAGATGCCGCGGGGACCCTCGTCACCCGTACGGGCCAGGACCGTGTAGAAGTCGGCGACGCCGCCGTGGGTGATCCACGCCTTGGTGCCGTCGAGGACCCAGTCCTCGCCGTCCTGACGGGCGCGCGTGCGCAGGGAGGCGGCGTCCGAACCGGACGCGGGCTCCGAGAGGCAGTACGCACCGAGCGTTCCGCCGCCGAGCATGGCCGGGAGATGGTCGGTGCGCTGCTGCTTGCTGCCGAAGACGGCGAGCCCGTGGCAGGCGAGCGTGTGGACGCTGGTGCCGAGTCCGACGGTCAGACGGGCGGCGGCCAGCTCCTCCACGACCTGCAGATAGACCTCGTAGGGCTGGTTCCCGCCGCCGAACTCCTCCGAGTACGGGAGGCCGAGCAGTCCCGACCGGGAGAGCAGGGCGAAGACGTCGCGGGGGAAGTGCCCCGATGCCTCTTCCTCGGCTGCGCGCGGGCGGATCTCCCGCTGGACGAGTTCACGTACGAGGGCCAGCAGATCGCGGGCCTCCTGGGTGGGCAGTTGCCGCTCCACCGGCTGCGGTCCGTATTCGGGCATCACGACGCTCTCCTCCTGTCGGGGGCTGCGGCGACGGACCGGGGTGTGGTGGCGCCGCCGTGGCCGGTCCGCTGCCGGAGCCGGGACCGGTGGACCGCTTGCCGCGAGGGTGCCGTGCCGGGTTGCGACGTCGGCTGACCAGCGGCTGCGGCGGAAAGAGTATGCCCGATCAGCGGCAAGCCGTCACGGGCAGGAAGGGGCGGAAAGCGCGGGTGCGGCGGGATACGGGGGCGTTTTCACCACGGCAACCTCGGAAGGATTAGTTCGAACCATTGACTCACTGGTCTAGTCCTTCTAGATTCCGGCGCGAAGCTTCTCCGCACTTGCCTGCCCTGTGCTCCGTTTCCCTTCCCCACGCCTCCTCCGTTCCGCCGCTGCGCCGACGCAGCGGATCCCACCGACTTTCGCGAGGGAGAAACATGACCGGACTGTTCGCACCGATTCGGCCAAGACGCACACGTTCCGCCCGGCGGCGCCTCGGCGGGCTGCTCGCCGCCTGCTGTGCGACCCTGATGGCCGCCACGCTCTCCTTCGGCGGCGCAGGTGCGGCAGCAGCCGCACCGGAGCCGTCCCCCGTCGGCCAGGACGCGCAACGCCCAGCCGCCGACGGCAAGTTGGTGGGCTACTTCGCCAACTGGGACGTGTATCAGCGCAATTACCACGTGAAGAACATCGACACATCCGGGTCCGCCGCCGAACTCACGCACATCAACTACGCGTTCGGCAACGTCCAAGGCGGGAAGTGCACCGTCGGCGACGCGTTCGCCGACTACGAGAAGGCCTACACCGCCGAACAGAGCGTCGACGGCACGGCCGACGCCTGGGACCAGCCGCTGCGCGGCAACTTCAACCAGCTGCTGAAGCTCAAGGCCAAGCACCCCCAGCTGAAGGTGCTGTGGTCCTTCGGCGGCTGGACCTGGTCCGGCGGCTTCGCCGAGGCGGCGAAGAATCCGGAGGCGTTCGCCGACTCCTGCCGCCAGCTGCTCGACGACCCCCGCTGGGAAGGGCTGTTCGACGGCATCGACATCGACTGGGAGTACCCCAACGCCTGCGGCCTGACCTGTGACGAGAGCGGCCCGCAGGCCTTCACGGATGTGGTCAGGGCGCTCCGCGCGGAATTCGGCGGCGACAGGCTCGTCACGGCCGCGATCACCGCCGACGCCTCGGCGGGCGGCAAGCTGGAGGCCACCGACTACGCGGGCGCCGCCCAGTACGTCGACTGGTATCTGCCCATGACGTACGACTACTTCGGCGCGTGGGACGCCCAAGGCCCCACCGCTCCCCACTCGCCGCTGACGGCCTACAAGGGCATCCCCAAGGACGGCTTCGACGCGGCCTCGACGGTGGAGAAGCTGACCGGCATGGGCGTACCTCCCGGCAAGCTGCTGCTCGGGCTCGGGTTCTACGGACGCGGCTGGAGCGGTGTGAGCCAGGCCGAGCCGGGCGGCAGCGCCACCGGCGCGGCGCCCGGGACGTACGAGCAGGGCATCGAGGACTACGAAGTCCTCAAGGACCGCTGCCCGTCGACCGGTTCGGTCGCGGGCACCGCGTACGCACACTGCGGGGACCAGTGGTGGAGCTACGACACTCCGGAGACCGTCGGCAGCAAGACCGACTGGGCGCGCGAGAAGGGGCTCGGCGGTTCGTTCGTGTGGGAGCTGAGCGGGGACACCGCGGAAGGGGAGCTGATCAAGGCCGTGCGCTGACGGGTCCCCCGGGAGGCGGGGCTCCGGATACCGGTGCTCTGTCTCCTCGGTCTCCTCGGTCTCCTCGGTCTCGTCGGTCCCGTCGGTCCCGTCGGCCTCTTCGGCCTGGCCGGCGTCCTCCGGCTCGTGCGTCCCGTCGGAACGGCGGGGCGCACGGGTGCGCGGGCAGGAGCGCCGGGAGAGCGGGGGGGGGTGTCAGAGGCTCCTGCGAGACTCCCCGGCATGACGGTCGACCAGCGGCGCGCGGTCGCTCCGGGCCCGGAAGCGGCCGGGGGCGGCCGGACGGAGCCGGGGACACCGGCCCGCTGGGCGCTCGCCGAGAGCGCCGACGGCCGCGCCCTGGTCTGCCCGCTCGACGGCGCGGGCAGGGCGGCCGGCGCCATGCGCACGGAGGAATCGCCGGCCGCAGCCGTACGTGCCAGGCCGGACGTGAGCCGCTGGGTGTGGCGCTCGACGGCGGCGGTCTACCCGCGGCTGCTGGACGCCGGTGTACGGGTCGAGCGGTGCTACGACGTGGAGGCGGCGGAGGCCCTGCTGCTCGGACACGAAGGGCTGGCGGGCGCGCCGCGTTCACTGCCTGCCGCGTGGGCCCGGCTGCGCGGCCTTCCCGTACCCCCGGATCCTCCCGGCACCTCCCGCGAGGCGGACCCGGAGCCGTCGCTCTTCGACGCCGGTCCCGTTCCCCTGCCGGAGGGCGTCGACGCGATGACCGCGCTGCTGGAGGTGTACGCCCGGCAGCTGGAACGTACGTCGGCGTCCCGGCACCCGGAACGAATACGGCTGTTGCTGGCGGGCGAGTCCGCGGGGACGCTGGTCGCTGCCGAGATGGGACGCGCCGGAGTCCCCTGGCGTGCCGACGTGCACCGCGAGTTGCTGGAGGAACTGCTCGGCGAGCGCTACGGCGGCGGAGGGCTCCCCCGCCGGCTGGCCGAGCTGGAGGAAGAGGTCTCCCGGGCCTTCGGGCCGGGCGAACGGGTGCGGCCCGACCTCCCGGCGGACGTGCTGCGGGCTTTCGCGCGTGCGGGCGTCAGGCTCTCCTCGACCAGGGCATGGGAGCTGCGCGACGTGGAACATCCGGCGGTGGAGCCGCTGTTGCGCTACAAGAAGCTCTACCGGCTCTACACCGCGCACGGCTGGTCGTGGCTGCGCTCCTGGGTGCGCGACGGGCGGTTCCACGCCGAGTACGTTCCGAGCGGTGCCGCTTCCGGCCGCTGGACGACCAACGGGGGCGGCGCACTTCAGATCCCGAAGGTGGTGCGGCGCGCGGTGGTCGCGGACCCCGGATGGCGCCTCGTGGTCGCCGACGCCGACCAGATGGAACCGCGCGTACTCGCCGCCGTCTCGCGCGACCCGGGTCTCATGGCCGTGGCCGGGAGCAGCCAGGACCTGTACACGGCGCTCTCGCGGCACGCCTTCTCCGGGGACCGCGCCCAGGCCAAACTGGCGCTGCTGGGGGCGGTGTACGGCCAGACCAGCGGAGACGGGCTGAGGAACCTCGCGGCGCTCCGGCGGCGCTTCCCGCTGGCGGTCGCGTACGTGGACGACGCGGCACGGGCGGGCGAGGAAGGACGCCTGGTGCGTACGCACCTGGGACGCACATGCCCTCCGGCGGGGTCGGGAGCCACCGGGGACGGCGCGGATGAGGGGGCGGCGTGGGAGGGCGGCGGCGAGGTCCCCGAGTCCCCCACCGGGGCGGGCACTGCGGCGGCAGCGCGGGCACGGGGACGGTTCACGCGGAACTTCGTCGTGCAGGGCAGTGCCGCGGACTGGGCGGTGCTGATGCTGGCCGCGCTGCGCCAGGAACTCACCGGCCTCGAAGCGGAGTTGGTCTTCTTCCAGCACGACGAGGTGATCGTGCACTGTCCGGCGGCCGAGGCGGAAGAGGTACGGAAGGCGATCAGCACGGCTGGAGAGCGGGCGGGCCGCGCCGCCTTCGGCGGGACACCGGTCAGGTTCCCGTTCAGCACTGCCGTCGTGGAGTGCTACGCGGACGCCAAGTAGGCGCAGTCCGGCGCCTCTTCGGCGTTCGCCCGCAGGCTCCGGAGCGCGGCACTGACGAGTGTCCGTCCGCCTGCGGCGTCGGCGTCGGCGTCGGCGTCGGCGAGCAACGGCTGCCCGGCGCTGCGGCTGCGGCCGGGACACGGGGCCGGAGTCCCGGCCGCGGCCCGAATTCCGGCCCGGACCCCGAGGGGGGGGAGGTGTCCGCGTGCCGCCGTGACGTGCCTGGTCAGCTCTCCAGCGCCGAGCGCAGCCGGGCGGCGACGTCCTCGGCCTCTGCCTCGTCGGCGTAACGGCTGCGCGGCCAGAAGAAGCCGCGCAGGCCGTCCTTCCGGTTGCGGGGCACGACGTGGACGTGGAAGTGCGGTACGGACTGGCTGACCCTGTTGTTGGCCGCGACGAACGAACCGGCCGACTCCATGGCGGACTCCACGGC
The DNA here is from genome assembly GCF_042653885.1 of Streptomyces ovatisporus. Taxonomy (NCBI): domain Bacteria; kingdom Bacillati; phylum Actinomycetota; class Actinomycetes; order Kitasatosporales; family Streptomycetaceae; genus Streptomyces; species Streptomyces ovatisporus. The sequence goes on from NZ_JBHSFH010000006.1 coordinate 108,991, forward strand.
CGCGGTGATCCGCTGCACGCGGGCGAAGAAGCCGCCCACCGTCTCCGCCGGCAGGTCGGTCAGCGTCTCGTGGTGACGGCGCGGCACCACGAGCGTGTGCCCGGGGAAGAGGGGCCTGGCGTCGAGGAAGGCCACCACGTCCTCGTCCTCGAAGACGCGGTGGGCCCCGCGCCGGCCGTCGATGATCTCGCAGAAGATGCAGTCCACTCCCCCAGTCAACCAGCCCGTCCGCGGGGCGCCCCGGGGCTGACGTCCTGTCGGCGCGGGGTGCCCGGTCGTCACACGCCGGCGTCGCAGCAGCCCTCCCGGCGCAGCTGCCTGCTCACCTTCCGCCAGTCCGGCGCCGCCGTGTCTCCGTCCCCGTCCTTGCGCCTGCCCGCCCCTTCGCCGCCTGGCGGGGGAAAGGCGTCGACGAGGGCGGACTGTTCGAACAGTTCGCCGCCCCGTACCACGGAGACCGTCCGGACGAGGTCGTCGAAGTCCGTGAAGGGGTCACCGTCGACGAGGGTGAGATCGGCGAGTTTGCCCTCCTCGACCGTGCCCAGGTCGTCCTCGGCGCCGAAGACGCGCGCCGGCATCACCGTCGCCGTACGCAGCGCCGCGGCTGCCGAGAGGCCGCCCCGGTGGAGTGCGCGCAGCGCGATGTGGAGGTGAAGACCGACGGGCACGAGCGGCTGGTCGGTGCCGAGGGCGATGAGCCCGCCGGCGTCCAGCACACGCCGGTAGATGTCCGTCTCCCGTGCCAGCGTGGCCAGTTGGGCGTCCGTGGGCGGGTGAGCGGCGAGGTCCGCGACGGCGGCGGTGTCCCAGGGCGGCATCATCCGCGTCACCCTCGGGTCGCCGGCGAGCCCGGGGTCCGCGCCCAGCAGCGGAACGGCCGAGAAGGGGGTGGCGATGAGGTGGAAGCGGGCGCCCTCGGCGGTGTAGATCTCCTCGACGTCCGTGAACGCGTGCCCTGTCGCGGTGGTGGCGTGCCCGAACTCCAGGCGCTGCGTGGCCTGCAGATGCGTGGTCACGTCTCCGCCCAGCTGCACGCCGGGCGTGCACAGGTGGCTGCCCGCCCGGACTCCCAGACGCTCGTGTGCGAACTCCGCAGCCTGCGACATGATCCAGCCGGGGGCACGTACGTAGGTCTTCACGAAATCCCAGCCGAGTCCTTCCGCACGCTCCAGCGAACGGCGCAGGCCGTCCCGGGTGCTGTGCGCGCGTCCCATGCTGTAGGCGACGCGGGGGCCGTCGAGCAGTTCGCCGGTGGTCAGCAGCCGGGGCCCGGCGAGGCTGCCGTGCGCGACGGCTTCGCGGATGCGGGCCTGCTCGTAGGCGAAGCCGCCGAGAGCGACGGCGGTGGTGATGCCGTACGCGAGCTGCGTGGCGGTCTGCCGTCCTCCGTACGTGCTCTGCCAGGGATGGGTGTGGGAGTCCCAGAGGCCCGGCAGGACGGTGCGATCGCCGGCGTCGATGCGGCGGGCCGCCGCACGCCGGGCACGGTGCGGAGCGACGGCGTGGATGCGGCCGTCCCGCACCAGGATGTCGACCTCCTCGCGCACCGTCTCCCCCGTGCCGTCCCAGAGCCGCCCCGCGTGTACGACGGTGTCGCGGGCCCGGGGACGCCGGTGGTGCAGCCGCACATGCACGGTGCGGGCGTCGCCCGTGCGGACATCGAGGCTGCGCAGCCTGCCGGCGGAGAGGTAGAGCAGGGTGCGCGAGTCCCCCGACCAGGAGGGGTGGTCGGCGCTCTCGTCGGTCAGGCGGCGCGGCTCGCCGTCGGGGGTGCCGTCGGGACGGACGGGCAGCAGCCACAGCGCCGACTCGCTGACCAGCGCGAGGTGGCGGCCGTCCGGTGACCAGACGGGGCCGCTGTCGTACCGGTCGGAGAGCGAGGTGTGGGGGGCGACGGGGTGGAGCCGGTCGTCCCCGCTGTCGGCGGCGACGACGCGGATGAGGTTGTAGCCCTCGCGGAAGCGCTGGTTGAGGCGGTTGCGGTCGCACAGTGCGAGATGGCGGCCGTCGGGCGACCAGCTGGGTCTGCCGGGCAGTCCGGCGGCGCCGAGGGGTTCGGCGAGGATTCTCTCCGTCCCGGCTCGCAGGTCACGGACGATCAGGTTGCCCACCATGTCGAGGCAGGCGAGCTTCGTGCCGTCCGGTGAGACGACCGGAAAGACGCGTCCGCCGCGGGAGAGGACTTCTTCCTTCCCGGAGCGCAGGTCGCGCCGGTACACGGCGAACAGCCCGTCCCGGTCGTCGGAGTAGACGAGGCCGCGGCCGTCGGGAGTCCAGGTGGGGGCGAGCGGGTAGCGCGTAGCAGTCGCCTGCAGGATCTTCCGCGGCCGCCCGTGGCCCGAAGTCTCCGCGATCCAGAGGGCGTTGAGTGCCGCGAAGGCCACCCGGCGGCCGTCGGGCGAGAGGGCGGGCAGGTGGAGCGACCGTACGGCACGGCTGCCGCCGCCCGGGTCGAAGTCGTAGTCCTTGACGCGGTACCCCGGCCGCTCCACGGAGGCCGTGGCGCTGAAGGGGATGCGCTCGGCGTCGCCGGGCTCCTCGGTCCTCACGATGCTGAACTGCCCGTCGACGGTGAGCAGCAGGGCGTCGGAGGAGACCCAGCGGGGAGGCACGGGCAGCACTTCGCCGTCCACGCCCAGGGGTTCGCCGTCCACGACCAGGGTGCACGACGCGGACGGGGCCGCGGTGGTGCGGAGATGGGCGAGACGTCCGTCCGGCGAGACGGCAGGGGTCATGACCTCTGCTTCGCTCTCCTCGCCGTACTCGGTGCGTACCGCGCTCGCGCCGTCGGCCCGTACGGAGGCGATCGTGCGGGCCTGCAGGACCGGGCCCTCCTCGCCCTCGACGGTGGCCGCCCGCACGAACAGCACCCGCCGGCCGTCCGGGGACCAGGTCGGGTCGAAGTCCTCCCAGGCTCCCTCCTGCGAGGGGCCGTCCTGCCCGGGCAGGCCCGTCAGGCGGGTGAGGGTGTCGGTGCGGACGTCGAGCACCCAGATCCGGTAGGGGCTTCCGGTGACCGTGTCGCCGTCCCGCTCGGAGGAGAAGGCGATGCGGGTGCCGTCGGGCGACCAGGCCGGACCGCGGTCGTCCCACGGGCCGTCGGTGCGCCGGCGCAGCCCGGAGCCGTCGGGGCGCATGGTCCACAGGTGAAAGCCGCCGCCCCGGTAGGCGCAGACGACGAGTTGCTCGCCGTCCGGGGAGAACTGCGGGCGCGTCGGCTCCAGTTCGGGCTTCGTGAGAGGGACGGCGCGGCCGCCGCCCCGCCGGGGCACGGACCACAGGACGTTCTGGACCTCTGCGACGAGCCGGTCGCCGCCGGGCGCGAGAGTGGCGGCACCGTTGGTGGCCGCGGTGAAGGAGAGCGTGACCCTGGAGGAGGCGGGGGCCGCGCTGCGCGGCGCGGCACCGGGCGTGGCCGCAGCGGCTGTGCCTGCTCCGCCTGCCATGACGGCACCGGTGGCTGCGGCACCGGCAGTGCCTTGCAGGAAGCGGCGCCTCGACAGCCTCGCCGTCCGGGAGAGGGGGTGGGGGTGGGTGACGGGTCCGGGGACGGCGTCCGGTGTCGCGGCGTGCAGTGTCGCGGCGTCCGCCTCGGAAGCGGGGGCGGGGTCTGCAGGGGTCATCGGTCCTCCCGGGCACCGGAGTGGCACGGACACGGTGCGCCGGGTGAGCAGAGATGCCCCGGCGCTGCCGAACCACCGATCCTCTTGGCCGGGCGGTGGGCGGTCAACAAGGCAACACCCGCGTGGCACCGGTGGGTTGCGGACGGCAACGGGGCACGACGAGGCGGGCGCCCCGCTCCTGCGGGACGCTCCCTCACTCGGCGTCAGGTGCCGGCGTCGGGCGTCACGTCCAGGTAGGCACAGAGTTTCCGGGCGGCCGGGCCGGCCGCGTCTCCCGCCGGCAGGGCGACCGAGACCTCCCACACGGGAGCGGGTCCGTCCGTCAGCGGCACCGCACGCAGTCCGGACGCCTGGGGCTTGCGCGCGAAGTGACGCGGCACGACGGCGACACCGAGCCCCTGCTGCACCAGTTCGATCATGCTGTGGACATCGTTGACCTCCAGGGCGACCTGTCTCTCCAGGCCGGCGGCGGCAAACGTCTTCTCCGTCAACTGACGTACTCCCCAGTCGAGTTGGAAGTCGACGAGCGCTTCACCCTTCAGGTCCGCCCACCGGGCCTCCGCCCCGGCGGCAAGCGTGTGCCGGGGATGGCAGAGCAGGATCAGGGGCTCCTCGGTCAGCGGCAGCAGCCGTACGCCCTGAGGCGGCGGGCCGCACAGGGCCACGAACGCCAGGTCGAGCCGCCCGGCGGCGACGGCCTCGGCCAGCTGGGCCGAGCCTGCCTGGCGCAGCCGGATCTCCACCTGGGGGTGCTCCTCCCGGAAGCGCGCCAGCAGTTCGGGCACGTTCACACCGGCGATGCACTGCTCGGTCCCCACCGACAGGGTGCCTCGCAGGAGACCCTGCACGGCGGCGACAGCCTCCCTGGCCGCCCGTACGCTCGCGAGGGTCCGGGTGGCCTCGCTCAGCAGCGCCCGGCCCGGCCCGGTCAACTCGACGCTGCGCGTGGTGCGTACGAACAGTTTCGCGCCCAGCTCCCGCTCCAGTGCGCGGATGGAGGCGGAGAGTCCCGACTGGGAGACCATCAGCTGCTCGGCGGCACGGGTGAAGTGCCGCTCCTCTGCCACGGTGACGAAGTATTCGAGGTGCCGTAGTTCCACGATTGAGAAGCCTAGTCGCTGAATCCGTTCACTTTCTTCTATTGGACGGATGGCAGCGGGCACGTGAGGCTTGAGACGTCCACTGCCGCGAGGTGAGGAGCGCACGCATGCAGACCACCACTCTGGGAGCCACCGGCCTGAACGTCTCCCGCGTCGCGTACGGCACCTGGCAGCTGGGCGGAGAATGGGGCTCGTTCGACGAGGACGCCGCGAAACGCGCCATCCGGCACGCCCGCGAGCTGGGCGTCAACTTCTTCGACACGGCTCAGGCCTACGGCTTCGGTGTCTCGGAGCGGCTGCTGGGCGAGGCGCTGCGCGAGGATCTGGCCCGGGACCGGGACAGCGTCGTGATCGCCACCAAGGGCGGAATCCGCCCCCTGCCGACGGCGGGCGTGACACGCGACGCCTCGCCCGCGTTCCTGCGCGAAGGCGTCGAGCAGAGCCTGCGGGCCCTGGGCGTGGAGACGATCGACCTGTACCAGGTGCACTGGCCCGACCCGCGGGTTCCCGCGGCGGAGACCGCCGCTGCGCTGCAGGAGATGGCCGACGAGGGGAAGCTGCGCCACATCGGGGTCTCCAACTACGACGTCGGGCAGATGGAGGAGTTCGCGGCCGTACGTCCCGTGGAGACCCTGCAGCCGCCCTATCACCTCTTCCGCCGGGGCATCGAGCACGGGATCCTGCCCTACGCCCGGGAACACGGCATCGGCGTACTCGCCTACAGTCCACTCGCCAGCGGACTGCTCACCGGACGATTCGACGAGAACACCCGCTTCGAGGAGAGCGACTGGCGCGGCCGGGCCACCGCCTTCACCGGGGAGGCGCTGCGCCGGAACGTCGCCGTGGTGCGCCGGCTGGCGGAGTTCGCCGAGGCCCGCGGCCACAGTGTCAGTCAGCTCGCGATCGCGTGGGTGCTCGCCCGTGTCGACGTGGCGCTGGTGGGCGCCCGCAGCAGCCGCAACATCGAGGCGAGTGCGGCTGCCGCCGGCATCTCCCTGAGCGAGGAGGAGCTGGCGGAGATCGAGCGCATCGCCGCGGACGGCGTGGAGGTCGAGGGCGCCAGCCCCGAAGGCGTCGCCTGAGTCCCCACGCACCGTGCGCGCCGTACCGCGTCCCGCCTTGCCCGCGCCCCTCCCGCCCGGGCGCCGCCTCGTCACGAGGCAGTCCCGGCACGAGCCGGCCCCGGCACGAGCAGTCCCGTCACGCCCCGAACACGCCTGAGAAGACAGCGGAAACATCCGAGGAGAAACATCCGTGTACCGAGCACACGAAGGCCGCTACGACACCATGCCCTACCGCCGCACCGGCCGCAGCGGACTCCGCCTGCCCGCGATATCGCTGGGCCTGTGGCACAACTTCGGCACCGACCGGCCGCTGGAGCAGCAGCGCGCCATCGTGCGGCGGGCCTTCGACCTGGGTGTCACGCACTTCGACCTGGCCAACAACTACGGACCGCCACCCGGCGCGGCGGAGACCGCGTTCGGCCGCATCTTCCACGAGGACCTGCGCCCCTACCGCGACGAGATCCTCGTCTCCACCAAGGCAGGACACCTGATGTGGCCCGGCCCGTACGGGGAGTGGGGCTCACGCAAGAGCCTGCTGGCCTCCCTCGACCAGAGCCTGGGACGTACGGGCCTCGACCATGTCGACATCTTCTACTCGCACCGGCCCGACCCGGACACGCCCCTGGAGGAGACGATGGGCGCGCTCCACACGGCCGTACAGCAGGGCAAGGCCCTCTACGCGGGGATCTCCAACTACTCGCCGGAGCAGACGCGCCGGGCCTCGCAGATCCTGGAGGAGCTGGGTACGCCCCTGCTCATCCACCAGCCGCGCTACTCGATGCTGGACCGCCGGCCGGAGGAGGGGCTGCTGGAGACGCTGCGCGGCATCGGCGCCGGCTCGATCGTCTTCTCACCACTCGCCCAGGGCCTGCTCACCAAGCGCTACCTCGACGGTGTGCCCGCCGACTCCCGTGCGGCGGGGGCGAGTCCGTTCCTCAGCACGGGCCAGATCACCGAGCAGACCGTCGCCGTGCTGCGGGAACTCGACGCCCTGGCGCAGGAGCGGGGGCAGTCCCTGGCCCAGACGGCGCTGGCATGGGTGCTGCGCGGCGGCCGCGTCACCTCGGCGCTGGTGGGAGCGAGCAGCCCCGAGCAGCTCGCGGACAGTGTGGCCGCCACGGAACGGCTCGACTTCACCGAGGAGGAACTGGCCCGCATCGACGCGCTGTCGGAGCGGTTGCCCGCACTGTCCTGACCCCGTGCCGCGCTCACCGCGGCCTGCGCCTTCCGGACAACCCGGTGGCTCCCGCTCCGGCGGGAGCCACCACGGCCGGTCCGCCGCTCACCGCCGCCTCAGTTGAACGTCTCCGGGTCCGGCCCGACCCGTTCCCCCGTCTCCATGCCGCCGATGGCTGCCAGGTCCTCCTCGTCGAGTTCGAAGTCGAACACGTCGAGGTTCTCGCGCATCCGGGCCGGTGTGACCGACTTGGGAATGACGACGTTGCCCAGCTGCAGGTGCCACCGCAGGACGATCTGCGCGGGGGTCCTGCCGTGCTTCCCGGCGATGCCGGTGACGACTCCGTCGTCCAGGACACCGTTGTTACGGCCCAGCGGCGACCAGGCCTCCGAGGCGATGCCGTGGTCGGCGTGGAACGTGCGCAACTGCTCCTGCTGCAGCTTCGGGTGGAGCTCGATCTGGTTGACGGCGGGCACCACGCCGGTCTCCGCCATGAGCCGGCGCAGGTGCGCCGCATGGAAGTTGGAGACGCCGACGGCCTTGGCGCGCCCCAGCTCGTAGATCTTCTCCAGGGCCTTCCAGGTCTCGACGTACAGGTCCCTCGCGGGCAGCGGCCAGTGGATGAGGTAGAGATCCACGTATTCGAGGCCGAGCTTGGCCAGGGAAACCTCGAAGGCGTGCCTGGCGGCGTCGTAACCCTGGTCGGTGTTCCACAGCTTCGTCGTCACGAAGAGTTCCTCGCGCGGGATGCCGGATGCGGCGATGGCGCGGCCCGTACCCTCCTCGTTCCGGTACAGGGAGGCCGTGTCGATGCTGCGGTACCCGTACTCCAGCGCGGCGGAGACCACATCCTGGGTGTCGTCCTCGGGCACCTGGTACACGCCGAAGCCCAACTGGGGCATGGACAGGCCGTTGTTGAGGGTGACAGCGGGAACTGTGCTCACGTCTCTGCTTCCTCGGTCTCTGGGGATGGCTTCCGGTGCTGGTCCCTCGGTCGCCGTCTCCTCAAACCTCGCGGGCTCGCCCTGTACGGGGCGCGGTACGGGCGGTCGGGTGAAGAAGGTCTCCCTACTCTCCGGTATCGTCCAGGTCCGCCGGAGTCCCGGCGCTGACGAACCAGAGGGGCCGAGCCGATGCGAATCGCTGGATCCACCGTCCTGCTCACCGGAGTGACCGGCGGCATAGGGCGCACCATCGCGCAGCAACTCGCCGCCGCCGGTGCCACGTTGGTGCTCACAGGACGGCGTGCGGAGCTGCTGGAGCCGATCGCTGCGGAACTCGGCGCCCGCAGCATCGTCGCGGACCTGGCCGACTCGGGTCAGGTCACCCGGCTCGCGGAGCAGGCGGCCGGCGCCGACATCCTGGTGGCGAACGCGGCGCTGCCCTCCAGCGGTGACCTTCTCGACTACACGCCCGAACAGATAGACCGTTCCCTCGAGGTCAACCTGCGCGCGCCCGTCATGCTGGCGCGTCTCCTCGCCCCGCGCATGGTCGAAGCCGGCCGCGGCCACCTCGCCTTCGTCGGCTCGATGTCGGGCAAGGCGGCCACGCCCGCCGCGTCCCTCTACTCCGCGGCGAAGTTCGGGCTGCGCGGCTTCGCCCAGAGCTTCCGGCAGGATCTGCACGGGACGGGCGTCGGCGTCTCGATCGTCCAGCCCGGCTTCGTACGCGACGCGGGCATGTTCGCCGCCACCGGTGCCGAGCCCCCGGGCGGGCTCGGGACGGTCACACCCGGACAGGTGGCCGCGGGGGTGCTGCGGGCCGTGGAGCGCGATCTGTGCGAGGTCAACGTCGCCCCGCTCATGCTGCGGCTGGGCGCCGCCGTCGCCGGGCAGTTCCCCGGCTTCGCGGAGAGGATCCAGCGCCGCAGCAACTCGGAGCGCACCATCCGGCAGATCGTCGAGGCGCAGCGCGGCTCCCGCTGAGCGTACGGCGTGCCGAACCGGCCCCCGCACAGGACCGGCCGGGTGTCCGCGCGTGGCCGCTACCGCGCGGCCGGGCCGAGTACGTGCCGCGCGACCGTCTCCAGTACGAGTTCGTCCTCGGCCTGGTCACGCATCGACTGCGGCTCGCCCCTGTAGGTGTCGAACAGGACGTGCGACGCGCCGAGTTCGGCCAGGTCGTCCAGGTCCTGCCGGATCTGGTCGAGGGTGCCCTGCCCGGCCAGGCGGGTCTCCTCGGGGAGCGGGCCGTCGGTCAGCAGGAGCGGCAGCCGGGGAGCGAACTGCGGTACGGGGCGGCCTGCTTCCTCGGCGAGGCGGCGCAGAGCCGGGAGCGCGTCGTCGCGGAACCACGCCATGCGCTGATTGAGGGGGTGCCACGCGTCGCCGTACTTCACGGCGCGGCGCAGGGCGGCCCTGCTGCCGCCACCGATCCACACGGGAGGTGTGCGCACCGGAAGCGGGCCGGTCGACACGTCGTCGAACGAGACGAACTCCCCGTGATGGGAGATCTTCTCCTGCCGCCAGGCGCGGGTGACCACCTCCAGGTACTCGTCCGTGACGGCTCCGCGCCGCCGGAACGGCACGCCGAGTGCCGCGTACTCGGTCTCGCTCCAGCTCACCCCGACGCCGAAGATGAAGCGGCCGTTGCTGAAGTTGTCGATGTTCGCCACCGCTCGCGCCGTCAGCAGCGGGTGCCGGAAGGGCAACACGGTGACGGTGGTTCCGAGTTCGATCCGCTCGGTGCTTCCCGCCAGCCAGGCCAGAGTGGTGAAGGGGTCGTAGAAGGGTGCCTCGTACTGCTGGGCCACCTGCTCGGTGACTGCGACGTGGTCGGAGATCATCGCGAAGTGGAAGCCGCGGTCCTCCGCGTACCGCGCCCAGCGCAGCAGACTCGAAGGTCCGGTGCCCCGCCCGAAGTTGAGGATGTTGACTCCGAAGCGCACCGGTTGTCTCCGATCTTCGTCCGACTGAGAATCCCGCGGCCGGAGGGCTCGGCGTCCTTCGTGGACTCCTGGCCCCCGTCCCCTCCCGGCGGCAGGGCGGTCACAGCGGTCCGGGACGAGGCCACGAGGACGAAGGTGACGCTGATCAGCAACGCCCACGCGGCGGCCTTCGAGAAGGTGACCGGCTGCCAGCCGTCGAGTTGGTGAGGATAGCTCCACGCCCCGACGAACGTCGCGGCGTTTTCCGCGACCCACAGGAAGAAGCCGATGAGGGCGAACGAAAGGCCCAGCGGCATGTGATGGCGGCTTCCGCCCACGCGATAGCAGACGCGGGCACCCGCCGTCGCCCCCACCATGGCGGCGGCCAGCCACCAGCGGACGTCGGGAAGCCAGTGGTGCGTGAAGAAGTTGAGGTAGACCGCTGCGGCCAGCACTGCCATGATCCGCGGCCTGTAACCCGTCAGGTGCAGCTCCATCAGCCGCCAGGCCCGGCACACGTAACTGCCCACTGCGGCATAGAGGAAGCCGCCGTACAGGGGCACTCCCGCGATCTTCGTCAGCGCGGCCTCCGGGTAGCTCCACGAGCCCAGCTGCACCTTCACCAGCTCGAAGAGCAGGCCGATGAGATGGCAAGCGGCGATCACGGCCGTGTCCCGTGCGCTGTCCCAGCCGAGCCGCCTCGCCAGTACGGCGAGCACGACACCGTAGGCGAGGACGAGGTCGTAGCGGGCGAGCGGCAGTTCCGGCAGCAGAGATGATGTCGCGATGCCGCCGATCAGCGCCACGGCGAACGCGCAGCAGCGCGCCTGGAGCCAGGCGAAGCGCAGCAGCTGCCGCCCGGCGTGCAACATCCCGTCCATGCAGGTACAGGACGCACAGCGCGCCTCCCCGGTTCGCCGCGCGGCGGCACGGCACGGCCGGTGCCGGAAAGCTGTCGAGCCGGTGGCGGGGCTTCTCCTGCCCTGTCCGCAGGCCCTGTCCGCGTGCCCTGTCCGCATGCCCTGTCCGCATGCCCTGCCCCCGTGCCGTACGCGAAGACCTCCTACGTCTGCCTGTCCTGCCGGGCCTCGTACAAGCAGCCGTACGAGAGCCCGAAGGGGCCCGTTCCGCCGCATGGCGGCCGGAACTCCCGCGAGAACGCGGTCGGAAACCCCGTGGCAGTTCGCGCCCCACGGGCTGCTGACCAGGGCGGTGCCCCGGTCGTATGGTCGCCGTACCGGCCGGACGGGACGAGGGCTTCTCCGGCGGGAGCGGCGCGCATCCCTCCGGTGCGGACGGCCTTGGTCCCCCGCGGGCCGGGCACGCTCGACAGCGGACGACGAACACGCGAGGGCGGCCGGACGGACGCCCGGAAGGAGGCCCCCGGTGGGCGACTACGAGGAGATCTTCTCTGCGAGCGTGTCGGACCGGGAGCGGTTCTGGCTCGACGCGGCCGGCGCCCTGGACTGGCACAGGGCGCCCGCCAAGGCCCTGGACGACTCCCGTCCCCCCTTCTACCGGTGGTTCCCCGACGGGGAGCTGAACGTCTGCCACAACGCACTCGACCGTCACGTCGAAGCGGGACGCGGGGACCAGGCCGCCCTCGTCTACGACTCCCCCGTCACCGGCGCCAAGTCGGTGCACTCCTACCGCAGACTCCGTGACGAGGTCGCCGTCTTCGCCGGGGTCCTGCGCGACCTGGGCGTCGGAACCGGCGACCGGGTGGTGATCTACATGCCGATGGTGCCGGAGGCCGCCGTCGCCATGCTCGCCTGCGCACGGCTGGGCGCGGTGCACTCGGTGGTCTTCGGCGGCTTCGCCGCCAGGGAGCTGGCGGTGCGGATCGACGACGCCGCGCCCACGGTCGTCGTCTCGGCCTCCTGCGGGATCGAGGGCTCCCGCGTCATCGAGTACAAGCCGCTGCTGGACGCTGCGGTCGGAATGGCCTCGCACAAGCCCCTGAAGAACGTGATCCTGCAACGTCCGCAGGCCCGGGCCGAGTTGGGCGAGCGCGACGTAGACTGGGCGAGCGCGTGCGCTGCGGCTTCACCCGCCGCCCCGGTTCCGGTGCAGTCGACCGACCCGCTCTACGTCCTCTACACCTCCGGCACCACCGGGAAGCCGAAGGGTGTCGTGCGCGACTCCGGCGGCTACGCCACCGCGCTCACGTGGAGCATGTCCAACGTCTACGACGTGGGGCCGGGGCAGACGCTCTTCACCGCGTCAGACGTCGGCTGGGTCGTGGGCCACTCCTACATCGTCTACGCTCCGCTGCTGGCCGGGGCGACGTCTGTGCTGTACGAGGGCAAACCGGTCGGCACCCCCGACGCGGGACAGTTCTGGCGCGTGGCGAGCGAATACGGGGTGCGCTCCATGTTCACCGCGCCCACCGCCTTCCGGGCGCTGAAGAAGGAGGACCCGGAGGGAACCCATGCCCGCGGGTACGACCTGTCGGCGCTGAAGTACCTCTTCCTCGCCGGTGAGCGTCTCGACCCCGAAACCTACCGCTGGGCCTCCGAGCTGCTCGGCATCCCCGTCATCGACCACTGGTGGCAGACCGAGACGGGGTGGCCGATCGTGGCCAACCCGGCTGGCATCGAACTCCTGCCGGTCAAGCCCGGGTCGCCCACCCGGCCGCTGCCCGGCTGGGACATCCAGGTCCTCGACGGCGACGGGAAACCCGTACCGCCGGGCACCAACGGCGCCATCGTGGCGAAGCTGCCGATGCCCCCGGGGGCGCTGCCGACGCTGTGGAACGACGACGAGCGCTTCCTGTCCTCGTACATGTCGGCGTTCGAGGGCTACTACCTCACCGGTGACGGCGGATACCTCGACGAGGACGGCTACCTGTACGTGATGGGCCGCACGGACGACGTCATCAACGTGGCGGGGCACAGGCTCTCGACGGGCGGGATGGAGGAGGTGCTCGCGAGCCATCCGGACGTCGCGGAGTGCGCGGTCATCGGAGTCGCCGACCAGCTCAAGGGCCAGGTCCCCCGCGGCTTCGTCGTCCTCAAGTCCGGTGTGGACGCGGCCGCCGACGGTTACACGTCCCGGCTCCGGGCGGAGCTGGTGCAGCTGGTCCGCGACCAGGTGGGGGCGGTGGCCTCCCTCAAGGACGTCGCGGTGGTGGCGGCACTGCCGAAGACGCGGTCGGGGAAGATCCTCCGCAAGGCCATGCGGAACATCGCGGAAGGCACCGAGGAGCCCGTGCCCAGCACCATCGAGGACGCGAGCGTGCTCGACGCGCTGCGTCCGGCGTTGCGCAAGGAGTAGAGGGCCGGGGCGCCGGGTGCCCGGCCGTCGTGCCGGCGCCCGGATCCCGTGCGGAGGCGCCGCGTCACCGTCACGTCGGTGCGGCGACCGAGGTGCCGTGCGGTGCGGCGGCGGGTGACGCGGCCTGGAAGACCTTCCGGTGGCGCTGCTGCGCTCTGCGCATCTCCCGGGCCCACACTCTCGTCACGGCGGCGTCCGAGTACCGCCTCGCGGTCCGCCGTGCTTCCCCGCGCATCCTGGCGATCTCCCTTGCGGGCAGCCGGGACAGCCGCACGACGGTGTCCGTGAGTTCTCCGATGTTCCCCTGCTCGACGAGGAAACCGTTCCGGCCGTGGGTGATGACGTCGGCTGGCCCGTAGGGCACGTCGTAGGCGACCGGCAGGCAGCCGGCGGACATGGCCTCGATCAGTACGAGCGGGAACCCCTCGGTCCTGCCCGTGAGGAGGACGAAGGAGGCCGCGGCAAGCTGCTCACGTGCGTCCGGGCGGTGCCCCAGCAGCCGTACGCGGTCGGCGGCTTCGAGCCGGCCCACCAGTTTCCGCAGCGCTCCCCGTTCCCCGCCGCTGCCGAAGACGTCCAGCGTGACGCCGCCGCCCGCACGTTCCGCGGCGACTGCCACCGCGCGGACAGCGTGATCGACCCGCTTGCGTGGGGTGAGGGACGCGATGACGACGCCCCGCCCGCGCGGGCGTTCCCGCCGGGACCGCCTTCTGGGGGCGAGGTCCCGGCTGTTGGGAACGGTGCACAGGTTGGGCGACGGGCCGAGCAGCGCCTCCACGTCGGCCTTCTGCCTCGGGGTGAGCAGGACGACCGCGTCGAACCTGTCGAGGTGCTCGAAGACGGGGCGCCGGGATTCCTTGATCCGGCCCGACGGCCGCTCCACCCCGTTCAGATGGGAGTTGTGCACCACGTGGAGGGTGACGGCGCGCCTGCGGCGGTAGGTGAGCATGAACCGCGCGACCGGCTTGCTGTCGACGACCAGGAACGAGGGTTCGCGGTTGCGCACGAGGTCGAGCCACAGCCGGTAGAAGGACCAGATGCTCCCCCAGGCCCGGACCGGTCTGCCCGCACCGTCGCACAACACGACGGAGCGTCCGCCGAGTTGGCCCCTGGTGCGGGTGTCGCGGCGGTCGCTCAGCAGCAGCGAGCCGTCCTCACGGTAGTGGTCGGTCTGGAGCACGGTGCCGTCGTCGGCCCGTCGCGTACGGTGCATCACCCTCCGGCCGCGCAGCGCGCTCCCATGGGCGCCACCGGCGTCGAGAGGGGTGAAGGCGTGGTCGCGCAGGAAGGGCGTGCCCGCGGTGTCCGGAGGCGTCCCGTACTCCCGGAACCAGTCGTAGAGGTTGAACAGCCGCATCCCGGCGGTCAGTTCACCCGCCTCTCGCAGACGGTCGCCCAGCGCGGGGTAGTCGGGGCGGGCGTCGAAGGTGAGGACGTCGACCGGTCGTCCCCCGAGACGCACGAGAGCGCGGCTGCGGTGGAGCATCGCGCTGGTCATGCCGCCGAAATCGTCGCGGATACCCCAAGTCAGAGCGAACTGGCGTCCGTTCGGAAGACGTTTCCGCACACGGGGGAACAAATCGACCATGTCGTCAGCGTAGCGACCCCGGCCGCACCGCCCGCCCGAACGGGCCGACCGTTGCAATATCTGCACTGGTCCGCACCAAGCAGACATTGGCGGAGGAAGGTCTCGGCTTCAGGAAACCGGCCCTTGCGTTTCAGAAACCCGTGCGACGATCGGCCGGAAGGACGAAACAGCCCAGGGCCGTCGTACGGAGAATGACGTGTTCTCGACCACCCACGGATCCCGCAGATCCGGTTGCACCTGAAGCAGCTGCTCCGAACCGACCCCGTCAGCCCTCCCGACCGGATCACAGCCACGGCCGGAATTCCCTCCCCGGTATCGTCCAGGCCGTCAGCATGCAGACCGCGCAACGGCGCGCGGCAGTCGCTTTCGGCACCGGCGCGGAGGCCGCGACGGATCTTCGGTGAAGCGCTCCCGAATTCCTCACCGTCATCAGTCTCCACACTCATCACTCAAGTCTCTTCCGGCCGGGTCGTGTCCGAAATCAGCCGGGTCGGAACGTGAAAGGAAACCATGCGAATCGGTCTTGTCTCCGGTGACGGCCTCCCCGTCTCGGGGCTGCTGACGATCTTCAGGAACGTCGTGGACCTGGGACGCGAGATGGGGTTGGTGGACCTGCCCGTGGTCGCCGACCTGGGATACACCTGGCGTCCCGACAAGCCGGCCTTCTTCCCCCACGGCGCCCCGGCCGGGGGGACCCCGGACTGGATGACCGTCGAGAGCGCCCGGCGGGACGACGGCGCCGATCTCACTTCCGCCGGTGCGGAGTTGACCGAGGTGCGCGACCTCGTCGCGAGGCAGGAGACCCTCACCCGCGAACAGCACGACGCACTGAAGTCGCAGATCGAGCGGCTGGCGAAACCGTACCGTGAGGGATTCGCGTCCTGGCTGCGGCGCCATCAGATCGACTGGGTCTTCGCACTCAACATGACGCTCTCGGATGCCGTTCCGGTCACTCTCGGCCTGCACCAGGCGGCCGAGGAATTCTTCACACCGGACCGCGCAGGCGGAGTTCTCTACTGGGACCACGACCTTTTCCGCAGCTGTGCCATATTCGACGAGGAAACCGGCAGGCGGCTCTATCCCGAGAAACCGAACCGCTACACCCCCGTCCCCCAGCGGAACGCGCACACGCGGTGGGCGGTCATATCCGGCTCACTCGCCGAAGAGACGTCCTCCTACCCCACGGAGCTGCTTCCGGACATCGTGCCCAACATTCTTCCGAAGGTCCCCGACGGGCCTCTGGAAGAGCGGCACCATGCGTTCGCCCGTCATATGGAGCTCGATCTCTCCCGGCCCGTGCTGCTCAATCCCGTGCGGGTCTTCAACGTCAAGGGAGTCGAGATAGCACTCGACCTTCTCGCCGGCATGAAAAGCGCTGCGGCGAGGGACGGTTCGAAGGTGCCCTGGCTTCTCGTGTTCGGCAGCCTCGAGGAGGAACCGCCGTACGCCAAGCAGATACTCGCCCACGCCCGCGCCCTCGGAATCCAGGACGACATCCGATTCCTCGACGGAGTTCCCGTCACCAGTCACCCCGAAGGCGCCACCGGCTGGAAGCTGGACGAGATCGATCTGCTGCGGCTGGCACGGGAGACCGCAGGAGGCGTCGTCTTCACCCCGAATGTGCCCGACGTGGAGACCGTCGGGCTGGCGCCCGGCCTGGCGGCCGTCGCGGGTCTGCCGGTGGCGGTGACGGACTACGACGTCTTCCGGCACATCTACGGGGACGACTTCACCGGCGTTCTCGTGGACCGCACCCCCGAAGGCATGCGCAGAGCCGCGGAGGAGTTTCTGGCAGCGGTGGGCACCGGGCGCCGGGGCTCCCGCCTTCCTGGGCCCACCGGGACGCTGGAGACCAACTTCCGGACCGTACAGCGCTGTTTCCCCGACGAGCCGTGGCGCGCGCTGCTCCAGCGCCTAGCCAAATCGGCGTGAGCACAGGCGTGTCCGCCGACTCACGTCCGTGGAGCCGTAGTTCAGGGAGCCTTGCATGTACGGAGCACTGACGACCGACACCGCCGTGGAGACCTTCACCCTCACACCGTCCGAAGCGGCCCGCGTGCGGCGTTTCGTGGCGGAGACGGCAGCACGTCACGGCAGCCCCGGCTCGGCCGGCTTCCTCCAGGCCGTGCAGCCGCTGGGAGCGCAGCTCCCGCCCCGCCTCACGGACCGGCTGCACGCGATGCGGAGGCTGGAGAGCACACCCGCGCTGGTCGTCCGCGGATACGGACAGGGCCCCGAGCCGGGGCCCACTCCCGGCGACTGGCGCCGCACCGACCCGCGGGCGACGGCACTGGAGGACTTCAGGCTGCTGCTGCTCGCCTCTCAGCTCGGTGACCCCTTTTCCTGGTCCTCGCTTCAGGAGGGCAGACTCGTCACAGACATCCTTCCCGTGCCCGGGAAGGAGACCGAACAGACCGGCCAGAGCAGCGACGTCGACCTCGAATTCCATGTCGAGGACGCTTTTCACCCGCACCGCTGCGACTATCTGGCGCTGCTGTGCCTGCGCAATCCGCAGGCCGTCGCCACGACGCTGGCGACAGCGGACTGTGCCGGACTCCCGGACCGGATCGTCGACGTCCTCTTCGAGGAACGCTTCCTCATCGAGCCGGACCTGGAGCACTCCAGGAATCTGCGGGCCTCGGCCGACGGAACCCCCGCCCCCTGGGGCCGTCCCGTGTCCGTGCTCTTCGGGGACCGCACCGCTCCCTACCTGCGGCTCGACCCGCCCTACATGACCGCCGTACCCGGCGACGGCGCCGCGGCCGAAGCGCTGGAGGCGCTCTGCCGGCAGCTCGCCGGAGACCTGCGGGAGGTGGTCCTGGAACAGGGGGACATCCTTCTCGTCGACAACTACCGTGCAGTGCACGGCCGTCGGCCCTTCGTCCCGCGCTACGACGGTACGGACAGGTGGTTGCGCCGGGTCTTCATCACCCGCGACCTGCGCAGGACCCGGGGCCTGAGGAGCGGCGCGGCCGACCATGTCGTCAGGCAGTGAATGCGTCCGGCGGACGTCGGTGGAGGAGGACGGCCTCGCCTCCGCTGGCGGCCTGCCCGCTCCCCATGGCACGGGGGCGGGAACCCGCGGCGGGCGGGGCCAATTCGCGCTGACGGTCCCGGGGAAATCCTCAGTCCCCGGAGCCGCCCTGTGACGCCCCGAGCTCCAGGACGGCCTGCACCGGGAAGTGGTCGCTGGGGTACCGGCCGTCGAGCGCGAAGGTGTTGATCTTCGCGGAGGTCGTGCGGACGCCGGGCGACGTCAGGATCCAGTCGATGCGCGGCCCCGGCGCGGGTCCCTCGTAGTCGTGCCAGGTGCGGTACTCGGCGCTGCGCCTGTCCGGCGGTGCGGCGGTCCAGGAATCGGTCATCTCCCCCTCCCGGAGCAGGATGTCGTAGACACCGCCCTCCTCCGCGGTCGCCGGGACGTTGAAGTCACCGGTGAGGACACGCGGCAGGTCCGCCTCGAAGGGCGGCAGCGGCGCCGCGGGCCGGTGGATCTGCTCGACGAGCAGGCGGGCGCCGCCGATCCGGGCTCCGTGGCCGGCGTTGTCGAGGTGGGTGTTGAGGGCGTAGAACTCACCGCCGCCGGCGAGATCGCGGAAGCGTACCCAGGTGACCATGCGCGGTGACCCCGACCGGGGCCACTTCCCGCCGACCGTGTGCGGGTTCTCGAAGATCCAGAAGTGTTCGTACTCGACGGGCGCGAGGCGGCCGGTGTCGTAGAAGACAGCCATGAACTCGCCACGGCTCCCGCCCTCCCGGCCCATGCCTATCCACTCGTAGGTCTTTCCGGACCGCTGGATGTCCACGTGGATGTCCCGCAGTTGCCGGTGCAGCCCCTCCTGGGTGCCGATCAGATCGGGGGCCTCCCGGGTGAGGAGTTCCGCCATCACCGGCCGGCGACGGGGCCAGGAGTGCGGGGAAGCGCTGTCGTAGTCGGCGTAGCGGAGGTTGAACGTCATCACGTGAAGTTCCATGGCACATCCGTACCACCGCCCAGCGGGAGGATGCCGCCCTCCCCGGCGGCCTTCCCGCTGTTCACGGGCTGCGCACGGGAGCGCAGCGGGGGCCACGACGGTGGAAAAGGCGCACAGCTTCGGCACCCGGAGTGAAGATCGCGTAACGCATTCCACTTACACGTGAACGATGTTCGCGCTAGCGTGCGCCCCATGACAGCGCGGTCCCCCGCTCCCGTGGCACTGGCAGGACGGTACGTCGTGCTGGAGCCGCTCAGGCTCGACCACGTCCCGGATCTCTATACGGCACAACGCGGACTGGAGACCGACTGGGGCTGGCTGCCGGTGCTCGCTCCACGGTCCGAGGCCGAGATGCGCCTGATCGTGGAACAGCGCCTCGCCCAGCAGGCCGCCGGAGGCGCCTTCCTCTTCACGGTGCTGCAGGCAGGCACGCGCCGGCCGGTGGGCTGGATCGCCTACCTCGACATCTGCGTACTCGACCAGCGCCTCGACATCGGCTGGTACTGGCTCGGCGCCTCGCTGTCCGGCACCTTCGCCGCCGTCGAGGTGCACCTGCTGCTGATGCAGCACGCCTTCCACCTGGGCTTCTCACGGGTGCAGTGGCAGTTCGACGACTTGGACCGTGCGAGCCACAACACGATGATGCAGATCAACGCGGTACGTGAAGGGCTGCTGCGCCGGCATGTGAGACGGCCGGACGGCTCGTGGCGCGACACCGTCCTCTACTCGGTACTCGCCCCGAAGCGGTCGACGCCTGTGGGCGGTTACGCCCCTCCGGCTCTTCCGGCGCCCCCGCCCCCGCGGCAGGTCCCCGCAGCCACCCCCGCTCCCGTCCGGTGGCCCGCGGCCGGAGCGGCCGGCATGGGCCGCCCCCGTGCCGGGCTGCCCCCGGCGGGAGTCCAGCGCCAGGGGTGACGGGGCCCGGGGAGGGACACCGCGGCACGTGGTAACCGGAACGTGCCACGTGGCACGCCCCGGGAGAATCCGCCCGCCCCTGCTGTGCTATTCGAAGCGTGAGGTGTCGCCCGCTCCGCGACGTACGATCTCGGCGCCGCCGCCCGAGAAGTCGATCACCGTTGTCGGCTCGGTGCCGCAGTCGCCGGAGTCGACCACCGCGTCCAGCACGTGGTCGAGCCGCTCCTTGATCTCCCAGCCCTGCGTCAGCGGCTCCTCCTCGTCGGGGAGCAGCAGGGTGCTGGAGAGGACCGGCTCACCGAGTTCCGCGAGCAGGGCCTGCGTGACGGCGTGGTCCGGGATCCGCACTCCCACCGTCTTCTTCTTCGGATGCAGCAGTTGGCGGGGCACCTCCTTGGTCGCGGGGAGGATGAAGGTGTAACTGCCGGGCGTAGCCGCCTTGATGGCCCTGAACACGTCGTTGTCGATGTGCACGAACTGGCCGAGCTGCGCGAAGTTCTGGCAGACGAGCGTGAAGTGGTGACGGTCGTCGAGGTTGCGGATCGAGCGGATCCGGTTGATGCCGTCGCGGCTTCCCAGCTGGCATCCCAGCGCGAAACAGGAGTCCGTCGGATAGGCGACGAGCGCGCCGGAGCGGATGCTGTCGGCCACCGTGCTGATCGTGCGGCGTTGCGGGTTCTCAGGATGCACGTCGAAATACTTGGCCATCCGCCGACCCTACGGGATCGCGGGGCCCGCCCCCTCGGCCGAGGCCCAACAGACGGCCCGTGGCACGCCGTTGACGGAGCCGCGCGGGCCGTGTGGCGTCGGGGCGGGGTCACCGCCGACGATGAGCCGCCACCACGACGAGGAGGCCCGTGGTGCGGGCCTCCTCGTCGTTCACACCGGTCTCCCGGAGGGGGCGCGGCGCCGACGGCAGGCCCACGGCCGGGAGGGCGTCGCCCCCGCGCCCGTCACTCCCCGGCCGGGGAGGCACCGGCCGACCGCTGGAGCAGCGGAGCGAGCCGGTGCGGGACCAGCTTCTGCATGACGAGCGCGGTGCTCGTACGCTCCACGCCCGGGCCGGCGAGGACCTGGCCGGCGATCCGGTACAGATCCTCCGCGTCGACGGCCACGACCCGCACCAGCAGATCGGTCTCGCCACTGAGGCCGTCGACCTCCACCACCTCGGGAATCTCCCTCAGCACATCGGCGACCTCCTCCAGCCGCCGCTGCGTCACCCGCGTGGTGATGACCGCCGACATGGGGTAGCCGAGAGCCGCCGGGTCGATGCGGCGCTCGAACGAATGCAGCACACCCCGCCGTTCCAGCTTGGCCAGCCGCGCCTGGACGGTGTTGCGGGACAGCCCGAGCCGCTGGGCCAGCGCCATCACCGGAGCGCGGGGTTCATCCGCGAGAGCGAGCAGCAGCCGTGCGTCGACGCCGTCGAGGGGCTCCTCGCCTGTCACTCTGCTCAACCTCTCTGTACCGCGGAGTGGTTTCACTGAGCATATTGCTCAGCGAAGGACGCCATACTTGTGCGGTCATCATCGTCCTGCTGTCATTCAGATGCAATCTGCTGACTTCTCTGCTTCGGACGGGCGGCATGACGACCACGGAACACCAGGCGGACCGGCCCGCGTCAGGGGCCACCGGCCCCGCCGACAGCGACCTCGAAGTGCTGCGGTCCGTCGAGCAGCGAGTGCTGTGGCTCTCGACGGCGATCATCGACCACGCCAACCGCGTCCGCCCGAACCCGACGGGTCTGAAGGTGGGCGGCCACCAGGCGTCGAGCGCGTCCATGACGTCGATCATGACGTCGCTCTGGTTCCACGAGCTCGGCCCCGACGACCGCGTCTCCGTCAAACCGCACGCCTCCCCCGTGCTGCACGCCGTGAACTACCTGCTGGGCGAGCTGGACGAGTCGTACCTGACGACGCTGCGCAGCTTCGGCGGCCTGCAGAGCTACCCCAGCCGTGAGAAGGACCCGGACCCCGTCGACTACTCCACCGGCTCGGTCGGCATCGGTGCGACCGCGCCCGTCTGGGGGGCCGTCGCCCGCCGCTTCGTCGACGCCCGTTTCGGGGACGTCGGTTCGGGCCGCCAGTTCTCCTTGATCGGGGACGCCGAGCTCGACGAGGGGGCCTGCTGGGAGGCGATCCTCGACCCGGGAGTCGCCGACCTCGGCGAGGTCGTCTGGATCGTGGACTTCAACCGGCAGTCCCTGGACCGTGTCGTGCCCAACATCTCGGCGACGAGGCTCCAGGGGATGTTCGCGGCCGCCGGCTGGCAGGTCCTCACCGTCAAGTACGGCCGCCTGCTGGAGGAGCTGTTCGCCGAGCCGGGCGGCGACGCACTGCGCACCCGTATCGACGAGATGACCAACCCCGAGTACCAGCGGCTGCTGCGCTGTCCGGCGACGCAACTGCGCGAACGGCTGCCGGGATCCGGCCCCGGCAGCGACGAGATCGCCGCACTCCTCGGCGGACTCGACGACGCCTCCGTGGTCGCCGTCATCCGCAACCTGGGCGGGCACGACCTCGGCGCGCTGACGGACGCGTACGCCGCCATCGACGACAGCCGCCCCACCGTCGTCTTCGCCTACACCGTCAAGGGCCACGGCCTCGCGACGGCCGGCCATCCGCAGAACCACTCAGCCCTGCTGACCGGCGACCAGATGAAGGAGCTCGCGCAGAGCGTCGGCGCGGACCTCGAACGTCCCTGGGAACGCTTCCCGCAGGGCAGTCCCGAGGCCGGACTGTGCGAACGCACGGCCGCCCGCCTGCGGCGCGAGCCGTCTCCGCTGCTGCCGCCCCCCGCGGTTCCCACGGACTTCGGGCGCACGCCCTCGGGCAACGGGTCGACGCAACAGGCCCTCGGCCGCGCCCTGCTGGACCTCACACGGGAGGCGCCCGGGACGGCGCGGCACGTGGTGACCGTCAGCCCCGACGTCGCCTCGACGACCAACCTCGGCGGCTGGCTGAACAAGGTGGGCACCTGGTCCCCCACCGAACGGAGGGACTGGTTCGCCGACGACGCGGAGACCATCCTGCACTGGCGGGAGCAGCCCGGCGGACAGCACATCGAACTGGGCATCGCGGAGACCAACCTGGTGGGCCTGCTCGGGGAGCTGGGCGCCACGTGGAGCCGGTGGAGCAGGCCGCTGATGCCGATCGGCGTGGTCTACGACCCGTTCGTGGGCCGCGCGCTGGAGCCCTGGTCCTTCGGGATGTACGCGGGCGGCCAGTCCATCCTCGTCGGCACACCGTCCGGTGTCAGTCTCGCGCCCGAGGGCGGCGCGCACCAGTCGGTCATCACCCCCTCCATCGGCCTGGAGCAGCCGGGCTGCACCGCCTACGAACCCGCCTTCGCGGTGGACTTGGAGTGGTGCCTCCTCGCGGGCCTCGCCTGCCTGGGGAAGCCCGGCGGCAACTCCACGTACCTGCGCCTGTCGACCCGTTCGGTGGACCAGTCGCTGGCCGCGGTACCGGCTGACCCCGCGGCGAGGGAGCGCCGTCGCAGGCAGACCGTGGCCGGCGGCTACATGCTGCGCCGCCACGCCGACCCGTCGCTGACGATCGCCGCCGCCGGCGCGATGGTCCCGGAGGCTCTCGCCGCGGCGGACAGGCTCGGCGAACTCGGCGTGGGCGCGGACGTCGTGTGCGTCACCAGTCCGGACCTCCTCTTCCGGGCGGTGCGGGCGCGGCAGGGGCTCCAGGAGGGCTCCGACTGGATCCTCGGGCAGATCTTCCCGTCCGAACGGGCCAGGCCCATGGTCACCGTCCTCGACGGCCACCCCCACACGCTGGCGTTCCTGGCCGGAGTCAACCGGGTGCCCAGCGCTTCCCTGGGGGTGACCGGCTTCGGCCAGAGCGGCACCCTCACCGACGTCCACCGCCACCACGGCATCGACGCGGACGGGATCGTCGGAGCGGCCCTGGACCTGACGGACTGACCCGCCGGGCTCCGTCCCGCTCCGAGCGCAGTTCCGCAGGCGGCGGACGGCGGGCGGCGGGCGCCCGTTCCACCGGACGGCGGAGACGGCGGGTGTTCAGCGCGCCGCGGTGATCTGGCTCAGGACGCACAGCCAGCGGCCGTCCCGTCTCACGAAGACGTCGGTGGTCCACTCGTCGGCGTCGAAGCGACGGCCCTGATGGTGAGCCGTGTTCGTCACCCGCCCGGTGAAGACGGCGGTGTCCCCGTACACCCGGATCCTGGCCCGGCCGGTGAGTTCCATCGCGGAGTGCGTCAACTCCCCCGACTCGACGTACGAGAGGAACTCCGTCTTCGACGAGACACCCGTCTCGGAGACCATCACCCACTCGTCGGCCATGAACTCGGCGATGCGCGCGGCGTCGTCCGAGACGATCGCGGCCGCCCAGTCCGCCGCGACGGCGGCGAGCAGGGCGGCGACCGCCTCGGTTCCGGAGTCCTGCTGCTCCGCGGGGACGTCAGCCGCCTCAGCCATCCCCGGACCGTACACCGGCGGACGGCCGGACGCCTCGGGCGTGACTGCGGACGGACGGTACAGCACCCGCCGCGCGGCTTACCCCGCGGGCGATTTTATAGCGCGTTTGCAATTACCTGCGTACGCAAGTACGGTCCGGACCGTCGGCCGCCCCGGCTCTGGGGCACCGCACGACCCGCGTCCCGCCGTTCGCTGGAGGGACGCCTGAAGGAAGGACCCCATGCAGATCGATCTCTCCGGCCGGACCGCCGTCGTCACCGGATCCACCGCCGGCATCGGGAAGGCCATCGCCGTGGCGATGGCCGGCGCCGGCGCCGACGTCGTGGTCAACGGCCGCGACGAAGGACGTACCGCGGACGCGGCCCGCGCCGTCGCCGCGGAGGCGGGCTCGGAGACGGTGCGTCCCGTGGCGGCGGACGTGTCCACCGCCGACGGGACCCGGCGGCTGATCGAGGCCGTGCCGGACTGCGACGTCCTCGTGAACAACACCGGCATCTTCTCGGCCGCTCCGGTCTTCGAGATCCCCGACGACGAGTGGCAGCGCTTCTTCGACGTCAACGTCCTCAGCGGCGTCCGGCTGGCGCGTCACCACGCTCCGCGGATGGTCCGGCGCGGCTGGGGCCGTGTCCTGTTCATCAGCAGCGAGTCGGCGGTCATGACACCGACCGAGATGGTCCATTACGGGATGACGAAGACGGCGCAGCTCGCCCTCTCCCGCGGCATGGCCCAGGAAGTGGCCGGCACCGGCGTCACCGTGAACTCCGTCCTGCCGGGTCCGACGCTGACTCCCGGGGTCGAGGAGTTCATCACCGACCGCGTCGGGCCGGGCACCCCGTTCGCCGAGGCCGAGCGCGCCTTCATCGAGCAGGAGCGCCCCACCTCGCTGCTGGGCAGGCTGATCCGTCCGCACGAGGTCGCGGCGCTGGCGCTCTACGCCGCCTCGGACCAGGCCTCGGCCACCACGGGAGCGGCGCTGCGCGTCGACGGCGGTGTCGCACCGACCCTCATACCGTGACCGCGCGCCGCTCCCGGGCGGCCACGCCGGAAGGCGGGCGCGCACGCCGCGGCTCCGGAACCGCCTCTGTGCCCGGACGGCGAACACAAGTAGATTCGACGCTTCGTACATCGAACTCGCTGCGGGGGCAGACGTGGACTGGGGGACACTCGTCGCGACGGTCAGCGGCGGCACGCTGGCCGTCTCCGGCACCGTTCTGGCGGACTTCCTGCGCAACCGCCGTGAGGACGGCCGGGGCACCGGAGCCCGCAGACGCGAGGTGTACATAGAGTTCATCTCGGCCGCGGGTGTCTGCCACTCCGGGCTGCGGGAGATCGCCCAGTCCGACGAGGCGGACGCCGACCGCAGAACGGCCGCCCGCACGGCGCTGAGCGAGGCGGGGCTCTACGAGGCCCGCGAACGGCTCTTCATCGACGCGACGGCCACCGTCGCCGGCGCCGGGCAGGCGATGTTCGAGCATCTCCGGTCCCTTCAGCGGGCCGTCGCGGACGGAGCCTCCCTCACGTCCACGGCCTTCCACGACGCCTACCACCCGTACATCGGGGCGGTGTGGAGGTACAGGGTCGCGGTGCGTGAGGAACTGGAAGGGCGCTCCCTGTCACCCCAGGCCTTCGGCTGGGAAGGGTGGGACGGCTCCGACCGGTGCTCCGTCTGCCGGCGGACGCCCGCACCCGCAACGTGACCGAGGGGCCCGCCCGTCAGGCCGGGTCCGGTCACGGCCGTGACCGATCGTGCACGGAGCTCCGCCCGCCATGCGCCCGGAGGGCGCCGGGGCAGACCGGCGGCGCTCCGGACTGTCGTCAGCCGGCGTCGTCGAGGACGGCGCGCAGCTTGCGCGCGAACGCCTCGGGCTGCCCGGCATAGCCGAACTCACCGCCGAGAAAGCCGCCGTGGTGGCTCGGGAAGACCGTCGCCTGCCGGCCCAGCAGCTCGGCCGTGGCCACCGACGTGCGTCCGGTGAAGGTCCCCAGGGACTCTTCGCCCACGGCGATCACGAGCCGGGTCGGCGCCGAGGTGAGCGCGTCGACGGCGGGCCGGTAACTGCTGACCGCCCACGACCTGTCGGAGAGCAGCGGATCGTCACGGGAGCCGTCGTCCTCGGCCGGCATCCCGAACGCCTCGGGATCCGGCACGGGCCGGGCGAAGTACTCGTCGGTGAACTCGCCCTGCCACGACGTCATCGCGATGAAGGCCGCCATGCCGGCACCCCATCCCTTGCCCTCGTACACGTCCCGGACGCCGGCCCGTGCGCGCTCGGCGGCCCGGGCGTCGGGCAGCACCGGGATCAGCGGGGGCTCGTGCGCCACCAGGACGGTCACGTCGTCGGGGTACGCCGCCACGAGGGCGAGGGCGGTCACCGCGCCGCCACTGCTCGCGAACATCTCGACCGGTCCCGCGCCGAGCGCCGCTATGACGGCATGCACGTCGGCAGCCTGCGTCAGGGGCGCATGGTCGGCCCGGCCGTCCTTGCGAGTGCTGCGGCCGAGACCACGCGGGTCGTAGGTGACCACGGTGCGGTCGGGGAAGTGGGAGGCCAGCGCACCGAAGCCGCTGGCATCCATCGGCTGGCCGATCATGAGGAGCGGCGGGCGTCCGTCGGTCGCGGGCAGCGGGCCGCGGACGTCGTAGGCGAGGTCGGCCTCGGGAGTCTCGAGCTTCTGCGTCTTCATACGCATGCCGACCCCTCCCGCGCCGGGAACTCATCGGACTCGCGGCCGCACGTACGGGCAGGCGGCGGTCGGCGGTCGGACCGGGCCGTCCCTCCCGGCACTCCCGGCACTCCCGGCACTCCCGGCACTCCCGGTGCGAATTTCGGTGGCGGGTCCGGCGGCCGGTGGTGAGGATCGGCCCATGGACGTCTTCCTGGAGACCGAGCGGCTCGTGCTGCGTCCTTTCACGGACGCCGACGTCGGCCACCTGCTCGCGCTGGACAACGACCCGGATGTCATGCGCTACATCAACGGAGGCCGGCCGACCAGCCGCGAGAAGGTCCGCGAGCAGACCTTGCCCAGGCTTCTCCACGACTACCCGTGCATCCGGGCCCGCGGTTACTGGGCCGCGGAGGAGAAGGCCACCGGGACGTTCCTCGGCTGGTTCGAATTCCGGCCCCTGGACGAGCGCGACGCCGCCGTGGTCGAACTCGGCTACCGGCTGAACAAGGCCGCTTGGGGCCGCGGTTATGCCACGGAGGGCTCAACGGCCCTGATCCGCAGGGGATTCACGGATCTGGGGGTGCAGCGGGTGACCGCGAACACCATGACGGTCAACGCGGGCTCCCGGCGCGTCATGGAGAAGTCGGGCCTGTCGTTTCTGCGGAGCTTCACCGGGGACTGGCCGGAGGCGGTCGAGGGCTCCGAGCACGGCGAGGTCGAGTACGTACTCACCCGGGCCGAATGGGAGCAGCGCGCGTAGGGCGCCGGCGGTGGGCCCGGTCCCGGGGGTTCCACGTGTCCCGGGGGTTCCATGTGTCCCGGGGTTTCCACGCCGCACAGGCCCGCCGGTGCCGGACCGTCATCAACCGGCCCGGCCGCGCGGCCAGTTCGCGGAATCCGCTCCCCGGGCAGTTCACCACCCACAGGGGGACGGACCGCCGCTCCGGGTGACAGCAGGAGGCACGGGCTCCTCGTCTCCCCTCCGGGCTCGCCGACTTCGCCCGGCGTGATCGCCGACCGCTCGGACCGTCACGGACTGCTCGCCTCCTGGGGGACCGGACAGGCTTCCGCGGTCGACAGGCGGCGCAGGGCCGCCTCGGACAGGAGGAGGACGGACGCCAGCGCGACGAAGGGCTGCACGGGCGCCCAGTAGCTGAGCGCTCCGGACGTGCCGAGCAGGAGAAGAACGAGCTTGTTGCACACCGGACAGCCCACGGCGACGAACGACAGGACGCCGCCCACGGAGCCCAGACGGTTGCCCGGCCCGGTCCCGGCAGTCTCCGGCCCGCGCGCATAGGTGGCCAGCACGACACCCCCGAGGACGGCAGTCAGAGCCAGCGCCGGGTAGTTCCACCACTGCACCGGGACGCTCCTGGAGAACACCGGGTTCGGCACGACGGCCGTGGGAAGCCCGACCAGCAGGGCGGTGCCGAGTGCCGCGCAGCAAGCGACCGTCCAGCGCCGCGAGGACCACCTGCGCAGAGCGAGTGCCGCCAGCCGGGGCGACCTTGTGGGGGAAGGCATGGATGTCGGCTCCGATCGGTGCGGCAGAGGAGCGGCCGCGCGCGGCCGTGCACTGGTGTCGACGGAATCACACGTGCACGGGTGGAATCGAGCGGGGTCTGCGCATGGTGAGTGCTTCTCAGCCGCGCCGGGCTTCCGGGGCGCCGGTCAGGATCTCCGACAGGCGCCGCAGCATCTCGGGCTGCTGCTCGTGCAGGAAGAAGTGGTCGCCCTCGATCACCTTCAGACTGAAGTCCGCGCTGGTGTGCCGGCGCCACTGGGCCACTGACGACACGTCGACCTCCTCGTCCTCACTGCCGGCGAAGGCGGTGATGGGGCAGCTGAGCGGTCGGTCCGCGCTGAAGCGGTAGGTGTCGGCCACGGCGAGGTCGGCGCGGAGGATCGGGATCATCAGCTCCATGAGCGAGTCGTCGGCCAGCACTGCCTCGGGGGTGCCGTTGAAGGCGCGCAGCCGTTCACGGAACAACGGCTCGGGCAGGTTGTAGTCGGGAACCGCCGTGCGCCGCAGGTGCGGTGCCCGGAACGCGCCCACGCACAGGTGGACGGGCGGGCAGCCGTGGCGTTGCTCCATCGTGCGGGCGAGTTCGAAGGCGACGAGTGCTCCGAGGCTGTATCCGAAGAGCGCGTAGGGGGTATTCCGCTCGGCGACGAGCTCGGGCAGCAGATCCGCGACCAGGGGCTCCAGCCGGTCGTGCGGAGCCTCCCGGAAACGCCTGCCCCGGCCGGGGGGCTCCACCGCCCGGACCCGGACGTTCGGGGGGAGCCCCGCTTCCCAGTCGGCGTAGAGGCGCGACGAGCCACCGGCGTAGGGGAAGCAGAACAGTTGCAGGGGGCCGGGTGCGGCCGGGTGCGAAGTGGCCACCGAGCCCCGTCGCGGAGCGGTGTCGTCCATGCCGCTCAGTCCTTCCTCGGAACGAAGCTGTGACTTGCGTGTTCTTCCGCGTCGTCATGGCGCCGGGAGAGCAGCGAGGCGATCGTCTTGAACTGGACGTTGGAGGTGCCCTCGTAGATCGAGCCGATCTTGGCGTCGCGGTAGAGCTTCTCCACCGGATGCTCCCCCGCGAACCCGGCGCCGCCGAGCGTCTCCACCGCCTGCGAGGCAGCGCGTTCCGCGACGGCGGAGGCGACGTACTTGGCCATGGAGGTCGCCTTGATCCGCTCCGCCTGCGGCGCCCCGTTCTGGAGCAGACGCGCGGTGTTGTACAACAGCACGCGTGCCGCCTCCAGTTCGGCGGCTATACGGGCCAGCGGGAACTGCACACCCTGGAAGTCCATGATCTTCGTGCCGAACTGCTCCCGCTCCTCCGCGTGCCGCAGCGCGTGCGTCAGGGCTCCGTCGGCCAGGCCGACGAGTTGGGCGGCGATGCCGAGCTTGCCGATGTCGAGCGTCTCCACCATCAGTACGCCGCCGTCGTCGGGGCGGCCCATCAGACTCCCCCGCTCGACGCGGACGTCGTCGAACGACACCTCGCACGTGGAACTCGCACGGATGCCCATCTTCGGCACCGGTTCACCCACGGTGACGCCGCTCGCCTCCCTGTCCACGAGGAAGGCGCTGAGCCCCGGTGCGGACGATGAAGTGCCCTCTCCCGTCCGGGCGAAGACCAGGAAGAGTCCGGCTTCGGCGGCACTGGTGATCCAGCGCTTGCGACCGTTGATCACGTACCCGTCGCCCCGCCTCTCGGCCCGCGTCCCGAGTGCGAAGGCGTCGCTGCCCGCGTGCTCCTCCGAGATGGCGTACGCGCCCACCTGCCCGCCCGCGAGACGCGGCAGGTGGCGGCGTTTCTGGTCGCCGCTGCCGTGGCGGAGAAGGGCGCTGACGACCAGGGCGTTCTGCACATCGACGAAAACGGCGACCGAGGGGTCGTGCCGGGCGATCTCCTCGATGGCCAGCACCACTTGGAAGAGGTCGCCGCCGCTTCCTCCGTAGACCTCCGGGATCTCGATGCCCATCAGGCCCTCGTCGAAGAGCTCCTTGACCAGCCCGTCGTCGAGGCGGCCGGACACATCCATCGCCCGGGCACGGGGGGCGACAGCGTCCTGGCAGAAACGGCGGACCTTGTCGCGCCAGGCCCGGGCCGGTTCCGGCAGCGTGGTCAGGGCGTCGGGGCACTCCCCCGGTGCGCGTGTCGTCATCTCGGGTCCTCTCACGTTCGCGGGGACGGACGGCCGGGACGCCCGCTGAGGGCGGTCACGGCCGGGCAGCCGTGTTCAGTGCCGGTGTGTGATGCAGCCGGGGCGGCTGCTGCAGGCCGCGCCACATGGCCTCCTGGTTGCGGTGGGCGAAGAACGTGGTCATGCGGAGGAACAGCGGCCGCAGAAGCGGGTTGTCGACCTGCGGGGCACCGGCGACCTTGAAGATCGTGTCGCGCACCGAGCGGACGCGTTCCATCCGCGCCTGCTCGTACGCCTTCAGCGCCGCGACCGGATCGCCGGGCGAGGCGGCCATCTCGTCGGCGAGGACCACCCCGTCCTCGATGGCCTGGCATGCGCCCTGCCCGAGGACCGTCGTCACCGCGTGGGCGGCGTCGCCGAGGATCGTGACGCGGCCCTTGCTCCACTGCTCCCGCCAGTCGCTGTAGTAGAGGTCGGTGCGGAGAAGACGCTCCTCGGGGGTGTTCTCCACCAGGCAGCGCGGGGGCCCGTCGAAGCGTTCGGCGAGGGCCATGACGTGCGCCCGCCGCGTGCCGGGCTCGTCCTCTCCGCCTTCCGGGGCGGGGTGGCCGATCGTCCACGTCACGCGGCCTCCCGCGATGTGCCAGGCCCCGCCGTTGACGCCGTGGCGCGCCTGGAAGAGATGCACGGTGCCCTCGGGGACACCGCAGGCGCTGTCGCTGACTCCCCTGTACGTCGTGACACCGGTGTAGACCGGCTCGGACGTGCCGAGGAGCCGGGCGGCGATCCCGGACACCCCGGACTTCAGCCCGTCCGCCCCCACCAGCACGTCGCCCTCGGCCTCCGAGCCGTCGTCGAACCGGACCACGGCCCGCTCGCCGTCGGCCGAGAAATCCGCGATGTTGGCCCCGAAGTGGATCTCGACGTCCAGGCTTTCGCACGCGTCGGTCAGGACCCGCGCGAGGTCACCGCGGGCGATGGTGACGCCGGGCGTGCTGCCGGGCCACGTGAAGCTCTGCACCGGGGTGCGGATCACGGACACGTCGCGTTCCGTCATCACCCGGCTCCGCTCGATCGGGATTCCTGCCTCGAGCAGCTGCTTCTCCAGGCCCAGCGCGGCGAGCGCCGTGGTGGCGTTGCTCCAGATCGTGACGCCGGTTCCGCTCGTCTCGATGCGCAGGCTGGTGCGCCGCTCGTACACGCGCACCGGGAAGCCCTGGCGGCCCAGAGCCAGTGCCGCCGTCAGCCCTCCGATGCCGGCACCGACGACGAGTACGGTGGGTTTGGCTGTCATGTGATGCCTTTCGGGTGGCGGGTGGAGGGGCCGCACGCAGCGGCCCTCAAGGGCTCGGTGGCGGGCGGCGGTTCAGCCGGCGGGCGGTTCCGCGGGCGGCGGCAGGAAGCCGATGGCGGTCAGTTCGCGCAGGTAGCTGCCGAGCAGTTCGCCGTCCACCGTCGGCGGGCGCAGACCGTCCGTCGCCCGCAGTGTGTTGGTGGTGTCGAAGACCGGCTCCCGCAGTCCCTGCCGGTCGTCCTCGACCCGCTTGCCGAACAGGGAGAGCGTGGGGCCGAGACCGCTGTCGGGGTGCTTCTCGGCGTAGGCGCGGCAGGTCTCGTACCAGTCGCCGAAGGTGTCCCGGCGCACCGGGTGGCCGGCACGCTCCAGCGCGCGGTGCATGGTCCCGAAGCTCAGCCGGCCGGTGCCGCCGAACTGGTAGGTCCTGCCGAGGTTCTCCTCCCGGCGGGCCACCTGCCCGACCACCCGGGCGATGTGGTCGACCGGCACGATGTCCGTGCTGAAGTCCAGAGCCGGCACCGAGCCCACCAGGGCGCAGGCGCGGAGGATGTGGGTGAAGACGTCGTCGGCGCGCCACACGCCGGTGCCGCTGTCTCCGGCGATACGGCCCGGGCGGTAGACGGAGACCGGCAGGCCGCGTTCCCGGGCCACGGCGATGATCTGCTCGGCCACCCACTTGCTCTGGTTGTAGCCGTTCTCGGCGGGCGGCGCGTCTGCGGGCAGTTCGTCCTCGCGTGCGGGCGGGTCGCCCTCGCGCCGCAGCGTGAACACCGACAGGGTCGAGATGTGGTGCACGGGCTTGACCGGCCCCGTGCACGCCAGCCTCAGGATCTGCTGCGTTCCGCCGACGTTGGTGTCGCGCAGCGCCGAGTACGGCTTGGCGAAGTTGACCAGGGCCCCGCTGTGGTGGATCTCCTCGACGTGGTGCGCGAGTTCGTGGAAGCCGTCCGGGCCGAGTCCGAGGTGCGGCTCCGTGAGATCGCCGGGCAGCGCCCGTATCCGGGCCCGCGCGGCCTCGTCCCACTTGTCCCACAGCCTGAGGCCGCGCAGGTGGCCGACGAGTTTGTCCTGCGCCTCGCGGGACGTCCCGGCGCGGACGAGACAGACCATTTCGGCCTGAGTGCTCGTCAGCAGCGCGTCGAGGAGGAAGGCGCCGAGGAAGCCCGTGGCTCCGGTCAGCAGGACCGCCCGCGGAAGGGGGTTCCACTCCCAGGGGGAGTCCACGCGGATCGCCGGATCCAGGGTCACGTCTCCGGCCGGGTCCGGGCCGTCGCCGCCGGCGTCCTCCTGTGCGACGGCCTGCGCCAGCGCGTGCGGCGTCGGTCGTTCGAACAGCAGCCGGAGGGGCACGCCGGCCGCGGGCCAGGTGTCCCGTATCGCGGCGTGAAGACGTGCGGCCGAGAGGGAGTTGCCCCCGCGCTCGAAGAAGTCGTCGTGCACGCCCACGGCACCGGCGCCGAGGACCTCGGCGAAGAGGGCCGCGACGCGCGCCTCCGTGGGCGTGCTGGGCTCCGCGTGTCCGCCGTCGGCCGTCCGTCCCCCGGCGCCGGGTACGGGCAGGGCGGCGCGGTCGGTCTTGCCGCTGGGGGTGTGCGGGAACTCGTTTAGCAGCACCAGGTGGGCGGGCACCATGTAGTGCGGGAGCCGGTCACGCGCCGACGCGAGGAGTTCCGCGGTGAGTCCGCCCGCCCCGTCTGCGGTCCGCCCCTCCGCCCTGACGTACGCGGCCAGCCGGTGATCGCCCGGCACGTCCTCGCGTACGAGCACGACGACGTCCTGGACCGCCGGGTGCGTGCGCAGCACCGCCTCGATCTCGCCGAGCTCGATGCGGAACCCGCGCACCTTGACCTGGTCGTCCTCGCGCCCGACGTACTCCAGCTCACCGCCGGGCAGCCATCGCACCAGGTCGCCTGTCCGGTAGAGGTGGCCGCCGGGACGACCGGGGTCGGGGACGAAGCGCTCGGCCGTCAGCTCGGGACGTCCGAGATACCCCCGTCCCACCCCGGGGCCTCCCACGTACAGCTCACCGGGCACGCCGACCGGGACGGCACGTCCCTCCGGATCGACGACCTTCAGCTCCGCGTTGGGCACCGGACGGCCGATGGGCGGATGCCGGTCGCCGGTGAGGGCGCCGGACAGCGTGGCGTAGACGGTGATCTCCGTGGGCCCGTACGCGTTGACGAGCCGGACACGTTCCGCCCAGCGTTCGGCGACCGCGGCGGAACAGTCCTCTCCGCCGGAGAGGACGGTACGGAGCGAGGGGACCTCGTCGGGGTCCAGGAGGGCAAGGAGCGAAGGGGGGAAGAGGGCGATCGTCGCGCCCCCGGCGCGCACTTCGGCCGCGAGCTCCTCGCCCGTCATGGTCGTCTCGCCGCCCGGAATCACCAGGGTGGCACCGCCCAGCAGCGCCATCACCCACTCCCACACGGACGCGTCGAAGCTGGTGGACGCGAACGCGAGCATCCGCTCCCCCGGGCCGGCTCCCACCAGGTCGCGGGTCACGTGCAGGTCCGCCACCCCCCGGTGGGTGATCATCGTGCCCTTGGGGCGGCCCGTGGAGCCGGAGGTGTAGATGACGTACGCCAAGTCGCCGGGCCCGGCGAGCGGTTCGGGGTTCTCCTCGTCCTGATCCCCGGCGGGGACCGGTTCCTGGCCGAGGAGGACGGTCCTCGCCCCGTGGTCGCCGACGCGGTCGAGCAGCCCCGGCCGGGTGAGGACGACCGGCGCCGCGCAGTCGGCGAGCATGAAGCGGATCCGCTCGGGCGGGTAGTCGGGGTCGACGGGCACGTAGGCCCCGCCCGCCTTGAGCACCCCCAGAATTCCCACGTACGTCTCGACGGAACGGCCCGAGAGGAGCGCGACGAGCGTGCCGACGCCGACCCCGAGTCCCCGCAGCCGCCGGGCGAGACGGTTGGCACGGGCGTTGAGCTCCCGGTACGTGACGGTGGTGCCGCCGCTGCTGAGCGCCACGGCTTCCGGGTGGGCGGCTGCCTGCTCCTCGAAGAGGACGTGCGCCGGCACCTCGGGAACCGGCCGTGTCTCGCCGCGTGACCAGGACTCCAGGTTCACGCGGTCGGTTTCCGGGAGACGGGGAAGCGCGGAGAGACGGTCCTCCGGGGTCCTCGCCACGGCGTCGAGCAGTTCGAGGTAGAGGTCGAAGAACCGGTCCACGGTGGCCGGTTCGAACAGATCGGTGTTGTACTCCATCGCCGCCCGCCAGCCGTCGCCGCGCGGCACGATCTCCAGCACGAGATCGAACTTGGAGGTGCCGGAGTGGACGTCGAAGGGCCGGACGTCCGCGTCTCCCATCCGGACCTGCGGCACGTCGACGTTGCCGAAGGAGAACACCGTCTGGAACAGCGGGGTCCGGGAGAGGTCGCGTGCCGCGCCCGCCTCCTCCACGAGACGTTCGAAGGGGACGTCCGGATGCGCGTAAGCCCCGACGCATGTCTCGCGCACGCGGGCGAGCAGCTCCGTGAAGGAGGGATCGCCGGAGAGGTCGGTGCGCAGGACGAGGTTGTTGACGAAGAACCCGATGAGGTTCTCCGACTCCGGGCGGTCCCGGCCCGCGACCGGTGACCCGACGGCGATGTCCTGCCGGCCGCTGTAGCGCTGGAGCAGGACGTCGAAGGCGGCGAGGAGCACCATGAACAGCGTCGCGCCCTCACGTGTGCCGACGTCCTCCAGCGTCCGCATGAGGCCGGCCGGGACGCGGCGGTAGCGGATGTCCCCGCGGAACGTCTGCACGGGGGGCCGCGGATGGTCCGCCGGGAGATCGGTCGCTGTCAGGTCCCGGAGCTGTTCCGTCCAGTAGTCCAGCTGACGGGCCGTCTCCGGGGCCGTCAGCTGCTCCCGCTGCCAGGCGGCGTAGTCGCCGTACTGGACCGGCAGCGCCGGCAGGGCCGGGTCCCGCCCTTCGAGGACCGCCTCGTACACGGCCACGAGTTCACGGACGAAGACGGCGACCGACCACCGGTCGCAGACCGCGTGATGGAAGACGAGCGAGAGGAGACGCCGCTCTTCCCCGGTGCGCAGCAGCGTCACCCGCATCAGGGGCGGTCGTGCGAGGTCGAACGGGCGGGTGGCGACGTCCCGCAGGATGCGTTCCGACTCCTTCTCACGCTCCTCCTCCCCGGCGCTCCGCAGGTCCACGCGCTCCAGGGGGACGGCCGCGTACGGAAAGACCGCCTGGTGCAGCTCGCCGTCGTTCTCGACCAGGGCCGTGCGCAGGCTCTCGTGCCGCTCGGCGAGACGGCCGAGAGCCTCCTCGAGCGCGTCCTCGTCCACGCGTCCCCGCAGTTCGACCTGACCGGACATCAGGTATGCCTGCGCGCTGCCGGGATCCAGCCGGTGCAGGAACCACAGCCGTGCCTGGCCCAGGGAGCTGGGCAGCAGAGACCGCGAGGCCGTGCCGTCGGCCTCGGTGACACGGGCCAGCCGCACCGGGCCGTCGGGGCCGGGGCCGGTACTGGGACCGGGGCTGGTACTGGGGCCGGGGCCGGTACTGGGGCCGGGGCCGGGCGGGTCTTCTTCCTGCACGGGATCTGCCGCGTCCGGCGTGCTGCGCCCCGTCGGGGATGGCGCCTCCTGCTCCCCGAGGCCGTCGAGCTCCTCGGCGAGGGAGGCGACGGTGGGCCTGTCGAAGAGCAGGCGGACCGGGATCCTGCGGCCGAAGCGCTTGCCGAGCTTCCCCACGACTCGTCCGGCGAGAAGCGAGTGCCCGCCCAGGGCGAAGAAGTCGTCGTCCGCGCCGATCTCGTCCACGGCGAGGACCTCCGCCCACAGCCGCGCGAGGTACTCCTCCGTCTCCGTACGGGGCGGGGTGAACCGGTCCGCAGACGCACGGGCAGTGCTGTCCGGCGCGGGCAGGGCGCCCTTGTCCACCTTGCCGTTCGGGGTCCTGGGCATCGCCTCCAGCACGACCACGGAGGCGGGCACCATGTACTCGGGGAGCCGGGCGAGGGCCATGTCCCGCAGCTCACCGACGAGTGCGCCCGGCTCCTCCGGCACCGTGCCGGGCACGACGTATCCGGTGAGCTGCCGGTCTCCGGGGGTGTCCTCCCGCACGATCACGACGGACTCGCGCACCGCCGCGTGCTCGCGCAGCACTGCGGCGACCTCCCCCGGCTCGACACGGAACCCCCGGATCTTCACCTGGGAGTCCGCACGCCCGACGAACTCCAGCCGGCCGTCGCCGCAGTAGCGCACCAGGTCGCCCGTCCGGTACATGAAGGCCCCGGGCTTCCCGGGGTCCGGCACGAAGTGGTACTCCGTCAGCTCCGGCTGCCCGTGGTAGCCGCGTGCGACGCCGGGACCGCTGATGTACAGCTCGCCGGCGACCGTGACCGGCACCGGACGCCCGTCCCGGCCCAGCACGCGGAAGCGCGTGTGCGCCAGCGGCCGGCCGAGGGGCACCGGGGACTCGCCCTCCCGCGCCCGGTGGCAACTCGCCCACACAGTGGTCTCCGTGGGTCCGTAGACCTGCCATGCCTCGACCCCCGCGGCGGCCATCCTGCTCGCCATCCCGGGAGTCAGCGGCTCCGCGCCGCAGAGCCCGCGGAACGGACGGGCGGCCTGCCAGCCGGTGTCGAGCAGCAACTGCCAGGCCGCCGGGGTGGCCTGCCAGTACGTGGCCTCCGTGGCGGTCATACGCGCGGCGAGCCTGTCACCGTCGATGACGTCGCCGCGCGGGAAGAGCGCGACCGTCGCACCGGTGGTCAGGGGCAGGAAGATGTCGATCACGGACATGTCGAAGGCGTGCGTGATCGTGGCGGCCACGACGTCGCTCTCGTCGAGCCCCGGCTCGGCCCGCATGGAGTCCAGCAGGTTCGGCAGCCGGCCGTGGGGGATCATCACGCCCTTGGGCCTGCCGGTGGAGCCGGAGGTGTAGATGACGTACGCCAGGTCGTCGGGCCCGGCGAGGGGTTCGGGATCGGTGGACGGCTCGTCCGCCGCGGGCTCCGGGGCGTCGTCGAGCCAGACGGTCCCGGCACCGTGCCGGGGAAGCCGGTCCTCGAGCGTACGGTGGCTCAGCAGCACGGCGATGCCGGAGTCCTGGAGCAGGTGGCGGACGCGTTCGGCCGGGTATTCGGGGTCGACGGGCACGTAGGCACCCCCCGACTTGAGCACCGCGAGCAGGGCGACGACGAGGTCGGGCGTGCGCTCGGTGCAGACCCCCACGCGGGTGCCGGGGCGGACTCCGCGCCGGCGCAGCAGGTGCGCGAGGCGGTTGGCCCGTTCGTTGAGCTCGCGGTAGCTGAGGACCTGTTCGTCGAGGAAGACCGCGCACTTCTCTCCGAGCCGCGCGGCCTGCTCCTCCACCATCCGGTGCACGGGCACGTCGCGCAGCGGTGCGTCGAGGTCGCCCGTGCCCCACCGCCGCAGCTGGTCCAGTTCCTGGTCCGGCAGGGCGGGCAGCCGGGACAGCGGCTTCCCGGCGGCGGCGGGGGCTTCCCTCAGGAGCATGCAGAAGTGGCCGAGCATGCGGTCCGCGGTGCCGGGGTCGAAGAGGGCCGTGTCGTACTCGAGTTCCGCCCGCAGGCCGTCGCCCTCGGGTACGAGCGCGAGGAACAGGTCGACCTTGGCGGTCCCCGGATCGACGGGCACGGGTTCGACGGTCACGCCGGCCATGCGGAGCTCGTCGGGCGGGGTGTTCCCCAGCATGAGGATGGCCTGCGCGAGCGGTGCCCGGGACAGGTCGCGCTCCGGCCTGAGTTCCTTCACCAGCTGCTCGAACGGTACGTCCGCGTGGGCGTATGCGCCCAGACACGTTTCGCGTGAGCGGTCGACCAGTTCGCCGAAGGTCGGATCACCGCTCAAGTCGGTGCGGAGGACGAGGGTGTTGATGAACATCCCGATGAGGTTCTCCAGCTCCGGCCTGTCACGCCCGGCCACGGAGGTTCCCACCGGGACGTCGTCCTGTCCCGAGTAGCGCGACAGCAGCAGGCAGTACGCGGCGTGGAGCACCATGAAGAGGCTGGCCCGGCGCTCGTTCGCCAGCCGCTGCAGCGCCGAGACGACGTCTGCCGGTATGCGGGCGACGCGGGTGGCGCCCTGGAAGGACTGCGTCGCCGGGCGCTGCCGGTCGGTGGCCAGTTCGAGCGCGGGCAGGTCCTCGAGCATCATGCGCCACCAGGCGAGCTGGCCGAGGAGTTCGCCGGTGTCCAGCCGTTCGCGCTGCCACGCGGCGTAGTCCCCGTACTGCACCGGAAGGTGCGGGAGGTCCGCCTCGCCGCCGGTCAGGGCCGCCTCGTAGCAGGCGGCGAGTTCGCGCACGAACACCGCCCCTGACCACATGTCACCGATGCCGTGGTGGAACGTCACGACGAGCACGTGGTCGTCGGCTCCGAGCTTGAGCAGCGAGACCCGGGCCAGCGGGGCGTCGTCGACCGTGAACGGGGTGGACGTCTCCTGCGCGAGTGCCTCCTCGAGGGCGGCGTCGCGGTCGTCGGCCGCCGAGAGGTCCCGTTCGGCCACGGGCAGCCGGCACTCGGGGCCCGGGTCGTGGACGAACTGCACCGGCTCGCCGTCGTGCACGCCGAAGGACGTACGCAGCGTCTCGTGCCGCTCCACCAGCGCGTCGACCGCGCTCTGCAGGGCCCTGCGGTCCACTCTGCCGCGCAGGTGTGCCGCGCCGTACCCCAGGTAGGCGGCGGCGCTGCCGGGGTCGAGCTGTGCGAGGAACCACAACCGCTGCTGTCCGGAGGACATCGGCAGGACGCTCGGCGGGTTCGTCCCGTCCGCCGCCAGGACTCCCGGCTCCGCTCGCTCCGTCGTCACGTCAGTTCTCCTTGCCGTTCCTGGTCCTGCCGGCGGCCTTCCGCCGCGGGCGTGACGTGCGCGGCTTCGCCACCAGCTCCGGGCCCCCGGAGCCGAGCGCCGCCGTGCCGGACAGTTCCGCGGCGAAGGCGGCCAGCACCGGCTGCTCGAAGAGGGTCCGCACGCGTACGTCCTTGTGCAGAGCGGCCTTGAGCCTGCCGGTCACGCGTGTGGCGAGCAGGGAGTGACCGCCGAGTTCGAAGAAGTCGTCGTACGCGCCGACCCGGTCCACGCCGAGCAGTTCGCTCCACACCTGTGCGATCTGCTCCTCGACCTCGTCGCGAGGGGCGACGTACTCCCCGGACGCTCCCGTACGTCCGGTGCCGGGAGCGGGGAGGGCCCGCCTGTCGACCTTGCCGTTCGCCGTCAGCGGCAGCGCGTCGAGGAGGACGGCGGCGGCGGGGACCATGTACTCGGGCAGGCCCGCCCGGGCGAGCCCGATCAGCTCGGCAGCGGTTCCCTCCCGTGCGTCCGTGTCGCGCTCCCCCACGCCGGGCACGACGGCGTACGCGACGAGCCGCACATCGCCCGGCCGGTCCTCAAGCGGCACGACAAGGACGTCACGCACCGCCGGATGGTCCTTCAGGACCTGCTCGATCTCACCCGGCTCCACCCGGAAGCCGCGGACCTTGACCTGATCGTCCACCCGCCCCAGCACTTCCAGCTCGCCGTCGGGGAGCTGCCGCGCGAGGTCGCCCGACCGGTACATCCGTCCGCCGCCGCCGGCGAACGGATCCGGCAGGAAGCGCTCCTCGGTCAGCTCGGGCAGGTTCCGGTAGCCGCGGGCGACGCCCGGCCCGGAGACGTACATCTCTCCCGCGACTCCTCTCGGGACCGGGCGCAGATGCTTGTCGAGGAGACGGATGCTCAGGTCGGGCAGCGGGCACCCGATGTTGCTGCGGACGCCCGAGGCGAGGTCCTGCCGGGTCACCCGGTGGAACGTGGCGTGCACGGTGACCTCGGTGATGCCGTACAGGTTGACCAGACGGGGCTCGTCGTCGCCGAAGTGGTCGAACCAGGGCGCCAGCGCCGGCACGTCGAGGTACTCGCCCGCGAAGAGCACGTACCGCAGCGGCGGCTGCTTCGCGTCGCTCTCGACCGCGTGCTGCATGTACGGACGGAACGCGGAGGGCGTCTGGCTGAAGACGGTGACTCCCTCCTCGGCGAGCAGGGTGTGCAGCGCGTCCGGGGCGCGCACCGTCTCGCGCGGCACGACCACCAGGCGTGCGCCCGTCGCGAAGGCACCCCACATCTCGTAGACCGACACGTCGAAGGCGTACGAGTGGCACAGGCTCCACACGTCCTCGGCCCCGGTGTCCAGGAGCCGTTCCGCACCGCGCACCAGGCGGACGACGTTGGAGTGGGGCAGCTCCACGCCCTTCGGGCGCCCCGTCGAGCCCGAGGTGTAGATGACGTACGCCAGGCCGGAGGGCCCGGTGTCCGGCGAGGGAGCCGACGTCTCGCGGGCCAGGATCGCGTCCGCGTCCCGGTCCAGGTCCACGACCCGGCCGTCGAAGCCGGGGGCGTGCTCCGCGGCGGCGCCGTGCGTGACGAGCAGCGAGGCACCCGCGTCCGCGAGCACATAGGCCATGCGCTCGCGGGGCTGGGCCAGGTCGAGGGGCACGTACGCCGCTCCGCTCTTGAGCACTCCCAGGACGCCCACGACCATGTCGGACGAACGCTCCAGGCACAGACCGACCCGTTCCTCCGGTCCCGCGCCGAGGTCGCGCAGGTGGTGGGCGAGACGGTTCGCGCGCTCCTCCAGCTCCCGGTACGTGAGGGTGTCGGTGCCGCAGACGAGCGCCACCGTGTCGGGCGTACGGGCGGCCTGACGGCTGAAGATCTCGTGGAGGCAGGCGTCGGCGTCCTCCGCGACGGCCTCCGGCCGGTGCCCGCCGTCCAGCAGTCCGACGCGCTCCTCGGGGGTGTACGGCTCGATCTCGCCGAGGGTGCGGCCCGGGTCCCCGGCCATGCCGCCGAGCAGGTGGTTGAAGTGGCTCAGCAGGGTCTCCGCGACCGGTTCGGGGAAGCGGCGCCGGTCGTGCACCAGCCGCGGCGGCAGGTCCTCCTGGGGGAAGACGACCATGGTCAGCGGATAGTGCGGCCTGCCGTCGTAGGAGAAGCCGGTGATCTCCAGTCCGTGCAGCGCCATGTCGGGCGGCGGCGTGTTCTCGAAGGCGAGGTCGGTCTCGAACAGCGTGTGTCCGCCCGGCAGTTCGGCCCACTGGGGGAACAGGTGCAGGGGGACGTCGGCGTGTTCGCGCGCGGCGGTCATCGAGTCCTGGAGGCGCCGCAGCCACGGGAGCAGACGCTCGGCGGGATCGATGCGGGCCCGCACGGGCGTGGTGGTGATCATCGGGCCGACGATCGTCTCCGCGCCGGGAAGGTCGCTGGGCCGGTGCGTGGAGGTGGCACCGCTGATGACGTCGTCACGGCCGGTGTACCGGCCCAGCAGGAGCAACCAGGCGCCCTGTACGAGGGTGTTGAGCGTGAGCCGGTTCTCGCGTGCGAGCTCGTCCAGGTCCCTGACGAGCGAGCCGAGAGAGCGGTCCGGGACGAAGCTGTGCGTGGGGCCCTGCAGCTCCGTCGCCGGCGGGCCGATCTCGAGTGCGGGCGAAGGGACGTATCCGGCCAGTTCACGGCGCCAGAAGGCCTCCGCCCCCTTCATGTCGTGCTGCTTCCACCACGCCACGTAGTCCCTGTAGGAGCGGGCGGGCGCCAGACCGGACGGCTCCGCGCGGCAGTGGGCGGCGTAGAGCGCGGCGAACTCCTGGAGGACGAGGCCGAAGGACCAGCCGTCCATGATCAGGTGCGG
This sequence comes from Streptomyces ovatisporus, assembly GCF_042653885.1. Classification (NCBI taxonomy): domain Bacteria; kingdom Bacillati; phylum Actinomycetota; class Actinomycetes; order Kitasatosporales; family Streptomycetaceae; genus Streptomyces; species Streptomyces ovatisporus. The sequence continues at coordinate 151,257 of NZ_JBHSFH010000006.1, forward strand.
GAAGCTCCAGAAGAGGCGGTACAGGCCGTCCTCGAGACGGATCAGGGCGAGCTTCATCAGCGGCGGCCTGCGCAGGTCGAAGCCGAGGCGGCGCTGTTCGGCGCGGAACGCCTCGTAGCGCCCCTCCCGCTCGCCCGGAGGGACGTCGCGCCAGTCGTGCTCCTCGACGGGGACGTCGACGTGGCGGTGGACGGCCTGGAGGGACTTGCCCACTTCCTCCCAGTGGAAGCCCGTACGCAGGATCGGGTGCCGTCCGGCGACGTCCTGCCATGCCTTGCGGAAGGCCGCCGGGTCGACGTGCCCGCTCAGGGTGAACGAGAGCTGTTCCAGGTACACGCCGGATTCGGGTGCGAACAGGCTGTGGAAGAGCATGCCTTCCTGAATGGGCGTCAGCTCGTAGACGTCCTGCAGATTCTCGGGCTTCACGAGGCCTCCTCGGCGTGTGCGGTCGGGCCGGCTCCGGACGGGGAGGTCCCGGAGATCTCGCCGTTCCCGGTGAAGGCGCCGAGGAACGTGTCGAGTGTGTTCTGGTCCAGTCCGGCGAGCGGGAAGTCGTCGGGGCTGATCACCGCGTCGTCGGTGTCACGGCAGTGCGCGGCGATCCGCCGGAAGGCGTCCGGAAGCGCCTCGCTCAGGGCGGCCAGCGGCGCGCCTGCCGACTCGTCGGCACGGCAGGCGAGCGTCGCCCGCAGCCGGCCCTGTGCCGTATGGGTGGTGAGCGTGACCGGATGGTCCGCCCCGTCCAGCGCCGGCGGCTCCGTCAGCCGCAGACGCCCCTCGGGCGGAAGGTCCAGCTCGCCCAGGTGACGGACCAGCACCTGGGCGGGCGACGTGCCGGAGCTCCAAGATCCGTGCCGGCACTGGTCCTTGACGGTGCGGAGCAGCCCGCCGACGTCCGGGTCCTCCCCGGTAACCGCCTCGAACGCCAGCGGGAGAAGGGTGTTGAAGCTGCCGGTCGTGAACTCCGCCCCCGCACCGGCCTCCTCACGTCCCCGCAGGTCGTTCTCCAGGTCGCACCGGAGACGGCGGGGGCCGCCGGTCGCGGAAACGGCCAGTACGAAGGCAGCCGCCACCGTCTCGGAGGGTGTGAGCCGGTACGTGGCCGAAGCGCCCTCGATCAGCGCCGCCGTCTCCTCCGCGGTGAGCCCTGTGCGGAGGGCGTGCTCGGTGTCGCCGTCCGCGATGTCCAGGACGCCGGGGGCCGCTGTGTCCACCGGTCCGTCCTCGCCGCGCGTCCCGGAGCCGTCGGCGTTGCCCTCCTCGCTCGCAAGAGCGGCCAGGGCCCGTGCCTGCTGCGCGTCCTGGACGGGCAGCGCCGGGTCCTCTCCGCGCGCGGCGGCCTCGACGGCGGAGCAGAAGTCGCCGAGGAGCGCTCGCCAGGAGCCGCCGTCGACGAACAGTTCGTGGACGAGCCACACCATGCGTCGCTCGGTCCCGCCCAGGCGGAAGAGCGCCGCCTTGGCGACGGGGCCGAGTTGCGGGCACAGTTCCTCGCGCATCTCCCCGACCATGCTGGCGAAGGCACGCTCGCGGCGGTCCTCGGGCAGTGCGGTCAGGTCGATGTCGGGGACCGCGGTGTCGTCGGGCTCCGGAGCCTTGCGGGCGATCTGCCGGCGACCGTCCACCTCGGCCAGCCGCGAGTGCAGCGCCGTGTGACGCGCCGTCACTGCGTCGAGGGCCGATTCGAGCCATGCGGGCTCGACTTCGGGAGCGACCCGCAACTCGGCTCGGTGAACTCCCGCGGGCAGCCCGGGGGAAGCCGACTCGATGAGCTGGTTCTGGCGCCGGGTCGGCGGCTCGCCCGACGTCGCGCCGGCGACGGTTGCGCCGCGCGCTTCGAGTTCGGCGGCCAGTTCCTCCAGTGTCTCGTGCTGGAACAGGTCGGCCGCGGTGAACTCCAGCCCCTCGGCGTTGGCACGGGAGACGATCTGGATACCCATGATCGAGTTGCCGCCCACCGAGAAGAAGTTGTCACGGGGACCGACCCCGGACACTCCGACGACCTCTCCGACGATCTCCGCCAGCCGTGCTGCGAGCGGCCCGGCGTCGGCCCCCGGTCCGTTCCCGGCGCGCACCGGATCGGGCAGCGCCGCACGGTCGACCTTGCCGTTCGCCGTGAGCGGCAGCCGGTCCAGGACGAGGAAGGCGGCCGGCACCGTGTAGCTCGGCAGTACCCGCGCGGCCAGCTCCCTGACCTCGTCGAGCAGCGCCTCGTCGGACTCGGGCGTACGCTCGCCGGCCGGGACGTCCGGCACGACGTAGGCCACGAGACGACGGTTGTGCCGGTCGCCCGGTGCCGCGGCGGCGGCGGTGCGTACGCCCTCGTGCCGCGTCAGCGCCGACTCGATCTCGCCGAGCTCGATGCGGAATCCGCCGATCTTGACCTGGAAGTCCTCACGGCCGAGGAACTCCAGCGTCCCGTCGGGCAGTCGCCGTCCGAGGTCACCCGTGCGGTACAGCCGTTCGCCCGTCTCCGGCCAGGTGACGAAGGACGCCCGGGTGCGCTCCTCGTCCCGCCAGTAGCCGAGGGCGAGTCCGGAGCCCCCGATGTACAGCTCACCGGTGACCCAGACCGGACAGGTCTCCATCCGGTCGTTGAGCACGTGGAACGTCTGGTTGCGCAGCGGCGTGCCGTAGGGGACGGAGTCCCGGGCACCGTCCGTGTCCGGGTCGACCGGATGCCAGATGGACCAGACGGCCGCCTCCGTGGCGCCGCCCAGGCTGACCGGCTTCGCCCGCGGTGCCACCTCCCGGAGCTGCGCGGGGAGTTCGACGGGAATCCAGTCGCCCGACATCAGGGCGAGCCGGAGCGGGTGCCCGTCCGCGTCGTGGTGTGCGGGCGGTACGCCGTCGGCGTCCGCTCCCGCCGCCCGGCCGCCGCGGAGGTGTTCGACGTACATGCGCAGCAGGGCGGGGACGCTGTTCCACAGCGTGACCCGGTGCCGGCGCACCAGCTCGTCCCAGTGCTCGGGGTCGCGGCTCGTGCCGGGGAGGGGGAGGACGAGCCTGCCTCCTGCGCCCAGGACCCCGAAGACGTCGTAGACGGACAGGTCGAAGCTGAGCGACGAGAGTCCGAGCACCGCGTCGTCGGGACCGACGGAGAAGCGCTCGTTGATGTCCTGCAAGGTGTTCAGCGCGGCCTGGTGGGAGAGCATGACGCCCTTGGGTTCGCCGGTCGAACCCGAGGTGAAGATGACGTAGGCGAGGTCGGAGGGCGTCTGCACCGGCTCGGGCGGTGTGCCGTCCGCTCCGGGCCCGTCCGGGTCGGCACCGAGGTCGACCTCGATCTCGCGTATCCCCTCGGCCCATGTGTGCTCGGCCCCGCCCTTCGGTGCGAGGACGAGCCGTACTTCGCCGCGCTCACACAGGTGGTCCTGCCGTTCGGCGGGCAGCGCGGGGTCGACCGGCAGGTAGGCGGCGCCGGCGAGCTGCACGGCGAGCGCCGCGACGACCTGTTCGCAGCTCTTCTCGACGGCCACGGCGACCAGCCGGCCGGGACCGGCCCCCAGACCGCGCAGCCGGTGCGCCAGAACGCATGCGTGCGCGCGCAGCCGCCCGTAGGTCAGCTCGGCACCGGCCGCGGTGACGGCGATGCGGTCGGGTTCCTCCGCCGCCCTCGCCATCAGCGGTGCGTAGAGGAAGTCCTGCGGGAACGGTCCGCCGGTCGCGTTGACCCGCTCCGTGAGCTCGCGCTGCTCCGCGGGCGGCGGGCACCGGACGGTGTCCGTCCACGCCGCCTCCGACGTCGCGAGATCCGACACCAGACGGTGGAAGGCGTCGAAGACCTCCTCGATCACCCCCTCGGGGAAGAGCTGCCTGACCCAGTGCCAGCTCAGCTGCACCCCGTCGGCGTTCTCCATGACGGCGAAGTCGAGCCACACCTGCGGCGTCTGAGCGATCTCGTGCTCCATGGAGCCCAGCCAGCCGAACATGGAGGCGTCCTCGGCCTCGTTCTCCTGCACCAGCGTGCTGGTGAACACCACGGGCATCACGGAGCCGCTGGTGCCGCCGCGCTGGCGGGCCAGCTCGCGGAGGATCTCCACCCCGTTGAGGTAGCGGTGCTCCAGGTCGGCCCAGCTCTGCCTCTGCATGCGGGCGGCGAGCTCGCCGAAGCTCTCCCCCCGCGAGAGGTCGACCGGCAGGAGGTCGAACGACGCGAACTCTCCGACGAGGTCGCGGACGTCCTCGTGCACCTGGAGCCGGTTGATCACGGTGACGTTCAGCGTGAAGGAGGCCGACCGCGACCAGGTGCCCAGCGCGGCGGCGTAGGCGGTGAGCAGGGCCGCGGACGGCGTCACGCCCGCGGACGCGGCGCGTTCCTTGAAGGCGTCCCACAGCGCGGTCGGCAACAAGGCGTTCCGTGCGGTGAATTCGGGGTCCTTCAGGGAGCCCGGGTTGAGGGCCAGCGGAAGGTCCGGGCCGGGAGGCAGTTCGGCCACGCGGCCGCGCCAGTACTCCAGGGACCGCTCGTAGAGGGCGGTGTCCCGCAGCTCCTCGGACGCGAGCACGTAGTCGCGGTACGAGATGCGCAGCGGCCGGATCTCGTCCTCGCGGCGCTGGTAGTACCTGCGCCAGTCCCGCACCAGGAGCCGGATGCTGCCGATGTCGGCGATGAGCAGGTCGAAACTGAAGTGCAGGCGGGCGCGGTTCTCGGGGAGGAGCGTCACCCGCACGTCGAACAGGGGCCACTCGTCCGCGGGCCGGACCTCGCGGGAGAACTTCTCGCGCAGCTCGGCCAGCCGGCGGTCGCCCTCCCCGGCGGGGACGTCTCGCAGGTCCAGCAGTCCGAAACGGTAGGGCCCGGTGTCCTGGAGGATGCGCTGGCGGCCGTCGCTCCCGATGACGGCACGCAGCATGTGGTGCCGCTCGACGACCTGCTGCCAGGCCGCCTCCAGGCGCTTGAGGTCGACGTCCGCGGCGAGTTCGACCTCCCAGTAGACGTGCGCCGCGACGTTCCCGCCGTCGAAGCTGTCCTGGCGGCCGATCCACTGAGCCTGCTGCATCTCGGACAACGGGAAGGGGTCGTGCAGCCGGTCCAAGTCGGGCCGGGCCGCAGGCAGTTCTTCACTGCCGGAGGCGCCGGTGCTGCCGGAGGCGCCGGTGCTGCCGGCCGTCCCGTCTGCCCCCTCGGGGTGCCCGGTTCCGGCCCCGCTGTCACCGAGCAACCCGGCCAGCCCGGCCACCGTCGGGTCGGCGAGGAGGTCGCTGAGCTTCACGGCGATGCCGAGGTCGGCCTTGATCCGCTCGACCATCCTGGCTGCCAGGAGCGAATGCCCTCCCAGCTCCATGAAGTTGTCGTGAACGCCGACGGGAGCGACGCCGAGCAGTTCCTGCCAGACGGCCACGAGGTCGCGGTCGCGGTCGTCGCGGGGTTCGACGTAGTCCGTGGTCAGGGCGGGCCTGGGGTCGAAGGCACCGACGGGCACAGGCTGGTCCGTGCCGGCTTCCTGCTCCGCCTCGGCGACCTGGAGCCGGTATCCCCCGGGCCTGGCGCGCCGACCGCCGGGGGCCGCCTCGATCCAGTACCGGCGCCGCTCGAACGGGTACGTCGGAAGGCCCGTACGCCTGGCCGTGCCGCCCTGGACCCTGTCCCAGTCGATCGCGCCGCCGGCCGTCCACACCCGGCCGAGCCCCAGCATGAACTGACGTGCGTCGTCCCGTTCCTCGCCCGCCGACGGCAGGAGGGGGACGGTGGTGGAGCCCCGGCCGCGCACGGTGGAACGGGCCAGGGTGCTGAGGGTGGCTCCGGGCCCGACCTCCAGCAGGATGCAGGGCCCGGACTCCGTGAGCGCCATGACGCCGTCGCTGAAGCGGACCGGTTCCCGGATGTGGTGGACCCAGTGGTCCGGGTCCGTCGCCCGCTCCGCGGTGATCCAGTCGCCTGTGCGGTTGTCCACGTACGGGACGGCCGGCTCGTGGAAGTCGATGCACGACAGCTCCGCGGCGAAGCGGCTCATCATCGGCTCGACCATGGCCGAGTGGAAGGCGTGTGAGGTGTGCAGTTCCCTGACGGGCGTGCCCTGTTCCTCGAGGAGCCGTGCGAAGGAACTTAGCTGCGGCGAGGGACCGGAGACCGCGCAGACGTCCGGGGCGTTGACCGCCGCCAGGGAGAGCCCCTCGGGCAGGCGCTCCCGTACCTCCTCCTCGGGCAGCGCGACGGACAGCATGCCCCCGGGCGGCAGCTCCTGCATCAGGCGTCCGCGTACGGCGACGAGCCGCAGGGCGTCGGGCAGTGAGAAGACACCGGAGCGGCAGCCCGCGACGATCTCGCCGACGCTGTGACCGACCATGGCGTCCGGACGGACCCCCGCACTCTCGAGCAGCCCGGCGAGGGCATAGCTGATGACGAACAGCGCGGGCTGGGCGAGGGCCGTCTGCCGCAGCAGGCCGGCCGCCGCACCCGGATCCGTGGCGGCAGCCGGATGGATCACCTCGCGCAGGTCGTGGCCGAGCTCGTCGAACAGCAGGTCGGCGCAGGTGTCCACGCAGTCGCGGAACACCGGCTCCTGCTCGTACAGATGCCGGCCCATGCCGGGGTACTGGCTGCCCTGGCCGGGGAACATGAAGGCGATCCGGGGCTCCGGGACCGACTGGGACGTGGCGACCGCGCCGGAGTCCCGTGTCCGCAGCGCCTCCTCAGCCTCCGCGGGGTCGGCGGCGACGACGAGCCTGCGGTGGTCGTGGGCCGTCCGTCCCTGCTGGAGCGTGGTCGCGGTGGCCGCCAGGTCTTCCGCGGCCGGACCGGCCAGTGCGGTGGCCAGCCCGTCGGTGGCCGCTTCGAGCGCCGCGGGTGTACGCGCGGAGAGAGGCAGCAGGAACAGGTCCCGCGTGAAGGGGACCGACGGCGGGGCCTCGGGGCCCTCTTCCAGGACGACGTGGGCGTTGGTGCCGCCCATGCCGAAGGAGCTGACGCCGATGCGCCGGGGCGTCGCGTCGGTCTCCCACTTCTCCAGTTCCGTGACGACCCTGAACCGCGTTTCGTCCAGCCGCAGTTCGGGATTGGGCTCGTCGAAGTTGAGGCTGGGCACGAGCTCCCGGTGCCGCAGCTGGAGGACGGCCTTGATGAACCCCGCGATCCCGGCCGCCTCCGCCAGGTGCCCCACGTTCGACTTCACGGAACTGAGCGCGCAGGACGCCGGGGAACCCGTACGCCGGCTGAAGACCCGGCTGAGCGCGGTGACCTCGATCGGGTCGCCCAGAGGCGTCGCCGTCCCGTGCCCTTCGAGCGCGGTCACGGTGTCCGGCTCGACCTCGCCGACACCGAGCGCGCCGGCGATCGCACGGGCCTGGCCGTCGACGCCCGGCGCCGTGTAACCCACCTTGGCCGAGCCGTCGTTGGTGACGGCCGAGCCCTTGACCACGGCGTCGATCCGGTCCCCGTCGGCCAGCGCGTCCACCAGCCTCTTGAGGACGACGGCGCCGACACCGCTGCCGAACATGGTGCCGCTGCCCGCGGCGTCGAAGGACCGGGTGTGGCCGTCGGCGGAGAAGATCATCCCTTGGCGGTGCAGGTAGCCGCGTCCCTGAGGCAGCCTCAGGGACGCTCCGCCCACGAGGGCGATGTCGCACTCCTGGCCGAGCAGCCCCTGTACGGCCATGTGCAGGGCCACCAGCGACGAGGAGCACGCCGTCTGCACGGATACGGCGGGCCCGTCGAGGCCGAGGCCGTAGCTGATCCTGGTGGCGAGGTAGTCCTTGTCGTTCGTCGTGAGCAGTTCGGTGACGTCGGCGATGTCGTCGAACCCCGGTCCGGCCGTGAGCAGGTGGGAGACGAGGTACGTGGAGAGGCTGCTGCCCGCGTACACGGCGATGGAGCCGGGGAAGTGCGCGGGTACGCACCCGGCGTCCTCCAGCGCGGCGTGCGCCGTCTCCAGCAGCATCCGCTGCTGGGGGTCCACCATGGCGGCGTCCCGGGCGTTGTAGCCGAAGAACGCCGCGTCGAAGAGCTCCGGCCCGTCGAGGACGGAGCCCGCCTTCACGTACGCCGGATCGGCGAGCAGTTCCTCGGGGACCCCTTTCTCCCGCAGCTCGCCGTCTCCGAAGAAGGCGACCGACTCCGTCCCACTGCGCAGGTTCTGCCAGAACCGCGCCACGTCCGGCGCGCCCGGGAACCGGCCGGCCATGCCGATCACCGCGATGTCGCCGTCGGCCGCCGACTCCGAGGGGGTGCTGTTGTGGGAAGTGGTCATACCCGGGCTCCTCCTGATGTGTGCGGGACGACCCCGGATTCCCGGGAGCCAGGTGCGCGCTGACGCCCCTTCGCGGGTCGGTGGAGGTCGTCCTCGGGCCGCGGTCGCGCGCCTGACGGCGGCCGGTCCGTACGGGTGGCTCAGACGATTCCGGCGCCGTCCGGGACGCCGTCCGGGACGTGCTCCCCGGGCCGGGACTCGGCCGGGTCGTGCCCCGTCCCGAGCCGCCGGTTCCGGCCGTCGACGAAGACCACCTGCGGCCGGTGCTTCTCCAGTTCGTCGTCCGAGAGCTGCGCGTAGCTGATGATGATCACGAGGTCGCCGGTGTGGACGAGCCTGGCGGCCGCTCCGTTGATCCCGATGACGCCGGAGCCGGCCTCGCCCTCGATGACGTACGTCTCGAGCCGCGCGCCGTTGTCGATGTCCACGACCTGTACGAGCTCACCGGGCAGCAGGTCGGAGGCGCGCATCAGGTCGGCGTCGACGGTCAGCGACCCGACGTAGTGCAGGTCCGCGTCCGTGACGGTGGCGCGGTGGATCTTCGACTTCAGCATTGTCCTGTACGGCATGGTCGGCCCCAAGCGGTGAGACGGTCTGGCCACACAGCGAGGATGCAGAGACGGCCGGGAAGAGTCGCACCTCGTTCAGAGAGGTCCTTCGTACCGGCGCGAGGGGCCCCGTCGGACAGCCACAAGAGCGGGGGTCGATGGAGTCGCCCGTCCGGCACTCCGGCCGTGGCCGTCGGCCCGGCCCGATCGGGCACCGTCGCCGGGCCCCGTCGGGCGGCCGGCCGTCCCGGCTGAGGGGCGCATGTCCGCGCGGGAGCCGCGTTCACAGGCCCGGGGGTGACGCGGCGGCAGTGCCGCACAGGCGCGCGGTGGCAATCCGGGTACGTAGGTCGGCCGCCTAGGAAGTGGTTGTGCGGCATGACGCCGACTTCCAGTCTGGGACACGGACTTGAGGCGGAATCCCGAGCCAAGGAGCACTGATGAACAGCTCGAGCGCCGGTCCCGAGACCGTAGGCGTGAACGGCTGCCCTCTGGCGCACCCGCCCTCCGGTGACGGTGACGCGGGACCCGGCTACAGCGACCTTCTCCGTCTGGACGAGCTCCTCGCTCTCCCTCCCGGGCCCACGGAGCTCCACGACGAGCACCTGTTCTACGTCGCGCACATGATCTACGAGCTGTGGTTCAAGGTGATCCTGGACGAGCTGGAGTGCGCGCGGGACAGCATGTTCACCGACGACGTCCCCCGCGCCCTCTACTGCCTTCGCCGGGTGGGGACCGTCGAGCGCGTCCTCGTCGGGCAGGTCGAGGTTCTGGAGACCATCAGTCCCGGAAGCTTCGCCAAGCTCAGGCCCTTCCTCTACCAGGCCAGCGGCATCCAGTCCGTGCAGTTCCGGGAGATCGAGTTCCTCTCCGGCCTCAAGGACGAGCACCATCTCGCCCGCGGCGATCTCCGTCCGGCGGACCGCGCGTCCCTGAAGAGGCGGCTGGCGGAGCCGAGTCTGGGCGACGCGTTCCGCGATCTGCGGCGCAGGCACGGGGACCCGGACCTCGCCGAGCTGCTCCGCGTCGAGATACCCGACTCCGACCTGCTCGCCGTCGCCGAGGCGCTGACGGACCACGACGAACTGTTCAGCATCTGGCGTTCCCGGCACGTGCACATGGTGGAGCGCATCATCGGCGCGAAACCCGGCACCGGCGGATCGAGCGGGGTGCACTATCTGCGTTCCACTCTCAACGAGAGGTTCTTCCCCGAACTCTGGGAGATGCGCACCCGCCTCTGACCGAGAGGTATCCGCGAAGTCAGGTGGCCGGCCGGAGTTGCAGGCAGGCGAGCTGCCGTAGGGGGTATCGGAACGCCATGGTCACGCCCGCCCGCGACGGCTGCTGTCCGCGGGTCGGGATTGCTCCCGCGCGATCCGGTGCGCGGTTTCCACCAGGCGGCTGAGACCGGGATTGTCCGCCGAAGCGCGCCAGGCGAGATGCAGCGTCGTCGTCGGGGTCGGCGGTGCGATGGGGACCATCGTGACGTCTGCGCCAAGGGTGTTGAAGGTGCTGGGCTGGATCGTGATTCCCTGGCCGGCGGCCACGAGCGCGACCTGGGTGGTCGTGTCGGGCGCCTGGAGGACGGTGCGGGGCTGGAAGCCTCGCTGTGCGCAGAGGCTGATGATCTGGTCGTAGAAGCCGAGCCCGTCGCGGCGGGGCCACATCACCAAGGTTTCGCCGGCGAGTTGGTCCAGGCGTACGGCTTCGGCCTCAGCCAGCCGATGGTCGGCGGGAAGTACGGCGGTGAGGTTCTCGGAGAACAACGGTTCCACTCGCAGGCCTGCGCCGGCTTCTGCTCCGCGGAGAAAGCCGGCGTCTATGCCGCCGTTGCACAGCGCTGTCAGTTGAGCGGTGATGCTGAGCTGGGAGACCGTCACCGTCAGTCCGGGCGCCTGACTGCGCAGTGAGCGAAGGATCGCTGGAACGAGGCGGGTGAGGGGGGCGCCACCGGCTCCCAGCCTGAGGCGGCCGAGCCGTCCCGCGGCGACATCACCGGCCGTCAGCGCGGCGTTGTCGAGCTGTTCCAGAGCCGGCTCGCAACCCTGCTGGAAGGCGTGACCCGCCGGGGTGAGGCCGACGTGCCGGCTTGTGCGAGTCAGAAGCGGAAAGCCCAACTCGCCCTCCAGGCGGCGTATCTGCTCACTGACCGTCGCCTGCGAGACGCCGAGAAGCTCGGCGGCCCGGCTGAAGTGCAGGCATTCCGCAACGGCGAGGAAGTAGCGCATCTGGCGAAGCTCCATACGCGCAATCTATAGGTTCCGCCGATGCAAGCAGAGGCCGATGCCTCTGGTTCCGATTGATCCAGCCGCCTAACGTCTGGCCCGGAGCAGGCATCCCTCGCGAAGGGGTGCCGGCGCCGAGCCAGCCATGACGCAAGGACGGAGACGAGGCAAGTGGACAGCCGGCACTGGTGGCAGGACGCGGTCTTCTATCAGATCTATCCCCGCAGCTTTGCCGACTCCGACGGAGACGGCGTGGGTGACCTGCCGGGGATCACCGCGAATCTGGATCACCTCAGCGACATGACCGGGGGGCTGGGCGTGGACGCCGTCTGGCTGTCGCCGTTCCACCCCTCGCCGGGGGCCGACTTCGGCTACGACATCAGCGATCACTGCGCCGTCGATCCGGTGTTCGGCACCCTCTCCGACTTCGACGAACTGCTCGCCGCCGCGCACCGCCGCGGCCTGCGGATCATCACCGACCTGGTTCCCAACCACACCTCTGATCAGCACCCCTGGTTCTCCGACTCCCGGTCGAGCCGGAGTTCGATGCGCCGGGACTGGTACATCTGGGCCGATCCCTCACCTGACGGGGGCCCGCCGAACAACTGGCTCAGCTGCTTCCCCGCCGCGGGCTCCGCGTGGACGCCCGACGAACTGACCGGGCAGTACTACCTGCACTCCTTCACGCGCCACCAGCCCGACCTCAATTGGTGGAACCCTCAGGTCCGCGCCGCCTTCGCCGATGTGATGCGGTTCTGGCTGAATCGCGGCGTGGACGGATTCCGGGTCGACGTACCGCACCGGATCCTGAAGGACCCGGAACTCCGCGACAACCCGCCCGCGCTGGCCGGCCTGCGCCGGGCGGCGCAGGCCCCGTCCGGCGTACGCCCCCGCAACCTCGACCATCCCGGGATACACGAAGTGATGCGTTTCATGCGACGCGTTCTCGACTCGTACCCGGATCGCATGATGGTCGGCGAGGTCGGAGTCACCGACCCACTGCGGCTTGCCGCGTATTCCGGCAGGGGCGACGAACTCCACCTTGCCTTCAACTTCGCATTCTGGTCGCAGCCCTGGTCCGCGGCCCGGTTCCAGGAGACGGTCGCCGTCGCGGAGTCCACACTGCCCTCGCACGCCTGGCCGACCTACGCGCTGTCCAACCACGACCTGCCGCGGGCAGCCGGCCGGTACGACCACGACGGGCACGGCCCCGAACGCATGCGATTGGCCGCCATGATGCTGCTCACCCTGCGGGGCACTCCCTTTCTGTACTACGGCGAAGAGATCGGCATGGCCGATGTGTTCATTCCAGCGACCGACAGGTTCGATCCCGACGGCCGCGACTCCCAGCGCAGTCCCATGCAGTGGGACCACTCGGAGCACTGCGGGTTCACCACCGGCCGGCCCTGGCTGCCCACTCCCGTGGCCCCCGGCACCGTCAGCGTGGCGGCCCAACGCGATGACCCGGGCTCGCTGCTGCACCTCTACCGCGACCTGCTCGCGCTCCGCCGCCGCCATCGAGCCCTGACCGGCGGCAGCTACCAGGCGATGGAAACGGGAAACGACGGGGTCTTCGCCTTTCAGCGCCGCACCGGCGAAGACCGACTGATCATCGCGCTCAATCTCACAGCAGCGCCGGCCACTGCCCAGATGCCCGGACTGCCCGCCGCGGGCCGGCGCCTGCACAGCACGCTGCCGCGTCCGAAGTCCTCCACCGCGCTCGACCCGTTGCAGCTCGCCCCCCACGAGGGCGTGATCGTGCAGCTGCCCACGTAGACCGATTCCAGTGACACTCATCCTGCGACGGTTCAGCCAGCAGTTCGCCGGCTGTGCCATGTACGGGCTCGGCATCGCACTCCAGGTCAACTCCGGCCTGGGTAACGCCCCTTGGGACGTACTGCACCACGGCCTTGCTCGCCGCACCAGTCTGACGATCGGCACATGCGTGGTCGTCACTGCCGCGCTGGCCTTGCTCCTGTGGATCCCGCTGCGCCAAAGACCTGGAATCGGCACCGTCACCAACGCCGTGGCGTTGGGGCCGTTCGCCGACCTCTTTCTTCATCTCCTGCCGGATCCGAACGGGGTGGTGTTCCGCTCCGGTTATCTCGTAGCGGCGATCGTGGCCACCGGCATAGGCACCGGCTGCTGCATAGGCTCGGGTCTTGGTCCAGGCCCACGCGACGGCCTGATGACCGGAATTGCTGCCCGCGGGCACTCCATCCGACTCGTCCGGACCGGAATCGAAGTCACCGTGCTCACCTCCGGATGGCTGCTCGGCGGTGCGGTCGGCATAGGCACCCTCCTCTTCGCCCTGACGATCGGTCCGCTCGCACAGCTGTCCCTGAGGCTGCTGTCCGTTCGGCCCACTCATCTCCCGGAGCACGGGACGAGGCATTCCCAATGATCAGTGGCCGTAGGCGATCAGTGATCCTTCGGAGACGGCGGCGGCACGCATGCTGCCGCGTCCCGGGGTCACATGGCGGCGCCGGTCACTTCCGGACCATGAGGAAGCACGCCATCTTCGAGTCGAGCGGTGGTTCCGGGAGACGCTCGATGGTGAAGTCGTCGCCGAACAGCTCGTGTTCCTCGCCCGGCCGGATGCCGCTGAGGAACCTCGACACGCCCTGGAACCGGAACCGGGGCAGCTCCTCGTCGTCGCTCTCGGTGTAGAAGCACCACAGAACGACCACCGATCCGGGATGGGAGAACCGCTTGAAGTTGGCGGCCATGTCCAGCCGGTCCTGTCCGGTCAGGTCGTCGAGAGTGCCGAAGTCGAGCAGCAGATCGTAGGTTCCCTCGACGCCGGGGATGGACGGCCGGGTGAGATCGCCCCGCAGGAACCGGACGCGGTCCGTGACCCCTGCTTCGACGGCGGCCTTCCTCGCCTTGCGGAGCGCTATGGGGGTGAAGTCCACGCCCGTCACGTCGTCGAAGCCCTGCTCCGCGAGGTACACGGAGCAGGTGCCGCTGCCGCAGCCGAGATCCAGTACGCGCTTCTGCTCGGTGGGCGAGATCCGGTTCTCCTTCACCAGCTCCACGAGGTTCTCCCGGACTCCGCCCTCCCAGGGCGCCCCGATCCGGTACAGCACGTTGTACATCCAGCGTTTGACAGTCACGGCGTTCTCCCTCTGGTGACGTTCGGGCTCAGAGCGCTCCTCTACGGGCGCATGGTCGCCAGGGCGCGACAGACCGGACAACCGCCATGAGCGCGCACGAACGACCACGAGGGCACGTAGCCGATCACCCCCCTCGGGCGACGAGTGGCCACATGGGCACGCGGCTGCACGCGGTCCGCCGCTCCCCCGCCGGCGCGCTGCTCCGTCCCCTCCGCCTGGCACGGGGCGTGCTCGTCGGGCGTACTTGCGTCCCGCCGCCGGCTGCCTCCGACGGCCGCTTCCCGGAGGTGAAATCGCCTGGCCGGTACGGCACTCGGCCGGGGAGCGGCCTGGAAGTGCATGGCATTCGGGGCGAGTCTCCCGTGCCCGTTCGGTCACGTCGCCCGGGGCTTGGGCTGTGCCTGCGCCGACCCGGATGATCCTGCCGGGACGCGTACGTGCCGTTCTGCCGCGCGCACGCCGCCAGACCGTCGAGATTGGGGACCAGCGTCATGACTGTCAGCATCCCGGCCGGCACCGAGCTTTCCGCCCGGAGTCTCCTCGACATCCTCCGCGTGCGGGCCGAACAGGCGCCGGAGGCCCCTGCCTTCCGCTTCCCCGCCTTCGACGAGCGGTCCGGCCGGGAGCTGCCGGCCACCGGCCTCACCCGCGGCCAGCTCGACACCCGGGCCCGCGCGGTGGCCGCGACCCTCCAGCAGAGCGGCGCGCAGGGCAAGCGCGTCCTGCTGCTGCTCCCGCCGGGACCGGACTTCGTGGCGGGTCAGTTCGGCTGCTACTACGCGGGCGCCTGCGTCGTGGCCTGCGCGCCTCCCAAGGGCGCACCCGACACCGTCCAGGGCGAGCGCTTCGTCCAGATCGGGCTGGACGCGGGCGTCGCCGCAGTGGTCTGCCAGGCCGAGCGGAGCGAGGAACTGCGCACCGCCTGGCGGGAGGCGGGCGTCGGCGGCGTGCCGTGGATCGAGGTGGACGGCGAGTGCGCCGACGCGGACCTGTGGACCCCGCCGGAGATCGCGGGCACCGACCTCGCGCTGATGCAGTACACCTCGGGATCCACGGGTTCGCCCAAGGGCGTCATGGTCTCCCAGGACAATCTGCTCGAACAGCTCCGTGTCTTCCGTGACCTCGCCGAACTGCCCGACGGCGCGGAGGTCGTGACGTGGATGCCGGTCTACCACGCGCTCGGCATCGCCGGGACCGTGACGATGTCCCAGTTCATCGGCGGCCGGTGCACGCTCCTGACACCCGACGACTTCGTCGCCGAGCCGTTCCGGTGGCTCAAGGCGATCTCCGACGCCACGGCACCGGTGTTCAGCTGCGGCCCGAACTTCGCCTACGACCGGTGCGTCGAGCATGTGTCCCCCGAGCAGCGCGACCAGCTCGACCTCGGGCACTGGCACTCCGCATTCAACGCGGCGGAGCGCATCCAGGCCCGCACCATCGAAGCGTTCACCCGGACCTTCGCCCCGCACGGCTTCCGGCAGGAGGCGTGGTTCCCGGGATACGGGCTCACCGAGGCGACCCTCGGCGTCAGCGGCCGCCGCAGCGCGAACCCGCTCACCCTCAAGGTGGACGCCGCGGAGCTGGAACAGGGGCGCGCCCGCCTCCCGGAGAACGGCACCGGAGCGCGCGCCGCCCAGCTCGTCGGCTGCGGCCCCGCTCATCCACGGGTCCGCATGCTGATCGTCGACCCCGCCACGCGCCGCGAATGCGGCTCCGACGAGGTCGGCGAGATCTGGATAGCCGGAGACGTGGTCAACCAGGGCTACTGGCAGCGTCCCGAGCAGACGGAGGAGACCTTCGCAGGCCACCTCCACGACGGTACGGGGCCCTTCCTGCGCTCCGGCGATCTCGCCTTCCGGCACGACGACGAGATCGTGGTGTGCGGCCGGCTCAAGGAGCTCATCATCGTGCGGGGGCGCAACATCCACCCCCAGGACGTCGAGGCTGCCGCTCGCCGGGCGCACCCGGCCCTGGCGACCGCACCCGGCGCCGCGTTCTCCGTCGACGCGGAGGAGGGCGAGCGCCTGGTAGTCGTCCAGTCGGTCCAGGACGCCGACGGCGATCTGGACCTCGCCGCGCTCGGCGCCCGCGTCCGTACGGCCGTCGCCGCGGACGAGGAAGTCGAGCCGCACACCGTGGTGTTCGTGAAACCCGACGGGATACCGATGACCGGCAGCGGCAAGATCCGCCGCACCACCTGCCGGCAGTCCTACCTCGACGGCGAGATCGACGCCCTGCACACCGACGTCGCACGCGCCCGGTCCGCCTCCGCCCCGCAGGACGCCGGGACGGAGCAGGCAGCGGCGGCGCCGCTGCGGGACATGGCTCTCGCCCTCCCCGGTGAACTGCGCGGCCAAGTGGTGACGGCCGAGGTGCGCCGCCGCATCGCCGAGGCCCTCGGCATCCCCCAGGACGACCTGCCCCCGGACACGCCCCTCATCGCGCTCGGCCTGGAGTCGCTGCGCATCGTGGAGCTGCGCTACGCCCTCGGCCGCGACTTCGATGTGTCGCTGCCCATGGCCGACTTCGTGCGCGGCAGTGTGACGGACGTGGTGACGCGCCTCCTTCGCGGGCTGCAGGGCGACAGCCCGCAGAGCATCGCGTGGCCCGAGGTGGTGGCCGATCCGGCGAACCGGCACGAGCCCTTCCCCCTGACCGAGATCCAGCACGGCTATCTCGTCGGCCGCAGCAGCGCTTACGACCTGGGCGGCTCGTCGATCCACCTCTACACGGAGTACGACTGCCCGGACCTGGACCCGGAGCGGCTGCGCCGCGCACTGAACGCCCTGGTCGAGCGGCAGGAGATGCTCCGGGCGGTGATCTCCGCGGACGGACGCCAGCGCATCCTGCCCGAGGTGGACGAGGTACCCGTCACGGTCTACGACCACCGGGGCTCCGAACGGTCCGTCCTCGACGCCCATCTGGACAAGCTCCGGGACGAACTGGGCCATCAGGTCCTGCCGTTGGACCACTGGCCGATGTTCGACGTCCGCGTCACGCGGACCGGTGACCCCGGCGGGACCCGGGCCCGCGTCCACGTGAGTCTGGACCTGCTCGTGGCGGACGTCGCGAGCGTCCGCCTGTTCTTCCTCGAACTGGGCGACCTCTACACCGACCCGGAAGCGCAACTCCCGCCTCTCGGGGTGTCGTTCCGCGACTACGTCATCGCCGCACAGGGGCTGCGGGACACCGACGCCTACGAGCGGTCGAAGGCGTACTGGCTCGACCGGATCGAGACGCTGCCGCCCAACCCGCAACTCCCGCTCCTCAGCAGCGCCCTGCCCGAGGACACCCGGCCGGAACGCAGGCGCCGCCTCAGCAGGCTGGACGCGGACTCCTGGAGCCGGGTGAAGGAGCGGGCAGCGGCGCACGGCATCACACCGTCCGCCGTCCAACTCGCCGCCTACGCGGCCGTTCTGGGGACCTGGAGCCGCAGCGGCCACTTCACGATCGACGTCCCGCTGTTCAACCGGCACCCGCTGCACCCGGACATCGACCGTATCGTCGGCGACTTCACCTCGGTGACGCTGCTCGAGGTCGACCTGCGGCCCGGCGACGGTTTCCTCGCCCTCGCCCAGCGCATCCAGCAGCAGCTGTGGCGGGACCTGGACCACCGCTTCTTCAGCGGGGTCGAGGTGATGCGTGAGATCACCCGGCGGCACGGTGTCCCGGCCGGCTCCTACGCGGGCATCGTCTTCGCCAGCGCCCGCGAACAGGGCCGCGACCAGGACTTCCAGCAGGGCGAACTGGGCGCGGACTGGCTGGGCGAGACGGTGTGCGCGGTCTCGCAGACACCGCAGGTCCTCCTCGACCACCAGGTCTACGAGGACAAGGGCGCCCTCTCGTACAAGTGGGACGCGGTCGAGGCGATGTTCCCCCCGGGCGTCATGGACGACATGTTCGGCGCCTACGACCGTCTCCTCCACGCCCTCTCGGACGGCGAGGAGGCATGGGGACCGGACGGGACGAACCTGCTCCCGCCCGCACAGCGGCAGTTGACGGACGAGGCCAACGACACCGCCGGCGAATCGCCCGACGAGCTGCTCTGCACCGCCATCGTCGAACAGGCCCGGAACCACCCCGACCGCGTCGCCGTCATCGCCTCCGGCGGCTCGCTCACGTACGGCGACATGTACCGGCACGCCTGCCGCCTGGGACGCCGTCTCCGCCGGCTCGGCGCGGTCCCCGGCAGCATCGTGGCCGTCTCCCTGCCCAAGTGCGTCGAGCAGATCACCGCGGTGCTCGCGGTGCACCTCTCCGGTGCCGCCTATACGCCGCTCGACCCCGACCTGCCGCAGGAACGGCAGGACCGGCTCCTCAGGCACTCCGGCGCCCGGCTCGTCCTGACCCCCGCGGGCGGTTCGGGGCTCACACGGCCCGCGGACGTGACGGAGGTGCCCGTCGGCCCCGACGGGACGGGCGACACGGAGTCCGGTGACGCCCGGGAGACCGGCGACGACTCCCCGCTCGCCACCGTCCAGAACCCGGACGATCTCGCCTACGTCCTCTACACCTCCGGTTCCACCGGCGAACCCAAGGGCGTCGCCCAGTCCCACCGTTCGGTGCTCAACACCGTCGCGGACTTCGCCGACCGCTGCGCGCTCACCGCCGACGACCGGGCACTCGGTCTCTCCGCGCTCAGCTTCGACCTCTCCGTCGGCGACCTGTTCGCCACGCTGCGCAGCGGCGGCGCCCTGGTGCTGCCGGACCCGGGAGCCCTCAAGGACCCGGGGCACTGGCTGGAGCTGATGGCCGAACACCGCGTCACCGTATGGAACTCCGTGCCCGCGCTGATGCGGATGCTGGTCGAGCACATCGGCGTACCGGAGGTGTGGAGTGGTGCCGCCCACCCCGGCCTGGAGGCACTGCGCCTCGTCTGGTTCTCGGGCGACTGGATCCCCGTCGACCTGCCCGGCCGCGTACGGTCGATCGCGCCGCAGGCACGTGTGGTCGCCTCCGGCGGCCCGACCGAGACCGCGATCTGGTGCGTCGCCCACGAGGTGACCGACGCCGACGCCGACCGCGTCTCCATCCCCTACGGCCGTCCCATGCGCAACCACACCATCGACATCCTCAACGACCGCATGGAGACGTGCCCCGTGTGGGTCCCCGGCGAGATGTACATCGGCGGCAGCGGACTGGCCGACGGCTACTGGCGGGACCCGGAACGCACGGCGGAGTCCTTCGTGACCGACCCCGCGTCCGGACGCCGGCTGTACCGGTCGGGCGACCTCGGACGCCGGCTCCCCGACGGCGAGATCGAGATTCTCGGGCGGGAAGACTTCCAGGTGAAGATCCGCGGCCACCGCATCGAACTCGGCGAGGTCGAAGCCGCACTGCTGCGCCACGGCGGCGTCCGCGAGGCGGCTGTCGTCCCCGTGGGCGAGAGCCACGAGAGCAGGCGCCTCGCGGCCGTGTACGTCCCCGCCGGCTCGGGGCGCGCCGCCGAGGAGAGCAAGGACGCGGAGAGGGCCGCGGAGAGGGCCGCGGAGCCGGTCTCCGGCAGGCACGACGTGTACGACGAGGCCCTCGGCGAGGTGCTGACCGATCCGATCGAGCGGCTGGAGTTCAAAGCGCGGCGGCCCGGCCTGCGCAAGGACCTGGCCGGAGGCGCACACCCGCTGACCACCGCTCCCCCGTTCCCGGCGCGTGCTGCGCGGCCCGGCGCACCGCCCCGCAGGAGCCGCCGCACGTACGGCACCGGGCCGCTGCCGCTCGCCGCGCTCGGAAGGCTCCTGGAACCCCTGCGCACGGAGGCGGCGGACGGCGGAGTGCTGCCCCGCTGCCGGTACGCCTCGGCCGGCGCCCTGTACCCCGTCCAGACCTACGTGTACGTCGCAGAGGGCCGGGTCGAAGGGCTTGCCGGAGGCACCTACTACCACGACCCCGACGGTCACCGGCTGGTCGAGGTCCGGCGGGGAGCGTCGCTCGACCCCGGAATCCACGCGCCCGACAACCAGGAGACGCACCGCGACGCCGCCTTCGCGGTCTTCCTCGTCGCGCAGCTCGACGCCGTCGAGCCGCTGTACGGAAAGCGGGCCCGGGACTTCTGCCTGCTCGAAGCGGGCCTGATGACCCAGCTCCTGGACAACGCCGCGCCCGAACACGGCATCGGGCTCTGCCAGGTCGGCTACTTCCACGGCACGGACGCACTGCACGCCGCGCTGGAGCTGGGTCCGTCCGCGGACGTCGTGCACGGTCTGCTCGGAGGTGTGCTCGCCGAGGAGGACGAGGACAGCCGAAACACCTCCGCCCAGGGGAAGTTGGCCGACGTGCTGCCCCGAAGCCTGGCCGCCTCGCTGCCCGGCTACATGGTTCCCGCCACCTACGTCGAAGTGCCCGAGCTCCCTCTCACTACCCGGGGCAAGCTCGACCGCGCCGCGTTGCGGCGGCTCGCCGAGGAGGCCGGATCCGAAACCGCCGGGGACGACGAGGCCGGCCAGGACGACGGCGGAGCGGAGAACGAGACCGAGTCCGTGATCCTCTCGGTCTTCCGTGCCGAACTGAGGACGAAGGCGGCGACGGTCCGCGACCGGTTCTTCGACATGGGGGCCGATTCCGTCGCCCTCGTGCGCATCCACCGGGCACTTCAGACGGCGCTGGACCGGGAGTTCCCGCTGATGACCATGTTCGAGCACTCCACGATCCGGCGCCTCTCCGATTTCCTGTCCGGGGCACGGCCCGAACAGGACACCGTCGACGAGGCGTTCGCCAGGGCCCGTCTCAGGTCCCGGCACCGCCGTCCCGCGGGGCGCCGTGAGTGAGCGAGGACGTGCAGCAGGCGGGAAGGAGGTGCACACCCTGCGTTCCGCACCCCTGAGCCGCATCCCGGACCTGGCGGCGGAGTCCCACGGCGGACTGGAGTTCGGCTGCGACGCCCGCTGGCGAGCCGGACGGTCCCTCGTCGACTCCGTGGCGGGCTTCGCGCGGGCGGTCGCCCGGCACGCCGGCAGCCTGCGGGCGGCCGGCGTGCGGCCCGGGAGCGTCGTCGCGGTGATCAAGCGCAACCACGCCGACCTTCAGGCGCTGTTGTACGCCGCCCTGCGCGTCGGCGCGGTGCCGGCACTGCTGTCCCTGCAGCTGGGGAAGGACCGGCTCCTCGACTGCCTCGGCACGCTGGAACGCCCTCACCTGCTGCTGGACGTCGCGGGTGTGGTGCGGCTCGACGGGGCGGAGGAAGTGGTGCGGCGCCGCTGCGGCAGGGTCTTCACCCTCGAAGCGGTCGACGAGGCGACGGAGAGGTGGGCGCCGCCTCTTCCGCCCGGCGGGGACGAGGAGCGGCAGGGCGCCCCGTCGGGTCCCGGGGAAGTCCTGACGTACGACCCCGGCAGCCGTGGGCTGCGGCGGCTCGGCGCCTCCGAACTCCGGGCGCGGGCCGATCAGTTGACCATGCGCCGTGCCCGGCAGGGACGCGGCACCGACGCTGCGCACTTCGACTTCGCACACGCCCACGCGTGCGCGACGGTGCTGGGGAACCTCGTGCACGCGGTGCCGTTCCTCGCGCTCACGCGCACGGAGCTGCCCGCGCTGGACGCGCTGCTGCGGGACCGCCGGCCGGTCTCTCTCGAAGCACCGGCGGAAGTCCTCGCCGCCTGGTCGCCGTTGGCCTCCGCCCCGACGATGCCGTTCTCCTCGGTGCGGAGGTTCGTCGCGAGTCACGGAAAGCTGGACCGGCAAACGGTCGAGGCGCTGCTGGCGGCGTCCTCCGAGCCCCACCCCGTCTTCGTGGAGCGGGGCGCACGAAGTGCCTCCCCGCTCCACGAGGAGGGTCTGGTCACGGCCTCTCGTCGTTCGACATGAAGTAGGCGACCACCGGGTCGGCTTCGCCGCCGGAACTCAGGTACGCCCCGAAGCGCTCCTCGTGGACGCGGTGGGTGAAGTTCCACGTGAGGGAGACGCTGTCCGTGAGCGCGATGGCCGTGTGGTACCAGCCCTGGGGGATGAAGATGGCGTCGCCCGGCGAGAGAACCTCGTCGAGAGCGGGGACTGCCCGTCGCCACTCGGGGAACCTGGTGCCGTCCGGCTCGTCGAGATCCACCGTGCCGCCGTTCCCGTCGGTGAGGAACTCACCTGCCTCCGGCGGGAACATGATGAAGCGTTTGTCGCCGGTCACCTGGCAGAGGCAGGCGTCGCTGGCCCACGGATCGACGTGCAGGCGGGTGCGTCCCCCCGTGCCGCAGACGAACATGCCCCTCGCGGGAAAGGAGTCCCTGGTGGCGTCCAACTGTCCGGAAGCGGGCGGAAAGACATAGTCGCCCTGAGGCAGCCACGACGGCACGGCCCAGTAGTCGGCCAGTTCTTCGAACGCCTCGTCGGCTGTGATCATCTGATCCTTGCTCTGCTGGGTGAACCAGCGCAGATAGGGCGGTATCGAGGTGTTCTCGTCCAGGCCGGTGTCCATGCCGGTGTGGGTGTCCACGTAGTCGCCGAAGGTGACGAGCTCCTCCATCGCGAACAGCGTGTCGAACAGCGGCACTTCGCAGTCGCCGAAACGCTCCTTGAGCCATGTCAGCCCCCAGGGAGGAGGAACTCTCCAGCCGTTCAGAGTTCCCCTGACCACGACGGGCAGACCGGGTTCGAGGTGCTTGTGAAGGAAATCCGTCGCTGTGAGCGAATCGACCACGTGAGAGCGTGACATGCGCTCCTCCGTCCGTCTTCTTGGGCCGAGGGCCGTGGTTCGAGGTCTCTTGCGTGTACCGCCTGCGGCACGCCCCCCGTTCGCGGAAATCTACGGCGGAACGCCGTGGTGTCCCGTAGCCGCCGAGGGTGTCTCTTCTTCTTGGCCACAGTGCGATGTCACCTGGGCCCCGACGGCGTGACCGATCGGGCACCCGGTTCGGTCCGGTCTTTCGCAACTGTCGCTCCGCCGCCTCGTGAGTACGGTCGTTCGCGCGGGTCGTCGAACTCGGCCACCGCATCATCACTTCACGGAGAGACATTGGGACTTGCGCACGGCACCGGACGGACCTGGGCGCTCGCGGCGCTCTGTGCGGCCCAGTTCATGTCGATGCTCGACAGCACAGTGGTCAACCTCGCGATGCAGAGCATCCGCAGGGACCTCGACGCGGGCGTCTCGGGTCTCCAGTGGGTCGTCGGCGCATACGTGCTGGCGTTCGCGTGCCTGCTCCTCACCGGAGGCTCACTCGGTGACCGGTTCGGGCGCAAGCGGATGTTCCTGTCCGGCCTGTCGGTCTTCACCGCCGGATCCCTGCTCTGCGCGGCGGCCCAGTCCCTGGAGGCGCTGGTCCTGGGCAGGGTGGTTCAGGGCCTGGGGGCCGCCCTGTTCGTGCCGACCACACTCGCCGTCCTCACCCAGCTCTTCTCCGGACCGAGGGAACGGGCCCGCGCCATAGGCGTCTGGGCGGGTGTCTCGGCACTGGCTCTGCCTCTCGGCCCCCTGCTCGGCGGCCTCCTGGTGGACGGTTTCGGCTGGCCCAGCATCTTCCTGATCAACGGGCCCGTCGGTCTTGCCGCGTTGCTGGTCGCGTACCGGGCCCTGCCCGAGACGCCGGTGACGCGACGGGCCCTGGACATGCCCGGGCAGGTGCTGGGCATCTGCTGGCTCGGCTGCGTGACCTACGCGCTGATCGAGGCGGAGCACCAGGGCTGGTCCTCGCCCCGGATCGCCACGCTGCTCGGCATCGCGGCCGTGGCCCTGGTGCTGTTCCTCGTCGCGGAGAAGCGTGCCGCCCAGCCGATGGTCCCCCTGGCGCTGTTCCGCAACAGGCGCTTCGCCGCCTGCAACGGCATCCTGTTCGCCGTCGCCTTCGGCCTGCTCAGCTCGTTCCTGTTCCTCTCGCTCTTCCTCCAGCAGGTGCAGGAGTACACACCGGCGGAGGCGGGACTGCGCATGCTCCCGCTGCTCCTGCCGGCAGCCGCGGCCGCTCCGGTGGCGGGACGGCTGGCGGGACGGTACGGTCCCGCCCTCCCGATGACCTGCGGGCTCGTGATGGCGGGGGTCGCCCTGCTGGCTCTCGCCACAGCGGGAGCCGCGACGCCCTATGCGCAGTGGTGGCCGGCGCTGCCGCCGCTGGGGGCTGGAGTCGGCATGACGGTGACCCCCACCAACGCGGCCCTGATGGCGAGCGTGGACCAGGCCAAGGCGGGCATCGCCTCCGCGACGTCCATCGCGAGCCAGCAGGTGGGGAACGTGCTCGGTATCGCTGTCGTGGGTGCTGTGGTCACCATGGGCTTCTCGGCTTCTCTGACGGAACGGGCGGCCCAACTCGACGTGTCACCGGCAGCGGCGGAACAGCTCGTCGACGCCGCCGTCGAAAGCAACCTCGGCGTGGGCAGCTCGGAGGGCGGCGAACGCGGAGAGACGATCGACCGGGCCTTCGCCGACGGCATCCGCCGCGGACTCGCAGTGAGCGGCTCCGCCTACCTGTTCGGCGCCTGCCTGACCCTGGCCTTCGTCCGTGAGCGAAGGCTCGCGCCCGAGGCGGCGCCGGCCGGGACCTGAGCAGCGTCGCCCCCGAGCCGTCGCGACCCGGTCCGCCCGGAGGTGTACGCAGGTCCTCGGGCCCGCCCCCGCACCCGTGGGTGAGGACCCGTAGCCCCTCTGTCGCCGTACGGCGGCCTCGGCTGCCGTGCCACGGCTCGTGCCTCCGGGAACCCGACGAATTCCATCAGGCGACGACCCGACGCTGAACAGCACGAACACACGCTCACCAATTCGGATCCCGGCCGGGAACTACGGAATTCGCATTCTGGGCCGAGCCAGGTATATACTTTCGGGGCAGGGTGCTGGAATGATGTGGGCAAATTCGACATTCCCAGCGGGTCACTCATTCGTCGCCTTTGCAATTTGTTCTGCATAAGTACGCCGTGTGACATCTTCTGCACACCCGGCTCCTCCAGCCCCGCTTCGGGCGTATTCACTCGGCGACTCCATCGGTTTGCAGGATGAATTCGTGGCGAAATCTCGCCCCGCAACTGGCCGAAACCCTAAGCCAGTTGACTTCCTCTTTACTGAATTCTTGTCACCCTCCTATTACCCTCGGCCGCTGAAACCGTACGTACGGCACCGATGATGTGCAGTTACTCGGCAGGGAAAGCAAATGCACGGATCATTTGCCTGTGAAAACGATACCTCTGCTGGCTCAGCTGTCGTACGATGACCCACGATCGAGGCCGGCTTCGGGCAGCAAGATTCCATCCTCCACGTGAATAGGCAGACCCGCTGTACGAAGTCGCGTTCGGAACCCGTCGACCCGCGACGCGCTGACCTGGAAACGGAATCCAAGGGGAGTCCGAATGCCTGACACCGGCAATCAGAGGTACACGCACACGAGCCCCCTGTCGGCTTCGAGACCGCGAGTGAGATCGGCCGGCGTTCAGGCACCCGGCGAGACCGGCGAGCGGAGCGCCGCCGACCCTGCGGGGCTGCGCGTGTTCGTGGTGCATCCGCACGAGATGGTCAGGTGCGGGCTGGAAACCATGATGAGCGACCTGGCGCTCGTGGAGAACGTACGCGTCTTCGGAGACGTCGAGACGGCGCGGCGGCGGCTGGGACTCGCACACCCCGATGTGCTCATCTGCCGTGGGGCCGCCACCGACGACATCCGGGATCTGGCGCTGACCTGCCAGGAACAGGGGACCAAACTGCTGTCGCTGCTGGAGGGACCCGAGGAGCAGCAACTGGCGCTGGCCTCCGAGGTTCCGGCTGACGGATTCCTCCTCGCCGCGGACCTGACGGTCGAGTCGCTCGGCGAATCACTGACCCGGCTGACGAGCGGCGAGATGCCGCTTCCTGCCTCGCTGTCGCGCTGGCTGCTCGGGCAGTTGCGGGAGGGGGCGCCGCACCGGACGGAACGCTCCTACTCTCTGACGCCCCGTGAGAGCGAGACTCTGAACCTGCTGTCGAAGGGGCTGAGCAACAAGCAGATCGCGAGATCGCTGCACATCTCGCAGCACGGAGCGAAGCGACATGTCGCCAACGTCATCGCCAAACTCAACTGCCCCAACCGGACGCTCGCTGTGGCCCTCGCCCTGCGGGAAGGCCTCATCGAGGACTCCGGCGACGACGTCACCTGACCGGTCGTGCCTTCGCCTGCTCCGCGTGGCACGGAGATTCCGAGGCCGTCACCGCGCATGACCGCCCGATTCCGGGTGGTGCTGCGGGGCGTTCCGTCCGGGCCGGGTACGCCGGTCCCCTCGTCGGACTGCCTGTGCGCAGCGCTCGATGCCCTCGGCGGAGGGGACCTGCCATCCTCAAGTGAACATGTACGCAAGGGTCGTGGCGAGCGGGCCCGCCGCGCGCTCGCCGCGGCCGGACGCCGCGTCCGGCGGACTTCGCTCGCGGCGGTACGTTCGACTCAGCGGTTTGTGAGGCTTTCTGACGCATGCATGAGACCAACCGGGCCCTCTCCCGGCCCGTCGCCCGGGTCCGTGACCTGCCCCCGGCGCTGACCACGGACGTCCCCGTACTGGTCATGCTCGTGGCCTGCTGGATGCTGGTGCCGGTGGCATGGGCGCATCTGGCGACGGGGTTCGCGCTGGTCGCCCTGATCCTGCTTCATCTGTGGACCCGTCGGGGCCGGATCGCGCAACTGTTCCGCGGGGACCGCCGTACGCGACGGCACCGGTGGAGCCGGCGGTCCGCGTACGTACTCTTCTTCCTCGCCGCGATCCTCATGACGGCATCCGGGGTGATGCGCTGGGCGGGACTCCCCCCTGAACACACTGCGCACGCGGCCACCAGCACCCTGCTGCTCGCCGGGGCACTCGCCCACATCTGGGCGAGCAGACGCGCACTGCGCGCCCGCCTGCGCCGCACCGCAGGCGCTGCTGCCGGCCGGCAGCAGCGCTCATCCACGACAGCCCGGTGACCGGCGACCGGCCGACCGCGTCACGCAGGGTCCCGCCGCGGTGGACGCACATGACAGGGAACGTCGCTCAAGCGTGGAGTGTGTGACAGGGCCTGCGAACGAGAGCGGCCAGGGGCGTCGTCGCCCGGAGGCGGCGACACCCCTGGCCAAGGGGGGCGGACGAGCTCGGCGGACCGGTCGCGTCCACGCCGGTGAACGCGGCGCCGGGGACGCCCGAGTGCCGAAGTCCGTTACTCGGTGTGAATGTTGATGTTGTACACGCCGCCACACGCGCAGGGAGCCAGCGGAGGCGTGGGGGGCGTGGGCGACTCGGAGACCGTGACGGTCGTCGTGTCGTTCGAGGCGAAGCATTCGCCGTTGCCGTTGTACGCCGCGGTGATGGTCCGGGTGCCGGCGGTGTCGAAGGTGGCTGTGTGCGTCGCGGTGTTGTCCGCACCGACCGGCACGGTTGCCAGGATCTCCCCTCCGTCGAAGAAGGTGACTCCCAGGCCTCCGCTCGGGTCGTTGGGACACGACACGGTGGCCACCAGTTCCACCGGAGCGCCCACCGCGACGCTCGCGGGCACTGCCTGCACCGTTGTGGTAGAGGGCTCCTGGGCGGCTGCGGGGGTGGCGAACGCCACGACGGCGACCAGCGCCGTGACGACACTCCCCCACCAGTTTGTCCGTACTCGTCGCCGTTCCACATTTCCTCCTTGTCGGCCGCTGCGGGCAGCCGATGGTCGACTGGCTTCGCCGGTCTTTCTACGTGGTCGCCCCGGAAATCCACGGAGGAACGGGTGGCGTCGCTCCACATGGGCTAGGGAGCTCACCTGAATGAGGAGAACGGCCGGGGGCAGATCCGCGTGGGGCAGGCCCACCTGCCGTCCCGGAGACGACTCCGGCACGTCAACGACCGTACGGAACACGGCACTTCGAGAAGACGCTTCTGCCGGGCACAGCACCACGCAGACCGAACGAGGGGCCGGAAGCGAGAACGGCTCGCGCGAGCAGCAGGGACACGGTTTCCGCTAGAGCATCGGCGGCGGCACGCGCGTATAGGAGAGGGCGGCGCTGGTCCCGCCGGCGGTGGTGACGCTGACCGGGACGGTGCCGGCCGGACCCGCCGGTGCCACCGCCGCCACGCTGGTGTCCGACTCGACGGTGAACGGGGCGAGCACGGCGCCGAATCGGACCGCGGACGTGGTGGTCAGTCCGCTTCCGGTGAGGGTGACGACGGCGCCGGAGCTGATCGGGCCCTGCAGGGGCGTCAGCGCGGAGAGGACGGGCGGCGGAACATAGGTGTAGGCAGCGGGGTTGCTGACGCCTCCGGCAGTCGTGACGGTGACCGGAGCCGAACCGGCCGGCCGCACCGGAGTCACAGCGGTGATCTGGGTCGAGGAGTCGACCGTGAAGCCCGCGGGGGTCCCGCCGAAACTGACCGCTGTCGCGCCGGTGAGTCCGGCGCCGGTGAGAACGACGGTCGTTCCCCCCGAGGTCGGGCCCCGGCCTGGGAAGACCTTGCTGAGCGTCGGAGGCACGGCGTAGAAGAAGTAGACGGCGCCGGATGTTCCACCGGAAGTGGTGACGGTCACGGGGACGGCGCCCGTCCCCGCAGGTGTGACGGCGGTGATCTGCGTGGCTGACACGACAGTGAACTGCGCAGGCGCCGTACCGAAGTTCACTGCTGTCGCACCCGTGAGACCCGTGCCGGTGAGCGTGACAGTGGTGCCTCCCGAGACCGGACCCTGTTCGGGCGAGACGCCGGAGAGCGTGGGGAGTGCCGCGTAGGTGTAGTTGACCGCGTTGCTCGTCGACGTGCCGGCCCGCACGGTCACCAATACTGTTCCGGTTCCGGCGGGCGCCAACGCGGTGATCTTCGTGAGGGAATTGACCGTGAACCCGGGCGAAGCACGGCTGCCGAAGTTGACGGCGGTGACTCCCGTGAAGCCGGTGCCCGTGAGGGTGACCGTGTTGTTGCCCGCCGGGGGGCCGCCGGCCGGCACAACAGAACCGAGAGTGGGCGCAGCGGCAAGGGCAGAAACGGACGCCGGCGTCTCTCCGCGATCGCGGTCGTTCACTTCGTCTCCAATGGTTCGTGGCATTCGCCCGCGCCCGGATGTGGAAGAGACTTCTCTCCGGGCGGTTTCGGCCGCCGGTATTGCACAGGAGCGGCGACACCGGTCCGGCTGCGCACCACCCCGGCTCAACTGGCTGGAGGGCCGGAAATGCCATGCGGACGGGACGTGCGGCAGCGCCCGGTCCCGTCGTTCACCGCCCCGCCTCGGGCGCTGAACGACGGGACCTTTTCCCGTCTCAGATGCCGGGACCCGCGATGTAGGTGAAGGCGCCGGTCGCCGTGTCACTCCCTGCGTCGTTGGTGACGACGACGTCCACCGCACCGGCCGCTCCGGGTGGCGTCACCGCGGAAACGGACGTGTCCGAGAGCACGGTGAACGGAGCCGGTGTCCCGCCGAAGGTGACGGAGTCCGTGGTGGTGAGGCTGGTGCCTGCGATGGTCACAGCCGTACCGCCCGAGGTCGGGCCGGACGCCGGAGTGAGCGTCGTGACCGTGGGATCGGCGACATAGGTGTACGAGAGGCCGTTGTTGACTCCGCCGGCGGTGGTGACGGTGACGCCGACCGGTCCCGCGGCACCCGCCGGAGCGACGACTGTGAGCTGACTGTCCGACACCACCGTCGGCGCGGCGTTGTTGGCGCCGAAAGCGACGTTGGTGGCGCTGGAGAGACCCGTGCCGTTGATGGTGACGGTATCGCCCCCCGCAGTCGAGCCGCCGGTCGGGCTGATGGTCTGCTTGAACGGGGCCCCGACGTAGTAGAACGGCACCGGATTGCTCGTTCCCCCCGGGGTGGTCACCGTCACCCCGACCGACCCGCTGCCGGACGGCGAGACGGCGGTGACCTCCGTAGGAGACACGTTGGTGACTCCGGTGGCCAGTTTGTTCCCGAAGCGGACCGCGGTGGTACCGCTCAGCTGCGTCCCTGTGATCGTGACGGCGGTGCCGCCTCCGGTGGAACCCTGATTCGGACTGATGGGCATTGCCGACTCCTCCTCGCCCGGAATGCTGTACATTTCCGAGCAGCAAATGAACGGTTCGGAATTCGCGTACGTGGCGGTGAACGCGAGGTGGCTCTCGCGTTCACCGCTTTCAGCCCCCGGCCGGTTTCCTGGGAAATCTCCGACGGGGCACCCCCGGGGGGCTCGCCCAATGGCGGCAGAATCGCTTCGCACACTTACCGAAATCTCATGCAAGAAGTAACCCATCCGGCCGGACCCGTGACAACCTTTCAGGCAGACTCTCGCCTTATCGAGCCCGGCGCCACGAAGTGAAACAGGGCGCAGCACCGGCGTATTCGTTAAGTTCCGCTCATACTCTTGTGTGAGTTCCGGAGAACCAGCTGGGGTGCCGATGGGGAAGACGCCCGGTACGGCAGCGAGTTCACGGCCGGACGCAGAGTGCGTGACTCGCTCGTCGTCCTCGCACCAGGAATCGAGGCTGCCGATTCCGCAGCAGCATCGAGGACCCTCCAAACCGGTTCGACTTCGACGGCTACGACGCCCTCGACGCCGGTATGACGCGCGAACCGCCCTCGTCCGTCTCCGCGCAGCGCCGTTGGGGAACAGCCTGCCGGACCGCGCGTGCCGGCCACAGTCGCAGGGATGCTGGAGCAGGGAACGGCCATGGGGCGCGCTCAACGCGCCGTTCACGCCCGCGACATCGGCATCTTGAATGCCGCCCGGCGTACGTGTAAGCAACGAAGCGGTCCCACCAGCGAGGAGTCCCGCATGAACTACGGCCCGCCGCCCGAACCGAACGAGTCGGCTCCACAGCCCGAGGCAGCGGCACCGGGCCCCGACGTCGCGTACTCCTCACCGGTACCGCCGCCCGGCCCGGTGCCGCCACACCCGCATCCGCAGCAGCCCTGGATCGGCCCCAGCGGCCCCGAGTGGCCCGGCGGACGGCCTCCGGCGGACCGTCCCATGGGGCCCGGGCTTGCCGTGGCCGCGGTGGTCCTCGGTCTTCTCGCGTGGGTGCTGCCGCTCCTCCCGGTCAACCTGGACCTCCTGCGGCAGTACGTCGCCTTCCCTCCCGCGGTGGGCGGACTCGTCCTCGCGATCGGCGGCTGCACGGGGCACCGCCGCGGCAAGCCGCTGGCCGTGGCCGGCGCGATCCTGTGCGTCCTCGCGCTGGTCCTCGTGGCGTACATGGTCGCCGGCAACGCCGCATGACGGTGACGTGGCGGACCGACGGCCGCCGCCTCCTCCGTCTCCTCCGCGCCACCGTCCTGCCCGATGCCCGCCGCGGCCCACCGCCGGAGGCCCCACCACGGACGAGGAGACGGACGTAGCGGGACCTGTCTCAGGTGCTGCTCCCCGCGCTTCGTCCGGCGTCCCCCGTCCCGGCGGCACCGATGTAACGCCGGAGCACCGCGAACCAGCCGTGAGCCAGTTCCCGCACCTCCTCGTCGGGGACCACCCCGGACGGCCACGTCCAGCGAGCCGCCAGCCGGGGGCCGCCCTCCCGTTCCTCGACGGCGGCCGTCAGCGCCAACGCGCGGTTGAACCGCATCCCCAGGTCGGCTCCCCCGCCCATCGCGGACCCCGCTTCCCCCGTGGGCTCCCAGCATCCTGCCCG
Organism: Streptomyces ovatisporus; assembly: GCF_042653885.1. Taxonomy (NCBI): domain Bacteria; kingdom Bacillati; phylum Actinomycetota; class Actinomycetes; order Kitasatosporales; family Streptomycetaceae; genus Streptomyces; species Streptomyces ovatisporus. The sequence continues at coordinate 182,801 of NZ_JBHSFH010000006.1, forward strand.
GTCCCCGACCCGGAAGCGCCCCAGGTAGTTGAGCGCGATCTCCGGATCGCCGAGCGGGGCGAGGCGGGCGGCGGTACCGGGGTTCAGGTAGCGCAGCAGTCCGTACCCGATGCCGTGGTCGGGCAGGGCCGCCAGCTGGGCGCCGACCCTCCGGGCCGCGTCGGCCAGCCAGGCGCCGGTGTCCGCCGCGCCGGGTGCGGCGGGCGTCCCGGCGTCGAGCAGCAGTGGGAACTGGGCGGTGAACCACCCGACGGTGGAGAAGGGTTCGCACTCTCCGGCGACCGCCTCGCGCCCGTGCGCCTGGAGGTCCACCAGCACCCTGCCCTCGTCGTCACCGTGCAGGCGCGCGTAGGCGATCGCGAACGCGGCGTACAGCACTTCACGCAGGCCCGTGTCCAGTCGTTGCGGCACGAGGAGGAGGCTCCGCGTCTCCTCCTCGGACATGTCGAGCGCGATTCCGCGTGCCGAGGCGAGCGTGTCCGCCGACCGGTCGAGCGCCCGTCGGCCGGGCGCCTTCGTCCGGGAGGCGAACATCCCCTCCCACAGGGACAGTTCCTCCACCCGGGCCGGCTCGACGGCCTCCTCGGCGAGCAGTTGTGCCCAGCGCCGGTACGTGACGGGAGTCCCTGCCAGGGTGGGACGTTCGCCCGCGGCCACGGCCTCGTGGGCACGAGCCAGGTCCGCCAGGAGTATCCGCCAGGAGACCCCGTCCACCGCGAGGTGGTGCACCAGGGTCAGCAGACGGCCCTGGCGGCCCGCCCCGGGGTCGAGCCAGACCGCCCACAGCATCTGCCCGGCGTCGGGGTCGAGTTCACGCTGCCAGCGCTCCGTCGCCGAGCTCAGTGCCCGTCGCCACTCGTCGTGCGTGGATGCCTCCGTGGACACGCGCGAGAAGCGGTCGGCAGCCCTTACGGACCCGGGAGCGGTCGTCTCCAGTGACCAGGCCTCGGGGCCGCCGCTGTCCGGCGCGCTGCGGGTCAGACGTATCCGGAGTGCGTCGTGATGGTCCATGACCGTCTGAAGGGCCTCGACCAGATGGTCCGGCTCGACGTCCCCGGGCACGCGCACCGCCATCGACAAGTGGTAAGCGCCCATGACGGTCGCCTCCTGCCGCAGGCGTTCGATGATCGGGGTGGCGGGGAACGGGCCGACGCCGTCCGCGAGTTCGCCTGCGCGGCGGCGCACGGCGGTCCCGTCCGGCCCGGCCGTGCCGCCTGCCTGCGCTGATCGCCCCGCACCGGCTGCCCCGGCTGATTCAGCTGCTTCAGCTGCTTCAGCTGCTTCAGCTGCTTCAGCTGCTTCAGCTGCTTCAGCTGCTTCAGCTGCTTCGGCGAGCGCGGCGACCGTCCGCTTCTCCACCACGTCCCGCGGCCTCAGTGCGATGCCGTCCCGCCCGGCGAGGTCCACGAACCTCATGGACGTGATGCTGTCGCCGCCCATCAGGAAGAAGTCGTCGTCGATGCCGAGCCGCGGCACACCGAGCGTCTCCGCCATCGCGGCGCACAGGGTCTTCTCCAGGGGCGTGCGAGGTGCGGACCCGGTGGAGAGGGCGGTGTAGTCGGGGGCGGGAAGGGCCGTACGGTCCAGCTTGCCGTTCACGGTGAGGGGCAGCTCAGCCACCGTCACGAACGCCGAAGGAACCATGTGGCCCGGCAGACGGTCCGCCGCCAGGGCGGACAGCTCGGCCGCGCCCGGCAGCGAAGCGCCGTCCGCGGCCACCAGGTAGGCGACCAGCTTCGGCTCGCCCGGCCGGACCTCGCGCAGCGTCACCGCCGCCTGGCCGACCTCCGGCAGGCTGCTCAAGTGGGCCTCGATCTCGCCGGGTTCCACACGGAAGCCGCGCAGCTGCACCTGCCCGTCCGACCGGCCCTCGTAGAACAGCTCGCCGCCGGAGTCGCGGCGGGCGAGGTCCCCGGTGCGGTACATGCGCTCTCCGGGAAGGCCGAACGGATCGGCGACGAACCGTGTCGCTGTCAGCCCGGGCCGTCCCGTGTAGCCGCGGGCAAGGCCCGGGCCGGCGACGTAGACCTCGCCGACGGTCCCGGGCGGCACCGGCCGCAGCCAGCGGTCGAGGACGTGGGTGCGCAGGTCCGGCAGCGGCCGGCCGATGCGGCTCGCCGAGGAGCCCGCGGTCACGTCCGGGCCGGTGATTCCGGTGTGGGTGACATGGACGGTCGTCTCGGTGATGCCGTACATGTTGACGAGCTGCGGGGTGTCCTGCGGATGGCGTTCGTACCACTCGCCCAGCGGACCGAAGTCCAGCCGCTCACCGCCGAACACGACGTAGCGCAGTCCCAGCCGGTCGCCCAGGGCGGGCCTGGCGCGGTCGGCGCGCACCATCTGGCGGAACGCCGAGGGAGTCTGGCTGAGCACGGTGACGCCCCGTTCCACGAGCAGTTCCAGGAAGCGCTCCGGGTCGCGTGTGACCTCGTGCGGTACGACGACGAGGGTCCCGCCGTGCAGCAGCGCTCCCCACATCTCCCACACCGAGAAGTCGAACGCGCAGGAGTGGAAGAGGGTCCACACGTCGCCTTCTCCGAAGGAGCAGAGGCCCCTGACGGAGGTGAAGAGCCGTACGACGTTCGCGTGCGGCACCAGCACCCCCTTCGGACGTCCGGTGGAGCCGGAGGTGTAGATGATGTACGCGCCGTGCTCGGCGGTGAGCGGTGCGGTGCGCTCCGCGTCGACGAGATCGGCGTCGTGGGCAGCGGCAGTTCCGGGACCTGTGCCTCCGGGGCCCTCCGTGCCGGGCGAATTCGAGGGGCCGTTCAGCGTGGCGACGGGCATCGCCACGGCGCCCGGCGGCAGGGCCGCCGCGTGCGTCTCGGTCGTGACCAGGCACACCGGGGTGGCGTCCTCGAGGACGAGCAGGGTGCGCTCAGCCGGGTGGGAAGGCGACAGCGGCACGTAGACCGCCCCGCTCTTGAGGACCGCCAGCACCGCGACCACGGCGTCCGCGCCCTGGTCGAGCATCAGGGCCACCGGCTTCTCCGGGCCCGCGCCCAGCCGGACCAGGCGTCGCGCGAGGTGGTTGGCCCTGCGGTTCAACTCCGCATAGCTCAGGGTCAGGTGATTGTCAGTCACCGCCGTCTTCCCGGGTGTGGCCCGCACCTGCGCCTCGAACAGGCCGGGCAGAGTCGGGCCGTCCCGCTCCGGACCGGGCGGCGACGGCGGCTGCTCGGGTCCGTCCGTCAGCGGGAGCGAGGCGAGGTTGCCCTGCCGCCGTTCGGCGAGGCCTGCGAGCAGCAGCCTCAGCGCGTCGGCCGCTGCTGCCGCCCGGTGCCCGTCGACGTCGGAGGGGCGGTGGTTGAGTCGCAGTACGAGCCGCCGGCCGGGCACCACGACGACACTGAGCGGATAGTGGTTGTCGTCGTTGCTCTGAAGGCCCGTCACCCTCAGTTTCCTGGACGCCCCGCCCGGACTCCCTCTGTCCACCGGGTAGTTCTCGTAGACGAAGAGGGTGTCGAAGAGGGGGCCTGTGCCGGCCGCGCGCTGGATGTCGGACAGGCCGACGTGATGGTGGTCCATCAGCCGGGTCTGCTCGGACTGAAGTTGCCGGAGGAGCTGCGGCAGGGTCGCTTCGGGGTCCAGTACGACCCGGGTGGGAACGGTGTTGATCAGCAGGCCTGCCATCTCCTCGATGCCGTCCACCGGTGCCGAACGCCCCGAGACGGTGGTGCCGAACACCACGTCGTCCCGGCCGGTCAGCCATCCGAGCACCATGGCCCAGGCGCCCTGGACGACGGTGTGCACGGTGACGCCCGCTTCACGTGCCACCTCCGAGAGCCCGGCGGTCTGTTCCTCGGTGAGCTCACGCGTGTGGTGCGCGACGCGCGTCTCCGGCGCATCCGCCGGGCGTTCGGCACCGGGGACAGCCAGAGTGGGAGTGGTCACTCCGGACAGCGCCGCGCGCCACGCGTCGAGCGCGGGGGCGGTCTCCTGTCGTGCGTACCAGGCCATGTAGTCCCGGTACGGGCTCACCTCGGGAAGCGTGCCGGGGTCGCCCCCGGCGTCGTACAGGCGGAGCAGGTCGCGCACCAGCAGCGGCAACGACCAGCCGTCCACGAGGAGATGATGCATGGTCAGCACGACCCGGTGGCGGTCGGGAGCGACGCGTATCAGCGCACCGCGTGCGAGCGGGGCCTCCTCGACGGTGAACCGCTCCGAGCCGAGTTGCCGGGTCAGCTCCTCCGCAACAGCCCCGGCGTCCCCTGTCCCCTCAGCCACCAGGTCGAACTCCCGCCACGGCAGTTCCACTTGCGCGGGGATCACCTGCACGGGCTCGGTGAGACCGGCGTAGGCGAAGCAGGCACGCAGGTTGGGGTGCCGGACGAACAGCGCCTCGGCGGCGGCCCGCATCGCGGCGGCGTCCAGCGGGCCCTCCAGGTCCACGACGCAGCGCACGAGGTACTCGTCGGGCTTCTGGTCGTCGACGGCGTGGAACAGCAGCCCCTTCTGCAGGCCGGTCAGCGGCCATACGTCCGCCGGCGCCGGCACGTCCGTCTCGAGCCGTTCCACCTCGTCGAGCGAGAGCCGCACCAGGGGGAAGTCGGAGGGCGAACGCCCGCCGGCGCCGTCCGTCCCGATGTGCCGGACCATGCCTTGCAGCGCCCCGAACCAGGCCTCCGCGAGGTCCCGTACGGCTTCTTCCTCCAGCAGCTCCCCCGCCCAGGACCAGACCGCCACCAGCTGGGATCCGCCGGGCCGGTCCTCGGTCATGGCGTTGATCTCCAGGGTGTGCGGCAGCGGCATCCCCGGGTCGGAGCCTCCGGCGAGCGGTCCGAGGGCCGGGTCGGGCTGCCAGTCCGCGCCCTCCGGCAGCGGGAAGCGGCCCAGGTAGTTGAAGCCGATCTGGGGGTCGTCGTACGGGGCGAGCAGTTCGGCGGTGTCCGGGTCGACGTAGCGCAGCATGCCGTAACCGACGCCGTGGTCGGGGACGGCGGACAGCTGTTCCTTGACCTCCTTGAGCGCACGGCCGAGCGGAGGACGCCCCTCGGTCACCGCCGCCCAGTCCAGGGCCCCGGGCCGCAGCCGCACCGGGTACTTGCTGGTGAACCAGCCCACGGTGGAACTGAGATCGACCTCGGGCGTCAGTTGTTCGCGGCCGTGCCCCTCCAGGTCGAGGAGCACGACGGGCCCGCCGTCCGCGTCCGCGTGTCCCTGTCCGCGCCGCCACTCGGCCACCGCGAGGCTCAGACCCGTGAGCAGCACATCGTCGATCTGCGCGTGGTAGGCGGCCGGTACCGCGGTCAGCAGTGCGGCCGTCGCCTCGGCCGGGAGCCTGAGCGTCAGGGATCTGGAGGTGCAGGCCGTGTCCCGCCCGGGGTCCGGCCGACGGCTGCCGATGAGAGGGTCCTCACCGTCCAGGACCTCGACCCAGCGGGCCGCCTCCACCCTCCGCCGTTCTGTCCGGGCCTGCTCGCGAAGCAGCCGGGCCCAGTCACGGAAGGACGTGACGGGGGCGGGGGTGCGCAGAGCGCGGTCCTCGGCGGCGGCCTGCCAGGCGTCCGCCAGATCGCGGAGCAGGATCCGCCAGGAGACTCCGTCCACGCAGAGGTGGTGGACGACGAGCAGCAGCCGTCCCGGTGCGGCCTCGCCTGCGTCGAACCAGACGGCCCTGATCATCCGGCCTGCCGGGACGTCCAGCCGGGAACGTGCCACTGCCGTCTCCTCGGAGACAAGCCGGCGCCACCGCCCGGTGTCCGCGAAGTCCGCCGCACCGACGGGAACCCGGCTCAGGCAGTCGCGCCCGCGGACCTCTCCCGCCGGTGCCGTTTCGAGGGACGGCCCCGCCGGGCGGGCGCCGTCTGCCGCGCCGCCGTCCCGGTCGGCGCCGTCCCGGTCGGCGACGCTCCGCATTCTCAGCGCGGCATGCCGGTCGAGCAGCAGGTCGAGTGCCGCGGCCAGCCGAGGGGTGTCCGCGCCCGGCGGCACCTGGACCACCACCGACTGGTGGAAGCCCCGCTCGGCGTGCGGCCCCAGAGCGCGGAGCCATTCGATGATCGGCGTCGCCGGACACGGGCCGGCGTCGGGCTCCGTCGCCGCTGGGCGCTGTGTGCCGGTACGGCGTGCCACCCGGGCCAGGGCGGAGACCGTCCGGTTCTCGAAGACCTCCCCCGTGGTGAAGGTCAGGCCGGCGGCCCGTGCCCGTCCGACGAGCTGGATGGAGAGGATGCTGTCGCCGCCGAGTTCGAAGAAGCTGTCCCCTGCGGTGACCGTCGGGACGCCCACCACCTCCGCGAACAGCTCGCACAGCTTCGCCTCCACCACCGGCAGTGCGGCTGCGGGTTCGGGCTCCTGTCCGGTGCCGGGCTCCGCTTCCGCCTCCGGACCCGGTGGGGAGAACAACGGCCTGAGCTCGGGCAACGCCGCCTCCACACCGTCCAGTTGCTGCTCCGGCCGGTGGGCGGCCGTCTCCAGCAGTCTCAGGAGCAGTTCGGCGAAGTGCTGCACCTCCTCCCGGCCGACGAGCTCCGGCAGGTGGCTGATCCGCAGCTGGATCCGCTCCCCCGGTACGACCGCGAGGGCGAGCGGATAGTGGGTGGCGTCGTGGGCGGTGAGGCCGGTCACCCGCGGCCGGTCACCCCAACCGGCCGTGTCCATCGGGTAGTTCTCGACGACGGTGAGCGTGTCGAAGAGTTCTCCCTGCCCGATGAGCCGTTTGATGTCGCTGAGCCCGAGATGCTGGTGCCCGGAGAGCGCCGCCTGCTCGTCCTGGATCCGGGCCATCAGCTTCAGCAGGGTCTCGCCGGGGTCGGTCCGTACGCGTACCGGCACGGTGTTGACGAACATGCCCACCATCGATTCGGCCGTGGCCAGCTCGGGCGGCCGTCCCGCGACGGTGCCGCCGAAGACCACGTCGCTCCGCCCTGTCACGGTGCGGAGCAGCACCGCCCAGACAGCCCGGACCACGGTGTTCAGTGTGAGCCCGTGGGCCCGGCAGGTCCCGGTCAGCGCGGCGGTGAGCTCCGCGGAGAGCTCCCGCGTCTGGCATGCGGGCTCCGCCGGACGTGAGCCGCGGGGCCGTTCACCGGCCAGCAGCGTCGGCGCGGCGAGCCCGTCCAGCGCCCGGCGCCAGGCCGTCCGCGCCGCTTCCCTGTCCTGTCGGGCGAGCCACGCGAGGTGACGGACGTACGGGACGGCTTCCGGCAGCCCGGCATCATGGCTGCCGGAGCGGTACAGCGCGAGGAGTTCGCGTACGACCACGGGCATGGACCAGCCGTCCAGAAGGATGTGATGGCAGGTCAGGGCCAGCGTGTACCGCTCCGGGCCGAGCTTCAGCAGGGTGAACCCGATCAGAGGCGCCTGCGCGGGATCCATCCGCCTGGTCCGCTCGCCACGGAGCACCGCTGCGGCTCCCGGATCCTCCGCGCCCGCACCGGTCAGGTCGCGGTACTGCCAGCGCGGGGTCACGCCCTCGCGGACCGCTTGGACCGGCCGCGACAGCCCTTCGTGCCAGAAGGCCGCCCCCAGGTGCGGATGCCGCCGCAGCAGCGCCTCGCCCGCCGCGCGGAGCCTGTGCGCGTCGAGTGTCCCTGAGAGTTCCACCACCAACTGGACGGTGTACGGGTCCTGTTGCCCGTGGCCGTAGGTGTCGCGGAGGGCGTGGAAGAGCAGGCCCTCCTGAAGCGGCGTCAGCGGGAGGAGGCTCGGCCCGTCGGGATGTTCCGCCTCGAGCCGGGCCGTCTCGGCGTCAGGAAGCGGTGCGGGACACTCCGCCCGGTCCGCCGCCGCGGCATCGTGTGCGGCGGGACGCGCGCCGGCGGACACGTCCGTCTCCTTCGCCGCGCGGGCCAGTTCCGCGACGGTACGGCCCGAGAAGATCTGCTGGTTCGTCAGAACGATGCCGTGCTCCCGGGCGTGCGCGACGAGCTGCATGGCCATGATGCTGTCGCCGCCCAGGGCGAAGAAGCTGTCGTCGACGCCGAACCGGGCCTCGTCCAGGGCCAGGACCTCGGAGAAGAGGCGCCGAAGGGTCTCCTCCAGGCCGGTGCGTGGCGGCCGGATGCCCGCAGCGGTGCTTGGCTCCGCGTACGGCACCGGCGGCAGCGCGGCACGGTCGAGCTTGCCGCCGGGGGTGATGGGGAGCGCGTCCAGCACGGCGACGGCGGACGGCACCATGTGCCCGGGGAGCCTCTGCCGCAGGAAGGCCGTGACGTCGTCGGGCGCCGCACCGTACGGCCGCTCCGGCACGACGTGGGCGAGGAGCCGCTTCGTGCCCGGCCGGGGTTCGTCGACGGACGCGGCGGCCCGGCGCACGCCCGGGCACGCGGCCAGCGCGGACTCGATCTCGCCGAGTTCGATGCGCAGCCCGTTGACCTTGACCTGGCCGTCGGCCCGGCCCACGTACGCGAGCGATCTGTCCTCGCGCCACCTCACCAGATCACCGGTCCGGTACAGCCGGGAGCCCGGAGGACCGTACGGGTCGGCGACGAACCGGGAAGCGGTCAGGCCGGGGCGGTTCAGGTAGCCCCGGGCCAGTCCCGGCCCGCTCAGGCACAGTTCACCGACCGAGCCGAAGGGAACCAGCCGCAACGCACCGTCCAGGACGTACGCCGACGTCCCGTCCACGGGGGTGCCGATGGGGGGCGTGCCGTGTCCCGGCAGGGCGTCGCTGAGGGTGACGCAGACAGTCGCCTCCGTCGGGCCGTATCCGTTGACGAGAGTGGTGCCCGGCGCCCAGTCGGCCGCCAGTCCGGCCGTACAGACCTCGCCCCCCACCAGCAGCGTCGTACCAGGGGGCAGCGTTCCCGGCTCGACGGTCGCCAGGACGGCGGGTGGCACCAGGGCATGTGTCACGCCGTGGTCCGCGATCAGTTCTGCCAGGCCGGCACCCACGGGCGGCGGTCCGCCCGCGCCGACGATCAGCTCACCGCCGCACAGCAGAGCGGCCAGCAGCTCCCAGACGGCGGCGTCGAAACTGGGCGACGCCAGCTGAAGCACCCTGGACCGGGGGCCGACGCCCCACCGGCTCCGCTGCGCGCGGGCGAGGCCGGGTATCCCCTCATGCGTGACGACGACCCCCTTGGGACGGCCGGTGGAGCCGGAGGTGTAGACGACATAGGCGGGATGGCGAGCGGTGAGCCGGTCCGGCCGCTCCTCGTCGCGCACGTTGCTGTCGCTCCGCTCCGCCAGGTCGGCCACCACATCGGGCGCGTCCAGCACGAGAGCGCCGCCGGGCGGGGCGCCGTCCCACACGGCAAGTGCGGCGGACGTCGTCAGCGTGACCGCCGGCGCGGCGTCGTCGAGCATGAACCCGGTCCGCAGCCGCGGATACCGGGGATCGACCGGCAGCCAGGCACCGCCCGCCTTCCACACGGCCAGCACCGACACCACGAACTCGACGGACCGCTCCATCACCAGCGCGACGATCCGCTCCGGTCCCGCACCGCGCGAGACGAGGAGCCGCGCCAGGCGGTTGGCCCGCCGGTTGAGGCCGTCGTACGACAGGCACTCCTCGGCCCCGAGAAGGGCCGCGGCCGACGGCCGACGTGCCACGGTCCGCTCGTAGAGGGCCGCAGCGGTTGCTTCGGGAGCCGCTCCGCCCAGTGCCAGCAGCAGGTCCCCCTCCGCGGCGGAGACCAGGGGAAGCTCCCCCACTTCGGCGACGGCTCCACCGGCGAGGACGTGCCGCAGCAGCCGCTCGACGCGGCGGAGATGTTCCCGCACGTCACGTTCCCCGTACAGGGCGGTGTTCGCGTCGAGGTCGACTTCCAGACCGCGGCCGTCCCTGCGGTCCGTGAACGACAACGACACGTCGTCGACGGGGCCGGTTGCCAGATTCCGCACACGTGCCGTACAGGTCCCGAAGGCCAGGTCCCGGTCGAAGGACATGATGTTCACGACGAGGGAGTACAACGGCGGCCGGCTCTCACCCTTCGTCGTCCGCCGCATGTCCTCCGTGCGGTAACGCTGGTGGGGAAGCGCGGTGGCCACGGCGCGTTCGGCCTGGCGTGCCAGCTCCGCCAGCGGCTGCGCGTCGTGCGGACACAGCCTGATCGGGAGGACGTTGGACTGTGCCGCCGCCGTGGCCCTGGCCAGCGGAGTGCGCCGCGCCGTGACGGCCAGTCCGACGGTCACCTCACTCGCGCCGCTCATCCGGTACAGATACGCAGCCGACAGGGCGAGCAGCATCGACGAGCGCCGCACCCCGACACCCGCGCAGACCTCGTCCAGCTTGCGGCACTCCCCGGAGTCCAGGGCGGCCGACGCCCGGCTGAACCCCTCGTACGGTGCTCGTCGCCCGACCAGCGACGCCGGTTCGGGCAGCTCACGCAACTGCTCGGTCCAGAACTTCCGGTCCTGTGCGAAGTTCTCGGACTCGCGGTAGTCGCGGTCCTCCTCCAGGAGCGCCCAGAGATCGCCGAAGCCGTGCGGGGGCACCGGCCCGCCCGCCTCCAGCGCGGAGTACACCTCCGCACAGCGCCTCACGATCGCGGCCAGGGACGTCCCGTCGACGACGATGTGGTGGCAACGGCAGCTCCACAGGTACGTGTCGGCGGCCACCCGCAGCAGGGCGAACGCGAAGAGCGGTCCGTCGCCGAAGGGCATGACACGGTCCATGTCCTCGGACATCCAGCGCTGCGCGGCCGCACACGGGTCGTCGGCGCCGCGCAGGTCGACGTGTGTGAGGGGCACGTCGCGGTGATCCGCAGCGAAGAGACGCATCGCCTCGCCTGCCGGTGAGAAACCGAGGTTCAGCGTCCCGCACTCGGAGACCGTGCGGCGCAGGGCACGCTCGAAGAGGTCGATGCGCAGGCGCCCCCGGATCTCGACGTACTCGCCGACGCTGTACATCGCGCTGCCGGGACGGAGCGACTGCGCGAGCCAGATCTCCCGTTGTGCCGCGGACAGTCCGATACGCATGCTTTCGCCACCAGGCACGATGCCTCTGCTCCCCCGGTCGGTGCGGAACAGGGCGCCGGTCGAGCGCCCCGAGGGGAGAACGTACTCAACGCCGGCCCGGCGTCGCCCCCATTGGCAGGAAGCGGCACCAGCTGACGGTGCGGCCGGCTCGTGACACCGCGCGGCTACGCGGCCGTCAGCCGGAAGGGCAGGGGCAGAAGTACGACGGCTGACACACGGTGCGCGGCTGCTCGCGGCAGCGGTCGGGCGGCCGGCCCAGCGTCAACGAGCGGGCAACGGCCTCCTCCGTGCGTGGTGTTGGCCGAGGAGATACTCGCCACGTTCTACACCCGTCGGTAGCCTTTTTCGGGCAGTCAGTCTTTTGGACAGTCAGCCGACGAGCCGGGGGCATGCGATGGGCAAGCACAGCGGGAAACAGGATCCGGCCGAGAGCGACGGCCACAAGCCCGACAAGCCCATCCCTCCTCCGCCCCCGCCGAAGAAGAACTGATCATGCCTGGCTCCTCACAGCTGGCCGCGGACCTTCACGACGCCGGCCACCTCGACGGCGCCTGGATGGAGACGTTTCAGCAGGTGAGGCGAGAAGACTTCGTCCCCCACCGCATCTGGATCCGCAGCGACGACGGCTACCGTCCGCTCACCCGCCGGGCAGACCCCGAACGGTGGCTGCGGTCGGTGTACTCCGACATCGCCCTGGTGACCCAGGTCGAGGACGCCGAGGGCGGGACCGCATTGGTGCCGACCAGCTCGGCGAGCATGCCGCGGCTGGTGGCCGACATGCTCACCGCCCTTCAGGTGGAGGAGGGCCACCGCGTCCTCGAAGCCGGTACAGGCACCGGGTTCAACGCCGCGCTGCTGGCCCACCGGCTCGGCGACCACAACGTCACCACGATCGAAGTCGACCCCGAGCTCGCCGACTCGGCCCGCGCGTCACTGAGGAACGCCGGCCGCGCTCCGAAGGTCGTCACCGGCGACGGTGCCGCGGGCCGGCCCGACGGCGCTCCCTACGACCGGGTCATCGTCACCTACGCCGTGCACCGGATCCCGCACGCTCTCGTCCAGCAGACCGCGCCCGGGGGCAAGCTGCTGATTCCCTGGGGAACCGGCCTCTACAACGGCGTCCTGGTCCGGCTCACCTCCAGCCGGTCCGAGGAGGGCACCGCCAGCGGGCCGGTCGTCGGGGACTGCGCCTTCATGTGGGACCGCCGTCAGGCACCCCGACGAGACATCATGGCCACCGTCAGGCCGCAGGACGAGGCGGCCGGAGGACGGACCGACCTCGATCCCCGCCTGGTCCTGGGCGATGACGACGCCGCCTTCACCGCCGGCGTCATGGTGCCGGACTGCCGCCACAGCGTCGGCCACGGCTCCGAGGGCGAGTGGACGCTCTGGCTGGCCGACCCCGGCAGCCGGTCGTGGGCTTCCCTCGACTTCACTCCCGACGCCGACTGCTTCGACGTCCAGCAGTACGGGCCCCGGCTGCTGTGGGACGAGGTCGCCTCCGCGTACGCCTGGTGGCGCGAGGCCGGCAGCCCCCGCCGCACCCGGTTCGGAATCACCACCCGGCCCGGCCACCAGCACGTCTGGCTCGACACCCCCGACAATCCGGTGCCTCCACCAGCGTCGTAGCCGTGCCGGTGACCGGGCCCTGCCGGATGAACCGCGGCCGCCCGCAGGGGCCGTCGTCTCCGCTTCGCCGGGCCCGGTCCCCCGCCACCGACGCCACGGTCAGGACTGCGGCTCCCGGGGCTGAGGCTGAGGAGCCGGGGTCACGTCGGGCTGCGGGCCGGTCAGTACGGCACCGGGGCCGGCGGGCGTCGGTGCCGGCTGCGGTGCCGGCGGATCGGTCGCGTGTGCGGTGCCGTCGAACAGCGCGCCTTCCGTGTCGGGAGAGAGCGACTTCTGGGCGCGTCCCATCGCGAAGAGCAGCACGACCATCACGACCGGGCAGACGGCGAAGGCCGTGAACGCGCCTCCCGTACCGAGTCCCGCGTCCAGCAGGACACCGCCGAGCCACGGGCCGATCATCGCGCCGACCTTCGCCACCGATGAGGCCCAGGCGGCGCCGTTGGCACGGATCGAGGTGGGGTAGAAGGTGCCGGCGATGCTGGTGATGCCGCCGTGGCCGCCGTTGATGAACATCTTCGCGGAGATGATGACGCAGATGTAGAGCACCGGGCCGGGCGAACCCAGGCCCAGGGTCAGCATGGCGAGGGACGCCATCAGCGGCATCCACAGAATGCTGCCGACGCCTTTGCGGTCCACGAACCTGCTGATGGCCAGCTGTGCGACGGCTCCCGCGACGCTCGCCGCCGCCGCGATAGTCGCAGCGGCGCTGACGCTGAAGCCCATCCGCTCGTTGATCAGCGGCGTCCAGAACACCATGAAGTAGATCAGCGCCGAGGAGAGCAGATAGACCAGCCACAGAAGCGGGGTGATCCGCGCGAGCGAGCCGCGGAAGAGCTTCGCGGGAGTGAACTTCCCCGCCGTCGTCGCCGGTTGCGGGTCCCCCGGGACGAAGTGCGCACCCGGGGCGACCGGTTGGCCGGGCCACAGCCGGGTGAGTATCGCGGCGATGCGCCTGTCGGCGTCGGGACGGCCGCGCTGGGCGAGGAACTTGACGGACTCGGGGAGGAAGTACAGCACCGGGACGAGAGCCAGCAGGGAGCAGACGCCGCCGGCGATGTAGACCGACTGCCAGCCGTGGCCGGGCACCAGCAGGTTCGAGATCGGCCCGCCGGCCGCACCGCCCAGCGTGTAGCCCACCATGATCACCGAAATCGCGGTCACGCGGGCCCTCTTGGGCGCGTACTCGGCCGCCAGGGCCCAGGACAGCGGCAGCACGCCGCCGAGGAAGAAGCCCGAGATGAAACGCAGCGCCATGAGATGCCCGTACGTCTCGGCACCGGCGAAGCCCAGCATGAAGATGCCGAAGCCCGCCACGCACAGCACGATCGACGGCTTGCGGCCGAGGCGGTCGCCCAAGTACCCCATGCACAGCCCGCCGACGAGCGTGCCGAACAGGCCGACGGTGCCCAGCGTGCCCAACTGGGTGTCGCTCAGGGAGAAGTCGCCCCTCAGGTAGGTGGCGGTGAAGGAGAGGATCTGGAAGTCGAAGCCGTCGAGGAAGGTGATCAGGCAGCAGACGGCGAAGACCCGGTACCAGGCCCGGCGGCCCTGCTGCTTCTCGACGAGCGGAGCGAGTTCGACGACTGGGGGCGACCCGGACGGTGAATCAGGGGACGGTATGGATGACATGGGAACTCCTCGTCATTGAGGGTGCGCGGGATATACCGAGATGCAGCCTCGGTCTGCGTCGACACGGACCCGGTCACCGGTGCGGATGACGGTGAGCGGATCGCGGTCCAGCCCGGTGACGGTGGGGACCCGGGTGACGACCGCCCCGAGGGCGGCCTTGGTGGTGACGGTGACGAAGATCATCGCCAGTGGTGCGGTGCCCAGCAGCCGTGTGGCCTGGAAGAAACCGGCCCAGCCCGAGGAGCCCTTGGCGCCGGGGAAGACGAGAACCTTCCCGGTGAAGCACTGCCCGTACAGCGGATGACGGCGCTCGATGATCACGCCTCGGGCCGGGTCGATGCCGCCCCAGCCGGAGATCGTCTCGTGGGAGACGAGTGCCTCGCCCTCTGCCGTACCCGGGACGACGGTCCTGCCTCCGCCCAACTCCAGTGGTACGGAGACCGGTTGAGGCTTCTTCAGGCATCCGCCGGTGGCTTCCGCGGCGGACGCGGCCGCCGCTGCGGGTGCCCGGGCGTCATGGCGGGGGCTCATCGCAGGTCTCCCTTCCAGCGCCCGGTGACTGCCGCTTCGATGCAGTCCCGCAGGCTGCCGAACCACGCTTCGATGCCGAGGATGGCGGGCAGGTAGTGCGCCTGCTTGGCGGAGTCGGTGGCGAAGACCTTGGTGCCGGGCGGCGCCGAACGGGACATGGCCGGGCAGGAGTCGGTCAGTACGCTCCCGCCTGCCCGCTCGATCACTCCGGTCCACCCGTTGCGGTCGGCGGTCGTACGCAGCGCACGCGGCACCATCAGCCACAGCTGCGTCCCGGAGTGCAGCTTCCTGCCGTCCAGCAGCCGCGCCGTCTCGCGCACCTGGTCGAGTGAGGCGTGCGGGCATCCCAGCAGGACGAAGTCGACGTCGCCGCAGTCGCCTTGGGAGTTGAGGTCCTCATACACGTGACGGCGCTCGCGCTCGCCGTACGGCACGGCCTCCGGCGGTTCCGCACCCCCGAACGCCTCCGGGACGGTGGGCGCCTCGGGTGTGATGCCCGGCAGGTGGTAGATCTCCACACCGCCCGAGGATGCCGCGGCGGCCCCGAAGTGCTTGAGGTCCAGCAGGTCGGGCTGCTTCAACTCACCGGTGACAACGGGGCGTTCCTCCTGTACGAGACCGCCGGCGAAGTATCCGAGCATCCCCCACTCCAGGGGCCCGTCCACAGGGGCACGCGCCTCGATGAGGTGCGTACCGCGGCGGTTCTCGCTGTGATGGTTGCCCCAGCAGGGAATGCGGCCGGTCAGTGAGGCGGCGCCGGTGGAGGCACCGCCTTCGCAGTTGGTACGGGCCCCCAGCACGGAGTTGGCGTAGACGACCGCCGAGGACTCCATCCACGCGACGTGTTCGCCGCGGACGGGAATGTTGCCGACCTGATAAGGCGTGCACGTCGCAAGGATGTTGACGCCTTTGCGTCCGTAGAAGGCCTCGGCGTCGCTCTGCAGCTCGACAAGTTCCTTCGGGTAGGGGGCGATGCCGGCGGAGTCGGGCCCGAAGGACTGCTGCAGCTGACACGTCGGCACCCGCATGTCGGGGATCTCCAGGGTGTCGTCGCAGTCCAGATTGATGACGGAGTACGCCCTGTCCCACCCGCCCTCACGCACCAGCCGGGCTTTCACCGGCGAGGGCTGGGTCATCGTCCCGGCCACGTTGCGCACGTCGCACAGCCACTCGGCGTCCAGCGCGCGGCCGTAGCGGACGAGCAGGTCCATCGCCGCCGCCACGGCGGGGCCTTCCGCGCCGTCCAGCATGGCCTTGTCGGAGTCGGTGAGGAGCATCAGCGGTGGGTTCCTTCCGCACGGGCAGCGGCACTCGGTGGGGCATCCGGAGTCGTGTCCGGAGGCGATTCCGGAGGCGGATGCGCCGCCGTGGCCGGCGACGCCGCAGCCGGGTCGCCGTCACGGGCAGCGGGGCAGGACGTACGGCCGGGCAGCCGGCGGGGGGCGAGAACCGCGCCTTCCTGGAGGGGCCGCACGGTTCGGCGGTAGACCGAGAGCCAGCCGCGGCCCGCGCCGTGGGCATCCGCAGCTCCCCCGGATCCGGCGACGGCCAGGGCCAGTTCCTCGCCGCGCCGGGCCAACTCCTCGTCGGGTACGCACAAGTCGGCGCGTCGTGCGGTCACGTCGATCGCGATGGTGTCGCCGTCGCGGACGAGGGCGAGCGGCCCTCCGTCCGCGGCTTCCGGTGAGACCTCGCCCACGACCACGCCCTTGTTGACGAGGCCGGAGAGCTGCCCGTCGGTCACCACGGCCACCTGCCCGGTCAGCCCCGCCCCGTCGAGGGCGAAGACGGGGCGGGAGGCCATGCCCATGCCCGGGGTGCCCTTCGGGCCGAGTCCGCGGAGCACCAGCACCGAACCGGGCTCGACCTCGCCGCGTCCGAGTCCGTCCAGCGCGGCCTGCGGGGTCTCGTAGACCTTCGCCGGGCCCGTGAAGGAGGTCTCGCGTTCCTCGTCGACCGCCAGCTTGACGATGCCGGTGGCGGGGGCGAGGCTGCCGCGGATCAGCACGATGGTGGGGCGGCGTCCCAGCGGGCGGCCGGCGGGACGGATGACCGTTCCGTCGAAGCCGGACGTCCCGCCGTCCGGGTCCGTCAGGTTCTCGCCCAGGCTGCGCCCGCTGACCGTACGCGCGGAGGTGTGCAGCAGGCCGCCGAGTGCCCGCAGTACGCCGGCCGCGCCACCTGCCGCCTCGAACTCCTCGATGCTGTGCGGCCCGTTGGGGCGTACGGCCGTCAACAGCGGTACCCGGTCGGCCAGTTGCTCGTACAGCCCGTACACGTCCGTGCCCGACTCGGCTTCTTCCGCTATCGCCTGCAGATGCTTCACCGAATTGATGGAGCCGCTCACGGCGAGCATGAGCGTCACGGCATTCTCGAAGGCCTGCGGTGTCAGCAGGTCACGCGGCCGCAGGTCTTCGTGCACGAGCTCCACGGCGCGGCGTCCGGCGGCGCGCGCGTCGGCCCACATCTTCGGGGAGTTCGCCAGCACGGGCGTCGACCCGGGCAGTGCCATGCCGAGCGCCTCGCAGGCCATGTGCATGGAGTTGGCGGTTCCCATGCCGGCGCAGACACCGGGACCTGCGACCGCGTTCTCGCTCATCCCGGTCAGCTCTTCCAGGGAGAGCCTGCCCTGGGCATGGTGTCCCGCGGCGAGGAAGACGTCCTCGATGTCGCAGTGCCTGCCCTCGAACGTGCCGCACGGCTGGTAGCCGCAGCCGACCATGACGGTGGGCAGGTCGATGCGGGCCGCGGCCATCAGCTGACCGGGGGCGGTCTTGTCGCACGAGGCGAGGCACACCATGCCGTCCAGCTGGGCGCCTTCGACCGCGGCCTCGATGTCGTGGCTGATCAGATCGCGGGAGGAGAGGATGTAGCCGCCGCGCCCCCCTGCGCTGTGGATGAAGTCGCTGGGGGCGACCGTGCGGATCTCGAAGCCGATACCGCCGGCTTCCGCCACCGATTCCTTCACCGCGTCGGCGATGCCGTCGAGATGGCTGTAGCAAGTGGCGAGCGACGAGGAGGAGTTGACGATGGCGATCTTCGGCTTGGCCATGTCCTCGTCGGTGAGTCCGAGCGCGCGCCACTGGGCCCGGCGCACCGCCCAGGGAGACGTGCCCGGCTGGTAGTTGCTGCGCAGTTGCGTCATGGGCCTTTCCTGCTCCTCGGTGCGGCTGCGGGGCGTCGGACGGAGTGCGCGGTCAGTCCTCGACGTTGGGTGCGAGACGTTCGCGGAGCGCGACGGTGTCGATGCGGTGGACGCTGCCGTCTCCGGCCGTCCCGGCCAGGTCCAGCGCATGGGCGGCGCCCGCACCCATCGCGGCGCACGGCCCCATGACGCGCACGCTGGAGAGCGCGGCGGCGTCCCCGTCGGCGCAGCGCCCGGCGGCGACGAGGTTGTCGGCGTCCGGGGAGAGCATCGAGCGCAGCGGTACGTAGTGGAGGTGGTCGGCGTCGAACATCTCCCAGACGTAGCCCTCTGCCTTGTCGTGCAGCTCGATCGGCCAGGCCGTACGGGCCACCGCGTCCTCGAAGCGGGTGCCTGCCCGTACTTCTTCGAGGCTCAGCGCGTGGACGCCCTTGATCCAGCGGGTCTGCCGCCGGCCGGGCAGCCCGTAGGACCGCACGCGTGCGTCACCGAACGCCTTCGGGTACTCGGCGCGGAGGAACTCCACGACCAGGTCTGCCTGTTCGCGGCCTTCGAGCTGTGCCTGCGCGGCGCGCACGGGGTCGAGCGGTGCCTCGATGTGGGTCATGTTCAGTACGGCCGTGTTGCGCCCGGGGAAGAAGAAGGCGAGCCCGTCGCGGCGCAGCAGCCCGTAGTCGGCGGCTTTGCGTGCGACGTGTTCGGCCAGTTCCTCACGGCCGGGCTGGTGCGTCTCGTCGAGGTGTTCGAGCACGATCTGCTGGGAGCCGTAGATGGTGCGTTCGGGGACCCGGCAGGGCAGTCCGGCCTCCCAGGCGAGCGCCGCGTCGCCGCTCGCGTCGATGAAGCCGGGGGCCGACACGTGGACGTCGCCGTAGCGGGTCGCGAAGGTGACGGCGGTGACGCGGCGCCCGTCCCGTTCGACGCCGGTGATCGACGCGCCCAGAACGACGCGGATGCCGAGTTCACGGATTTTCCGCTCGACCCAGCGGCCCAGCGCCACCTCGTCATAACTGACGGTGATGGTGTGTCCGCGGTTGAAGTGCACGTCCCCGCTCGCCCCGAGGTCGGCGAAGATCTCGTCGAACATGCCGTGGGTGAGCTGCCGGTAGCCGGGCGCGTTGCCGAAGACTCCGCAGAAGAGGCCGATCAGGGAGTTGACCATCTGGCCGCCGAGCACGGGGAGGCTGTCGACGAGCACGACGTCGCGGCCCAGCCGGGCGGACTCGACGGCGGCGGAGATCCCCGAGACCCCCGCGCCCACGATGCACACATCGGCGTCCAGGGCATGAGCGGTGGACGCGGACGGCTTGGTGACGGTGTGCAGCGTGAGGCCGGTCAGTGCATGCGGCATGCGGGGCTCTCCTCTTCCGTGACGTGCGACGGAACCACCCGCTGCCGAGGGGCCGGTCGGGGTGGCGGCCGTTGCGGGCACAGTAGGGAGCCCTCATCCGGAAAGGGAACGTCCGGTTCAATAGCCTGTTTGGCTGGCCGCTATCAATCCGGTTTATGACACGGCTCTCCTGCCCGCGGCGGCTCTTCCGGCTGACCGGTCCCGTCGGACTTCACGCTCGCCGGTTCCGCCACGTCCGGTCCGAGTTCGGCGGCTGCTCTCGCCACCAGCCCGCGCAGCCAGCTGTTCGCCGGATCCTTGTCGTAGACGGTGTCCCACCACAGCAGCTCGTCGATGTCGTCCAGCGGAACCGGCCACTCCAGCGCCCGCAGCCCCCGCTCCGCGGGCAGCCGGGCCGCGAGCCGGGCCGGATACAGAGCCACCCTGCGCGTACCGGCGATGAAGTCGGGAACGGCGCGGTAGCTCTCGACGCGTACGGCGATCCGCGGCCGGATGCCCAGAGCGGCCAGCTGCCGGGTGGCCGGAGAGGCCGAGGGATAGCCGGCGTCACGGTGGTAGGGCACCACCCACGGCAGCGGCTTCACGTCGTCCAGCACGAAGGGTTCCGCCTCGCACAGCGGATGGTCGGCGGACAGCAGGCACATCCAGCGGTCCTTGAAGAGCGGCTGCGAGCCGACGGGCGTACGGAAGTGGCCCAGCCGCGGGGAGACCATGCCGTCCACGAGCCTGATGGTCTCGACGATGTCGTCCCCGATCGTCTCCCGTACCAGCCGCATGTGCAGAGCCGCGTGAGGCGCCTCGCGGGCGAGCAGCCGCGAGAGCCGGTCGCCGAGCACCGTGGCCGGATAGTCGGACATCAGCAGCGTGAACTCCCGCCGGGATCCGGCCGGTTCGAAGGCGCTGCCGGTCGCGAAGAGCCGTTCGGTCGCGGCGCAGACCGTCTCCACCTGCTCTGTCAGCTGCGTGGCGAGCGGGGTGAGGACGTACACGCCGTTGCTGCGGAGCAGCAGCTCGTCCCCGAAGTGCCTGCGCAGCCGGGAGAGGGAGGCGCTGACGGCGGGCTGTGAGACCCCGAGCCGCCTCGCCGCCCGGGTCACATTGCGCTCCCGGAACAGCTCGCGCAGCGTGACCAGGAGGTTCAGGTCGAGATTGGCGAGGTGGGCGGGCGTACGCGCGGGGCCGGTGGTCATGCGGGCAGCGTGGGCGGTGGCTCCGCGTCGGGCAAGGGTCGTGCCGGCACGGAACGGAGAAAACGGTGGACATCCCTGCCCGCCTCTGCCCGCCTGCACCGCCCGTTCCAGCCTCCGGCCGCCCCGTGCCGTTGACGGATCCCGGCCACCTGTCTAGTTTTCGCCACGGCGGCCGCCTCATCCGAAGGAGCGCCGTATGGGAGTGGGCAGTCGGTCCGGCACAGGATCGGTGACCAGCAGAGCTCTGCGGGTGCTGGAGGTGTTCTCGCCGACGGCGCCGGTGCTGAAGCTGACGGACATCTCGCGTCATACCGGGCTGCCCCTCACCACCGCACACCGGCTCGTCAGCGAACTGACCGCATGGGGCGCCCTGGAGCGGGAAGCGGACGGCGGCTACCGCATCGGCCTGCGCCTGTGGGAGATCGCGGCGCTGGCACCACGGGGCCTCGGCCTGCGGGAGTCGGCCCTTCCGAACCTCTCCGACCTGGCTCGTGTCACGGGCGAGAACGTCCAGCTCGCCGTCCGCGAGGACGTCTCCGTGGTCTACGTGGAGCGGCTCGCGGGACGCGGCTCGGTGCCCGTACTGACCCGCGTCGGCGGACGGTTCGCGCTGACACCGACCGGTGTGGGCCGCGTCCTGCTGGCTCACGCACCGCCGGACGTCCAGGAGTACGTCCTCTCGCAGCCGCTGATCCGCTACACCGAACGCACCCAGTGCGACCCTTCCCGGCTGCGGCAGATACTGGCGGAGGTCCGCCACACCGGTGTCGCCGTGTGCGAACGGCAGGTCACCATGGACAGCGTGTCCGTGGCCGCACCCGTGTACGGGCCGGGCGGCGAGGTCGTCGCGGCCGTCTCCGTCGTGGCGCACGTGGACACCGTCCAGGGGCACACCCTGGTCCCGCTCGTGCAGGTCGCCGCCTCCGGCATCTCCCGTACCCTGGGCGCGCCACCGCCCGCTTCGCCTTCCGGGGCGGGCGGCCGGCGCTGAAGCCGCGCTCCCCCGGACGGGGCGGCCGTGACGTTCACAGGTCGAGGACGAGCCGCCCGCCCCGGCAGCGCGAGACGCAGATGAACATGACGTCGCCGGTGTCCCGTTCGGCTTCGCTGAGCAGCGCATCACGGTGTTCGGGCACCCCCTCCAGCACCCCGGTCTCGCAGGTGCCGCAGGTCCCTTCCCGGCACGAGGAGAGCACGGGTACGCCCGCCTCCTCCACGGCTTCCAGCACGGAACGGTCCGCCGGCACGGCCAGCGTCCTCCCCGACTGTGCCAGCACCACCTCGAAGGAGCCCGGACGCCCCGCGTCCCGCGGGGACTTGGGAGCGAAGCGCTCGGTGTGCAGCGCACCGGCGGGCCAGGACGTACAGCGCTGCTCGACGGCCGCCAGCAACGGCTCCGGTCCGCAGCAGTAGACGGCGGTGTCCTCGCGGGGGGCCGCCAGCACCGCGTCCAGGTCGAGAAGTCCGCTCTCGTCCTCGGGACAGAGCCGTACGCGGGCAGGCGCGCGCTCGGCCAGCTCTCCGGCGAAGGCCATGGACGAGCGGGTGCGCCCGCCGTACAGCAGTCGCCACTCGGCGCCCCGCCGTCCGGCCTCGGCGATCATCGGTACGAGCGGGGTGATGCCGATGCCCCCGGCGACGAAGAGGTACGAAGCCGCTTCGACGAGGGGGAAGTTGTTGCGCGGGCCGCGGACACGGACCGTGGAGCCGACGGCGAGTTCGTCGTGCACGTACCGGGAGCCGCCACGTCCGTCCGGCTCCCGGAGGACCGCCACCTGAAGGACCGAGGTGTCGCCGGGATCACCGCACAGCGAGTACTGCCTCTCTCCCCGCGGGCCCAGGAGCAGATCGATGTGGGCGCCGGGTGCCCAGGCGGGCGCCGGCCCCCCGCCGGCGGGTGCGAGCGTCAGACGTACGACGTCTTCGGCGAGCAACTCCTTCCGTACGAGCGCGAGTTCGGTCTCCGTCGCCTCGTCGCCCCGGGAGGCCCCCGGCGGCATGGTTCCGGTTGTCACAGGGAGTCCCCCTCGGAGTGCCGCGGCACGGTGCCGTCGTGTGCGGATGGGCCGGTTTCAGGGTGGCCGGACAGCCAGTCCCACAGCTCGACGGGGTCCTCGAACTCCCGTCCGGCGCCGCAGAAGCAGACGGCGAGCAGCCGGTCGGTGCCGGGCACCCAGTGGATGCGGTGCACCCCTGGAAGTACGGCCCTGCTCGATTCCGTGCCGCTCATCGGGCAGCCGGTTCGCGCACCGGGGCGGCTGTCGCACCGGTACGGGATGCGCCCTCCTCACGCAGGCGCGCGAGGATGCGGCGGGCGGCCAGACCGCCCGTGTCGATGTTGATGCTGAGCTCCTGGTAGCCGTCCGGTTCGGCGGCCAGCGCCTCTTCCAGCACGTCGAGGGCGACGACGTCCTGGAGGACGACGGTGCGGTTGTTCTCCCGGAGGAAGTCCGTGACCTTGTCGTCGTCCAGGGCGAAGTCGCGTGCCACGGCCCAGAAGTCGTGGGTGCTTCCGTCCGTCTCCGGGGTGATGGCGTAGACGACTTCGACGTGGAAGGCGTGCGGGTCGCTGCCGTCCGGCTCGGGCGGAGGGGCACCGACGGGGGTGATGCGGCTGTGCAGCAGATACAGGCACGGGGCGTGGTACTCGATGTCCTGCCACCGCGTGATGCGTCCTCGGATGCCGGTGGACTCCGCGTAGAAGGGAGGGCAGGCGGCGTCGTCCATGTGACGGCTCACTCGCACGATCCCGGCTGCTTCGTCGACCTCGGTGGT
This sequence comes from Streptomyces ovatisporus, assembly GCF_042653885.1. Classification (NCBI taxonomy): domain Bacteria; kingdom Bacillati; phylum Actinomycetota; class Actinomycetes; order Kitasatosporales; family Streptomycetaceae; genus Streptomyces; species Streptomyces ovatisporus. Next base: position 205,917 of record NZ_JBHSFH010000006.1, read on the forward strand.
GATGGGGGTCCCGGCGACCTCGGGGGTGCCGATGTAGCCGCCGTGCAGATACGTCTCGTGGGACAGGTCGAGCAGGTTGTCCACCAGGAGGCCGTAGCGGGCGGCGAGCGGCTCCATGCCCCGGACGACGGTCCAGCCGGATCCGTCGAGCCACGGTGCACGCGGGATGCGCTTCTCGTCCGCGAGTTCACGGTCGCCGATCCACACCCAGACGAAGGAGTCCCGCTCCACGACGGGGTAGGACCAGAGCCGTGCGGTGCGCGGGACGCGCTGCTGCCCGGGAACGCTCACGCACACACCGTCGGCACCGTAGGTGAAGCCGTGGTAGCCGCAGACCACGCGGTCGCCGTCCAGGTGGCCGGGCTCCTGGGAGAGGGGAAAGCGCCGGTGCACGCAACGGTCCGACATGGCCGTGACCTCTCCGGCCTCGGTCCGCCACAGCAGCACCGGTTCGCCGCAGACCGTACGCGAGAAGAGCCGGTGGCCGACCTCGTCGGCGTAAGCCGCGACATACCACTGATTGCGGATGAAAGACGTCACTGTGCCTCCTGCCGGAAGGGCCCAAGGGGAGGCGGCCACAGTGCTCCTGGCCTTCGCGGGACGGACAGTGCCGTTTCCGCTCAACGGAAGCGGACCCTCCAGGAGGCACGCGACGTGACCCGTACGGTGAGGCCCGAAGATTGCAGCGCAGCCGGCAGGCGAGGCGCAGACCTCTCGCCGTCGGCGAGCGAGGCTTCACCTCCGCCGGCCTCGCACTCGACGACCACCCCGACCCGCACGAGGAGACACAGCAGCATGAGCGACATCCGACGCGTGCTCGTCACCGGCTCCCGCACATGGAACGACGAACAGCAGATCGCCGGCGCGCTCCTCGAAACCTTGCACAACTCGCTCGCGGACGGAGCGGACGGCATCCTCGTCGTCCACGGCGCCCGCCCCCACGGCCCGGACGCACAAGCAGCCGAGTGGTGCGCCGCCCATGACATTGCGGCCGAAGCCCACCCCGCCGACCGGGAAACGCACGGCAATGACGCCGACTACATCCGCGACCGGCACATGGTCGCCGCCGGCGCCGACGTGTGCCTCGTCTTCGTCGCCCCCTGCACCTCCGGCAAGTGCCGCCGGCCCAAGCCGCACAACTCCCACGACGCCAACGCCTGCGCCGCCCTCGCCGCCGACGCCGGCATACCCGTCAGGAGATGGACGACCTGACCGGGCACGTCCTACTGGAGTTCGCTGAAGCGTTCGGTCGCCCGAGTGCGGCCGGCCACGATGATGGTGTCGTCCGACTCCACCACCGTTTCGGCGGTGGCGTAGGTGAAGCCTTCGCCGGGGCGTTTGATGGCGACGACAGTGACGTGATGGCGGGTCCGAACAGCGCTGCTCCCCAAGGGAAGACCGATGACATCAGCGGGCGGCGTCGTCTTCACCATGGCGAAGTCGTCCTCGAATTCGATGTAGTCGAGCATGCGCCCACGCACCAGGTGAGCGACACGCTGACCCATGTCGTGTTCTGGGTAGACCACGTGCTGAACGCCGAGCTGACTGAGAATGCGCCCGTGTGCCTCACTGATCGCCTTGGCCCACACGTGCTGGATACCGAAGGAGATCAGCAAGGAGGCAGTGAGGATGCTGGCTTCCAGATCCGTACCGATCGCCACGACAGCACGGTCGAACTCGTGGACTGCGAGCTGACGCATCGCGTCTTCCTTGGTGGAATCCGCGCGCACGACATGAGTGAGCGACCCGGACAACGACTGGACGACTTCCGCGTCCTCATCGATGCCCAGAACCTCGGTGTCCTCATCGATCAGTTCCAGCGCCAGCGCCCGGCCGAAGCGTCCGAGGCCGATGACGACGACGGAATCCTTGTGAGGAGCGCGCCGCTTCTTGTGCGGGGGGTGCTTAGCCAATGACAGGTCGCTCCTCAGGCAGGTCGTACATGCGGACGCGCTGGCGCAAGGCGAGCGCGGAGGCCACGGTGATGGGGCCGAGCCGGCCGATGAACATCAGCGCGGTGAGCAGGAGCAGTTCCAGCCGAGGCAGATCAGCGGTGATACCTGTGGACAGGCCTACGGTGGCGAAGGCCGAAACGACCTCGAACAGGGACCGGTCCAAGCTGTACTCGGTGGAGATCACGAAGACCAGCGTCGAGGTGGCGACCGCCGCCACCGACAGCAGGACCACGGTCAGCGCCTGGCGTTGGACATCGCTGTGGAGTCGGCGACGGAAGATGTTCACGGCCCCGTCGCCGCGCACCTCGGCGTATATGACGAAGAACAACACGGCGAAGGTCGTGACCTTGATGCCCCCGGCGGTGCCGGCGCTGGCTCCGCCGACGAACATCAGCACATCCATACCCAGCCAGGTGGCGGGGTTCAACTGCCCCGTGTCCACGCTGTTGAACCCGGCAGTGCGGGGCATGACCCCCTGGAAGAAGCCGGCCAGAACCTTCCCGGGGACGTCCATGGGGCCCAGCGTTCCCGGGTTTCCCCATTCGAGGGCAGTGATGAACGTGCTGCCGCCGACCAGGAAGATCCCGCTGACAGAAAGCACGATCTTGGTGTGCAGTGACCAACGGCGAGGCCTGCGCAAGTGGCGGCGCAGTTCGAACAGAACGGGAAAGCCCAGCCCCCCGGCGATGACCGCGAACGCTATGGGCAGACAGATCCACGGATCGGTGGCGAAGCCCATCAGACTGTCGGTGTACAGCGCGAAGCCCGCGTTGTTGAAGGCCGAGATGGCGTGGAAAACGCCCAGCCACAACGCTCGTGGCCAGGACTCGCCGTACGCGCCGGCGAACCGCAGAAGCAGGATCGCCGCGGTGATGGCCTCCAGCACCAGGCTCGCCTTGACCACACCGAAGACCACCGTGCGCACTTCCCCGAGGCCGAGCGTCTTGGTTTCCGCCGCGGCCGTCAAACGTGCACGAAGTCCCATCCGGTGTGAGACGAGCACCACCAGCAGAGAGGCGAACGTCATGATGCCGAAGCCGCCGACCTGGATCAGCGCCAGGATCACAGCCTGCCCGAAGCCGCTCCAGTAGGTCGCCGTGTCCACCACCACCAGCCCCGTCACGCATACCGCCGAGGTGGAGGTGAACAATGCCTCCAGCGCTGTCGCGCCGCCTGGCCCTGCCTTGGCGGCCGGCAGCATCAGCAGACCGGTACCGACGGCGATCGCCGTGGCGAAGCCCGCCACGACCACCTGCGCCGGGTGCCGCAAACGCGGCCACCACCTGCTCATCACAGCGAGTCCCTTGCTCAGCGCCCGCACGCCCACGGTTCTTTGCACTGGACGACGATAGCCACCTGCCGACACCCTGCTCGCTCGAGGGTGTGGCTCCGTTCACGGCCTCTCCCGGGTCGCCCACCTGCTCGCCTCTGCACGGCACGCGGGCCGACCGGTGTCCCCCCGGGCTGCTCCCCCGGGGTGTCAGCGCACCCGACAGAGCGCAGCACGCGCCACAGGAGCCGCGAATCCGACCACGGGAATTACTCCGCTCGTCTCACTCTTCCGCATTTCCCGTCGTGCTCTGGGTGGCGGACGAACTGTCGCCGATGCTCAGCGCGCTGACACTTCCATGCACTGTTACTTGATTTCCGCGGGTCTCGTACCATCTCAGCATCACGTCCCGAACAAATCTCACCGCCGGAGCCAGGTGCCGCAGCGCAAATCCCAGCACCGTGAGAAAGACGAGAAGCGCAGCCAGATTCACAATCACCGGCTGGCCCATCAGAACGCGACTCGTCCCGATACCTGCCAGCACCGCAAGAAGGAGCAGAGCGAAACAGAACGGCACGACGTGCTCGCTGTCGTCCGCCGTGCGCACCACGGAGCCTTCGACGAACTGGACGTCTCCTTCAGGACTGTGAGAGATGGGGCGCCACTTCTCCCCGCCCGCCCCGCTGGCGAGGATCTTGACGGTGACGCTCTGATCCCGCTCGAGTTGCCCCACCGAGTAGATGACTTCGTTTCTTCCCTGCTCTCTGTCCGCCCGTCGTTCGACTCCCAGTTCCCGGTCCGGAACCGGAGAGCAGTGGCTGTCGACCACTACGGCGGACTGCGGAAATTCCAGACGCACTTGATGGTCCCGGACGACGCGGTTCCCGGCGTTCTCCACCTTGAATTCGACCAGCGTCAACTCATCGACGGGATTCCCGTGATAGAAGAGCTGGATGCCCTGACGTACATCAGAATCAAGATCGATTCCCGCCCGCTGAGTCTTCGAGCTCCAGACCAGCCGCTTCCTGGGCTCTCTGGACGCCTGGAACCGGAATGCGGCGACGGTGGCCAGCAGGGTTGCCACAGCTCCGACGACAGCAGCAAGTAACTCCGACTGGTGATCCGTCAACAGTCCTGCGGAAAACAGCACTACTCCCCCCGAATGGTTCATCCACCCCAGAGCGTTGCACTCCGGCCGTCGACTCCGTGTGCGGCGCCGGTCACCGGAAGGGCCGCCGGTTGTCGCGGCTCCCGTCTCCCGCGACATCACGCACTCGTCGTGCGAACTCTTCCACAAACCGGTGACAGGTTCGGCCGGGATCCCTCCGGGGCAGCCGGATCGTGATCGCTCTCGCCTCCCTGGCCTGCGGCAGGTCGCGGGCGTGGCGGTCTTCGACGCGTCCCGCTGCCGTGTTGGACTTGGCAGGGTGCGGGTCATGGCGGTGCCCGATCGGCGTCATGGCACAGCACATACCTGGCGGTCCACGGCGTGACATCGAGGATACGGAGGCAGCCCGTGGCTGAGTCGCGAGACGACGAGCAGCTCGCCGGGCGCCTGGTGGCCGTGGCCCTGCTGGGGTTGGTGCTGATCGTTCCGCCGTTGCTGGCGCAGTTCGACCGCGCGGACCGGGTCTTCGGCGTCCCGCTTCTCTGGGCCTACCTGTACATCGTCTGGGCGGTCGTGATCGGCATGGTCGCCGTCATCGGCGGCAGATCGAGGTAGCGCCGTGCTGCAGACCTGGGTCATCGTCGTGGTTTCGGTGGGGTACCTCGGTCTGCTCTTCGCCGTGGCCTCCTACGCCGACCGGCGGGCGGACGCCGGCCGGAGCGTGATCAACAACGCCACCGTCTACGCGCTGTCCCTTGCGGTGTACGAGACCGCGTGGGGCTTCTACGGCAACGTGGGCACGGCCGCCACAGCCGGAGTCGGCTTCCTGTCGGTCTACCTGGGGCCGATGCTCATGTTCGCGCTGGGCTGGCTGGTGCTGCGCAGGATCATCCGGATCAGCCGACGGCACCGGATCACCTCGCTGGCCGACTTCGTCTCCGCCCGCTACGGCAAGAGCGCAGCGCTGGGCGGTCTGGTGACGATCATCGCCGTGGTGGGGATCGTTCCCTACATCTCGCTGCAGCTCAAGGCGATCTCCAACACCTTCGAGATCCTTCGCCGGCACCCCGAGATCACCTCCACCTCGGAGCTGGGCCATGTCCCGCTGTTCCAGGACACCGGGTTCTACGTCGCGCTGCTGCTGGCCGCGTTCACCATCCTCTTCGGCACCCGGCACCTGGACACCACCGAACGCCACGAGGGCGTCGTCGCCGCCATCGCGTTCGAGTCCGTGGTCAAGCTCGTGATGTTCCTGTCGGTCGGGATCTTCGTGAGCTTCTGGGCGTTCGGGGGTTTCGGTGACCTGTTCTCCCAGGCAGCGGACGCCGATCTCAGCAGGCTGTTCACGGTGCGGGAGGAGACGGGCTACGGCGAGTGGGTCTGGCTCAACGTGCTGTCCATGCTGGCGATCGTGCTGCTGCCCCGGCAGTGGCAGATGATCGTCGTCGAGAACGTCGACGAGCGGCACCTCAAGCGGGCGATGTGGCTCTTCCCGCTGTACCTGCTCGCGATCACCTTCTTCGTGCTTCCGATCGCGGCCGGTGGGCTGCTGCAGTTCGGAGGATCCGTCGACGCCGACACCTATGTGCTGGCACTGCCGATGGCCGAAGGCCCGCAGGTACTCGCGCTGCTCGTCTTCATCGGCGGCATCAGCGCGGGCACCAGCATGATCATCGTCGAGACGATCGCGCTCAGCACCATGGTGTCGAACTCGCTCGTGATGCCGCTGCTGCTGCGTGGCAGGTCCCGGCTGGCACAGCGGGCCGACGTCGCCGGGCTGGTGCTGGGCATTCGCCGGGCGACCATCGTGCTGGTCCTGCTGCTGGGGTATGCCTACTTCCGGCTCGCCGGCGAGGGACCGGCGCTGGGATCGATCGGCACTGTGTCGTTCGCGGCGGTGGCACAGTTCGCGCCCGCGATCCTGGGCGGCCTGTTCTGGAAGGGCGGCACCCGACACGGCGTGCTGGTCGGACTGTTGGCGGGATTCGCGGTGTGGGCGTACACCCTGCTGCTGCCGATCTTCGCCGACGCCGGACTGCTGCCTTCCTCGTTCCTGCGTGAGGGCCCGCTCGGCATCGAACTGCTCCGGCCGCAGCGCCTGTTCGGACTGACGGGAATGGACCCGATCAGCCATGCGATGTTCTGGAGTGCGCTGCTGAACATCGGCGGGTACGTCGCAGTCTCGCTCGCCGGCCGGCCGGACGCCGCCGAGCGGGCACAGGCGATGCAGTTCGTCGAAGTCCTCGGGGAGCCCGTCAGGGAGCGGCGGCGCTGGCATGTCCGTGCCACGGTCGGCGAGCTGCAAACGCTCCTGGAACGCTTCCTCGGGCGGGACGGCGCCCAGCGGGCGATGCGCTCCTACCCCGGAAGGAGACCCGAGTCACCTGCGGCCGAAGCGACCCCGGAGCTGGTCAACCACGCGGAAGCCCAACTCGCCGGCTCGGTCGGCGCGGCGTCCGCGCGGCTTGCGGTCGACGCCGTGGCCGGAGAGGAGCACATCGGCACCGACGACGTCATGGAGATGATCGGCGAGGCGTCGCAGCGGGTCGAGCTGGTCCGGCGGCGACTGAAGTTTCTCTACGACGCGACCGGCGGCATCGGCACGACCCTCGACGTGACCCATACGGCCGAGGAGCTGGCGCAGGTCGCGGTCCCGCGCTTCGCCGACTTCGTCACCGTCGATCTGGCCGATGCCGTGCTGCGCGGTGACGAACCGGGGGTGAACGGCAACAGCGCCAGCACCGACGACGAGGGCGGTACGCGGATGCGCCGCCTGGCCTCCAGCGGCGTCCGCGAGGACTCCCCCCTCTACGCGACCGGCGACCTGATCACTTATGTGCCGTCTTCGCCACCTGCCCGCAGCCTCGAGAGCGGGCAGGCTGTACTGGTGCCTCGTCTGGCCGACTCCCTGGGGTGGCAGGCGGTGGACCAGGCGCGTGCCTCCCGCATCCTCGACTTCGGGATCCACTCACTCATCACGGCGCCGCTGCCCGCCCGCGGCATGCTGCTGGGCGTCGTCAACTTCTGGCGCTCCGAGGAGCCCGAGCCGTTCGAGCAGGACGATCTCTTTCTCGCGGCCGAACTGGCCGCCCGCGCCGCCGTGTCCCTGGACAACGCCCGCCGGTACACCCGCGAGCACGGCATGGCCGTGGCCCTGCAGCGGAGCCTGCTGCCCCGCGCGCTGCCCGACCAGAACGCCGTCGAAGTCGCCTCCCGGTACCTCCCCGCGCAGGAGGGAGTCGGCGGCGACTGGTTCGACGTCATCCCGCTGCCGGGCGCCAGGGTCGCGCTGGTCATGGGCGACGTCGTCGGGCACGGGCTGCATGCCGCCGCAACCATGGGGCGGCTGCGCACCGCCGTGCACAACTTCTCGTCCCTCGATCTGCCGCCGGACGAACTCCTCGGCCACCTCGACGAGTTGGTCACCCTCACCGACCAGGACGCGGTGGCGGCAGGCGACGACACCACCATCACCGGCGTCACCTGCCTGTACGCCGTCTACGACTCCGTCTCCCGCATGTGTGCCATCGCCAGGGCCGGCCACCCGACGCCCGCTCTCACGCACCCCGACGGCACCGTGGAGTTCCTGGACGTACCGTCAGGCCTCCCCCTCGGCATCGGCGGACTGCCCTTCGAGTCGATGGAGTTGCGGCTGCCCGAGGGCAGCAGGCTCGTCCTCTTCACCGACGGCCTCGTCGAGCGCCGCGGCCAGGACATCGACACCGGGCTGCAGTTGCTCCGTGAGACCCTGGCGCGCGCCGACCAGGCGCCGGAGGAGACCTGCGACGCCGTGCTCGACGCCATGCTCCCGGACATCCAGAGCGACGACATCGCGCTGCTCGTCGCCCGTACGCAGGTGCTGAGCGCCCGGCAGGTCGCCGAGTGGGACGTGGAGTCGGACCCCGCCGCCGTGCGCCACGTACGCGCCGCCGTCACCGAGCACCTCGCGGAGTGGGGGCTGGAGGACCTCGTGGACACCACGGAACTGGTCCTCAGCGAACTGGTCACCAACGCCATGCGTCACGGCGCGGGGCCCATCAATGTACGGCTGCTCCGCGACCGCACGCTCTTCTGCGAGGTCTTCGACCACAGCAGCACCTCACCGCATCTGCGTTACGCGGCCACCATGGACGAAGGCGGACGGGGCCTCTTCCTCGTGGCCCAGTTGGCCGATCGCTGGGGCACGCGCTACACCGAGCACGGCAAGGTCATCTGGGCCGAACTCACGGCACCGGGGACACTCGGCAGCTGACCGGGCCCGCCCCCGGCCCTCCGGCTGGAACGACAACCCCGGGCCATTCGCCTGGGACAGGGCCGCCGCCGAGATCCTCGACAAGGTCGCCGCATACCGCCGGCGTCGATGCCGGTGGGTGGACAAAGCACGCGGAAGCTCCTGGCTGGACAGGCGATCTTGGTCGTGAACCCGTCTGCCAGGAGCTTCTTCACGTCCGGACACCGCCTGCAACGCGACTACCCACCCATCCGGTCAGGCGGGGAACAGTTCACCCCCTGAAGGGTCTGGTGTAGCCGTCGTTGCACTTCGCGACGTTGGTGGGGACTTTCCCGTGAAGGAGGTAGTTCTCCGTCCAGCGCCGGCTGCACTCGGTGGGATCGCCGTGCCCGAAGCCGTTGATGACGACCATCCCAGGTTGGTCGAGAGCCGTGGTCATGTTCTGGGCCCATTTGAGAGAGGTGTGCCAGTCCCACTCGTGGTTCATCACGAGGACGGGGGACTTCAGCTTGTTCCAGGGGCCGGTGTAACGGGGCAGCGCCGCGCGATGGTCGTCCGGCCAGTCGCGGCACGCGATGTCGGTCAGGATCTCTGCGGGCCCGAAGACAGGTGACTCTGCCCGAGCACGCGCGAAGCGCGTCAGCCACGGTCCGTTTTCCTTGGGCAGTCGAGGAAGGTCGAGACAGTCCGTCGTCTCCAGCACATCGTCCTCGTTGCGCCGCTGACGATCGGTTTCCTCCGTGCCGACGGCGCCGCCCGCGCCGTTCTTGGTTGCGGGGAAGGTCTGCTCGTAGAGGCTCTGCAGGTGCTTGGCGGCTTCTCTGGTCTGTTTCGGCGAACCGGAATCCATCTCTTCGGCCGCGTCGACGAATCGGTTCCAGGTCCTGACCGGTGCGGGAGCGGGCTTGTGTGCGTCGCCCAGATATTGAGCGAGCCGGTCGAACTTCTTCTCTGCGTTCCCGTGGAACGCACAGTTCTCCGGATCCCGGTCGCACGCCCGCAGCGCCGCCCTGACGGCCGTTTCGATGCCCACTGCCTCCGAAAGACTGTAGGCGCCGGGATCGTTCATCTGCGTCTTGGCGTCCACCACGCTGTGCAGGATGAGCGAGCGCACCCTGTCGGGGTGCATGTTGGCGTAGACGCTGCCGATGGTGGTGCCGTAGGAGACGCCGAGGTAGCTGAGCTTCGAGTCCCCGACAGCCTGGCGGAGGCGGTCCAGGTCGTGGACGTTGTCGACGGTGGTCATGTACGGAACGAGCCAGCCGGCGTTCTTCACGCACTGGTCACCGGTGTCGTCCTTGTCCTTCAGCTGATCCAGCAACTCCGACTGTGTGCGTGGACTGTTGCTCTCGTCGTCATCCTCTTGTGCGTCGAGGCCTCGAGGCGTCGGTTTTGAGCAGCTCAGCTCCGGAATGCTGTTTGCCACTCCGCGTGGATCGTAGGCCACCAGGTCGAAACGCCTTCTGACCTCTTTCGTGACATTGGTGGGCCAGCCCCAGCTGTTCGCCAGCTCAATACCGGAACCGCCAGGGCCACCGGGATTCGTGATGAGCGAGCCGATGCGCTGGGACGGTTCGGTAGCCGGCAGTTTCGCCACTGCCAGTTTCAGGGTGCCCTTCTGCGGGTTCCGGTGGTCCAGCGGAGTGTCGAGAGTGCCGCACTTCCACCCCTTCCCCACCTCCCAGTCCTTGGCGCATTCGTGCCAGCGAACGGCTGGCGGCGTGTCACGGTCGGCGACAGGTCGCTGCTCTCCTCCCTCCGACGAAGTCTGCTGATCGAGGACCGGGTGCGCGGACGCTGCTGGGACGAGTGCCGTGCCCCCGATGCACAGCACTGCCGACAGAGCCAGCACCGCTCTCGAGGCGCCTCGCCGCGGCCTCGTGCCCATTCGTAGTTTCACAGTGCGATCCATGAACCACTCCCTGATGCGTCTGCCAGAGAGCACCACCATGAACCAGCGCTGAAAAGCTCGCTGTTCGGGACGCGTCAGTCAGCGGAGCAGGACTACCCGATCGGCATCCCGGACGCCTGCTCCCGGCCGGGGGTCAGCCCAGGCGCGGGGAGCCAGCATGTCGTTCGACTGTCGGCGGGTGTTGTCCGCGTCATCCGCCTTCGTCGGGCGACGCCCTGAACCGGGGTGGGACCGCTCTCCTGGGCCGCTCCCCCCTACTGCGTACGGCGGGCGAACAGGGTGGAGTCGTGGACGTCGACCGTCACCCCGTCGCGGACCACCGTCCGGGGACGCTGTTCGACCACGAGGGCGTCGAAGCCGTCGGGGAGCCCCGGCAGCAGCTCCTCGGCGAGGAACATCGCCCTGCGCTGGCTCGCGGTGAGGTGGGTGAACGCCTCGGACGGCGCGTGGCCCACGACCAGGAGGTGCCCGCCGGGCGCGACGGCCTCGGCCAGCCGGCCGGTCACCCCGGCCATGCCGTGATCCGGTGGGTGCAGGAAGTGGGTGGTGACCAGGTCGTAGGAGCGCCCCTCGGCCGCGAAGGTCCGGGCGTCGACCTGCCACCAGTCGGTGCGCTCGGCGACCCCGGCCTCGTCGGCGTGCCGGGCGGCGCGGGCCAGGCCGTTGGCGGAGAAGTCGGCGCCGGTGACCCGCCAGCCCTGCCGGGCGAGCCAGATCACGTCGCCGCCCTCTCCGCAGCCGACGTCGAGCGCGGTGCCCGGAGTCAACTCGCGGACCTCGGCGACCAGTTGCGGGTTGGGGTTGCCGCTCCAGTATTTCCTCCCGCCGGAGTACCGCTCCTCCCAGCTCGGCGGCTCGAACAGGGCGGCTTCCTCGTCGGTGAGCGGGTCTCCGTGCACAGGTTCTGCACTCATCAGGCGGCTTCCTTCCGGTGCTCCGCGACAGCCGCCGCGGTGTCCTCCTGGACGAGGTCGTGGTTGAGGAGCGTCCCCGCCATCACGCCGTCGGCGGCCGAGGCGAGGACCCCGCCGTACGGTGTGGCCGCGTTGCCGACCACTTTCACGCCGGGGGCGTCCGGGCCGCCGACGGCATCCAGCAGGGTGGTGTCGGGGATCGGCACGGTGGTGACCACAAGCGCCTTGCGGTCCACGGTCCCGCCGTCGGCCAGCTCCACGCCGGTGACGGCATCGTCCTCGACGACCACCCGGGCGATCGCGCCCGGCACCCACCGGATGCCGCGGGCGGCGAGCTTCTCGGCGTCCTCCCCCTGCGGAGCCGGCCGGCCGTTGAGCAGGATCACCACGTCCTCGCTCCACTGCCGGAACAGCAGGGCCCGCTCGACGCAGTCCGGCCCGCTCGCCACCACCCCCAGCGGCAGGCCGGCGACCTCCCAGCCGTGGCAGTACGGGCAGTGCAGCACGTCACGGCCGAACCGCTCCTCCAGCCCCGGGACTTGCGGCAGCACGTCGACCACTCCCGTGGCCAGCACCAGCCGGCGAGCGGAGACGGTGCTGCCGTCCGCAAGACCCAGTGCGAAGCCGCCGCGGGCGCGGGCGGCGGTCGAGACCCGGCCGTCGCGCACCTCCACGCCGTACCGGCCGACCTCCTCGCGGCCGTCCGCCAGCAGCTCGGCCGGTCTCGCGCCCTCCCTGCCGAGGTAGTTGTGCATGTGGTCGGCGGAGGCGTTGCGGGGCTCTCCGGCGTCGATCACCAGCACCGAGCGCCGGGACCGTCCCAGCACCAGCGCGGCGCTCAGGCCGGCCGCTCCGCCGCCGACCACGATCACGTCGTACGACTCGTTGATGTCCATGCCTGTCAGCGTGCGACCGCTCCGCAGTATTGGCAAACTTCTTTGCTGGTCTGGCAAAGTGTGGGGATGGCAGAGTTCGATGACGTACTCGACGGGGTGGGCCCGCGACTGCGCGCGCTGCGCCTGGAGCGGGGCGCGACCCTGACGGGCCTGGCGAAGAGCACCGGCATCTCGGTCAGCACGCTCTCCCGGCTGGAGTCGGGGCAGCGCAGGCCGACACTGGAGCTGCTCCTGCCGCTGGCCCGGGCCCATCAGGTGCCGCTCGACGAGCTGGTCGACGCGCCGGAGACGGGCGACCCGCGGGTGCGGGCCAAGCCGATCAGACGGCACGGCCGCACGTACGTCCCGCTGACCCGTCGGCCTGGCGGACTGCAGGCGTTCAAGGTGATCGTGCCGCCGCACGACCCACCGGGGCCGTACGAGCCGAAGGTTCACGAAGGCTACGAGTGGATCTACGTCCTCTCCGGCCGGCTGCACCTCGTCCTCGGTAACCGGCACCTCGACCTCAAGCCGGGCGAGGTCGTCGAGTTCGACACCCGCACCCCCCACGTCATCGCCAACCAGGGGGACCACCCCGTGGAGCTGCTGGCGCTGTTCGGGCCGCAGGGCGAGCGGATGCACGTCAGGTCCGGGACCTGACACGCAGGCGACGGCGGCGAAGTCCCTCGTGCTGACGGGGTGTTCGGGGCGCGGCCGGGGTTCCCGGTCCGCTACTCCGTCAGCTCGTCGGCCCGCGCCCGTATCAGCCGCCGGACGATGAGGGCGGACCGCGAGGGCCGCCCGTCCCGGCGCTGGGTCAGGCACAGGTGTACGGGGTCCGCGTCACGCAGGGGCAGCCAGACGAGGTCGGGGATGTCAGCCGAGGTCTCGAATCCGGCGAGGAGGCCGAGCCCGGCGCCCTGCCCGACCATCACCTTGACGGTGCGCGCCGACATGGCCTGGACGACCACGTCGGGACGGGTCACGTGCCGGTGCAGCATCTCCCACATCACGGTGCCCGTCCGCATGGTGACGAGGGGCCATGCCTCGAGGTCGTGCCAGTGGACGTGGCCGCGCCCGGCGAGCGGATGGTCGGTGCGCACGTGGATCCCGACGGGAGCCGATACGAGAGGTGTCCGGTGCAGCCCCGTCGCAGCCGGGCTCATGGGCATGGTGACGACTCCGAAATCCAGACCGCCGTCGAGTACGGCGGCCTCGATGTCGGCGGAGGCTCCCTCACGGACCGAGAACCGCAGCCCGGGATGCTGCTTGCGAAGGTGCCCGACGACGGGAGCGATGATCGTCTCCGCGGTCACCGAGACGCCGCCGATCTGGACGCCTCCTCGATACGCGGCACTCGATTCCATCGCCGATTCCCGCACCGCATCCTCGGCCGCGACCAGCCGGCCCAGCGGTTCGAGCAAGGCCTGACCCGCCGGCGTGGGACGCACGCCGTGCCGGCTGCGGGTGAGCAGGACGACGTCGAGTTCCTCTTCGAGCAGCGCGATCTGCTGGCCGACGGTGGGCTGGCTGACTCCGCACCGGACGGCCGCCGAGCGCAGCGACCCCGTCTCGACGGCAGCAAGGAAGTACCGAGCTCTCTCCACCCGCATCGGCTCACCATAAAGGCAGAACCTTTCACCGGTGAGCTCGAATCGTGCCTTCCCGGGCGCTCCCCCGTCAGGGCATCGTGACGAGCGCCCTGGTTGCGGGGCAGTTCCGAGGTCTCGGCGTGAAAGGAATCCATGGTGTCCGACGGCCCGCTGAGCGGAGTGCGTGTCCTGGACGTGTCCACGATCCTGGCCGGCCCGCTGGCGTCCTCTCTGCTCGGCGAGTTCGGCGCCGAGGTGATCAAGGTGGAGCATCCCGGGCAGGGCGATCCGGCGCGGCTCTACCCACCGCTGGAGGACGGCGTCTCGGCAGCCTGGTCGATGCTCGGCCGCGCCAAGCGGAGCGTGACGATCGATCTGCACCACGACGATGCCGCCGGCCTGGTCGGCCGGCTGGCAGGCACCGCGGACATCGTGGTGACCAACTTCCGCCCGGCGACGCTGCGCCGGTTCCGGATCGACTTCGACGACCTCCGGGCGCACCGGCCGGACCTGGTGATGGTTCACGTCAGCGCGTTCGGCCGCACCGGACCGTACGCCGACCGCCCGGGCTTCGCCCGCGTGGCGGAGGCCTTCGCGGGCCTGACCCACCGCACGGGCCCACCGGACCAGCCGCCGGTCTTCGCCGGCTACCCCGTCGCCGACGGCGTCACCGGCATCTACGCCGCGTTCGCGGCCATGCTCGCGCTGCGTCAGCGGGACCTCACGGGCGAGCCACAGCTCGCCGACATCCCCCTCTACGAGCCGTTGCTGCGCATGATGGAGGACTTCGTCGTCGAGTACGGCGCGACGGGTGAGAGCCGCGAGCGGCAGGGCAATCAGAATCCGCACATCAGCCCCAACAGCCTCTACCGCACTCGCGACGGCCGCTGGCTGGCTCTGCCCGCCTCCACCGAGCAGATGTGGCGGCGGCTGGTCGCGGTCATGGGTGCCGGGGATCTCGCCGTCCACGACTCCATGACCGCGCGCCTGAAGCACCGCGAGGAGATCGAGGCGCGAGTCGCCGCTTTCGTCGCGGCTCACGACTTGAAGCCGCTGATGTCCCTGCTCCTGGAGGCCGGTGTGGCCGCGGGGCCGGTGAACTCGGCGGCGGACATCTGCGCCGACCCGCACATTCGCGCCCGCGGGTCGGTGGTGGAAGTACCGGACGAAGACGGGGGACGTCCCCGTCTCATGCAGGCTCCGGCAGGCCGCTTCTCGGGTTTCGACAGCACGGTCGGCCGCGGCGCACCGGGCCTCGGCCAGCACACCACCGAAGTGCTGCGGGACCTTGCCGGACTGACCGAGCCCGAGATCGATGATCTGTACCACCGCGGAGTGGTCTGAGGAGCTTGCTCATGACTGTCGCAGTCCTGTCCATCGTCGTCCTGGTCGCTCTCTTCGCGGCGACCCTGATACGCGGGTTCGACCTGGGGCCGGCAGCCCTGTCCGCCGCGTTCCTCCTCGGTATCGCTGCCGGTGTGCCGGCGGACGAAGTGACGGGTTTCTTCCCGGCCGACTTCTTCGTGCTCATCGTCGGAGTGACGGCCCTGTTCGCCGCCGCCCAGCTCAACGGGACCCTCGACTGGCTGCTCGACCTGCTGCTCCGGCTGGTCGGCGGGCGGCTGCTGCTGGTTGCGCTCGTCCCGTTCGTCATCGGCGCCGTGCTGACCGCGGTCGGCACCCTGCCGGCGGCCGCGACCGCCATCGTCGCCCCGATCGCCCTCGGCCTCGCCGCGCGGTACGGGATCTCACCGCTGGTGGCAGCCGTCCTCGGCATCACCGGAATCATCAGCGGCCTGCTCTCGCCACTCGCGGTCTACGGCGTCACCGCCCGCGAGCTGAGCGCCAAACTCGGCATCGGCCTGCCCGGCACGGCACCGGTGACCCTCCTCCTCGGCGGGCTGGTCACAGGGCTGGCCGTATGTGCGGGCTGCCTGTTCGTCGCCAAGCGGACCGGTGCTGTGCCAAGGGGCCGGACCGCCGTCCCGGCGGGCGCGGGCGGCCCCGCCGGCGGCACCCGTACCGAGGACACCGGACCGGATCCGCAGGATGCACCGCACAGGTACGGCGCGGCCGAGGGCACCGAGCCGGCGTCAGACGCCCCGCGGCCCTCCGGAACGACGCAGGGAAGCCGCGGAACCCGCATCCTCACCGTCCTCTGCCTGCTCACCGTCGTCGTACTGTCGGTCGGCTTCGAGATGAACGTGGGCTACCTCGGCCTGACAGCGGCGATGGTTCTCCAGCTGGTGCTCCGGCTGAAGCCCGGAGCGATCGTCTCGAAGATCCCGTGGGGCGTGGTGCTGCTGATCGGCGGCCTGCTGACGTACGTGGGGCTGATGGAGGACCTCGGCGCGTTCAAGCAGATCAGCGACCTGCTCCGGGTCCAGGGGTCGCCGGTGCTCAGCCTGCTGGTGCTCTGCTACATAGCGGGCATCACGTCGTTCGCCGCCAGCTCCATCGCGGTGTTCGTCACCGCCATGCCGCTGCTGCCCCCGCTGGTGGCCGACGGCCTCTCCCCTGTCGGCGGCGTGCTCGCCCTGGCGCTGGCCTCGGTACTGGTCGACATCAACCCGCTCGGCATCACCGGCGGCCTGATCCTGGGTGCCGCGGAACCGTCGGTGCGGCCTCGCCTGTTCCGCCAGCTCCTCACCTACGGCATCGTCTCGATCGTCGTCGCACCCTTCCTCGCCTGGCTGGCGTTCGGCTGGTGGTGAGCCCCGCCCACGGTTGGTGGACGCTGCCGTCCGGTTCCGGGCAGTAGGGGCGTAGACGGCAGACGCCTCGCGGCGGGCGATATTCCTGCGATCGAGACGCTGCCCTGGCAGAGGTAGCCCGCATATCCGCGGTCGAGAACTTCATGGACCCGGCTGACCCCGTCACCGTGCTGTACGGCGGCCGGACCTCGAAGGCACATGCGTCGAGGTCCGCGCCCCGGTGCACAGCGCGGACCTCAACCGGAAGAAACTTCAACCGTTCCGGGAAGAGCGGCGGTACAGGCGCCATGGGCTCGGACAGCCGAAGGCATTCTCTTCGCGTGCCGACGGTCGCGGGAACGTTCAGTGGGCCTGTTCATACGCCTGACGAATATGGGCAGGAACCCGTCCCCGCTCATTGACCTCGTGCCCCTGGCTCTTGGCCCATTCACGGATCTTCGCGGTGTCCCCGCCGCCGGATGAGGAGGACCGGGCGCTCGATCCGCCGCTCTTCCGGCTCCGCTTGATGCGACGGCCCTTTTCCATGTACGGGGCCAGGGCGTTCATGAACGCAGCGTGGTTCTTGTCGTTGAGGTCGATCTCGAAATCCGTGCCGGCGACTGAGAACTGCACGTTGGTGACGTCTTCGGACTCCTCACCCGTGATGTCGTCGATGAGGAGAGTAACGACCCGCTGCGCCATGTTGAGTTCCTTCCGGGAATCACCTGTCGAAGAAAGGTACATCGTGGCCTCTTCGGTCGCGCCCGTCAATTCCTGGGCCGCCGGGGCTACTTGAAGCCCTTCGTCGGATTATGCTGGTCCGTTGACGACGCAGCACGCACCTTGCATTCTGGTCGATGCTCGAGGATCCCCTGCCTGCCGGTGACGTGCCGACGAGAGGTGGCGGCCGCACGGGCGACCTCCCCACCAGGAGATGGGTCCGGCTTCGGAGTCGACCGCCGACGGTCG
This sequence comes from Streptomyces ovatisporus, assembly GCF_042653885.1. NCBI lineage: Bacteria > Bacillati > Actinomycetota > Actinomycetes > Kitasatosporales > Streptomycetaceae > Streptomyces > Streptomyces ovatisporus. Next base: position 223,436 of record NZ_JBHSFH010000006.1, read on the forward strand.
GCGGTCGTGTACGGCGTCCGGCTTTTTCGGCTCAACGAGCCCCTCATGAAGGCGCTGGCCGATTCGTTCCGGCTGTTCGCCGCTGCGTCAGCAGGTACCGATCATGTCTTTGAGCGCGGCCTTCTCTGCCGCGGTAATCGTGAGCTCGTACAGGTGCTTCACTTGTATCCAGTCCGTGGAGTACTGGCAGTGGTACGACTCCAGCGGAGGCTTCCACCGGTCTGGCGACTGGTCGCTCTTCTGCTGGTTGACGTTGTCAGTCACCGCGAGAAGCTGCTTGCTCTCCAGGTCGTTGGCGAATTCCTCACGCTCTTCGTCGGACCATTCATCGGCACCACTGATCCAGGAATTGGCCAAGGGGACCATGTGGTCGATGTCGACATCCGACGGGTCGGTCCACTTCTCGCCGTCGTAAGGGCTGGTCCAGGTGCCGCTGGTCGGTGAGCAGTCACTGCCTGTCTCCACGCGTTCGCCATCGCGCTTGAGGACGGCCTCGCGTGTGTCGCACGAGTTGCCCTGGCCGCTCCAGTGCGGGTACTTGTCACGGTCGTAGCCGTCCATCGAACCACTGGGCGCAACCTTGAGTTCCTCCAACTGCTCGCCCCGGTCCGCTGCCGACGCTGAAACCGATGTCGTGGGCCTCGACTTGACGTCGTCTGCACCGGTTTCCACACCACTGCACCCGGCGAGGACGGAGACTGCGACGACGATCGTGGGCAGAGCGCGATTCTTCATTTCCCACCTTCCTCGGGCGTCTGTCCAAGGCCCTCGGTCGTTTGACAAGGCGTCACCGGCATGTCATCTACGTCTCGACCTGGGACTCGCCTAACGAGGTCGTCGCAGGTGCAGATGACATGTGGTCGATGCCGTGGTCTCCATCGTCTGTGACGCTCTTGCGGTCGTAGTACGAGCGCCCATCGTTCCGGTCAGCCGACGCTCGGAACTGATGTGCGGGCAGGTGACAGTTGGGATACATGCTGCGAGGGCTGTGGCGGGCTTCATAGTGGTCTCGAACTCGACGGGGGGCAAACGCCCCAGCGGGAGTTGACTGCGGGATCGGTGGCAGGTCCACTCGACCCACGTCCGATCGCGGTCCCGACCATGCGTCATTGACCGCACACAGATACAACTTGCCTTCACCGGCGAGGTGTTCGGTGATGCCGGACGGCCGCCCGTGCACGTCGACCTTGTTCCGGCGCGACTTCACCGCGCCCGTGTCCCTGCGTCTCACCCGTCCTCGATCACTTCTTTCCCGGGCACCGGCCACCAGGCGTCGTCCCGGCACATCCACCACGCGATCCGCTCGCTCATGCGCTCACCCGCGCCGGCGGCTTCACCGGCGACGAGCCGGACCGAGCCGGCGGTCATAGTGCCGGCGGGGGCTCCCCCAGGCTGGACGTCGGCGCGGACTGCGGATTTCGGCCGCCACGGTGGCCGGGTTTCCGCGATGAACCTGACCACTGCCGCACTGAACGCCTTCACCGCCACCGAATACAGCTTTTACCGGAACATACAGCCGCCTCTGTGGCTTTTGTTCACGGGCACGGCAATAGTGATGTTCTCAATAAGGGGAGTTTTCGAAGAGAAACGGCGGGACTTCGCCCTGCCGTTGCTGCAAGAACTGCCCAGTCCACTACTCGCGTCGGCGATCCTGGGGGTGTTGTGGATTATGTGGCATATATCGGTCAAATTCGGAGAAGAACGCCGAACAGTACGCACAGTTCACCGCTCCCTCCCGGCACTGCTCCGGCACATGACCGGAGGCGGATTGCGCCGTGCTCCGGATCGGACGTCTCCGTCGCCCTCCGCCCGGACAACCCGCGCACCGTGGCGGCCGGCTGCCACGCGGACGCCTCATCGAGGTCGGCGCGGGGGACGCGGCACACACGGACTCCGTGCTCGGTACGGTGCCTGCCCACGCAGCTGAAGGAGGGCCTGCCCCGTCAGCGCTGCCGTCCAGGCGAAGCTCCGCGGCAGCGACCGTGACCCGGACCGGGCTCATCCGGCCACGACGTCACCTCGCGGGAATCTCTCTACAATTCGCCGCAAAACTGGTGCAACACCATTCAATCCTCTCGGTGGTGCACCCGGAAGAACGGGGGACGGCCGCACGGGAGCGTTCAAACTTGTTCCATCGGCACGAGAGCGCCATCCTCGCGGTCATGCTGCGCTAGGCTCAGCGCCGTCTTTAGGCCTCGTAGGCCTAGGCCTGTACGCGATCAGACCCGCAATTCAATGGTGTTGTCGTTCGCGACGACCCGGTCCAACGCCATTGTCCTCGATCATCTCACAGCCTTGGAGGACACCTGGCTCGTGATTCGAGGCGCTGAATGACGCGAAATGAGTGGAGTGAAGTCAATATGAGAGTAAAGGGCCACAGACGCTCGCGCACGGCGAACAGAACGATAGCGATCGTCGCAGCGCTGGTGATTGGCGGTGGTGGCGCAGCGGCGATAGGTGTAAGCGCCTTCGCGGGGGCGGACGAAGACACCGCTCCCACGGCGAGCACGATCGACTGTCCTGACGTGAGCCTTGCACTGGGCCAGGTGCCCAAGGGTGCCAAGGAGCCTGTGGGTCAGAAGCTCGCCACTCTGGACCAGCAGGTCGCGAAGGCTTACGGCCAGTGGAACTCCCAGGAGCAGAGCGCCGAAGAGACCCTCGGCCAGTTGAAGCAGCAGCGCTCGGAGACCATCCGGAGCATGGGTCGGGACATCCAGAACGCCGGCGGCCAGGCGCCCGGTGACATGGCGTCCATGGCCCAGTGCCAGATGCTGCAGGACCAGGCGACCCAGGAAGGCCAGGAAGGCGGAGGCGAAGACGGCAAGCAGGTCCAGGGCCCGGTCGCCGAGGACTTCGTCAACATCGAAGACGTCGAGCCCAACGCCTCGAAGGCCGAGGACCCGGGCGGCAGCTTCGAGACGAAGTGCGGCAACAACGAGGAAGAGCACTTCAACTCGGACAACGTGATCGCCGCTCCCGGTGTTCTGAACGGCGCCCACCACGTGCACGACTACGTGGGCAACGAGGACACCAACCAGGCCTCCACCGACGAGTCTCTCGCCGCAGCCCGCACCACATGCGCCAAGAACGACCAGTCGTCGCACTACTGGCCCGTGATCCGTTCGCTGGACGGCAACGAGGACCAGCGGGGCGCCGTGCAGGAGGGCGACAAGGGCCAGGCGCAGCCGCAGGGCCAGCGGACCGGCGATGACGAGGGTCAGGACCAGGGACAGGGTCAGGACCAGGGACAGGAGCAGCCCCCGGCCGAGGAGCAGGATCAGGGCCAGGAACAGCCCCCGGCCGAGGAAGAGCCCCCGGCTGAGGAGCAGGACCAGGGCCAGGAGCAGCCCCCGGCCGAGGGTCAGGATCAGGGACAGGAACAGCCCCCGGCCGAGGAAGAGCCCCCGGCCGAAGGCCAGGACCAGGGACAGGGACAGGACCAGGGTCAGGGTGAGGGCGAGGAAGACCAGGTGGGTGGCGGCCAGGGTGCCGATGCCCAGCCGGGTGACGGTGGGGCCAACGACCTCAACATCGGCAGCATCCTCAAGCCCGACGCCGAGCTGAAGTTCACCTCCGGCGGTGCCGACCAGGTCACCGAGATGCCGCGCTTCCTGCGCATCATCACCGGTGACGCCAAGTCCTTCACCAACGGCGACGAGAACGCCAACGCATCGTGGAGCTGCGAGGGCTTCGAGGACCGTCAGCTCAAGGACAAGTACCCGATCTGCCCCGAGGGCAGCGCCACGATCCGTACGTTCAAGTTCCAGAACTGCTGGGACGGTCAGAACACGGACAGCGGTAACCACCGCGACCACATGAAGTTCTCGGACGACCAGGGCAACTGTCCCCAGGGGTTCCAGAACATCCCGCAGCTTCAGCAGACGATCAAGTACGACATCCCGCAGCAGAACTTGCTCAACGCTGACACGCCGTTCGCGGTGGACTCCTTCCCGGAGCAGCTGCACAAGCCCATCACCGACCACAGCGACTTCATCAACGTCATGCCCACGAAGCTGATGAAGGAGGCCGTGGACTGCATCAACGAGGACAAGGAGTGCGGGGGCGACGCCGAGGACTCGGACGGCGGAGAAGGAACAGACTCGAAGCCTGAGGAGTCGCCGTCGAAGCCGGACTCCGACTCCAAGCCCGACTCCGACTCGAAGCCGGACTCGGGCTCCAAGCCCGACTCTGACTCGAAGCCGGACTCGGACTCCAAGCCGGACTCGGACTCGAAGCCCGACTCGGACTCCAAGCCGGACGACTCCACCCCGTCGGACTCGAAGACGGACTCCGACTCGAAGACGGACTCGGGGTCGAAGACGGACTCGAAGCCGGACTCGGACTCCAAGCCGGACTCTGACTCGAAGTCTGAGTCGGGGTCGAAGTCGGACTCGGAGTCGGAGTCGGAGTCGGACGACTCCACCTCCTCGGTCGATGACCGGGACGATCCGTCCTCGGCACCGGACGAGTCGACCCAGCTGGCGAACGGCCAGGACAGTGACCTGCCGGTTACCGGATCCAGCACCCCCGTCGGTCTGATCGTCGGGATCGCGGTCGCAGTCTTGGCCGCCGGTAGCGCCCAGGTGTGGTGGCTGCGCCGCAGGAACGCCGCCCAGCGCTGAACGGCCGTGATCCATCGGCTGTGAACGCCCAGGTCCCGTACTCGCTCGCGGAGAGCGGGTACGGGACCAGGTGTGTGCGACGGGTACGGGACCAGGTGTGTCCGAGGGAAACGGCCCAGCTGAAGTTCGCCGGGGCCGGCAGAGAGCTCAGGAAACGACGTCCTTCCGGGCGAACCCCCGGAACGCGAGGGCGAACAGCACCAGGGCGTAGGCCACCGATACCGAGGCCCCTTTCAGCATCCCCGCCCACTCCAGTTGAGGCTGTACGGCGTCCGCCCACGCGTATTGCCAGTGCGCCGGCAGGAACTCCCGCCACTGACCGAGGGCTTCGACTGCGTCCAGCAGATTTCCGACGATCGTCAGGCCGACCGCGCCGCCCACCGCACCCAGCGGCGCATCAGTGAGGGTCGAGAGCCAGAACGCCAGGCCCGCCGTGACCAGTTGTGAGACGAAGACGAATGCGACGGTGAGGGCGAGCCTCAACAGGGCGCCGCCCGCGGGGATCGAGCTGCCCGTCGGGCTCTGGAGCGGCTGCCACCCGTAGGCAACGGTGCCCACGGCCAAGGACAGCAGAGGCAGCAGCACGATCGCGGCCAGGCTGAAGGTCAGCGCGACCATGAGCTTGCTCCACAGCAGCCGCGCGCGCGGTACGGGCGCGGCGAGCAGGTAGCGCAGCGACGCCCATCCGGCCTCCGAGGCGACGGTGTCCCCGAAGAACAACGCCACCGGGACGACCAGCAGAAATCCGGCGGACAGGAACAGCGCCGAAATGGCGAAGTTGAGCCCGGATGCGGTGGCGGTGTCCAGCAGGTTGATCCGCCGCTCCCGGCCGGCTCCGTCACCGTCGCCGCCGTCGCCGCCGATCGCGAACGCCACGACCAGGATGAACGGAAGGACGGCCAGGATCATCGCCACCACCGCCGTACGGCGGCGCCGCAACTGCCGTACGGCCTCCACCCGGAAGGGCAGGGTGCGGCCCGGCCGGTAGCCGGACGCGGTCTCCAGCTGGGCGGTCACGAGGTCTCTCCTTCGATCAGGGTGAGGAAGGCGTCCTCCAGGCGGCGGTGCGGCGCGAGGCCGTTCACCGGAATCTCCATCCCGACGAGTTCCGCGAGCAGTTGGGACGGGCTCGCGCCGCTCAGCCGTACCAGCAGGCCGTCGTCGGTCCGTACGGCGGAGAGCACTCCCGGCAGTCCGGCGACCTTCCCCAGCACGGCGTCCGGAAGGGGCGGGCCGTCGATCCCGACGAGCAGCGTCTCTCCGGAGCCCGTGATCTCCGTGACCGCGCCCGCCTGCACCAGCCGTCCGCGGTCCATGACGACGAGGTGGGTGCAGGACTGCTCGACCTCGGCCAGCAGGTGGGAGGAGACGATCACGGTGCGGCCCTGGGCGGCGTACCGGATCATGACCTCGCGCATCTCACGGATCTGCGGCGGATCGAGTCCGTTGGTCGGCTCGTCGAGGATCAGCAGGTCGGGCAGGCCGAGCATGGCCTGGGCGATGGCCAGCCGCTGACGCATGCCCTGGGAGTACGTGCGCACCGCGCGGTGGACGGCGTCTCCGAGCCCGGCGATCTCCAGCGCATCCTCGATGCGGGCGTCCCTCGTGGGACGGCCGGTCGCGGCCCAGTACAGCTCCAGGTTCGCGCGCCCCGACAGGTGCGGGAGGAAACCCGCGCCCTCGACGAAGGCGCCCACCCGGGAGAGCACCGGCGCGCCGGGCCGCACAGCGTGCCCGTAGATCCGGATCTCACCCGCGTCGGGCGTGACCAGGCCCATCAGCATGCGCAGGGCGGTGGTCTTGCCCGCGCCGTTCGGGCCGAGGAGACCGAGCACCTGGCCCTTCTCGACGCGGAAGGACAGGTCGCGTACGGCGTACCGGTCATCGGACTTCGCGTAGCGCTTCGTCAGCCCGGTGATTTCCAGCGGCACTTCGGCAAGTCCGGGAGCGGGGGCCGGGGCCGGAGAACGGCGCCTGCCGGTCACCAGCAGGACCGCGACGACGGCTCCGGCGAGGGGAAGACCCCAGACCCAGTCGGGCAGCGGGGCGGCTTCGGTGCTGACGCCGTCGGCAGTGGGCACGCTCAAGCCGCCGCCCATCACCGAGGCGGTGTACGAGCTGGGTTCGGCCGGCGACGCGTAGCCGAGGTCGGTGGTGGCGAGGACGAGCCGGAGCCGGTGGCCGGCCTCGACCTCGTAGTGCACGGCAGGCAGACGGAGTTCCACGGTCCGGCCCTTCTCGGCGCCGGTGATCCGGACGGAGGAGACGAGCTGGGAGGGCAGGGTCGTGTCGCCGTCAGGCCCGACGTCGTACACCTTCGCGAAGAGCACGGCGTCGTCGGCGCTGTCGGACTTCACCCGCACCTTGGCGGTGGGAGAGCCGGTGACGCGCAGAGAGCTCCGCAGCGGCCGGGAGTCGAAGCGCGCGTGCTGGCCCGGGAAGTCGACGTTGAGGCCGCCGACGCCGAGTGAGGACAGCTGCGAGAGGCCGCTGCCGAGGCTGGGAACGGAGGAGATCGAGGGCGGCCCCGCGCCCGGCGGGTTCTCGAAGCGCTTCTCCCCGGTGTCGAGGGCGACCCCGCGGGCACCGCTGTTCAATCCGGGGTAGTCGGCGCCGGTGGCGCCCCGCGTCCGGACCGTGCCGTCCGTGGAGTCCACCCCTCCGGCCTCGGTGACGCGGAAGGCCGGTCCTGTGTCCACGCCCTCGTCGCCCTTCAGATGGCGGTCGAACCAGGCCGTCGTACGGGCATCGAGACGGGCCGTCTCCAGGTCGCCGCCGTCGTGGCCGCCCGCGAACCAGTCGACGGAGACGGGCGCGCCGTTGGCACGTACCGCCTTGGCGACGGCGTCGGCCTGGCCGAGCGGGAAGAGGGAATCGGCCTGGCCCTGGGCGATCAGCGTGGGCACCTCGATCCGGTCCTCGACGGCGGACGGGCTGCGGTCTTCCAGCAGTTCACGTGCGGCGGCGTCCGGCTTGCCGCTCACCGCCACCCGCTCGTACATCTCGCACAGCTCCGCCTCGAAGCGGCCACAGCCGCCCTGGGGAGAGCCGGAGCCGAAGAAGACCCCGGCCCAGAGCTTTTTGAAGACCCCGTCCGGGAACAGCGAGTCGGCCAGATTCCAGTACGTCATGCGCGGCGCGATGGCGTCGACCCTGTCGTCGTGTCCCGCCGCGAGCAGGGCGATGGCGCCGCCGTACGAGGCTCCGGCCATTCCGACCCGCGGGTCGCCGGCGTCGTCGAGCCGCACCTCGGGGCGCCGGGCAAGCCAGTCGATCAGGCGGGAGACGTCCGCGACCTCGTGCTCCGGGTCGTTGAGGCCGATCTCACCGGTCGAGTCTCCGAAGCCGCGCGCCGACCAGGTCAGTACGGCGTATCCCCGGCGAGCCAGGTTCTGCGCCTGCGCACGCATGTCGTCCTTGTCTCCGCCGAAACCGTGGCCGAGCAGCACCACGGGCCGCTTCTCGGAGCGGGAGCCCGAGGTGAAGTACGAGGCGTCGATCCGTGCGTCCGGCATGGCGAAGGTCCGGTCGACCCGCTCGACGGGCGGCTGTTCACCGGACGCCGTCGCGTTCCAGGCGCCCGCTCCGGCGAGCACGACCACGGCGGCTGCCCCGACGAGCAGCCGTCTCCGGCCACCGCGCGCCGTGCCGCGCAGCCGGGCCGACAGTGCCGACAGCCGGGCCGGCCTGTTCCCACGGCTCTTTCGCAGATCCATGCTCGAACCCTAGAAGGACGGACGACGGATTACCGGGGGTCTCCAGGTGGATTCCGGCTCCGCTCCCGGGCGTACGCTCACGCCTCCGCGTACAACTACCGCGGTACGGCCGCGGTCCCGATGGCCCGGCCCCCGTACCGCCCGGGAAGCGCATCATGCACGACGCAGGACCGGACCGGCTCGAAACCGGAGTCGAGCCGTCCGATGCAGAAGCCGCCCCCGGCTCGTGGCCGGAGAAACCGTCATTGTCGGGTTGTTCCTCGTTCTCGCCGAAGGCGGCGGCCGGGCGACATCGTGGGACGCGACCGCCACTCGGCAACTCCTTCAGCAGCGCGGGATAACCAAGTTGCTCCGGAAGCATGCGAGTTGGCGCCGAATTGGGAATCGGCCCCACGGAGAGCGGACGTTCGCCGCACTGGGGCGAACGAGCCGGGGCGTATAGCATCCGCGCCCATGACGAAGAGCGAAATGATTGCCGCACGCAGACCGGCGTACATGTCCGACCTTGCTGAAGGAACCGACCGGTTCTTCGAAAGCCGCCGTGAGACCTGCCCGTGGTGCGCATCGACGAAGCCGTTCAAGGTGGTGCTGCGCACCTCGGACGTCATACAGCACAAGCCGGGAAAATTCGTGCTGGAATCCTGCACCGACTGCGGACATGTCTTCCAGAATCCGCGGCTGAACACAGAAGGCCTCGAGTTCTACTACCGGGACTTCTACGACGGGCTCGGCGCAGAAGACATGAATTCGACGCTCCAGTTCAACCGCTCGGGACACGAGGGCCGGGCCCGCATGGTCCTCGCCTCGGCAGGTACGCCCAAGCAGTGGCTCGACGTCGGCACCGGGCACGGTCACTTCCCGCATGACGCGAAGAGGGTGCTGCCCGACACCGAGTTCGACGGCCTCGACATGACCGACGGTGTCCTGCTCGCCCAGCAGGAGGGGCGTATCCGCAAGTCCTACCACGGCAACTTCGTCGAACTCGCCGAGGAGATCTCCGGCCAGTACGACGTGATCAGCATGTACCACTATCTGGAACACACCCTGGATCCGGGGAAGGAGATTGCCGCCGCCCACACGGCGCTCCCTGAGGGCGGGTACCTCTCCATCGAGTTGCCGGACCCCGAATCCGCCTGGAGCCGGCTGCTCGGCCGCTGGTGGACGCCCTGGTTGCAGCCACAGCACCTCCACATGATGCCGATCGCGAACCTGCGCGCCCGGCTGACGGAACTGGGGTTCACCGTGGTCGCCGAGCAGCGGGCCGAACCGCACATCGCCACGGACGCGGTGAACGCGGCGCTCCTCCTCGTGAACGCTGCCACGATCGCCGGAGAGAACCTGGCCTGGCGACCGGCTCCGCCGTCGCGTTTCCGCAGGGCGCTGCGGAAGACGGCATTCGTCGCGAGCCTTCCCCTGGTCGTGGCCGCGCTGCTGGTCGACCGTGTGATCGCGCCGATCGGCCGCAAACGAGGCATGTCCAACACCTACCGGGTGCTGGCGCGCCGGACGTCCTGATCCCGGCGGGCACGCCCCGCCTTCCCTTGTGGCCGGTGTCCGGAGGCCCCTGTCCCACCGGTGTCGAGCCCGCAGGACCGCCGCTCGGTCTGCGGCATTCCTGGGCCAGGTTGCCCCTGACCGGGGATGTCCCCACCCACCAGGTCTCCCGGTGGATGGGGCACACGTCGATCGAGATCACAGTGGACCGCTGCGGCCACCTGACGGAGGACGGTCGGTGAACGCTGCCGTCAGGTGCCCATGCCGCGTCGGGCGGTCCGTGCTCAGCCGATACCCACGCTCCGCAGGACGCGGCGCTGAGCGGACGTCGGGTCGGTCGGGAAGTAGAGGTAACACACCCCGCCCGTACCGGACTTGACCTTGCCGTCCGCGTCCTTGCGCTTGGTGCGGAGCCAGATGTTCTCCCATTGACGCCGCTTGTAGACGCGGCGGACCGCGTCGTTGTCGTCGGAGGCCGGGTCGTTGGCGATGACGTCCCCGTCGTCGGTGAAGCCGACCACTGTCATCAGGTGCCCGGCCGTGCCGTAGCCCGCGCCGTCGAGTTCGGACTCGATGAAGGACTGCGACGTGATGAGGGGGATGCCGGCCGCGACGAGCCGTTCGGCGTCCGTCAGGCTCTCCAGGCGGGTGACGACGCCTTCCATGTCGCGGTAGGTCGCCGCGTAGGCGGCGTTGAACGGCCAGTTGCCGCATCCCTCGTACTGGTAGTCGAAGGCGTGACGGGCGGCGTGGCACACCTGGGGATCGGCGTAGGAGGGGTCGACCCACTCCAGGTCCTCCGCCGACGGCTTGCGCCCCCAGTACTCGATGATCATCTGGGAGGAGGTCGGGCTGCACCACGCCTCGCCGCCGCCGTCGTACTCCGGGTACTGCCCCTTGTGGATCTCCTGCGAGTAGCGCGGCACCTCCAGCTCGACGCCCCGCGGCAGGCTCGGCTCGGAGGCGGGGACGTCGAACCGGTCCGGGACGTCGGAGCTCATGGCGCTCAGCCGCCACACGGCCGGTTCGGCTCCGCCGGCGAGGGCGCGGTAGAGGGTCAGGCGCACCTGGTAAGCGATCACACGCAGGCCGCCGGCCAGGTCGTCGATGGCGAGCGTGTCCGTCCAGACACTGGACTTGTCGTCGCTCTGGTCGTCGACGGAGGTGCGGCGCGGTACGTCTTCGCCGTCGCCTGCGGTCCAGATGCCCATGGTGTACCAGGGCGACTTGGTGCCGTCCGAGTAGAGGCACTTGAGCTCGATGCGCACCCAAGTACCGGCCGGGGTGTGCGCGTTCCAAGACGTGATGATCTCGCCGGCGGCCACGCCCGCCTTGCGCAGCGGCGAGGTCCAGGTGGCGTACTCCCACGTCTCCGTCTTGTCGGTGTGGGGGTCCTTGTACTCCGTGGTGCCCTGCGGCGTCTCGAAGACGATGCGCGGACGGCCCGAGTTGACGGCGCGTACGCCCTCGGCCTTGCCCTCCGCCCAGTCCCGGTAGCGGTGCCAGGTGTGCAGCGAGACGTGCGACGCACCGCCGCCCGCCCGTGTGCCTCCGCCGGCGCTCCCCGCGCCCAGCCCGGCGGCGGACGCGGGCTGTCCGGCTGCGACACCGGCTGCGGTGGCTACGGCGGCAGCCAGTACGGTACGGCGCGTGGCGGGTCTGCTGTTCATGGCCATAGATCCCTCAACTCGGTTCCCATGCGGCGTCAGGTGCGCGTCAGACTGCCACTATCTCCGCTGCGGTGCTCGCCGTGCCAGGGATCGGCCCCCCGAACGCACTCACCAATATTGGTTTGGACCACTGCTGCGGCCCGCGTACGGCGCCTTGCACGCGGGCCGTACGCTGAATGCGATGCCCCGGCAAGCGGACCCTCAATCCGTCCTCGACCCCGCGTCCCTCGCTGCGGAGCTGGCCGCCGCTCCCCCCTCGTGCGGGCCCGTGCGGCTCGTGGCCGTGGACGGGCACGCCGGGTCGGGCAAGACGACCTTCGCCGCCGTCCTCGCCGAGCAGCTGGACGGTGCGCCGGTGCTGCATCTGGACGACTTCGCCACTCACGGGTCCTTCTTCGGATGGACCGGGCGGCTCACGGAGCAGGTGCTCCTCCCCCTCGCCGGGGGCCGTCCCGCGCGCTACGTCCCCTACGACTGGACGCGGGGGGCCTTCCCCCCGGACGCGGACACAGCAGCCGTCGTCCCCGCGGCTCCCGTCGTCCTCATCGAGGGCGTGGGAGCGGGACGGCGTGCCCTGCGCCCGCATCTGGCCCGCGTGCTGTGGATGGACGTCGCCCCGGCGGAGGCGTGGGGGCGTGGACGGCGGCGGGACGGTACGCGGCTGTCCGGATTCTGGGACGCGTGGACGTGCGCCGAGACTACGCATTTCGCCGAGGACCCCTCGTATTCGTATGCGAATTACCTGGTGCGTCGGGGAGCGCAGGGATACGAGGTGCGCAGGGGACCCCGGAGGCACGGCTGACGGGCTCAACTCGTCACTCAACGTTACGCGTTGGGTGTCCGTGCGGCGTCGCTCCGGGAGAGTCGCGCAGAGCCGCTTGACCCGGGGACCCCACAGGAATTACTTTTCCAGAAGGCGGTCTGTACAGGTCGCCCGCAGACGCGAAGCCCCCGGTTGTTCCCCCGTGATCGGGGGCTTCGTTCTGCCCGGACACCGGCCGTCGAGGACCTCTCCGGCCATGGCGCTCACCGTACGTCACCGGACCAGCCCGGAGCGCAGCCTTCCACTTCGGTGCCCGGCGTGCTCCCGGATCGGCCTTCGGCGGCGACGACCCCGCAGGTACGATGCTTGGGGGCGGCGGACTTCGGGCAAACCAGGGTCAGCCGACCCCAAATCCCGCCCGGAGTACGGACGTTCGTCCTGCACCTCATCCGGTCGTCCGGTGATGGGGGCGCCCCGGGGCCCGCTCCCGGGACGCAAGCGGGCGGCCGTCGGCGGATGACGGGGGGACGTTTCGTGGGGGACGTGATGGACTACGGCAGGCAGAGTGGCCCGCACCTCCACGCCCCTGCCGATCTCGCCTGGCTGCGCGGGGTGGACGCCTACACGGTGGGCCAGTACGCCCAGGCCGAGGAGGAGTTCCACACGGCGGTACGGCTCGACCCCGGAATGGCCGACGGCTGGCTGGGACTTCACGCCCTGCGCGCCGACACCCACACGGCCCTCCTGCACATGTACCAGCACCGGCAGCGCTTCGGCGAACAGCGCGAACGCTACGCCCGCAACCTCAACTCCTGGTACTGGCTGGGCTGGTGGGTCCAGCCGGTACTCGAGAGCGAGCGTGACCTGCTGCTCGCGCACGCCTCGCACTGGCTCGACGGGCGGCACGTCGCGGAACTGGACCGGGCGCTGGCCGACTGCCCGCCCGTGGAGACCGACCCCCAGGTGCGCTTCCTGCACGCGTGCCGCGCCTACCTCGCCAAGGACTGGGAGCGGCTCGTCGCCCACACCGAGCCCCTCGTCGAGGATCCGCTGCTGGGCATCGAGGCCGGGCTGTTCGCGGGAATGGCCCGGGTGCGGCTGGAGATGTACGGGCAGGCCGAGCCGCTGCTCGCCTCCGCCCTGATGCGCTGCCGCAGCGAACAGCCGCAGCGCAAGGAGCTGCGGTACTGGCTGGCCCGGGCCCGGGAGGGCACCGGACGCAGCGCTGCGGCGCTGCCGCTCTACCGCGCCGTGCACCGCATAGATCCGGCGTTCATGGACACGGCTGCCCGGCTGACCGCCATCGCCGAGAGCGACGGTCTCGGCGATTCCGGCGACTTGGCCGCCGCGATCACCCTCGCGGGCACCGGCGGCGGACGCGGCCTGGACGGCCTCGACGGACCGGACGGGCCGCCCGGCGGGCCGGAGCCGGGCCAGGACGCGGGTGACCTCCCCGCCGACGGTCCGCCGACCGGGTCCGCGGCGGCCCCCGGCTTCGACGCGCCCGATCCCGCGGAGAGCGCGGACCCGGACCTGGACCCGGTCGCCGACGCGCTGAGCCTGGAGGACTCCGGCGACCCGGCGGAGCCGGTACGGGTGGATTCCGACGCCGTACGGAACCGGATGGTCCCCCACACGGCCGACACCGGCACGGACCGCGTGCTCGCCGGCCCCTCCGACCCGGTCCTGCTCGCGCAGGCGCTGGACGAGCTGGAGCGGATGGTCGGCCTGGAACCGGTCAAGCGTCAGGTGCGGGCGCTCTCGGCCCAGCTGCACATGGCCCGGCTGCGTGCCGCTCAGGGCCTGCCCGTACAGCCGCCGAAGAGGCACTTCGTCTTCTCCGGGCCGTCCGGAACGGGCAAGACGACGGTCGCACGCATCCTCGGCCGGGCGTTCTACGCGCTGGGACTCTTGGGCGGCGACCATCTCGTGGAGGCCCAACGGGCCGATCTGGTCGGGGAGTTCCTCGGTCAGACGGCCGTGAAGGCCAACGAGCTCATCGACTCGGCGCTGGGCGGGGTGCTGTTCGTCGACGAGGCGTACGCGCTGGCCAACTCCGGCTACAGCAAGGGCGACGCGTACGGCGACGAAGCACTGCAGGTGCTGCTGAAGCGTGCGGAGGACAACCGCGACCAGCTGGTCGTCATCCTGGCCGGATACCGGGAGGGCATGGACCGCCTGCTGGCCGCCAACCCCGGTCTGTCGTCCCGCTTCACGACGCGCGTCGACTTCCCCAGCTACCGCCCCCTGGAGCTGACCGCGATCGGCGAGGTGCTCGCGGCGGAGAACGGCGACGTGTGGGACGAGGAGAGTCTGGAGGAGATGCGCAGCATCAGCGGCCACGTCGTCGACCAGGGCTGGGTCGACGAACTTGGCAACGGCCGTTTCCTGCGCACCCTTTACGAGAAGAGCTGCGCGTACCGCGATCTGCGGCTGTCCGGCTACCCGGGCACCCCCACTCGTGAGGACCTCTCCACGCTGCGGCTGCCCGACCTGATGCAGGCGTACGGGGAAGTGCTCTCCGGGCGGGGCCCTGACGGACCTCGCTTCGACCCTCCCTCTCCGCTGGGCTGAGCGGCGCTACCTCCCCGCACGGCCTCAGCCGGCCGGGACCTCCGAAGCGGCCCTGTCGGCGGCCTCCGGTGAACTTCCCCCGTCCTGCGCGGAGTTGCCCGTGTCTCCCGTCTCTGAAGTCCCTGCTGTCCCGGCTGTCCCGGCCATCCCTGCCGCGGAGCCGGACGTACGCTGTCTCGGCGGCGCCCCGGCCGGCTCGTGCGCCGGGTCGTGCACCTCTCCGACGAGCATCTCCAGCACGTCCTCGAGCGCCGCCAGACCCAGTACCCGCCCCGCCGCGTCGGCGACGGCCGCCAGGTGGGAGGCGGCGCCGCGCATCGCGGCGAGTGCGTCGTCCAGGGGCAGTTCGGCGCGGAGCGTGGCCATCGAGCGCCACAGGTGCTGCGGCACGGCACGGTGGTGCTCGGTGAGGTCCAGTACGTCCTTGACGTGCAGGTACCCCATGAAGGCCCCGTCGGGTGCGCAGATGGGGAAGCGGGAGTAGCCGGTACGGACCGTCAGTTCCTCGACCTCGCGAGGGGTGACGTCGGGCGGAACGGTCACCAGGGACGTACGGGAGAGGAGCACGTCCGTGACGGGGCGGGAGCCCAGCTCCAGGGCGTCGGAGAGGCGTTCGTGCTCCGCGTGGTCGAGGAGACCGGCCTGCCGGGAGTCGGCGAGGAGGTCGGTGAGCTGCTCACTGGTGCAGACGGCCTCGACCTCGTCCCTGGGCTCGACGTGGAAGAGCCGCAGGATCCACTTGGAGCAGCTGTCCAGGGCGGCGGTCACCGGCCGGCACAGCCGCGCGAAACCGACCAGGGCGGGGCTCAGCCACAGCGCGGTGCGCTCCGGTGCGGCCATCGCCAGGTTCTTCGGCACCATCTCCCCGATGACGAGGTGGGCGGAGACCACGACGGCCAGCGCGACGACGTACCCGACCGGGTGGACGAGTGCCTCGGGCAGCCGCACGGCGTGGAAGACGGGCTCCAGCAGGTGCGCGATGGTGGGTTCGGCGACCGCGCCGAGTGTCAGCGAGCAGACGGTGATGCCGAACTGCGCGGCGGCCATCATCTGCGGCAGGTTCTCCAGACCGGTGAGCACCTTGCGGGCACGCGCCGATCCGCCGGCGGCCAGTGGTTCGATCTGGCTGCGGCGCACCGACACCAGGGCGAACTCGGCCCCCACGAAGAACCCGTTGCCCAGCACCAGCAGGGCGGCGAAGAGGAGCTGCAGGGTGCTCAACGGAGGCTCCCCCCGGGTCGCGGCGTTCCGTCCGGCTCGGCCTGCTCCGGTGCACGTGCGGACGGCCCGGCGGCGCTTACGCCGTCCTCCACCCTCACGATCCGGACGCGTTCGGCCCGGTGATGCCTGACGTGCCGTACCCGCAACTGCCAGTCGGGAGCTTCCGGCCCTCCGCTCAGGACGGCGACGTCGCCGGGGGCGGGGATGCGCCCGAGCCGGTCGGCGACAAGCCCGGCGACGGTCTCGTACGGGCCTTCCGGCGCGCGGAGGCCGATGCGGCGCAGCATGTCCACCCGGCAGCCTCCGTCGGCCTCCCACGCGGGCCGCCCCTCCGGGTCGGGCGGGGCGGGAGCCAGCGCGGGGACGTCGTCCCCGTCGTGCTCGTCGCGTACTTCGCCGACCAGTTCCTCGACGATGTCCTCGAGGGTGACCACTCCCGCCGTACCGCCGTACTCGTCGACGACCACGGCGATGGGCGCCTCGCGGCGCAGCCGTTCCAGCAGCGGCTGCACGGGCAGCGATTCCGGGACCTGCAGAACGGGCGCCGTGATCCGGGTGACCGGCGTGCGCAGACGTTCTTCGGCGGGGACGGCGAGCGCGTCCTTCAGGTGGGCGATGCCGGTGATCTCGTCCAGCCGTTCGCTGTAGACGGGGAAGCGGGAGTGTCCTGTGGCGCGGGTGAGGTTGAGGACGTCCTCGGCGGTCGCGCCGGTCTGCAGGGCGCAGACGCGCACACGCGGCGTCATCACGTGCTGCGCCGTCAGGCCGGCCAGCGAGAGGGTCCGGACGAACAGGTCGGCGGTGTCCTGCTCGATGGCGCCCGCGCGTGCGGAGTGCCGTGCGAGGGAGACCAGTTCGCCGGGTGTTCGGGCCGAGGCGAGCTCCTCCGCCGGCTGCACGCCGAACGCGCGGACGATGCGGTTGGCCAGGGCGTTGAGCAGGGTGATCAGCGGCCGGAAGGCGGCGGAGAAGAGCCGCTGGGGGCGCGCGACGAAGCGGGCGACCTGCATCGGCCGGGAGACCGCCCAGTTCTTCGGGACGAGTTCACCGACGACCATCTGCAGCGCGGACGCCAGCAGCATGCCGATCATGACGGCTATGCCGGGTACCAGCCCCTCCGGCAGCCCGGAGGCCGCCAGCGGCGGGCCCAGCAGCCGGGCGAGGGCCGGTTCGGAGAGCATGCCGACGACCAGCGAGGTGAGCGTGATGCCCAGCTGGGTCCCGGAGAGCTGGAAGGACAGCTCGCGCAGGGCGGCGGTCACGGCGCGGGCCCGGCGGTCGCCTTCGGCAGCGGCACGTTCGGCTTCGGGGCGCTCCACGGTGACGAGGCCGAACTCGGCAGCGACGAAGAAGCCGTTGGCCAGAATCAGCACGAAGGCTGCGGCGAGCAGTACGAGCGGGAGGGTCATGCTGTGGCTCCCCGGATGGGAAGGGAAGGCACAGCGCAGGTACTACAGGACGATCCGTCCATCGCTGACGGTGGTCACTCCTCGGGTAGCGGGCCGGGTGGGGGCGCGGTCCGAGCCGGTCACGGTTCGATCCGGCGCCCCGACCAGAGTAATCACCTTCGCGCGGCCCGCGGCAGAGGCGATGACCGGGCGAATCGGTTCTGCCCGGGGAAACGGCCGGGACGGATCGGCGCACTGCCGCGTGCACCGGGACGCTTCCGGCTGAAGTACGTCCGGCAGGGTGCGGGTTGGTTCGAGAGTCAGCGCACGGGTTCTCCCGAGCCGTGCTTCTGGGCCAGTGCGCGCAGTGCCGCGGCGTCACCGATCGCCTGCTTCTTCGCGATGCCCGGCTGGATGCCCATGGCGGGGAGGCTGGTGCCGTCGGCGAGGTCGAGCGCGACCCACGGGTCGCCGGCGCGGAGCCGGACGCCCAGGACTTCCGCCCATTCGAGGCGCCTCTTCGTCGTCAGGTTGACGACGGTCACGCCGTTCTCGTCCGCGGTGACGTGGGGCCGTGAGAGAAGCAGAAGCACACCGAGGAAGAGCAGCCCGGTCACGACGAAGCTGACCCGCTCCCCCGGCGCCGTCGCCGGCAGGAGAAGGGCGATCGCCGTGAGCACGGCGAAGAGTGCGACGCCCACGGTGACGAGGACGACGCGGGTCCGCGTCGGGCGGAACGTGACGGGCAGGGCGGGCAGTTGGGTCATGCGCGGAACTCCTGGCTGGTACGCACGCGCTGGTGCAGTGGCCGGGCGACGCACCCTAGAGGCGGCAGGCGTGGATGCCGGTGGTGAGGATGGCCCTCGCGCCCAGTTCGTACAGGTCGTCCATGATGCGCTGCGCCTCCTTCGTGCGGACCATGGAGCGCACGGCGACCCACCCCTGGTCGTGCAGCGGGGAGACGGTGGGCGATTCGAGGCCCGGGGTCAGGGCGACGGCCTGCTCCAGGTGCTCGGCGCGGATGTCGTAGTCCATCATCACGTAGCGCCGGGCCACGAGAACGCCCTGCATGCGGCGGAGGAACTGGCGCACCTTGGGGTCGTCGTCGGGGGCTCCGGTGCCCCGCACGACGACGGCCTCGGAGTGCAGGATCGGCTCGCTGATGATCTCAAGACCCGCGTTGCGCAACGTCGTTCCGGTCTCCACGACGTCTGCGATGACTTCTGCCACACCGAGCTGGATGGCGGTCTCCACCGCGCCGTCGAGGTGGACGACGGAGGCGTCGACGCCGTGGTCGGCGAGGTGCTTGGTGACCAGACCGGAGAAGGAGGTGGCGATCGTCATGCCGCCGAGGTCCGTCACGCTCTTCGCCGTTCCCGGACGGGTGGCGTACCGGAACGTGGAGCCGGCGAAGCCGAGTTGGAGGATCTCCTCGGCGCGGGCACCGGAGTCCAGGAGCAGGTCGCGTCCGGTGATGCCGATGTCGAGCTTGCCCGAACCGACGTAGACGGCGATGTCACGGGGCCGCAGGAAGAAGAACTCGACCTCGTTCTCGGTGTCGGCGAGCACCAGTTCGCGACGGTCCTTGCGCTGCCGGTAGCCGGCCTCATGGAGCATCTCCGACGCAGGCTCGGACAGTGAACCCTTGTTGGGGACGGCGATGCGCAGCATGGTGCGGGCTTCCTTTGCGTGAGGTGCGATGTGCGTGAGGTGCGGTTGCGTGGGCGGGAGGTTGTCGTGCGTGCGTCGGGCGAGGTGCGGGCCGGCCCCCAGGGGCTGCGGCGGACGAGCGGTCTGCGGACCGCCTCGTACGGGCCGCCGCTCAGAGATGAGCGTATACGTCCTCGAGTGATACGCCGCGGGCGATCATCATCACCTGCACGTGGTAGAGCAGCTGCGAGATCTCCTCGGCGGTGCGCTCGTCCCCCTCGTACTCGGCCGCCATCCACACCTCGGCGGCCTCCTCGACGATCTTCTTGCCGATGGAGTGGACGCCCTGGGCGGTCAGTTCCGCGGTACGGGAGGTGATGGGGTCGCCGGTGGCGGCTTTGTGCTGGAGCTCGGCGAAGAGCTCCTCGAAGGTCTTGTTCGCCATGGTGTCCTCAACTCTACGTGCAGGCCCCGGGGCTGCTAGCGCCAGGGTTCGGCCACGGTGCGCAGGACGGCGGCTGTCGCGACGGCGGCGGTGACCGCCTCGTGTCCCTTGTCCTCGGAGGAACCGGCGAGGCCGGCCCGGTCCAGGGCCTGCGCCTCGGTGTCGCAGGTCAGGACGCCGAAGCCGATGGGGACGCCGGAGTCGGCGGACACCTGCGTCAGGCCCTGGGTCACGCCCTGGCAGACGTAGTCGAAGTGCGGTGTCCCACCGCGGATGACGACGCCGAGTGCCACGATCGCGTCGTACCCGCGGTCTGCGAGGACCTTGGCCACGACCGGCAGCTCGAAGCTGCCGGGGACGCGCAGCAGCGTCGGTTCGTCGATGCCCAGTTCGTGCAGGGCGCGCAGCGATCCGTCCACGAGCCCGTCCATGACCTGCTGGTGCCACTGCGCGGCGATGACTGCGACGCGCAGGTCGCCGCAGTTCTTCACGGACAGTTCGGGGGCTCCCTTGCCGCTCACGTTGCTCCTTGCCTCAGGGGTGTCCGGCCGGGAGAACCGGCCGGTCGGGGTGGGGTGGGTGAAATGGGACGGTGCGTGTGCGGGGTCACTGACTGCCGCAGGGAGAGGCCTGGTCCAGCTCCAGCCACGGCAGATCGTGCCCCATCCGGTCGCGTTTGGTGCGCAGGTACTGCAGGTTGTGCTCGCCCGCCTCGACGGGCATGGCTTCCCGCTCGACGATCCGCAGCCCGTGCCGGGTGAGCGCCTCGGACTTCTCCGGGTTGTTGGTCATCAGGCGCAGCGACCGCACACCGAGGTCGCCGAGGATCTGGGCGGCGGCGGCGTAGTCGCGTGCGTCGGCGGGCAGCCCCAGTTCGAGGTTGGCGTCCAGGGTGTCGCGCCCGCGCTCCTGGAGTTCGTACGCGCGCAGCTTGGACAGCAGCCCGATCCCCCGGCCCTCGTGGCCGCGCAGGTAGACCACGACTCCCCTGCCTTCCTCCTGCACCTTCCGCAGGGACTCCTGCAGCTGTGTGCCGCAGTCGCACCGCAGAGACCCGAAGACGTCACCTGTCAGGCACTCCGAGTGGACGCGCACGAGGACGTCCTCGCCGCCGGCCTCCGTCACGTCACCGGTGACGAGAGCGATGTGTTCGACGCCGTCGAGGGTGGAGCGGTAGCCGTGGGCCTGGAAGTCGCCGTACTGCGTGGGCAGCCGTGTGACGGCCTCCCGGCGGACGGTGGGCTCGGACGTCCTGCGGTACGCGATGAGGTCCTCGATGGAGATGATCGCCAGGCCGTGCTTGCGGGCGAAGGGGATCAGCTCGGGCAGCCGCAGCATGGTGCCGTCCTCCCCTGCGATCTCGACGATGGCGGCGGCGGGACGCAGTCCGGCCAGCCGTGCCAGGTCCACGCCTGCCTCGGTGTGGCCTGGCCGCGCCAGTACGCCGCCGGGCTTGGCGCGCAGCGGGAAGGAGTGCCCGGGCCGTACGAAGTCCCCCGTTACGGACCCGGCGTCCGCGAGGAGGCGGATTGTGGTGGCGCGGTCGGCGGCGGAGATGCCGGTGGTGACGCCGTGGTGTGCGGCGGCGTCGACGGAGACGGTGAACGCGGTGCCCATGGCCTCGGAGTTCTGCTCGACCATCTGCGGCAGGTCGAGCCGGTCGAGATCCGCGGCCTCCATGGGAGTGCAGATCAGACCCCTGCACTCGCTCATCATGAACGCCACGATCTCGGGGGTGATCCGCTCGGCCGCGACGACCAGGTCGCCCTCGTTCTCACGGTCCGCGTCGTCGACGACCACCACGGGGCGGCCGAGGGCGATGTCCGCTATGGCGCGTTCGACGGGATCCAGCCCGAGATCCCCGGGGCCGAAGTCGTCGCGGCCCGGCACTCCGGCGTCGGTGGCCCGGTGCGCTGCGGACGGGGCGGGGGTGGTGCTCACGCTCATGTCTGCAACTCCTTCGTGGGACCCGTTCGGGCCGGTGGTGCGAGTCGTCCCGGCGGTGCCGGTCGCTGCGGTGGCGCTGTCGCTCATGGGAGTGCTCCTTCGGCGGCCGGCTGCTGCCCCGGCCCCCGGCCGGTGACGCCCGGTGTGCTCTCCGTACGGCGGGTCCGCAGCCACCAGCTGCGCAGACCCCACAGCACGAGGACGAGGTAGACGACGTACACCAGGCCCGAGAAGGCCAGCCCGCTGCTGAACGCCAGGGGGACGCCCACGATGTCGACCAGCAGCCAGGCGAACCAGAACTCCACCAGGCCACGCGCCTGCGCCGTCATGGCGGCGAGCGTGCCGACGAAGATGTACGCGTCCGGCCAGGGGCTCCACGAGAGAGAGGGGACGAGCGTGAAGAGCCCGCCGACGGCGAGCGTGCCCAGGGCCGTACCGGCCAGGAGCACGGCGCGCTCCCGTCCGGTTGCGAAACGCACCGCGACGGTTCCGTCCTGCGTCTGCCGCCTGCCGCGCTGCCACTGCCACCAGCCCCACAGGGCGACCGCTATGACCAGCAGCTGCTTGCCGACTCCACCCGCGAGCTGGGCCGAGTAGTAGGCGCCGACGAGCACGACGCCGGAGAGCACCTGGACCGGCCAGGTCAGGATCGAGCGCCGCCAGCCCAGTGCGAGGGCGGCGAGGCCGATGCTGTTGCCGATGATGTCGGAGTAGATGACGTGCTGCCCGAACGCGGTGAAGGCCTGGTCGTTGAGCCAGCCGAGAGCGCTCATCGGACGGTTTCCCTCACGTCCGCGGCGTCCCGCCCCGCTCCCCCGGCTCCCCTGCCCGTGCTGCGGTCCGCGTGCGCGCCGCCGCCGTGGGTCATGAGCCGCTCGACGTACTTCGCGAGCACGTCGACCTCCAGGTTGACCGGGTCCCCGGCCTGCTTGACGCCCAGGGTCGTCGCTTCGAGCGTCGTGGGGATCAGGCTGACGGTGAAGTGCTCGTCACCCGCCTCGACGACGGTGAGGCTGACGCCGTCGACGGTGATGGAGCCCTTCGCGACGATGTACCTGGCCAGCTCCGGGGGGATACGGACGGCCACGCTCCCCTGCTCGGTGCGTTCGGTGATGGTCCCGGTCCCGTCCACGTGTCCCTGGACCAGGTGACCGTCGAGCCTGCCGCCCAGTGCCATGGGGCGTTCGAGGTTGACGCGGGAGCCGGCTCGAAGCGCGCCGAGGCAGGAGCGTTTCAGCGTCTCGCCGATGACGTCCGCGGTGAACTCGCCGCCGGCCGTGTCGACGACGGTGAGGCAGACGCCGTTGACGGCGATCGACTCGCCGTGCCGTACGCCCTTGGTGACGAGCGGGCCGCGCAGGCGGAAGCGCGCGGCGCCCGGCAGCTCCTCGACGGCGACGACCTCGCCCAGTTCTTCGACGATTCCGGTGAACACTCAGGACTCCTCGGTGGCAGCGTGGGAAGCGGTGGAAGCGGTGACGGGGGAGGCAGCGGCGGCCCTGGCGCGTGCGGAGCCCGCGGGGACCGCTGTGATGCGCAAGTCCGGGCCGATGCGCACGGATTCGGTCATCTGCAGCCGCAACGCCTGCGCGACGGCGGCGATTCCGGCGTCGCCGAGCGCGGCGGGCCCGGCGCCCAGCAGGACGGGGGCGACGTAGCCGATGACTTCGTCGACAAGTCCCTCTTCGACGAAGGAGCCCGCGAGCGTCGGGCCGCCCTCCAGCAGCACCGAGCGCACTCCCCGTCCGTACAACTCCTCCAGCAGCGCGGTCAGGTCCAGGCCGCGCCGGCCCCCCTCGGCGCGGGGCAGGCGCAACACCTCGGCTGCGTCGCCGAGTTCAGCGGTGGAGGCTTCCTGCGCGACGGCGATCAGCGTGGGTGCGGTGCCGTCGAGCACGCGGGCGCCGGGCCGTACAGCGGTGGCGGCGGTGTCGATCACGACGCGCAGCGGCTGCACGGCACCGGACACGCCGCGCACAGCGAGCTGCGGGTCGTCGGCGCGAGCGGTCCCGGAGCCGACGATCACGGCGTCGGTGCGGGCGCGGAGGCGGTGGACGTCGGCACGTGCCGCGTCGGAGGTGATCCAGCGGCTGGAGCCGTCGGCAGCGGCGCTTCGGCCGTCGAGCGAGG
Source organism: Streptomyces ovatisporus (assembly GCF_042653885.1). Lineage (NCBI taxonomy): Bacteria > Bacillati > Actinomycetota > Actinomycetes > Kitasatosporales > Streptomycetaceae > Streptomyces > Streptomyces ovatisporus. The sequence goes on from NZ_JBHSFH010000006.1 coordinate 247,056, forward strand.
CTGCGTACTTCCATACGACGTACGGACGCTGCACGCGCACCGCGGTGAGCCAGGCGGCGTTGACGGCTGCCGCCTCGTCGGCCAGCAGCCCGCGCTCCACGTCGATGCCCGCTCCGGCCAGGGTGCGTTCGCCGCCGTTCGCGCCGGGATCTGCGACGGCGTAGACGACGCGGGCGATCCCGGCGTCGATCAGGGCCCGGGAGCAGGGGCCCGTACGTCCGGTGTGGTCGCACGGTTCGAGCGTGACGACTGCGGTGCCGCCCCTCGCGTCGTCCCCGGCCTCGGCGAGGGCGTGTACCTCGGCGTGCGGGCCGCCGGCCCGCTGGTGCCAGCCTTCGCCGACGGGGTGGCCCTCGGAGTTCAGGACGACGCAGCCGACGACGGGATTGGGGCTGGTCGATCCCAGCCCGCGGGCGGCGAGTTCGACTGCTCGGCGCATGGCAGCACGCTCGGCCGGTTCGGCGGACGGTGCTGAGCCTGCGGCGTCGGTGGCCACCGGGTCTCTCCTGCCTCTAGGGCACGGACTCCGGGGCATGTGGGATCTCTGCGGACCTGTGAGCCGGCTGCACCGCCTGGTCTCCGAGGAGCCGGGAACCGTTCCGCGATGCGGAGTACGGGTCCGGAACGCCCGGGTCGGCGGTGTACCGTTCTCGGCCCGCCGCGCACTGCCTCCCATCCGGACTTTAACCGTCGGTCCAGGAGTTTCACCTGGTCAACCGGTCGCTGGCTGCGAACGGGTCGCGGACTGTAACCGCCGGTTCGGACTTTCACCGACCCCGGAGTGCGCTGACGTCACTGGTACGCGTCCAGTCTGCCACGGTCCGCCGCGCCCCATGCTCCCGGTGCCTGTGGGCTCACTCACAGCCAGGACCGCCGGGCGCATCGGCGGGAGCTGTCCGAAGTGACCTGTGAGCGCTCTCAACTCGCCCTCTCCGGGCGTGGAATCCCCTTGTCGAGCACCCCGCGGACCCCCGTACAGTGGCCCGGATCGCACGGCCCGGCAGCCGCGGGCGGCAGGTGCGCGCAGGGTGCACCCGGCCCCGTGAACAGCACGTCAGACCACTCGCAGGGACACAGGCCGGAGGACCCCGTACATGCAGCAGACCGCCCCCGACGGCGCCACCCGCCGGGCCCGGCTCGCGATCTCGGTCGTCTTCGCCGCGCACGGAGCGGCGAGCGGCAGCTTCGCCACCGCCATCCCCTGGATCCGGGAGCACCTGGATCTCAGCCCCGGCTGGCTGGGGATAGCGCTCGTCTTCCTGACGGTCGGCGCCTCCGCCGCGATGTCGCTCTCGGCCCGCCTCGCCCACCGCTACAGTCCGCGTCCGCTGCTGGCGTGGCTGTCGCTGATGTGCTGCGCCGGTCTCGCGCTGCCTGCGCTCTCACCCGCCCTGGGATGGCTGTGCCTGGCCCTGTTCGTCTACGGGTGCGGACTGGGTCTGATGGACGTCGCGATGAACGCGCACGGGGTGCAGATCGAGGAGCGGTACGGCAGGTCGGTGATGTCCGGACTGCACGGCGTGTGGAGCGTGGGCACGCTGCTCGGCGGCGCGGGAGGCGCTCTGGCCGCGCACACGGGCCTCGACGGCCGGGTTCATCTGGCCCTCGTCGCGCCGGTGGTGGCGGTCGCGGCTGTCGTCGCGAGCCGCTGGGCGCTGGACGTACGGGCAGAGGAGACGGCGCAGTCCGGCGAGGGCGAGGAGGAGCCGCCGCGCTTCGCGCTGCCCGCCCGCGCGGTCCTGCCGATCGGCGTCATCGGCTTCTGCGCGATCTTCGCCGAGGGCGCCTCCATGGACTGGTCGGGCATCTACCTGCGAGACGTCACGTACGCCGATCCGGGGCTCGCCGCCGCCGCGTTCACCGCCTTCGCCTGCACGATGGCCGTCGCACGGCTCGTCGGAGACGCCGTGGTCAGGCGCCTGGGACCGGTGCGCACGGTGCGGGTCGGCGGACTGGTGGCCGCGCTCGGCAGCGCGCTGGTGGTCGCTGCCGGGTCTCCCCCGCAGGCCGTCGCGGGCTTCGCCCTGATCGGCGTCGGTATCGCTGTCGTGGTGCCGTTGTGCTTCGCCGCGGCGGGCCACTCGGGCACGGGGTCGCAGGGACAGGCGATCGCGGGGGTGGCGACACTGGCGTACGCATCGGGCCTGGCCGCGCCGGCGGCCGTCGGCTGGATCGCGGAAGCCACGTCGCTGACGGTGTCGTTCGGGATGGTCACGGTGCTGTTGCTGGGTCTGGTCTTCGGGGCGGGCGTGCTGCGCACTCGGCCACGGGCGGCGGGTCCCGCGAAGAAGCCGGCCGGGGACGCCGGGGACGAGACCGAGGACGAGTCTGAGTACGCGGGAGGAGCGGAGCCGGCGGCCGCGGAGCAGCCCGCGGGTCCGGGCGCGGCGTCCTCCTAGGGGCCCGGAACGGCAACTCTGGGAGGATGGCCCGATGTTCGATTTCGGCATCGGCGGGTACCGGCCGGTGTGGCTGAACGGCCGCGGCGAAGTGACGCGGGAGCACGGGTTGCGCCTGCGCGGTCTCGTGGGCCGCACCCTGACGAGGGTGTGGATGGTCTGGGACCGCCAGGACGACGAGTGGTTCTGCGACTGCCCGGTGCTGTTCGACTTCGACGGCGAGCAGGTCGAGATCAATCACCAGAAGCTGGACGATCTCTCCCTCACGTGGAACACGGTCGATCCCGCCCGTCCCCTGCTCTGGCCCGAGTTCGACCTGCAGTGGCGTCCCGAGCCGCTTCCCGGACTGCGGGCCCTGCGCGGGCTCCCCCTCGGGGGCGTCGAACTGCTCGAGTGGACGGGCAGGGACGCGGCTCAGGGGAGCGTCGACGTCAGTTTCGTCTTCGAGGCGGACCGCCGGGCGACCGTCTTCAACGCCCTCGACGAGAACGGGCTGACCTTCGACCCGCCCGGCCGGCGGCTGCGGCGCCTGCCGGTGACCTGATGCGTGGTTCACACCGCTGACCGGTGGCCGGGCAGCGAGCGCCCGTGGCAGCAGCGGTGATCGTCGCAGGGGTGCGGGAAGTCTGCCAGGGCAACGGTGCGTTGGGCGTCGGTGGTGCAGGGCTTCGGGCATGCCCACCGCCCGGCCGAGGGGGGTGGAGCGTTCGGCCTCCCCCGCCGCCGGTTCCCTCACACCGCTGCCGCTTGTCCTCCGTACGGGCGCAGTCCCGGGCAGGTGCGCCACCGACCGCCACCACGGCTGCGACGCTGCCGTACATGACCTCAACCGAGCAGCCGCCACCGGGCACGACGGGCGTGCAACTGCGGTCGCCCTGCGGGACTTCCCGCGCAACTGTGCGGACGGCCCGCGCGTCCCGGCCGGGTTCCGTACGCTCCGTCCTGCGGCGCATGCACGGCATCGGAGCCGGACTGCCCGCCGGTGACGGGGTGGCCGTCTTCAACCGCGTCTATCTGACGGTCACCGAGGAGCTGCAACGGCGCCTGGAGACGGGCTGGTTCACGGACCGCGTCACCGCCGAGGAGCTGGGCGTGCGATTCGCGGGCCGCTACCTCGACGCCGTCGAGGCGTGCCTCTCCGGCCGCCGCACACCGTCCTGCTGGCGCCCGCTCTTCCACTTCCGCCGCCATCCCTCCGTACGCCCGCTGCAGTTCGCCACCGCCGGCATCAACGCCCACATCGGCCACGACCTGCCGCTCGCGCTGCTGGAGACCTGCGAGGCACGGCAGTGCGAACCGGACGCCCTGGAAAGGGACTTCGAGCGTATCGGCGACGTTCTGACCGGGCTGGAGGAGCGCATCCGGGAGGAGCTGATGCCCGGTCCCGACATGCTGGACGTGGCCGATCCCCTCACTCATCTGGTGGGCTCGTGGAGCCTGGAGATGGCGCGCAGCGGGGCGTGGGCGACACTACCGACTGAAACACATTTCTGCAAGACTGGTCGGCATGACTTCCGCCTCGCTGTACGTACGTCTGAGCAAGCAAGCCGCCGACAGCAACTTGTCCCTCCGGGGCATGGCCGATGACCTGCGGGACCATTGCCAGCGCCTGGGCCTGACTGAGGCCGCCCTACACGTAGATGACGGCCTCTCAGGCGGATTCCGAGACAGACCCGCCTTCCTGGCATGGCTGGACGACGCCCGATCCGGCAGGGCTCAAGTCCTTGCCACCTACAGCGTCGATCGCCTGACCCGAGAAGGGCTGAACGTAGCCGCCCGCCTCCTGGACGTCCACGAGGGCAAGGACCCTGAGACCGGACGGCAGATACACGCCCCGGTGCGCATCCTGGACACCCAGGGGATTGACTCTGCCAGCGGGGATACGTGGCGGATCGCCTTCGTACTGAAGGCGGAGATCGCGAGGGCTGAGCGGGAGCGCATGAGGCAGCGATCCAACGACATGCGCCGACGCGCCCGCCAGTCGGGCCGCTGGGCGGGGGGACTGGTCCCGTACGGCTACCGGGTCACCAACGCTGACGATGGCAAGGGCCGGACTCTGACCATCGAGCCTGACGAAGCAGCGGCCATCCGAGAGGCAGCGGAACGCATCCTCAGGGGCGAGTCCCTAGGCCGCGTCTGCCGTTGGCTGGAGCACGCAGGCTACCGCCCCAGGAAGGCGTCAACGTGGTCCCGTCAGGCTCTCAGGGGCGTCTTGACGGGCACCGCCGCCTTGGGCCAGCTCAGCCACGACGGGAAGCCTGTCCGGGACCCTGACGGGGAGATACTGCGCCCCTACCCGCCGATCCTGACGGACGCTGAACACGCCGCCCTCAGGGCCCTTCTCCTGGCCAACGGGCCCAGACCCCAGGGCAGGGGCGGCAGGCCCTCCAGGCTCCTGTCAGGGCTTCTCACGTGTGCCTCCTGCGACGCGCCCATGCGCGTCGGCGTGACAAGTGCAGGCGCCCCCAGATACGTGTGCATGACGAAGACTGAGGGCCGAGCCTGCGGGGAGCCTGCCAGCGTGACAGCGGCGGGAGTGGAAGCCCACATCGAGGCCCGCTACCTCGCTGTCGCTGGGGACTGGCCCATGTACCGAGAGCGGGCCGTTGTCGGGACAGCCAACGACCTTGCCCGCGTTGACGCTGAGATCAGGGACGCACTGACCGATCTGGCCGCTGACGCCAGCGCAGAGGGCCTGACACGCCTTCAGAAGCTCCAGGAGCGTCGCAGGGAGCTTGCCGACAAAGACCCCGGCGTCCGGACGGAGTTGGAGCCTACAGGCGAGACTGCGGGCGACTGGTGGGCCGCCGCGTCCGTGGAGGACCGCAGGGAGCAACTCCGGGAGGTCTTCGCCGTCCTGGCGATAAGGCCCGGACGCAGGGGCGTTCGCGGTTTCGATCCTGGTCGGCTCACGGTGGTCTGGTCGGCTGACGAGGAGTACAGCGAACCAGCCGACTGACCAGGCTGTAACCCCGAGCAGGGGAGGTCCTCACCGGACACCTTTTGAGAGGCAGTGACACCGTCCTCTCACGGAGGCCAACGAGCCTCGCCGACACCCCGACCCCTGCCCATGTGCGGCGGGGGAGGCAATCACCGGAAGAGGGTGTCGAGGCAATCAGCCCCGTCCAGGCCCGCACCCAGGAGGACCCGATGCCCTACCCCCAGATCGTTCCCACCATCGAGAAGGCCCCCGACGACAAGACCTGGCTGCTCACCGTTCAGTGCCCCTTCTGCACGAAGCAGCACACCCACGGTGGCGGCTCGGACCTGGAACCGGGCCTGTTCGGCACACGAGGCGCGCACTGCCAGTCAGGAGACGGCATGTACGAACTCGTAGCCCCCGACAGCAAGACCTGACACCCCGCCAGGCATCCAGTCAGGCCCCCGGATCAGCTCATTGGTCCGGGGGCCCTCGCATGCTCACCCACCTACCGGAGGACCCCACAATGACCGACTTCGCTACTGAACTCGCAGCGGCGGTACGAACGGCTGAACCTGTCAATGCCCCTGCCCCCGACTTGACCAACCCGATGCTCGCTCAGCTTGCGCAACTGCTGGCGGGCAGCCCAGGTCAGATGACGGACCTGGTCCGCACGCTCCAGGCGCAGACGGCGGTAGAGCCTGTGCCGACAGACCTCAGTGACGACAGCCTGGCTCAGATGCTGCTGGACGGCCTGGGCGGGCATGTGCACTTCGACCCCGCTGTTGGCTGGGCTGTCTTCCACCCTGGCGCCCACACGTGGAGCGTTTCCGGCAAGGACGGTCCGATCAACGAGGCAGCGGCAACCTTCCTTCGGGGCAGGCGAGAGAGCTGGACCAAGAGCCTGGGACCCAACGCCGATGACAAGGAGTTCGCCCGCATTGCCAGCCTGGGCAGCACTGCCAAGCGCCGCAACGTCGTGGACGCGATCAAGGCGCTGCCGGGCGTGACCCTCGCAGCGGGAACCATGGCTGAGACCTTCGACCAGCAGCATGATCTGCTCGCTGTCAGAAACGGGATCGTGGACCTGAGGACGGGCCTGCTCCGGCCTGGCCGACCTGCCGACATGATCACCAGGTTCGTTGACGTCGACTACGACCCGGACGCCAGGGCGCCCCGCTGGGGGGCGTTCCTGACGGAGGTCTTCCCCAACGACGCTGAGCTGCCTGCCTACATGCAGCGGCTCATTGGCTACGGGATCACGGGCTACACGCGCGAACAGTGCTTCGTCAACCTCTACGGCCAGGGCGCCAACGGCAAGTCAGTCCTGATCAACGTCCTGGAGCGGATCTTTGCTGCCTTCACGGGCCGCTGCTCCTTCAACATCTTCCTGGGCGACCGGGCAGGCGGGCCGGAGTCCGAGGTTCTGAAGGGCGCCAGGCTCGCTGTCGCGTCGGAGACCAACAGGACCGCTGTCCTCAACACGGCGGCAATCAAGGAGGCGACAGGCGGAGACAGGCTGACGGTCATGCCTAAGTACAGGGACCCGTACAGCTACAAGCCGACTTGCCTGATCATGCTGGCGACTAACTACCTGCCCCGGATCAAGGACGCGGACTTCGGGACCTGGCGCCGTGTGAAGGTCATTCCCTTCGAGGCCCGGTTCGAGAGAGACCAGCGTGACGAGGGTCTTGAGGACTTCTTGGTCAGCGAGGAGGCCGCAGGGATCTTGGCCTGGGCCGTCCAGGGCTCCGTTCAGTGGTTCGCTGAGGGGTTGTCTGACACGGCATCCATGGCAGCGGCGGCTGAGGACTACCAGCGGGAGTCTGACCCGTTGGACGGCTTCCTTGAGCAGACGTTCAAGCTCGATGACAGCGAGGAGGGGAAGGGCGTCAAAGCCACCACCGTCTTCCAGGCGTACGGGACCTGGGCGGCAGCGCTGGGGGACCCGATGTTCAAGCAGTCGCAGACGCTGAACAGCGCCCTACTGGAGCGGTACCCCAGCCTCAGTGTGAAGCGGACGAAGGCAGGCCGCGTGATCGTAGGCATTCGGGAGCTGACCCCTGCTGAGCAGCATGGCGGGCCGACCGGACCTGGCGTCATGGACGGCTCCGAGTAGCTGGTGTCGGGACCCTCGGCACCTTTTTGAGTCTCGTCACCACCCTCGTCACCCCCTCGGTAAGGCGCTGACCTGCTGGTTTGTTCTGCTGAGGGGGTGTTGGTGACGAGGTGACGAGGCACTTCAAGACTTCTAACAAGATCCCAGCTAGATCAGCTAAAGGTCCTGAATCAGGGCCTCGGCACGTCACCTCGTCACCCTCCCCCGCTGACCACCCTCACCCACCTCAGGAGACCACCATGTCCGACGACGGAGCAGCACCCCGCCGACGCACCTACCGTCAGCGAGACGAGTACGAGGCGTACGAAGACGAGGTCTACGCGGCAGGCTTCCAGGTTCGCCGCAGCGACCCCTACACGCGTATGAGCGGCACGACCTGGGACCCTCGCGACAAGGCCCGCCTGGACGGCACGGAGTTGCCCAGCGGGCGCCAAGCTGACATCGGCGCTGACCTCGCTGGGCCAGTCACCATTTCGTACCTGCCCGGATTCGAGCCGAAGACGAAGGAGCAGCGCATCGAGGCCGCCAGGGAACTGCCCGTCGCCGCTGACTGGGCCACGAAGTACGGCCGCGTAGAAGTCCGGGGCGAGATGAAGATCTGGAACGGTCCCTGCGCTGAGTGCTCCGAAACCTTCGAGCAGGCCCGCCAGAAGACGACGAAACGGCCCTGGGACACGGTCTGTTCGGGCTGCAAGCCTGCCCGCAAGCGGCGCCTTGCTGCCGAGCGCCAGAGGGCCAAGCGAGCCCGTGACCGTCACGCCTCACAGTATGGGTTGTAGGGAGAGACGCACCGCCAGCACCGGCGTCCTCTGCACACACTTCATGGCCGGGTCCCTCCTGGCTGATCCCCCTGTCTGGCGGCAGGTTGAGGGTCGGCTGAGGGACCTGGCCACTTTTCGTACCCAGACCAGCCAGCGGGGTGCCGCCTGGCTGAAGCCCCTGGCCCGCTGCCCTTAGAGGGAGACAGCGCGAGTCAGGAGCGCCCCAAGACTCCCGTCCACGGCGGGTAATCCGTGGGTCCTTCGGTGGGTCAGACGGCCAGCCTGGGCGCTTCCGCCTGGGCTGGCCTCCCCGCCGACACAGTCCCCCAGATGCAGCGGCTGGGCTTTACCGCTGCCAGGTCCGCCGTCGACATGCGGCCAGGATCTGCCAACACAAGGGGCTTGGTCAGGCTCTCGTCTCCTCGCGAGCGAAGGCAACCGGCTCAGTGTCGTTGATCAGTTAGACCCTGCTCGGTCCTCAGCACGGATCGTCAGCAGGTTGTTCTGCCAGGAACACACCCGCAGTGCCCCCGGAAGATCCAGCCGCAACGGCGGGGCCTTCGAAACGGGAAGCAAGCAGGATCGGAGCCCCCGCCTCTTAGCGGAAGGCGGGGGCGCATCCTCCCCCAATCTCCTGGAGCAGTAGCCAGGTTCTCCTACTGCCAGGCCCCAGCGCCTGACGACCTCTAACCCAAGGGGTCTAGAAGCTGGACGACGCGCACAGCGTCGATCTTGTGTGGTGACGCCTGGCCTCGTCTCCCAGCCGACGAGGCAGGCCCCTCTCAGCCACCCCCCTGCCCTCTGCCCATGCCCCCTCCCCTGTGACCCATGGCCCCCGTGCCTGGGCCCCGGTACCTGGGGTGCGTGGGCTTGGGCCATGAGCACGGCGCTGACCACACGTCAGCACCGCACAGCAGCGGGGCGCATGCGCGTGCCGCTGCATCGAGCCTGAAGGGAGCCTGATCAGCATGGCCAACAACTGGAGCAGCAGCGACCGCAAGGCCAGGCTGCCAAGCAACTGGGCCAAGCTCAGGCTCCGAGTGTTGCGACGCGACGGCTACCGCTGCATGCACATCGAGATCACTGGCTCACGCTGTACCGCAGACGCGACGGACGTGGACCACATCAAGGCAGGCGACGACCACTCGATGACCAACCTTCAGTCGCTGTGCCGCGAGCACCACCAGGTGAAGACTCAGCAGGAAGCCCAGGCAGGTCGTAGGCGCGGTGCCGACTCCCGCGCCAAGTACCCGAAGGCCAAGCACCCCGGGATGATCTGACGGCGCCGAGGAGATCAAGGACACCCCCCACCCCTGGCCGGGGACTCCACTGCCCCCCCCATCGGAGGACCGGTAAGGGGCTGTCTCCGCCCATTCGTGCGGTGTGAGGGTCACGGAGGCCCCTGCACGGCCCTGGAGGGGCCCCGAGCCGGCCTGGGAGCGCACCAGGGCTGACCTGGGCCGATACCGGCACCCAGGCCCTCAGACAGCCTTCTACGGGCCTTGTAGCCGTGACAAGCCAGCCAAGAACGGCCCTGAAACCACTGCCTAACGGCCCGAAACAGGGCCCAAACCGCCGACTAGGAGGCGCTAGTGAGCCACAAGAAGGCGCCCGACAGGCGCGCGAACAGTCGCGGAGCCAAGGGCGTCGCCACGTACACCGCTGAGCGGGGCCGATTCCCGCGTCTGCCCGCCCGGTACCGCGACAACGCAGAGGTCCGGCGCTGGTACGACACCTGGCGCGGCGTCCCGTGGGCCGACCAGTTCACCGCGACGGAGGTTCAAGCCCTCCTGGACACACTGCCGCTCGTGGAGGCCCTCCACGCTGGCCCCGAAGGTCTCCGCTACCGCGCTGAGATCCGGCGCGTAGAGCAGCTTCTGGGAGCCACGGCCTACGACCGGCGCCGCCTGGACATCTACGTCGACGTTGTGGAACCCGAGGACTCTGCCGACAAGCCAGCCAGCGCCGCTGCCGAGATCGCCGCCCTTGAAGCCGAGACACGGCGCCTGGAAGAAGAGGCCGGACTGCGATGACCGACGTCCCCCAGAAGATCCTCGCCGCCCGCTGGCTCGAAGCCACAGCGAAGGGCCTGCGAGGAGAACGACGAACGAAGTTCGTCTACCGAGAGCTTGCTGCCGCCCAACGCGCGCAGCAGGAACGCAAGTAGTCAACCCACCACCACCGATTGGACAAGACATGTCTTCATTCGCAGAGAGCCTCAGCCGTGAGGACGAACTGGCCTGGATCATCGCTGACCTTCGTGACTGTTTCGGAGTCAGCGAGGAGACGGCCTTGCGCATCGTCACGGAGTTCCGTGCACACCAGGCAGCGGAGGCCAGCAAGTGACCGCCGTCGACCCTGCCGCCGCACAGGCCCTTGTCGGCAAGCCGGTCAGCATCCCGCACTTGGACGTCCTGCTTGACGCAGACGGCTCCCCCCTGGCCGTGGACGCACGCGAACTGACTGGCGTCTTCACGGGCGTCTACACCACGGAGGACAGCACCGATGACTGAACAGACCGAACAGGCCACCGCTGACGAGGGCCAGACCGAAGCCAGCGGCAGCCGTGAGGCCCAGCAGCTCCGGCGCCGTCTCCGCGAGGCTGAGCGGGAGCGTGACGCGCTCCTGGAGCGCGTGACTGCCTTCCAGTCGGCAGAGGTCGAGCGCCTCGCCGCTGAGAAGCTCGAAGTGGCCGGGGACCTGTTCGCCGTCGGCGGCATCGAGCTGGCTGGCCTCCTCGCTGAGGACGGCAGCGTTGACCCTGACAAGGTGTCTGCCGCTGCTGACGCCCTCGTGGCCGAACGGCCGGGCCTGGCCAATCAGGCTGCGGCCCGTGACGCCTCCAGAGAGGCCCTGCAGGGCGCCATGGGCGCACGCGGGACCGTTGCTGGCGGCGCCCCATCGTGGCAGGGGCTGTTCAGCTCCTAGTCGACCCTGGCTGGGTCCCCGTCGGTCGACAGACGGGGGCCTGGCCCAGCAGTACCGCAACACCCCGCTGATCAAGTCGCAGTCTGGTACGGGCTTGATCAGCAACGCCGCTCCTGGTGAGCAACCCAACGGGCCTGGAGCCCAAGGGAGTCCACACAACGACTCCTCCCTGAATCGAGAACAACATCATGGCTCTTTACACCTCCTCCTCCGGCGCTGGCGCTGTAACCCCGGACGGCTTCGGCGTCCTGGTCGAAAAGCCGGTCTCTGAACTGTCCGTCGCCTTCCAGGTCGGTACTCGCGTCTCGACTTCCGCGACGACCTACCGCGTCCCGATCCTCGCGTCTGACGTCGTCCTGGGCCCGGTCGCTGAGGGTGCCGACATCACGCCGTCTGACGTCGTCTTCTCCGAGCTGGCCGTTGACCCGGTCAAGTTCGCGGGCCTGAGCATCGTCAGCCGCGAGATGGCGGACGACTCGTCCCCGTCTGCGCTGGACGTGGTCGGCCGCAGCATCGCCCGTCAGATCGCCAAGTCCGTTGACAGCGCGCTCCTGAAGCCGAAGACGGGTCTCAACCCCCAGGGCCTGAACGGCCTCAGCGGGATCAGCGCGGTTGACGCAGGCGCGGCCTTCGCGAACCTGGACAGTTTCTACGAGGCCCTCTCGGCTTCGGAGAGCGCTGGCGGCAACATCTCCGCCTGGGTCACCGACGCGGCGACCGCGCTGGCCATCAGTCAGCTTAAGGAGGGCACCGGCTCGAACCGGGGCCTCCTGAACGCGGACCTGACCGTTGACGGACGGCGCCAGATCCTGGGCCGCCCCGTCTACGTCTCCGAGCAGGCTCCGGCCGACACGGTGTTCGGCGTCTCCGGGGCTGACCTCCAGATCGTGGTGCGCGACGGCACCCGCGTTGACGTCGACCGGTCTCGCTACTTCGAGTCCGACCGGATCGGCGTCCGGGGCACGATGCGCGTGGCGTTCGCTGCGCCGGTTCCGGCCACACACGCGGTCATCACGCTGTCTGAGTGACCGCCGTGACCGCTGACAGGCGGACACAGCATGACCGCTTGACCGCTTCGTAGCGGACAGCGCCTGGCCCGTTGGCCGCTCCCATGACCGGGGCGGTCAGCGGGCCTTTCTCGTGTCCGGACACGTTGCGGCAGGAACGGCCGCTCCGAGCCGGCGAGTGGTCCCAGCCCTGGTCAGACGGGGCGGACAGGCAAACGGCCAGCGGCCACAACTGCGAACCAGTGACCGCCCTGGCCGTCCGGAGCGGTCACCGTGACCGCCCCTGGCCGGGGCCTGGCCGGGAGCCTGTCCGACCTGTCCGCCTGCCAGCGGTCACGTGTCCGCCCGGTCGGCCACCGTGTCCGCTTCGTTGACCGCCGTGTCCGCAGCGGGGACCGCCTGGCCATGTGCGCTGTAGTCGACTGACACCCAACAGGCCCGCTGCGGCTGGTCACTGAGACCGGCTACAGGGGGCCTGTACGCGTTTCTGACGGCCGCTCACTCCTCCGACTGGGGCAGCCGCTCACCCCGGGCGTCACAGACCCGGATAACGCCGTCCAGGACCTCCGCCAGGCGGGCACAGACGAACCTCAGGACCTGGTCATCTCCCCCGTCCGGCCCCATTGCGTTCCGGGCAAGCTCCAAGACGGCCTTGGCGTCGTTGACGGTCTCCGCCTCTACGGCATCTGCAACGGCGGTCAAGATGCCTCCCTCTTGAACGTAGACGGTGCGGCCCTCTGCGCTGGGAAACGCGAATCGACGGAGCCCGGTTACGTGCTGACCCATGATCACTCCACCTTCGGTATACCTCGGTATACCGAAGACTACTCCGGATGCGCAGTACACGGCAGTGCGCTTGCCTTGATCACGTGACAGAGATCGACCGGACACGCGCCGCCTGGCCTCAGATCGCCGCTGTGATCGTCCGCAGGATCAAGGACGGGACGTACCCCAGCGGCACCAAGATCCCGTCGGTGGTTCAGATCGCCGCTGAGTTCGAGGTAGCCAACTCGACAGCCCAGCGGGCCATGGAAGCGATCAAGGCCGAGGGCCTGACCCGGTCCGAGGTCGGCATGGGTACCTTCGTCCGCTGAACGCCAGAAGGCCCAGCCCCCATGACCGGGACTGGGCCTCTTGCTGTATCTGGACTTACTTGATCTTGCCCTTCCAGACCACGGTGGAGTGCTCCCCAGCGATGCTCACCTGAAGATCCTGTTCACCCTTCGGCACTGCGCAGCCATGGACCAGCTTGGCCGACTGCCCCTTCAGCAGGACCCTGGAGTCGTCGGTGCCAACCCCCTCCTCTGCGTCGAACACGCCCTCAGCCGCCTTGCCCCCGTTGCCGACGGAGCAATTCGGCACGGCCGCCGTGGCGTCAAGCTGCTTCTGACTCCCGTTCTTCACCATGACCTCCAGCCGCACGTACGGCGTCTTGGCCGGGGCTGCCGCGTCGCTGCTAACGGCCCTGGACAGGGGCCGGACGCTGATCGTCACGCCGTTGTGGTTCGTGGCCTTGCCGAAGGGCAGGACCTCGTCCTGAGGCTCCTTGGCGGCCGGGTCAGCGGTCGGCAGCTTCGTGGTCTTGTCCGGCGCAGGCTCCTCGCTGGCTCCCGCTGAACAGCCCGTCAGGGCCAGCAGAGTGACGGCTACGGCGGCAATGATCTTCTTCATGGTGTTCTTCCCCTCCTGAGTACGGATGTGTGACTTGTCTGCGGTGCGGATGGTTGCGCCTTACGCGCCGTCAGACGCCCGGGGCTGGACGGCTGCCGAGACGACGTCCACCGGCGCCCCTGCCTGCGTCACTCCGCTGTCCCACGCGCCTTCGTGAGCGTCAGCGAGCAGTCGTACGGCGTACTTGACGGCGTCGCTGGTAGACCAGCCAGCGGACCCTAGGACGGCCAACGCGTCAGACAGGTCCCGGTCACGTCTGACGCTGATCTGCCGGGTCACTCGCACTCGCCCGTGTGGCTGTCGCCCTTGCTGCACGGACGGTCGAAGTCGTCGGCACGCCCCTCCGCCAGCGGGGGCAGCCAGAGCGCCAGGCCCGCCAACCCCGCTGCGACAAGAACGACCAAGCCAACGGCCAAGGTGTGTTCCTTGACGAAGTAGACGATGGCGGCGACGAAGTTCAAGATCGTATCCACGGTGCGCCTTCCCACTAGATGTGCCTCTTCTGGAAGCACTGCATGGACCGCGTTCCGAGCGATGTGGGGTCTGCGCGGACTGCCGGATCTGGCCGAGGACTTCGCGCAGCGGCTCGACGAGAGCGTCGGCATGGCCGGCCGCTGCCTCCTGACGCCGCTTCCGCCGCTCCCCCGTTGCGCCGGGCGCCGCGACCGGGCGGAATACGACCGATGACCGGTGCACGCGGCCCCGTGCCCCGTCGGTCGGCCACGCTCCGCGTACTCGTCCCGTGGAGCGAGTTGTCCGGGGCGTCTTCGCGGGCAGAAGGTGCGTGGGAGGAATCATGACGCTGCGCCTGGGGCTGGGTCTGCCGCAGATGAAGAAGTTCGACCTGAGCTGTGATGTGACTGCCGCGGCACGCGCCGCCGAGGAGTGCGGTTTCGACAGCGTGTGGGTCTTCGAACGCACCCTGGTGCCCGAGGACCCCGTCGACGGCATGTACGGCGTGCCGGGCCGCCCCTGGCCGGAGGGCTTCCGGCACGTCGCGGACGCGCTGGTCACCCTCACGCTGGCGGCGGCTGTCACCGAACGGGTCCGGCTGGGCACGTCCGTCCTGGTGGGACCGCTGCACCATCCCTTCGAACTGGCCCGCACCCTCGGCTCGTTGGACGCCGCGAGCGGCGGCCGCCTCGTCGCCGGGCTGGGCACGGGATGGTCCCGGGACGAATACGCCGCTGCCGGCGCCGACTTCGCCGGGCGGGGAGCGCTGCTGGACGAACTGCTGGACGTGTGCGAGACGGTCTGGAGCGAGGGCCCCTCGGCGCACGAGGGCGTCCGCACCCGACTGGCTCCTTCCGACGTCGGGCCGAAGCCGCCGCGGGGCCGCGTTCCCGTCCTGCTGGCCGCGAGCAACTCCCGCACCCTGGACCGGATCGCACGCCGTGCGGACGGCTGGCTGCCCTCCTTCACGCCGAACGACGTGGTGGCCCGTACGCGCGCCGAGCTGCGCGAGCGGGCGGAACGCCACGGGCGGGACCCGGATTGCCTGACGGTCGTGCAGCGGTGCGGCCTGCGGCTGACTCCGCAGCCGCTCGGCGGGGACCGGCGGCCGCACCAGGGCAGCGTCGAGCAGATCGTCGAAGACCTCGCCGAAGGCGTCGCGGCCGGTGTGGACGAGGCGATCCTCGATCTTCAGGGCTCGTCCCGGGACGTCGGCGAACTGCTGGAGTCGGGACGGAAGTTGTGTGCCGCCGTCCGGGAAGCGGGAATGTGACGGAACGCGCCTGCTGACAGCGGGAGACGTCGGGACCCTCTTCACCGGGGCGTGGTTCTCCGGCGTCCGAAGATCCGGACGGGTGAGGACGGGCCACGACGGGTGGGCCGGGACGGGCCCCGTGCGACTCGAACCGCGACGTGTCACCCCGACGAGGCGGTACGCAGCAGCCGAAGCTGACCGATCTCCGCGGCGTTCTTCATCAGCTCGGAGTTCACCCAGCCCGCCATGTGCGCCACGGTGCGGCCCGAGTCGTCCGGCCAGGGGAACGGCGCGGCGGCGTCCAGGTCTGTCCCGGTGAACTCGTCCAGCACCGCCAGCCATTCCTCACGCAGGCTGCGAAGCCCTTCGACAGCCGGTTCCCCCGGCCCCGGCCAGGTGATCTCTGTGTGCTCCCGCGGTGTGCGTCCCCGCACGTGGTCGAGGGTCACCCCCCACCACCAGCCGATGTGCCAGCTCAGCCAGGCGATGGTGGGGACGGGCACGGGGTCCGGTTCGCTCTCCGCCCAGTCCGGCACCCACGCGCCGGCGCCGTCCTGGCGCACCGTCCAGCAGAGGGAGACCGGTTCCCACAGGAAGTCGGCGGGAGTCAGCCGCTCCAAGTGGTATTCGAAGAGCGACCATGTCAGGTCGAACTGGAAGCGCAGCAGGTCACACCGGGAGTCGGTCACCGGGAGACCCTGACACGCCCGCCCCGCTCCCGAAAGCGGTTTTCCGGGGACGGGGCGGGCTCCACGCGCGGCGGCCACGTGCGCTTCCTCAGTCCTCCGGCAGCTCCACCGGCGCGATCCCGTCGTAGACGTCGCCCGGTCCGGGGTTCGAGGGGTCGGTGCCGCCGCCGAGGTGGTGCAGCACGCCCCAGACCGCGTTGAGCGCCGTCTGCACCGCGCCCTCCGCCCAGCCCGCCGTCCAGGAGATGTCGTCCCCGGCGAGGAAGAGGCCGCGCTTGTCCGACGGCAGGCGGTCCTGCATGAAGTGGGTGAACAGCCGCCGCTGGTACCGGTAGTGGCCGGGGAGGTTGGCCTTGAACGCGCCCATGAAGTACGGCTCGTTCTCCCAGGAGACGGTCAGGGGGCTGCCGGTGATGTGCTTCCTGATGTCGACGTCCGGGTAGATCTCGCCGAGCGACTTCAGCATCACTTCCATGCGCTGGTTCGCGTCCAGCGGCAGCCACTTGAGGCTGTCGTCGCACCAGGTGTACGACAGGCAGATGACTGCGGGGCGGTCCGGGCCGTTGTCCAGCAGGTAGGTCCCGCGCGTCATGCGGTCGGTGAGCGTCATGCTCATCGTGTCCCGCCCGGTCGGCTCCCCCTTGTCGTCGACCGCCGTGTCCAGCCAGAACGGCCGGTCGACGGGTACGAAGAGCTTCGAGGACTCCATGTAGTGGGTGCGCTCCACCGCCGTCCAGTGGTCGATGGGCAGCAGCGCCTCGTCGCAGTCGATCTTGCTGAGCAGCATCCACGACTGGGCGGTGAAGACCACCGCCCGGTAGGTGCGGATGTCCCCGTCGGAGTCGGTGACGGTGATGCGGTTGCCCGCGGTGCGGTGCAGCCGGGTCACGGCGGGACGGGGTCCCCCCTCGGACCGGCGGCCCGGGCCCCTGCCCGGGTGCAGCGAGGCGAGAGAGGTGCCGCGCGGCCAGTGCGTGAGTTTGTCGGGCTCGAACTCCCAGAGCCGGAGCGGGAGTTGCTGGCTGCCGCCGACGATGCCGCGGTGGTCGTCGTCGGCGCCCGTGTAGACGACGCGGAGGATCTCCAATATGGAGTTGGGGAAGTCGGTGTCCCAGCCTCCCGTGCCGAAGCCCACCTGGCCGAAGATCTCGCGGTGCCGGAAGGAGGAGAAGGACGGGGAGTCGCACAGGAAGCCGTAGAAGGTCTGGTTGTCGAGCTTCTCGACGAGGGCGGACCAGATCTCCCTGATGCGCGGCACGTCGCGTTCCCGTACGGCGCGCTGCATGTCGGAGAAACGGGCACCGTCCTCCAGGCACGCGTTCCAGGCGTCCATGACCTGGTGGAACACAGGGGGCAGGTCGTCCAGTGTCCGGGCGTAGTGCGTCTGCCCCTTGAGGTCCACCACCGTCGAAGGGGTGTCCGGAGCCAGCGGGTTGGGGAAGGGCGCCGTCTCCAGACCGGTGAGCTCGACGTAGTGGTGGAAGGCCGTGGAGGACGGCGGGAAGCGCATCGCGCCCATCTCCGCCGTCAGTTGGCCCTCGCACCCCTCGAAGGACGCGGTGCGCAGCCGCCCGCCGATCTGGTCGGCCTCGTAGACGACGGGCTTGAGGCCGGTCTTCATCAGTTCGTAGGCGGCGACGATGCCGGACAGCCCGCCGCCGACGACGGCGACCTCGGTGCCGAGTTCGGTGGCCGGGACGGAGCCGAGGCCGGCGGGATGGGCGAGGAAGTCGTCGTAGGCGAAGGGGAAGTCGGGACCGAACATGGTCAGCGGCCGCGCGGAGCCGGCCGCGGCCTGCTGCTCCTCGTGTACGGCCGTGGGCACCGTGGACGTCATCGTGCGTGCTTCTCCTGTCGGGTCGCGGCGGCGGGCCGGGTGGGCGTCGGGGCGGGCCGGTCGGGCGGGCCGGATGGCCGGCCGGTGCGAGGTGCCGGGGCAGGGAACGCCCCGGGTGTGCCCTCGCCGAGGCGCGCGTCAGGCGGTGTAGAGGCCGGGTCGGCGGTCGGTCAGGTACGGGTTCTGCTCCCTGGAGGCCGGCAGGCGGCCCGTGTCCACCTCGGCGACGAGCAGTTCCTCGCCGCGGCCCGCTCGTGCGGGTACCGAGCCGTCGGGGGCTGCCAGACGGCTGAGGCCCGCGAAGTCGAACTCCCCTTCGCGGCCCGTACGGTTGGCGTAGGCGATGTAGAGCTGGTTCTCCCAGGCGCGTGCCGGGACGAGCGTCTCGGCGACGATGTCGTACGGCCTCATCAGCGCGGTGGGCACGACCAGCAGTTCGGTTCCGGCGAGCGCGTGGGCCCGCACCGTCTCCGGGAACTCCACGTCGTAGCAGACGAGAAGCCCGACGCGGACTCCCTCCAGGTCCGCCTGGGCGACGAGTTGGTCGCCGGGTGTGTAGTGGGCGCGTTCGTAGCCGCCGTAGAGGTGGGTCTTGCGGTAGCCGGCGAGCGTCTTCCCGTCCGGTCCGACGAGGGCGGCGGAGTTGTGCACGGCCTCGCCGTGCCGCTCCGGGTAGCCGTAGACGACGGCGACGCCGTGGCGGGAGGCGATACGGGCGGCCGCGCGGGGCGAGGGGCCGTCCGCGGCTTCCGCTGCTGCGGCGACGCCGTCCCCGAGTGCGTAGCCCGTGAGGGACAGTTCGGGCGTCACCAGCAGCCGCGCGCCCGCGGCAGCCGCCCGCCGGGCGGCGTCATCGAGCGCGGCGAGGCAGTCGCGGCCGGACCCGGGGGTGCCGGCGGGGCCCTGGAGCAGCGCAACGCGCAGCGACGTCATGGAACCTCTGACTCGGGGTGGGATGTACGCGGGCCGGAGGCAGGTGCGTACAGACGTGCGTGGGTACGTTTCGACGCTACGGTCCCGCCCACCGGCGGACAATACTCATCTGTTGCGCGTCGATGCGCTCTTCGTTGCGTCTGTCGCGGCCTCCGCGGTGATTCGTTGCGCAGGTGGCCGGGCTCAGGGCGTGCAGCACCGCGGAGGCGGCGCCGGGGCCCGCCGGTTCACCGGCTCCGGCACCCGGCGGACGCTGACCGGGCAGCTGAACCAGGCAGCTGAAGGCGAAGGAGGCGCGCGCCTGTCACGCCCCGGTCCGGAGCCCCGTCCCGGACCGTGCCGGACCGCCCCGGTCCGTCCTCAGCGCGGTGCGCCCGCCGTGTAGCGGCGGAGCAGGGGCGAGAGGACCAGCACAGACTTCGTACGCTCCACGAACGCCTCCCCCGCGATGCGCTCCAGCACCTGCTCGAAGTGGCGCATGTCGGAGGCGAAGATCTGCACGACGGCGTCTGCCTCCCCGGTGACGGTGGAGGCGGAGGCGACCTCCGGATAGCGGGCCAGCGCCCGCCGGATGTCCTCGGGTGCCGTCTTCGAGCGGCAGTACATCTCGATGTAGCCCTCCGTCTCCCAGCCGAGTGCCGCCGGGTCCACGCGCACCGTGAAGCCGGTGATGGCACCCTCCTCCCGCAGCCGGTCGACGCGCCGTTTGACTGCGGGGGCGGAGAGGCCGACCTCGGCGCCGATGTCGGCGTAGGAGCGGCGGGCGTCCTCTGCGAGGACGTGGACGATCGCTTCGTCGAGTTCGTTCAGAGGCACTGCGGGTGGGTCACTCTTCCGTGCTCGCGGTGTCCGACGGGGGTGTCCCCGGTGGGGCCGACGGCGCGGTCTGCAGCCGGGAACGGCGCATTCCGTAGCCGAAGTAGACCACAGCGCCCACGGCCATCCACACGCCGAACACCGCCCAGGTGACGGCGTCGAGACTGAACATCATCCACAGGCACAGTGCCACTCCGGTCAGCGGCACCAGCGGCGAGGCGGGCACCCTGAACGTCCGCCGCATCGTGGGACGGGTGCGGCGCAGGACGAGTACGGCGACGTTGACGAGGCCGAAGGCGAAGAGCGTGCCGATGCTGGTGGCGTCGGCGAGCCGGCCCAGCGGCACGGCCGCCGCGAGGGTCCCGCAGAAGACGGCGACGATGACGGTGTTGGCCCGCGGCGTCCCGCTCCTGGGGTCGACCCTGGAGAAGACTCCCGGCACCAGGCCGTCCCGCGACATCGCGAAGAGGATGCGGGTCTGCCCGTACAGCACCGTCAGTACGACCGAGGCGATGGCGACGACGGCGCCGAAGGCGAGCAGCAGCGACCAGACGTCCTGGCCTGTGACGTGCCGCAGGATCGCGGCGAGACCCGCCTCGGAGCCCTCGAAGTCCCTCCACGGCTCGGCGCCCACCGCGACGGCGGCGACCAGGCAGTAGAGCGCGGTGACCACGGCGAGGGAGAGCAGGATGGCGCGCGGCAGGTCGCGCTGGGGGTTCCTGGCCTCCTCCCCGGCGGTGGAGGCGGCGTCGAACCCGATGTAGGAGAAGAAGAGGGTGGCGCCCGCGGCGCTGACGCCGGCCATGCCCAGCGGCATGAACGGCTGGTAGTTCCCGGCCCGGATGCCCATGGCGGCGACGCCGCAGAAGAGGAGCAGTGCCAAAATCTTCACGGCCACCATGACGGTGTTCGCGCGGGCGCTCTCCTTCGCACCGCCGAGGAGGAAGACCATGGCCAGCAGTACGACCGCCAGCGCGGGCACATTGAACAGCCCGCCTTCGCCGGGTGGTGCGGAGAGCGCCTGCGGCAGGCTCAACCCGAAGGCTCCGCCGAGGAGTTCGTCGATGTACTGCCCCCAGCCGACGGCTACGGCCGCGACCGACACGCCGTACTCCAGCAGCAGACACCATCCGCACACCCAGGCGACGAACTCGCCCATGGTGGCGTACGCGTAGGAGTACGAGGAGCCCGCGACGGGGATGGTGCCCGCCAGTTCGGCGTAGGAGAGCGCGGAGAACAGCGCGGTCAGTCCCGCGATCACGAAGGAGACGATGACGGCGGGGCCCGCGTCGGGTACTGCCTCGCCGAGTACGACGAAGATGCCGGTGCCCAGCGTCGCACCGATGCTGATCATGGTCAGCTGCCACAGTCCGAGGCTGCGGCGGAGCTCACCGCCCGCGCCGTGGCCGCTCTGCGCGACGAGCGCTTCGACCGGTTTGCGGCGCATGAGCCGCGCGGCGGTGCCCGGGGGCGTGTGGGGCTGGTTCGGGGAGAACAGCTCGGTTCCCTGATCCGGCACGGCGTCGGTCTCCTTGCGGTCGGTCTCGCGTGGCGCACCGACCCTACGAGCCGCCGACCGCCCCGGGTAACGGGGCTTCCTTGCGCATGTGCGGCGATCCGTTGCGCGCCGGAAGGCTTCGGGTGCCGATCGTTCAGGAGGAGCCGCCGGATACGTCCGCCGGGTACGTCCGGCGGCTGCGCACGGCCCTCACCCGTGAGTGGTCGCCGCGGGCAGGAGGACGTCCTCGGCGGTCACGCCGGCTGCGGTTCGGTGACCGTCGCCGGGCGGCTCCTGACCGGCCTGGTCACCTGCTTCGCCACGCACGACGGCATCCCCGACGTCGCGAGCGCCGCCTCACGCCGGTAGGTGCTGGGCGGCATGCCGACCAGCTCTGTGAACCGGGTGCTGAAGGTGCCCAGCGAGGAGCAGCCGACCGCGAAGCAGACCTCGGTGACGCTGAGGTCGCCCCGGCGCAGCAGCGCCATCGCGCGCTCGATGCGCCTCGTCATGAGGTAGCCGTACGGGGACTCGCCGTAGGCGATCCGGAACTGGCGGCTGAGGTGGCCGGCCGACATGTGCGCGCCGCGGGCGAGCGCCTCGACGTCCAGCGGCTGGGCGTACTCCCTGTCGATCCGGTCGCGGACGCGGCGCAGGACCGCGAGGTCGCGCAGGCGTTGTTCCTCGGGCGTCGAGCGGTTGCGTGGCATGTCCGTATTCTCCCGAGCCGGTTCCCGGATCGTCTACTCCTGCGCCTGCCCGCCGCGTGGGACGGGTCGTACTCCTGCGCGTGCCGGCCGCGCAGGACGGGTCCGGCCGGATGCCCGAACCCGTCCCACGGTATCCGCGGCTGCCCCGGTCAGGAACCGACGTAGGCCGCGAGGTGCTCGCCGGTGAGCGTGGAGCGTTCGGCGACCAGGTCGGCGGGTGTGCCCTCGAAGACGATCCGGCCGCCGTCGTGGCCGGCGCCGGGGCCGAGGTCGATTATCCAGTCGGCGTGCGACATGACCGCCTGGTGGTGCTCGATGACGATGACCGACTTGCCGGAGTCGACGAGCCGGTCGAGGAGTCCGAGCAACTGCTCGACGTCGGCGAGGTGGAGGCCGGTGGTCGGCTCGTCGAGGATGTAGACGCCGCCCTTCTCTCCCATGTGGGTGGCCAGCTTGAGCCGCTGCCGCTCGCCGCCGGACAGCGTGGTCAGCGGCTGGCCGAGCCTCAGGTAGCCGAGCCCGACGTCGGCCAGGCGGTCGAGGACGCGGTGTGCGGCCGGGGTGCGCGCCTCGCCGGCGCCGAAGAACTCCTCCGCCTCGGCCACCGACATCGCCAGCACCTCGCTGATGTCGCGGCCCCCCAGGTGGTGGTCCAGCACCGATGCCTGGAACCGCTTCCC
Organism: Streptomyces ovatisporus; assembly: GCF_042653885.1. Lineage (NCBI taxonomy): Bacteria > Bacillati > Actinomycetota > Actinomycetes > Kitasatosporales > Streptomycetaceae > Streptomyces > Streptomyces ovatisporus. The sequence goes on from NZ_JBHSFH010000006.1 coordinate 269,732, forward strand.
CTCGCACTCCTCGCAGGTGGTGGCGACGCCCGCCATCATCGCCAGGTCGGTGTAGATGACGCCGGCGCCGTTGCAGGTGGGGCAGGCGCCCTCGGAGTTGGCGCTGAACAGCCCCGGCTTCACACCGTTGGCCTTCGCGAACGCCTTGCGGACCGGGTCGAGGAGGCCCGTGTACGTCGCCGGGTTGCTCCGCCGCGAGCCGCGGATCGCGCCCTGGTCGATCGCCACGACGCCCTCGGCGGTCCCCCGCCTGCCGACCAGCGACCCGTGCACGAGCGAGCTCTTGCCGGAGCCGGCGACGCCGGTGATCACGACGAGTGCGCCGAGGGGGATGTCGACGTCGACGCCGCGCAGGTTGTGCGTGGTCGCGCCGCGGATCTCCAGGGCGCCGTTGGGCGTACGGACCTTCTCCTTCAGAGTGGCCCGGTCGTCGAGGTGACGGCCCGTGATGGTGTCCCCGGCCCGCAGCCCCTCGACGCTGCCCTCGAAGCAGACGGCCCCGCCCTCCGTACCGGCGCCGGGACCGAGGTCCACGACGTGGTCGGCGATCGCGATCGTCTCCGGCTTGTGCTCCACGACCAGCACCGTGTTGCCCTTGTCCCGCAGCCGCAGCAGCAGGTCGTTCATCCGCTGGATGTCGTGGGGGTGCAGGCCGATGGTGGGCTCGTCGAAGACGTAGGTGACGTCGGTGAGTGAGGAACCGAGGTGGCGGATCATCTTGACGCGCTGCGCCTCGCCGCCGGACAGCGTGCCCGACGGCCGGTCAAGGGAGAGGTAGCCGAGGCCGATCTCCACGAAGGAGTCGAGCGTGTGCTGCAGCGTGGTGAGCAGCGGAGCCACCGACGGCTCGTCGAGGCCGCGGACCCACTCGGCGAGGTCGCTGATCTGCATCGCGCAGGCGTCGGCGATGCTGATCTTCTTGATCTTCGACGAACGGGCCGCCTCGCTGAGCCGGGTGCCACCGCAGTCGGGGCAGGCGGTGAAGGTGACCGCCCGCTCGACGAAAGCCCGGATGTGCGGCTGCATCGCCTCCTTGTCCTTGGACAGGAACGACTTCTGGATCTTGGGGATCAGCCCTTCGTAGGTGAAGTTCACGCCCTCGACCTTGACCTTGGTCGGTTCCCGGTGGAGGAAGTCGCGCATCTCCTTCTCGGTGAACTCGCGGATCGGCTTGTCCGGGTCGAGGAAGCCCGACTCGGCGTAGATCCGCACGCTCCACCAGCTGTCCGACTTCCAGCCGGGGATGGTGAACGCGCCCTCGGCGATCGACTTGGAGTCGTCGTAGAGCTGGGTGAGGTCGATGTCGGAGACCGTGCCCCGGCCTTCGCAGCGCGTGCACATGCCGCCGGTCCGGCTGAAGGTCACCTTCTCGGCCTTGGACTTGTCGGCACCGCGGTCGACCGTGATCGCACCGCTCGCCTTGACCGAGGCGACGTTGAAGGAGAACGCGTTGGGCGAGCCGACGTACGGCTTCCCGAGCCGGCTGAAGAGGATGCGCAGCATGGCGTTGGCGTCGGTCGCGGTGCCGACCGTGGAGCGGATGTCGCCGCCCATCCGCTGCTGGTCGACGATGATCGCGGTCGTCAGCCCGTCCAGCACGTCCACCTCGGGCCGCGCCAGCGTCGGCATGAAGCCCTGCACGAAGGCGCTGTAGGTCTCGTTGATCAGCCGCTGCGACTCCGCGGCGATCGTGCCGAACACCAGCGAGCTCTTGCCCGAGCCGGAGACGCCGGTGAACACCGTCAGCCGGCGCTTCGGGATCTCGATGCTGACGTCCTTGAGGTTGTTCACACGCGCGCCGTGCACGCGGATCATGTCGTGGCTGTCGGCATCGTGCAGCGCAGGCGACTGCCTGTCCGTCCTCGTGGCCTTGCTCATCGTGTCTCCATCTGTGAGGCGGGGGCCGCCTTCGCGGTGTGCTTCGTGCCGGTGTCGCCCGGCGTCGCGGTCTGACCGTTTCGAGCAGTACGTCTGGTTCTACTTCGTCCGGCGTGGCCGCGGCAACGGTCTGCCGGTGATTACCCGGCCGGCGGATCTGCCGGCACGCGCGACGCCCGTGCCGGCGCGGCCGGCGCCGGCCGGGCGGCTCAGCGCAGTTCCTGGATGCGGAGCAGGTTGCCCGCGGGGTCCCGGACCGCGCAGTCGCGAACGCCGTACGGCTGCTCGGCCGGCTCCTGCACGACTTCGGTGCTGCCGGCCTGCACCCGCTCGAAGGCGCCGTCGAGGTCGGCGGTGGCCAGGACGAGCGAGGCGTAGGTGCCCTTGGCCATCATCTCGGTGATGGTGCGGCGTTCGTCCTCGGTGACACCGGGGTCGGCGGCGGGCGGATACAGGACGATGGACGTGCCGGGCTGGTCGGCGGGGCCGACCGTGAGCCAGCGCATCCCCTCGTATCCGACGTCGTTGCGGACCTCGAAGCCGAGGGTGTCGCGGTAGAAGACGAGGGATGCGTCCGGATCGGTGTGCGGGAGGAAACTCGCGTGAATGGTGATGTCCATGGCTGTCACGCTAGCCGCGGCCGGCTGACCGGGCTTCTCGATTCCTGATCGTTCGGGAACGGCCCGCCCGGTGCGGGCCGAGGTCACGGCCGTGCCCTCACCCACGACCGGTCCTCGGTGAGGTAGCCGTCCACCGTCAGCCCCGCCTCGGCGAGGGCGGCTTCGAAGCGGGGTGTGCTCAGGGCGTGCGAGTAGAAGGTCTGGGTCCAGTGCCTGTCCTCGAAGTCGTAGCGGATGCACGTCCTGGAGACGTTCTCCCCCACCGGCTCCAGCGAGACGACCGACACGGTCATCTCCCCTCGGCTCCACGTGCTTCCCGGTTTCAGCGTCCTGTGCAGCCCGTCGGGTTCGCGCTGGATGAGGACGCAGCCGCCGGGGGCGACGTGGCGGGCGCAGGTGCGCAGCAGCCGCCCCCGGTGGGCGTCGTCCGCCGTGTTGACGAGGAAGGAGGCGAGCGTCACCACGTCGAAGCGCCTTCCGAGGTCGAGGCCCTCGATCGGCGCGTGCACCGTCGGTGCTCCGTCGATCTTCGCGAGCATCGCCTCGGACTCGTCGACGGCGGTGACGTCGAAGCCGCGTTCCAGCAGCGGCCGCGTCATCCGGCCCGCCCCGGCGCCGAGTTCGAGGAGAGTGCCGCCGGTCGGCACGGCGGCGGCGATGACGGCCGTCTCGCCGTTCTCGGGGAGGCGGGCGTACATCTCCACCGAGCAGCCGTCGGGGGTGAATTCGCCGCTGCCGCTGCCGCTGTGTCCGTCACGTGTGAAGGTCGTCATGTCGCGTATCGCAGCCTCCGCCCGGCCCCGTCCGGTACTGATTCGCTCCAGGACGAAAGCCGGACGGGCACCGCCACCGGGATGCCGTTCACCAGCTGACGTGCAGTGGCTTGCCCTCCGCGTAGCCGGCGGCGCTCTGCACGCCCACGACGGCCTTCTCCGCGAACTCGGCGAGCGAGGCCGCCCCCGCGTAGGTGCAGGAGGAACGCAGGCCCGCGACGATCGCGTCGATGACGTCCTCGACGCCCGGGCGGCCGGGGTCGACGAACATCCGCGAGGTGGAGATGCCCTCCTCGAAGAGGGCCTTGCGGGCGCGGTCGTACGCGGACTCCTCGCTGGTGCGGTGGCGCACGGCCCGGGAGGAGGCCATCCCGTAGGACTCCTTGTACGCGCGGCCGTCGGCGGTCTGCTGGAGATCGCCCGGCGACTCGTACGTACCGGCGAACCAGGAGCCGATCATCACGTTGGACGCTCCCGCGGCCAGCGCCATCGCCACGTCCCGCGGATGACGGATGCCGCCGTCCGCCCAGACGTGCTTGCCGAACCTGCGTGCCTCGGCGGCGCACTCCAGCACGGCGGAGAACTGCGGGCGGCCCACGCCCGTCATCATCCGGGTGGTGCACATGGCACCGGGCCCGACACCCACCTTGACGATGTCGGCACCGGCCTCGACGAGGTCGCGTACGCCCTCGGCGGCGACGATGTTGCCCGCCACGACGGGGACCCGGGGCTTGAGCGCCCGCACGGCCCGGAGCGCCTCGATCATGCTCTCCTGGTGGCCGTGCGCCGTGTCCACCACGAGGGTGTCGACGCCCGCGTCCAGCAGCGCACGGGCCTTGCCCGCCACGTCGCCGTTGATGCCGACGGCGGCCGCGACACGCAGACGTCCGGACGCGTCCGTGGCCGGTGTGTACAGCGTTGCCCGCAGGGCGCCCTTGCGGGTGAGGATGCCGGCGAGGCGGCCGTCCGCGTCGACGGCGGGCGCCAGCTTGCGGTGGGCGGCGTCGAGCTGGGCGAAGGCCACGCTCGGATCGACGTCGGCCTTGAGCACGAGCAGGTCGCGGGACATCACTTCCGACAGCTGCGTGAAGCGGTCCACCCCGGTCAGGTCGCTCTCGGTGACGACGCCGACGGGCCGCCCGTCGGAGATCACGACGCCCGCGCCGTGGGCGCGCTTGGGCAGCAGCGACAGCGCGTCGGCGGCCGTCTGCGTGGGCGCGAGCGTGATGGGAGTGTCCAGCACCAGGTGACGGCGCTTGACCCACGCCGTGACCTCGGCGACGACGTCGATCGGAATGTCCTGGGGGATGACGACGAGCCCGCCGCGGCGGGCGACGGTCTCCGCCATGCGCCGCCCGGCGATGGCCGTCATGTTGGCGACGACCAGCGGGATCGTCGTGCCGCTGCCGTCGGGGGACGCGAGGTCCACGTCCTGCCGTGAGCCGACGGCCGAGCGGCCGGGCACCATGAAGACGTCGTCGTATGTCAGGTCGTACGGGGGCTGCTGATCGTTCAGAAATCGCATACCGACTCTCTCACCTGCGTTGTTGCATCCGGGCGGGTGGGGAGTCTGTGCCGGCCGGCAGCGTCCGGGCTGTGGCTCCTTTGTCCATCATCGCCGATCCGCTGCGGGACCGGCCAGGCGGGGGCGGCGGGCACGCCGGTGCCTTCCGCGCCCGGCCGGGAGACCCGTCTGATCCGTCTGACCCCGTCTGGCCCGTCTGGCCCGTCTGGCCCGTCTGGCCCGCCGGAACCGTGGGCGAGGCAGCCCTCCGGTGCCGGTTGCCAGCGCGCCTGAGGCACATCTAATGTCCCGCTCGGACACATGAATCCATCCATGTTGGGAGGGCCGCAGGTGGGAAGGGCTCTCCCCACGTCCCGGCGCGCTTACGACTACGCCAAGGAGCGGATACTCGAGGGCATCCTCGCCGGAGGCGAACTGATCAGCGAGGGCACCGTCGCGGACGCTCTCGGCATCAGCCGCACGCCCGTGCGGGAGGCGTTCCTGCGGCTGGAGGCGGAGGGGCTGCTGCGCCTCTACCCGAAGCGCGGCGCGGTCGTCGTGCCCGTCTCCGCCAAGGAGGTCGAGTCGGTCCTGGAGACGAGGGAACTGATCGAGTCCTTCGCCGCCGGGAAGGTCGCGTCCATGGGCCCCGGGGCGCTGGAGGAGCTCGTCCGGGACCTGCGTGATCAGCTCCAGGAGCAGAGGAAGCTGCGGGAGGCCGGGGAAGGCAAGGCGTTCGTGGCCGCGGACCAGCTCTTCCACCAGATGATCGTCGCCGCGGCGGACAACCCGATCCTGCTCGACCTGTACGCCGGTCTGCGGGACCGTCAGCAGCGGATGGGGCTCTTCGCGGTCTTCCACGACCACGACAGGCTGCGGGCCACGAACCACCAGCACGTCGAGCTCGTCGACCTGCTGGAGCAGGGCGACGTCGCCGGGTACCGGACGGCGCTGCGCGGGCACCTGCGGGGCACCCGCGCAGCGGCTCTGGGACATCAGGACAGCGGCGCTCAGGACAGCAGCATCCACCCCAGCACCGGCGTGGACTGAAGGTAGACCAGCACGCACATCACCAGCAGCAGTGCGAGGCTCCAGCCGACGACCTTGCGGAGCAGTTCGGGCTCCCGTCCGCCGAGCCCCGTCGCGGCCGCGGCGATGGCGAGGTTCTGCGGGGAGAGCATCTTGCCGAGGACACCTCCCGAGCTGTTGGCGGCCGCGAGGAGTTCCGGCTGGTAGCCGGAGTTCTTGGCGGCCGTCACCTGGAGGATGCCGAAGAGGGCGTTGGCGGAGGTGTCGGAGCCGGTCACCGCGACTCCCAGCCATCCCAGCACCGGCGAGAGGAATGCCAGCGCCGCGCCGGCGCCCGCGATGAAGTGGCCGATCGTGGAGGTCTGCCCGGACAGGTTCATCACGTAGGCGAGCGCCAGGACGGTGGCGACGGTCAGGATGGCCCACCGCAGCTGGTGGAGGGTCCGGCCGTAGGCCCGTGCGGCGACGCCCGGTGCGACCGCCAGCAGGACGGCGGTGACCACGCCGCTCAGGAGCAGCATCGTGCCGGTGGCGGGCAGCCAGTTGAAGTTGAAGACCGTGGAGGCGACCGGCTTTCCGCTCACGGGGTCGGCGACGTCGAGGCCCGGCCAGTCGAAGAGGACGGAGCCCTTCTCGAGGAGGGTCTTCACCGAGGGGATCTGGGTGACGGCGAAGACGAGAATGATCACGCCGTACGGGAGGTACGCCTTCACGGCCGCACCGGTGCTGTCGTGAACTTCCGTGTCCGTACCGGTGGTCGTGCCCGTTCCCGGACCGGTACGGGAATCGCTCGCGGCCGGTGCCGGGCCACCCGTGCCGCTGCTGCCTCCGGTGGCGGCGGAGCCGTCGCCGGCGCCGGATTCCGCGTCTCCGCCGCTTCCCGTCGCCGGTGCGGGCCCGCCGGGCGTGTACGTCCGCCCTGCGCGCATCACCACCACCAGCACACCCACGGCGAACAGCGCGGCGACGACGTCGGTGAGTTCGACCGAGAGGTAGTTGGACGTGACGAACTGGGCGACGGCGAAGGCGAGTCCGCATGCGAAGGCGGGCAGCCAGGTCTGCCTGACCCCGCGCCGCCCGTCGACCAGGTACACCAGCAGTACGGGCACGATCGCCGCGAGCAGCGGGGTCTGACGTCCGACGGTGGAGGAGACGTCCGCGAGCGGCAGGCCGGTCAGTTCGGACAGCGTGATGACGGGGGTGCCCATGGCACCGAACGCCACGGGCGCCGTGTTCGCCACGAGCGCCACCGTCGCGGCCTTGAAGGGTTTGAAGCCCAGCGCGATGAGCATCACCGAACTGATCGCCACCGGCGCCCCGAACCCGGCCAGCGCCTCGAGGAGCGCTCCGAAGCAGAAGGCGACGATGACGGCCTGCAGCCGCTGGTCGTCCGAGAGTTTGCCGAAGGAGCGGCGCAGCACCTCGAAGTGCCCTGTGTCGACCGTCATCTGGTAGACCCACAGGGCGTTGACCACGATCCACATGATCGGGAACAGGCCGAACAGGGCGCCCAGCAGCGCGGAGTTGAGGCTCTGGCCGACCGGCATGCCGTAGACGGCGACGGCCACGACGACGGAGGCGGCCAGTGCGGCCAGCGCCGAGAGCCACGCCTGGATGCGCAGGATGCCCAGCATGACGAAGAAGACGACCAGCGGCAGCGCCGCTACGAGCGACGACCACCCCAGCGAGCCGCCGAGCGGGTCGAGTACGGGTTGGAACACGGTGCCTCCGGTGGCGAGTTGGGACTCGGGGGACGACTCACCAGGGCTTGACGCCGCGTATGGAGGCGTCGACGACCTGGACGGGGTGCAGCACGGGAAGCTCGGCGTCGAGATGCCGTGAAATCTGCAGCAGGCAGCCGGGGTTGGCGGTCACCACGGCTTCGGGTGCGGTCGAGCGGACGTTGCCGGCCTTGCGGCGGCCGAGCTCTTCGGCGGATTCGGGCTGTACGAGGTTGTAGACGCCTGCCGAGCCGCAGCACATGTCCGCCTCCGGAATGTCGACGACCTCCAGGTCGGGCACGGTGCGCAGGACTTCGCGCGGTGCTTGCCGCACGCCCTGCGCGTGGGCGAGGTGGCAGGCCTCGTGGTGGGCGAGCCGGGCCGGCACCGGGTGGCGCGGGGCGAGCGGCGGCAGTTCGGCGAGGAGTTCGGAGACGTCGCGTACCTTCGCGGCGAACCGCTCCGCCCGCTCCCTGAATCCGGGATCGCCGGCGAGGAGGCGTCCGTACTCCTTGAGCGCCGAACCGCAGCCCGCCACGTTGACGACGATGACGTCGACGTCGAGTCCTTCGAAGGTCTCGATGAGCCGTTTGGCCCGTACGACGGCCTCCTCCTCACGTCCCGCGTGTTCGCTGAGCGCCCCGCAGCAGCCTTGCTCGCGGGGGGCGACGACGTCGCAGCCCTCGGCCGTGAGCACCCGCACCGTCGCCTCGTTGACGTGCGCGAAGAAGACCTGCTGCACGCAGCCGGTGACCATGCCCACGGTGCGGCGGGCGGCCGTTGCGGACCCCGGGGTCCGGGCGGGGCTGTGCGCGGGAGTACGGCGCAGGGCCGAGCGCAGCGGCACGTCCGGCATGAGAGCCTCCAGGGCGCGCAGCCGAGCGGGCAGCCGCCGCGTCACGCCGGTTCTCTTCAGCAGGCTCCGGACGCCGAGCCGCTGGTAGAGGGCCCCCAGCACCGCGGCCGGGCGGAGCCGCCGCGGGTAGGGGAAGAGGCGGAAGATCAGTCCGCGGAAGGCACGGTCGGCACGTGAGCGTGCCCAGTTGCGCTCGATCTGCGGACGGACGCTCTGGATGAGCCGGTCGTACTGCACGCCGGACGGGCACGCCGTCACGCAGGCCATGCAGCCGAGGCAGTTGTCGAAGTGCCCCACCGCGGCTTCACCGAGGGGCGCTTCGCCTTCGCTGATGAGTTTGATCTGGTAGATGCGGCCGCGTGGTGAGTTCATCTCCTCGCCCGTGAGGGCGTACGTGGGACACGCGGGCAGACAGAAACCGCAGTGCACGCAGTCGGAGAGGAGGTCCGGGGAGGGCGGGTGGTGGGCGTCGAAGCCCGGGCCCTGTGCCGGGGCCTGCGCGGCCTGCGCGGCCTGCGGGTCGTGCGTTCCACCGTGCGGCGAGGTCATGCGGCGCTCCCTGTGGGTGGCCGGGTGTACGGATCGTCGAGTGGTCTGGGGCCGGGTTCTGGGGCTGGGTTCTGGGCTGGGACAAGGGGCGTGCTGCGGGCGGCGGTTCAGAACCAGGGGGCGAAACGGCCCGGCGCGCAGAGGCCGCCGGGGTCGAACTGCCGCTTGAGCGCGCGCAGTACGGGTGCGGTGGGCGGCGCGGGGCCCCACGGGGCGGCGAGGGCGTCGACGCCTTCGCGGCGGCGCCGCAGCGTCACGGAGCCGCCGCTGCCGTGCACTGCTTCGCGCCAGGCGGTGACGCAGGCGGCGTGCTCCGCCGCCTCTCCCCCGCTCAGCACGACGGTGTGCACGCCCTGCGCGATGCCGCTGACGAGCCTCGCCGTCACGCCCGTGCCCTGCGTCAGCGCCGTCAACTCCGCGTGGAGTTCCGGCAGTCGGGCCGGGCGGGTCCCGGCTCGCAGCACCGTCTGACCGTCCTCCCCCGCGATGACGGCGGCGAGGTCCTCCCATGCCGTTGTCTCGGCGTCCTCGTCGAGCACACGGGCACCGGCCAGCTCGGGCAGGTCCGTCGCGAGCCTGCCGCGGGTGGACGTGCTCTCCCCCGTGCCGTGGAAGCGGATCAGCAGCCGCTCTCCCTCCCACTCGACCGCGACCGGTTCGAGCGGTGAGCGCATCACGGCCCGTGCGGCCTGCAGCGCCTGCCCGGCGTCGCCGGTCTCCAGCGCCACCGTGGCCGTCGACTCGGGCAACGGGTGCACGCGCAGGTTGAGTTGTGCCACCAGGCCGAACGCGCCGAGTGAGCCCGCCATGAGCTTCGCCAGGTCGTAGCCCGCCACGTTCTTGATGACGTCGCCGCCCGTCCGTACGACGGAGCCGTCGGCGAGGACCAGCGTCGCGCCGATCACGAGGTCGCTCAGACCGCCGTACTTCAGGCGCCGCGGCCCCGTGTCGCCCGCGGCGAGGAGGCCGCCGAGTGTCGCGCCCGCACGTTCGGTCGGCGCGTCGAGCGGCAGCCACTGGCCGGCGGGCGCCAGCAGCTCCTGAAGCCGGGCCAGGGGCATTCCGGCCTCCACGCCGACCGTCCAGTCCCCGGCCGCGTGGCTGACGAGCCCGTCCAGGCCGCCGGTCTCCACCACCAGGTCGGTCCTGCTGACCGGTGCACCCCAGTCGAGGGCGCTTCCGGCGCCGTCGAACAGCAGCGCCTGCTTCTCACGCGCCGCCGTCCCGAGCGCTTCGGCCGCCTCGGCGAGGCTCGCGGGACGTACGCGCGGGGCACCTGCGGGCGGCGCCTCGCCGGACTCGCCGGCGGACCGGGGGCCGCCCGACTCGCGTACCGCCCCGGGTGGTTCGTCCGTCATCTCACGTCACCACCTTTCGATCACGCCGGCCGCCTCCAGCGGATGCGGCCGGTAGCGGCCGGGGCTCTCCCCGCACAGCCGTGGAGTGGGCAGCACCTTCCCGGGGTTGGCCAGTCCGCAGGGGTCGAAGGAACGGCGCAGCCGCTGCATCACCGCGAGATCGGTCTCGCCGAACATCTTCGGCATGGAGCACGCCTTGTCGAGGCCGATGCCGTGCTCGCCGCTGAGCGACCCGCCCAACTCGACGCACATCTCGGCGATCTCGCTCGACAGCCGCTCGGCTCTCTCCGATTCGCCCGCCTGCTCGTCGAAGAGCACCAGCGGGTGCAGGTTGCCGTCCCCCGCGTGGAAGACGTTGGCGACGCGCAGACCTTCGGCACGCGACATCTCGGCGATGCGGCTCAGCGCTTCGGCCAGCCGCGTACGCGGGACGACGCCGTCCTGCACGAAGTAGTCGGGACTGATGCGTCCCACGGCGGCGAAGGCGGCCTTGCGGCCCTTCCAGATGCGTGCCCGCTCCTCGGCGTCCGTGGCGATGCGGATGTGTGTGGTGCCCTTCTCCCGGCACAGGGCGACGACTCTCTCGAACTGCTCGTCGCACTCGTCCTCCATGCCGTCGAGTTCGACGACCAGAGCGGCCGTCGCGTCGAGGCTGTATCCGGCGTGCACGGCGGCCTCGCTCGCCTCGATGGCGAGCGCGTCGAGCATCTCCACCGCTGCGGGCACGATGCCGGACGCCATGATTCCGCTGACGGCCTCGCCCGCGGCCTCGACGGTGGGGAAGTCCGCGACGAGCGTCCGTACGCTCTGCGGCGTGCGCAGCAGCCGGACCGTAATCTCCGTGGCGATGCCGAGCGTGCCCTCGGAGCCGATGAACAGGCCCCGCAGGTCCGGACCGGCGCTCTCCGGGGCGTCCCCGCCGAGCGGCACGACGGAGCCGTCCGGCAGCACGACCGTCAGTGCGGTGACGTGGTGGACCGTGAAGCCGTACTTCACGCAGTGGGCGCCGCCGGAGTTCTCGGCGACGTTGCCGCCGATCGTGCACACCACCTGGCTGGACGGATCGGGCGCGTAGTAGAGGCCGTGCGGGGCGGCCACTCTGGAGATCTCCGCGTTGGTGACGCCGGGCTGGAGGACCATTGTGCGGTCGTCGGGGTCGAAGTCGAGGACCTGCCGCATGCGCGCGAGGGAGATGACCACCCCTTGCGCGACGGGCACCGCTCCCCCGGAGAGGCCCGTTCCCGCGCCTCGCGCGACGAAGGGCAGTTCCGCCTCGGCGCACAGCGTGACCGCGGCCGAGACTTGTTCGGTGGTGCGGGGCAGGAGCACGAGGGCGGGGACTTCACGGAAGCCGGTGAGGCCGTCACACTCGTAGGTCCGCAGCTGGAGCGGATCGGTCAGTACGGCGTCCCGTCCGAGTGCGGCTTCGAACTTCTGGCGCAGGGCGGTGTCGATCATGGCGCCGTGCCTCCTGACCCGTAGTCCTCCCGGCAGAACGGCAGTTCAGCGAATTCCGAAGTCCGGTATTCAAAGACCGCGACACGGAACCTAGGGGCCTTGTATCTATGGGTCAACCCTTCGTTGCATCTATGTTCTGCAACGGGATCGTCGAGGACTTGTGCAGGGATGACCACGGGTAACGCCCGGGAGACGCCATGTGGGCGGCCTGCGGCGGGAGATGCTCCGCGTGGTCACGAAACCGATGAGCGGAGGCCTTCCTCATGGACGACTTCACGGACGGAGCCGACACCGACGAGGAGTCGGTGCGCTCGCTTCTGCGCGCCCAGCACCCGGACCTCGCACATCTGCCGCTCCGCCTGGTGGCGGGCGGCTGGGCCAACCGGATGTGGCGGCTCGGGGACGAGTTGGCCGTCCGCCTGCCCCGCACGACCACAGGGCCCTCCCGTCTCCGCCACGAGCAGCGGTGGCTGCCCGAACTGGCGCCGCGGCTTCCGCTTCCGGTGCCGGCCCCCGTACGGGCGGGTGAGCCGTCGGAGGTCTTCCCGCGGGCCTGGGCCGTCACGAGGTGGGTCAGGGGTGAACCGGGCGATCGTGCCGCCATGGACCGCGCCGCCGACTCGGCCGTCGCGATGGCGGGATTCCTCAGGGCCCTTCACCGGCCCGCCCCCGCCGAGGCACCGTCCAACCCGGGCCGGGGCATTCCCCTCCGGAAGCTCACGAGCCGATTCGAGGAGCGGTTCGCCGCAGTGGCGCCGGTCGCCGCTCCGGACGGCCGCACCCGCGAGTTGCGAGACGTGTGGGAGGAGGGCGTCGCGTCACCGGAGTGGGCAGGACCGCCGGTGTGGCTGCACGCCGATCTGCACCCCGCGAACGTCGTCGTCTCCGGGGGAACGCTCTCCGGCGTCGTCGACTTCGGGGAACTCTGCTCCGGCGACCCCGCCGCCGACCTCTCAGCCGCGTGGCTCGCCCTGCCCGGCGGAGCGGCTGCACGCTTCTTCGACGCCTACGGGGAAGCGGACACGGCGACGGTCCGCCGCGCGAAGGGCTGGGCCGTACTGCACGCGCTGTCGCTCGTCGACATCGGAAGGGCGGGGCGACAGGGGCTGCCCGGCGGGCAGCCGACATGGGAACCCGCGGGCCGGCGGGCGCTCGCCGGACTCCTGGCTTAGCACCGGCCCGCTGACGACGGCTCAAGTATCCGGAGCCCTTGCGGTATCGCTCAGGTTCGGATGACAGGCGCGCGGGGTGAGACTACGATCACCGTGAGTGACGATCGCTGCCGGAACGCAGACGGGGAGCAACTGTGCCCGCACCGAAGGATCTTGACCCGTCCGCTTCCCTGGCAGCCCTGTACGGCGCGAAGTTGCGCAAGCTGCGCGGCCGGGCCGGCTGGACCCAGCGCGAACTGGGCGAGAAGATCCCCGTCGCCCACAGCCGCATCGCGCAGTTCGAGCTCGGCAACGAGACGCCACCGGAGGACGTCGGCCGCAGACTCGACGAACTCCTCGGCGCGGACGGGGACTTGAACGACTTGTGGGGCCACGTCCGCCGGACACCGTTCCCCGACTGGGCGCGGATGTTCATGGAGTACGAGGCCAGAGCGACTGCCATGCACAAGTACATGGCGCACAGCGTGCCGGGCCTGCTCCAGACAGAGGCGTACGCCCGTGAAGTGCTCCGCCTGGGTCAGCCCTGGTGCACGGGGACAGAGATCGACGACAAAGTCGCCGCGCGTATCAGCCGTCAGAGCCTTCTCCGCCGAACGCACCCGCCGTTGCTCTGGGTCGTCCTCGACGAGGCCGTCATCCGCAGACCGGTCGGAGGCGTCGCGGTGATGCGGGAGCAGCTGGACCGCCTCATCCGGGTATCCGGGACGCCGGGAGTCGAGCTTCAGGTACTTCCCTTCGACGCCGGGGGTCACGCGGCGATGGGCGGCTCACTCACCTTGCTGTCGTTCGACAACTCGCCAGACGTGGCCTACCTGGAGGCGGGCCACTCGGGGCAGCTGGTGGAGGAACGCGCAATGGTCGCCAGGCATTCGTACCGATACGATCTCGTGCACGCCGAAGCACTGCCGCCCGAAGCATCAACAGCCTTGCTCCACCAGGCGATGGAGGATTTCGGAACATGCGCGACGCAGGCAGTCACGTGAGCTGTGCCCGATGGCGCAAGAGCACATACAGCGACGGAGGCGGCGGCGACTGCCTCGAAGTCGCCGACGGAACCCCCGGCACCGTCCCCGTCCGCGACAGCAAGAACCCGGCCCGTCCCGCCCTGCGTTTCCACCCGGCGGCGTGGACGGCCTTCGTCGAATCCCTGAAGTCCCCCGCCTTCCCCCGCCTCTGAGGACCGGGCAGCGAACGCCCTGGCGTCTCAGCCTTTGCGCCGGGTCACGATGCTTCCCCGCAAGGAGGAGACGACGAGTCGTCCGAAGCGGGTGGTCAGGATCGCTGCGGTGGCGGCGACGGCGAGGCCGAGGGCGGTGAGCAGGTGGGACAAGGAGTCGTCACCGAGCACTTGAAGGATGCCCAGCGCGGTGCCGACGGGAAGACCGAGGATCGTGAGAATGCCCAGCGCGCCGCTGATCTGCTGGCTCTCCTGGCTCTGGACCAGCCGGCTGTAGTCCGCGGCCTCGGTGAGGATCTCCTCGAACCGCGCAGGCAGCCGGTGCTGCGTCTGGAAGGCGACCAGCAGTTCGTTGGCCGGGCCGTGAGCGGTCAGATGCTGGCGCCAGTAGGTGCTGCGGAAGACCGCGATGCTCTTCTCCAGCCTGGCGACCCGGGACGACAGACGCGAGGAGTCGAACACTTCTGAGAGTTCGTCCGTCAGCGCGTCGATGTGGTCCCGCTGGAGCGAGCCCAGCAGGAGGGCGTCGAGATAGACGGTGCGGGCGCGCAGGGCGGCGACATCGTAGAAGTCACCCTCACCGGAGTCGGCGCGGTGACCGAGAAAGGCTGCGCTCTGACGCAGCACCAGGGCGCTCCAGTCGGCCGATATGCGTACGGCTCCGTCGAGTTGGGCATCGGCGGTCTCCGGCGCCAGGGGAAAGTCCCGGGGCGTCGAGCGGGAGGCGAGCTGCCACAGCCACCGGTCGGCGCCGGGGGGAAGTCGCGCGTCCGGCGCGGCCCGCAGGGTGTGGATGTGCCGCTCCCCGGGGGTGAGGAAGGCGACCGTGTAGGGGTGCTCGATCGCGAAGGAACCTCTGTGGACGTGCACTTCGGCGATGCCTTCGAGCAACGCGGCCGGGTCCAGGGGGCCGTTGAGGGGGTCGGGCCCGCTCTCCCGGCGGTGGGAGATGGCACGGAGCACGGCCAGCAGAGGTCTGGCGACCTCGAAGTGCAGCACTGCGAGGGCATGCGCGGGACTGCGTGCGGTGGCCGCGCAGAGGATCTCCAGTCCGTGCAGACGCAGACCCTCGTGGTGCACCGACAGGGTCCGGTGCCAGCGGCGGGGGCGGCCGGGGGCGCCGTACAGTGCGCGGGCTGCGGCAGGGGCGAAGTAGGGCGAACGGGCAGCCGTGTCCATGCGACGGCTCCCCAGTTCGAAGGGGAGCGGCCCCTCGGGCCAGTCGGGGGCCGAAGTGAGCCGCAGCGGGAGGATGACCGTGAGGGCTTGCCGGGCCCCCGCAGCGGCCTGTGACTCGTCCACGCGTCCCCTTCGGCTCCGTGCTCGTGCCGGGCGGGCCGGCCGCTCCCCAGGCTATGTGCCGGGACGCCGTCCGGCGGCACCTTCGGCGTGGTTCGGGCACAGCGCGGGTGCGGCCGTGGCCGGCCCGGAGAGTCTTCGCGTGCCGGCTGCACGGAAAGAGGTCCGGCGCAGTCGTCTTGTGAGCCGCGCGGACACCGCTGTTTGAAGCTTCCCCGGACAACTTCCGTGAGCTGCCGAGCTGTGGCGCTCCAAAGTTTCAACTAGCAGTTCAATGAGATGATCGAAGCTACGGCGCGGCCGCATTCAGGCTGGTCGTGCCATGTATCCGGCGGGAGGCACAGGGTGAAGTTCGTACTCGAAGTCGACATGGGCGAGACGGCGTTCGACGGTGAGGCAGCCGGCGAGCTCGGCCGCATCCTGCGGTACTGGGGCGGCAACCTGCGCCACTACGACCTGAAGCCCGGTGACGGCTCGGCGATCTACGACTCGGCGTACTCGGAGGTCGGCCGGTGGAGCATCGTGGCGGCCCCCGGCTCCTGACCGTCGACGCCCTCCGGCGGCCTCGTGTCCGGCAGTGGCCCGGCCCTGCGGCGGTCACTCGCCGTCGCCGGGCCGCTCGCCCCGTGCGCCGCCCGTACTCTCGGCGCATCCGGAAGCATCACCTCAGGTCGGAGGGCAATTTTCTCTCACATACCCTCCTCGGATTCCGCCCACGCGGAGTTCGGAAACCCCTAGGCAGCCGGGCGCGGAGCGAGGTAATTTTCGCCTTCAATCACTGACTGTCGTGATCGAATCGCAGACCGGGTAAGGGGCGGTGTGCTGTTGCGTGACTACAGCTGTCCGCCGCTCGTAGCACCGCTGCGCTCCGGGGGCCTGGCCGACTCCGTGTACGAAACGGCCGCGCGTGAACCGGAGTTGCCTCAGCTGGCCCGTCGCGACAGCCCCGACGGAAGCACCGGACCGTGGCGCGAGATGACCGCCGCGGCCTTCGCCGAGAAGGTGATGGGTCTGGCGAAGGGGCTGCTGGCGGAGGGCGTCCGGTTCGGCGACAGAGTCGCGGTGATGACCCGCACCCGGTACGAGTGGACGGTCTTCGGCTACGCCCTGTGGTCCATCGGCGCGCAGGCGGTGCCGATCTACGCCACGTCCTCGCCCGAGCAACTGCGATGGGTCCTGGCCGACTCCGAGTCGTGTGCCGTCGTCGTCGAGCACGAGGACCACGCCATGACGGTCGGCTCGGTGTGCGGAGGGCTCCGGTCCCTGCGTCACATCTGGCAGTTGGACGCCGGATGCGTGGAGTGGCTGACGGACCGCGGGCGTCCCGTCGACGAGAACGAGGTGCACCGGCACCGCTGGGCCGTCACTCCGGAGATGACGGCCGCCACCATCTACACCTCCGGCACCACCGGACGGCCCCGCGGCTGCGCCATCACCCACGCCAACCTCGCCGTGGAGTGCGACACGCTGATCGCGGGCTGGGGCGGCCTCATGGGTGAGCCCGGCCAACAGCCGGCCATTCTGGCCTTCTTGCCGGTGGGGCACGTGTACGGACTCATGGTGACCGTGCTGTGCGTACGCGGCGGATACCTGCTGGGTCACCAGCCCGAGATGGCGGTGCGCGACCTCGTGCCCGCTCTCCAGTCGTTCCGGCCCACCTGCCTGTTCGCCGTTCCCCTCATCTTCGAGAAGGTCTACGCGCGTGCGCGGATGATCGCCGTGAAATCCGGACGCGGGGACCTCTTCGAACGGGCCATGGACATCGCCACGCGCTACGCCGAGGCCATGGAGGCCCGCTCGCTGGGCGCGGGACCGGGGCCCAGCACGGGCCTGAAGGCACGGCACGCGGTCTACGAGCGTCTGGTCTACCGCCAGTTGCGCAGCGTCCTGGGCGGCCGTACGCGCAACGTCGTGTCGGGCGGGTCGACGCTCAGCCGCGAACTGGGACTGGTCTTCTCCGGCGCGGGCATCACGGTGTACGACGGCTACGGCCTGACCGAGACGACGGCTGCGGTCACGGCACAGCCTCCCGGCCGTCCGCGCTTCGGCACGGTCGGCCGCCCCATGCCGGGTGCTTCCGTGCACATCGCGGAGGACGACGAGGTGTGGGTTCGCGGCCCCATGGTCTTTCCCGGCTACACCGGTCTCGCGGAGGCCCGGCGGGAAGCGCAGGGCCCTGCGTCCTCCCGGAACCGGGGGGACGGACACGCCCCGGAGCAGAGCGACGACGGCGGCACACTGCTCCGGCCGCACAACGAGGAGCTGCTGCAGGACGGCTGGCTCGGCACGGGCGACGTCGGTCACCTCGACGACGGCTATCTCGTCATCACCGGCCGGAAGAAGGACGTCATCATCACCAGCGGCGGCCGAAGCGTCGCACCGATGGTGCTGGAGACGCGGCTCCGCGCCCATCCGCTCATCTCCCAGGCGCTGGTGGTGGGCGACGACCGTCCTTTCGTGGGCGCCCTGCTCACGCTCGACCCCGAAGTGCTGCAGCAATGGCGGACGGCGATGGAACAGTACGGTCCCAGCCGGCCCGGGTCGGGCAGCAACATGTCGGAGGAGCTGGAGCGGGAGGTACAGCGGGCCGTGGCTGCGGCGAACAGCATCGTCTCGAGAGCGGAGTCGATCCGCGCATTCCGCGTCCTCTCCGACGAGTTCAGCATGGAGGACGGGCTTGTGACACCGTCACTGAAGCTGCGGAGGGGCGCGATCACTCGCATGTACGCGGCGGAGATCGACGAACTCTACGCACGCTGAGGCGCCGGGCCCTGCGTCGGCGCATGGGCGTGGCAGATCCGAGTCGGCAATGTAGCAGTGTTGAGCGCTGTACAACCGGTTCTTGTCAGGTCGGGACGAACCCTCGACCACATCCTCACACGCGCCATTAACGTCCGTCGCACTTCGAAGATGTGTGGAGAGGAGGGCGGATGCGTTCCGCCATGGCGTCGGGGCGAGCTGCCGGCACAGTGCTGATCATGCTCGCGCTTGTAGCAACGCTTTCCGCGTTGCTGCTTCCTATCCAGTGGTTCGACGGCAACCGCTCAATTGCGCTTGCCCGTTCCGGCTGGCAGGACGACGGTGACGGAACCTGGAAGACAGAATATGGGCCGCTTACCCCACTCGACCGGGACTTCATACGAAGTGTACGGAGTGCCGGACTGTGGGAGCTGCCCGCCGGACGTTCTGCAAAGGAGCGCGGCGGGCGCAAATCTGTCCGGATCGCCGGCAACCACCTCGTCGACGGACACACGGAGTTGGACAAGCGGACCATTGAGGCCGCCAAGACGTTGAAGCTTCCCCTGTCCAATCAGCCGACCGGCCCCCAGCAGAACTGGCTGAAGGAGATGGAGAACGCCGACGGAGACAAGTTCGACCGCGTCTTCGTCGACCGCCTCCGTCGGGCATCGGGCAAGACCTTGGCCCTCATCGGTCTCGTACGCGATCAGACCCGCAACTCGATGGTGCGGTCGTTGGCGACCCGGGCCAACACCGTCGTCCTCGATCACCTCGCGGTCCTGGAAGAAACCGGACTGGTGGACTACGAGGCGCTGAACGACGAGAAATGAGTGGAGTGAATTCACTGTGAGAAAACTGAGCCACAAACGCTCGCGCACGAAGAACAAGACCATAGCGATCGTTGCAGCGCTGGTGATCGGTGGCGGCGGAGCAGCGGCAATCGGTGCCAGCGCGTTCGCCGGCGGGGACGAAGAGCCCCAGGCGGCAGCCAGCACGATCGACTGTCCCGATGTGAGCCTTGCACTGGGCCAGGTGCCCGAGAAGGCCAAGGAGCCCGTCGGCCAGAAGCTCGCCGCCCTGGACCAGCAGGTCGCGCAGGCGTACGGCCAGTGGAACTCCCAGGAGGCCGACGCGAACGAGGCACTCGGTGAGCTGAACAAGCAGCGCTCCGAGACGATCGCCAGCATCGGCGAGGACCTCAAGGCCGCCGGCGCCGAGCAGCCTGGTGACATGGCGGGCATGTCGCAGTGCCAGATGAAGCAGGACCAGGCCGGTCAGAACCAGAGCGACGAGGAGGGCGAGCAGGTCAGTGGCCCGGTCGCCGAGGACTTCGTCGACATCACGACCGTCGAGCCCAACACGAACGAGGAAGAGGCGGGGGGCCAGGGCGGCAGCTTCGAGACGAAGTGCGGCGTCAACGAGAACGAGCACCTCAACTCGGACAACGTCATCGCCGCCCCGGGCGTGCTGAACGGCGCGCACCACGTTCACGACTACGTCGGCAACGAGGACACGAGCGCTGCGTCCTCCGACGAGTCCCTCGCTGCGGCAGGTACGACCTGTGAGCAGAACGACCAGTCGACGCACTACTGGCCTGTGATCCGTTCGCTGGACGGGCAGGAGGACCAGCGGGGCGCCGTCGGCAGCGAGCAGAACCAGGGCAGCGCCAACGAGGCCAGCACCAACAGCGTCCAGCAGGACGGCTGGAACGAGGGTCAGGACGCGGGTCAGGACGCGGGTCAGGACCAGGGCCAGGACGCCGGACAGGACGCCGGACAGGACCAGGGTCAGGACCAGGGCCAGGACGCCGGACAGGACGCCGGACAGGACGCCGGTCAGGACCAGGGCCAGGACGCCGGACAGGACGCCGGACAGGACGCCGGTCAGGACCAGGGCCAGGACGCCGGACAGGACGCCGGTCAGGGTGAAGGTGAAGAGGAGCAGGTCGGCGGTGGCGAAGGTGCCGAGGCCCAGCCTGGTGACGGTGGGGCGAACGACCTCAACGTCGGCTCGATCCTGCAGCCGGCCAGCGCCACGCTGAAGTTCATCAAGGGTACGAACGACGACGTCGTCGCGATGCCGAAGTTCCTGCGCATCATCACCGGTGACGCCAAGTCCTTCACGAACGGCGACGCGAACGCCAACGCCTCCTGGAGCTGCGAAGGCTTCGAGGACCGTCAGCTGAAGGACAAGTACCCGATCTGCCCCGACGGCGCCCAGATGATCCGTACCTTCAACTTCCAGAACTGCTGGGACGGACAGAACACCGACAGCGGTAACCACCGCGACCACATGGCGTTCGCCGAGGAGGACGGCACCTGCCCGGACGGCTTCCAGGCCATCCCGCAGCTGCAGCAGAAGATCAAGTACGACATCCCCGCCGAGAACCTGGTGAACGCGGACGCTCCGTTCGCAGTCGACAGTTTCCCGGAGCAGCTGCACAAGCCGATCACTGACCACAGTGACTTCATCAACGTCATGCCCGACGACCTGATGAACGAGGCAGTCAGCTGCATCAACGAAGGCCGTGAGTGCTGACGCACTAGCGACCAGCTGATGCACAGGTCAGCCGCGGGGCCACCGAGCAATCGGCCCCGCGGCTGACGCATTTCCGGGCAGCGGGACAGCGGGCCCCGGACAGCAGGACGACCGGACGACAAAGCCAGCAGGACGACAGCGCGGCACAGCACATCCGCAGAGCCCGGGACCACGGCGCAGCACCACCGGGCACACGGGAAGGACACGGGAACGACAGGCACAGCGCAGAACCACGGCGGCCCGGACACAGATTCTGTGTCCGGGCCGCCGTGGTTCTCGGTGCTTCAGGTCGTCACGTGGGGGGACGGGTCGGTTCCGATGCGAGGGGGCATCGGCTGAGGGGGGAAGTCAGAGACCGTTGACCCTGGCCTCGCGTGCGACACCCAGTGGGCGTACGCCCGAGGAGACGGAGCGAGCCCTGCGTCCGGCCCGGGTGCGCTGCCGTCGGATCTGCCCCAGCAGCCGCCGGCCGCGAAGGGTCATCTCCAGTTCGAAGCGGGTACGGGGGTCGCGCAACGCCGAACCGAAGAGCTTCTCGATCTGGCGAAGCCTGTACCGCACTGTCTGGGGGTGCACCTGCAGCGTCTTCGCCGCTTCCGGCGCTCCCCCGCTCTCCAGCCACGCCAGCAGCGTGACCTCCAGCCGCTCGCTCTGCCTCGGTGTGAGTTCCGCCAGCGGGCCGAGCCAGCGGGAAGAGAGCGCACAGGCGAGTGATTCGTCCTGCAGCAGCATGAGCATGGACAGGTGGTCGTCCACGAACAGGACTTTCCCGTCCTGGCCGTTGGTACCGATACCGGCGGCCGGGGGGTTGCCCGCCGGTGTCAGTTCCAGCAGCCGCCGTGCCCAGCGCACCGAAGATCCCGCATCGTTGAGGGGAACGGTGTGACCGATCGCGGCAGTGCGACCGCGCAGCACGTTCTCCAGTGCTTCGCGGTCGTCCTCCGGATCGGGTATCAGCAGGCACAGCTCACTCTCGACCGGACTGACCAGCGCATTGCCGAGTGCAGCCGCGAGCTGGGGCACCTCGCTCGGGGATGCGAGTGCTATGGCTCGGACTGTCTCGGGCAACGGCCACCTGGCGGATCGGGCCAGTTCGGTCAAGCGCGCTTCCGGATACTCCTCCTCTCCCATGAGGGCGGTGAACAGCTGTCGACGGGCACGGTCGATGGGAACCGCTGCTGTGACGTTGTCCGCCGGTGCATCGGTTCCCGTGTCCGTATTTCCTGTATTTCCCGGTTCTTCGCTTTCCTGGGCATGTCGCCCGAGAGCCGCCAGCAGCGCCTGCTCAACGGCCCATTGAGCATCTTCGCGGTCAATTTCACGCAGAAAAGCGGACATTGCCGGTATGCTGCGTTGCAGAGCATCCACCACCTGGTCAGCGATGGCGGGCAGCTCCTTTCTCTGAACACGCGTCCACTCACCACGAGGGCGAGATCGGATGCGGTTTAGAACGTCGCTCATCTTTACCTCGTTCCTGCCGGGTTGGGCCTGCCCGAGCACGGGACTGGCAGGCCCGCGGAGGTTGCCCCCGAAACCGGTATCCCGCCCCGGTTCCGGAGTTGAGGGTCCCCCTGCTTCCCCTGAGTGGGCATCATCGACACCGCGGGGTGCGGCGGCGATCCCACTGCCAGAATTTGTCACAGAGCGATAAATCCTGTGAAGGGGTTGGGGAGTTTCGAGATGCTGCTGCATCCCGACCACCGCATTTTGGTCGCGCAAAGTAGAGAGCAAGACACCAGAACGTCACTGGTGATTTCCCGTTCAACTGCTTTGCGGTCACGGCAGATGCGGGACCGAGGGTCAGGTCGGACCAGGCGACTGTGCGATCGGAAGATCCGATGCCCCGAGAAAAGATTCGTGTACCGCCTACGGAGCGCCGGCCCTCGACGCTCGTAGCGCCCCGCAGAGGCGACGCTCGCCCTCCCCAGGGCGTCGCACCCGAACGTCGGCTCGAAGCAGACATTTCACGAAAAAGCAGCGGAGCTCGTTACGTTCCTCGTGTAACGGCCTTCGTGATGGTCGCCACACTCGCCCTCGTATTCGCGATCAGCAACCAGTCGCTCGCACGGATGTGGGCCTTCATCGACTTCGGTTCCGGGGTCGTGGCTCTTCTGCTGCTGACATTCGCCGTCCTGTGGGGTCTCGCCGCGGCCGACCAGTTCGTCCTCGATCCCAATCACCGGCTGATCGCGCAGGCGATCCACCGCGGAACGGCTGTCGGCGGTCTGGGTTTCCTCGGTCTACACGTCTGGTCGAAGATCTCCCTCGGCTCCACGAGCCCCCAGGCGGCGGCGATCCCGTTCACCGACGGTGCCCAGCCGGTGCTGGTCGGGCTGGGATCGGTCGCGGGCTATCTGTTCGTGGCGGTTACTGTGACCGGTGCGGTGCGTGGAGCCTTCGCCCGCAAGGGCCAGTCGCGGCTGTGGCGGGCGCTGCACATGAGCGCGTACCTCGCCTGGGGTTCGGCCCTGATCCACGGGCTGCGCGCGGGACGTCCCGTCGCCGACTACGTGGACCTCGGGTACGGCCTGTGCTTGACGGCAGTGACGGTTGTGCTGATGATGCGACTCGCTCAAGGCCGTACCAAGCGTCCGGGATCGAGCAAGAAGGAGAAACGGTGACCTCTGTCGTGCCGAGTCCCGTGTCCGCTTCCAACGCGGACGCGACTCCGTCCCTCGCCTCCTTCGGGCCGCCACGGCTGCTGGCAGGCCTGGGCACCGGCGGAGCGTGGCACAGGCGTCTCGACCGCGTGGGGCATCTGACGGTGCACGGTCAGATGCCCGAGCTGCGCCTCCAGGAAGTCGTCGACCTCGCCGAGAACATCGACCTGCGCGGCCGGGGCGGTGCCGGGTTCCCCTTCGCCCGCAAGCTCAGCGCCGTGATCGACACGGCGCGCCGGCGGCAGGACGCGCGTACGGCGGTCGTGGTGAACGGCAGCGAGGGCGAGCCGAGTTGCCTCAAGGACACGGCGCTGCTGCTGTACACGCCGCACCTGGTCATCGACGGTGCCCTGCTGGTGGCGCGGGCGCTGAAGGCGGAGGAGGTGAGCATCTGCGTCGCGCGCCAGGACGTCGAGCGCTCCGTGCGGGACGCCGTGGCCGAACGCGGCCCGGGCGCTCCGCGCGTCCGGGTGGCCCGCATGCCCGAGGCGTTCGTCACCGGCGAGTCCTCCGCCCTCGTCAACGGTCTCAACCAGTTGCCGGTGGCGCCCTCCGGTACGGGCGTGCGCGCCAGCGACAGCGGTGTCGCGGGCCTTCCGACGCTGCTGTCGAACACCGAGACCTACGCCCAGCTCGCCATCGCCGCCCGTCTCGGCGCGCTCGACTTCCGCAACGTGGGTCTGCCGACCGAGCCCGGCACCGTCCTGCTGACCGTGGCCGGGGAACGGGTCGTGGAGACGCCCTTCGGTGCGCCGCTGTCGTACATCCTGGGCCTGTGCGGCATGGACCCGGGTCAGGGCGTGCTCGTCGGCGGCTACCACGGCCGGTGGCTGCAGCGTGATCTCGCCTGGTCGGCGCGCGTCTCCCGTGAGTCGCTCGAATCCCACGGCTCGACCCTCGGCGCGGGCGCGATCATGCCGCTCCCCGAAGGCACGTGCCCCGCGGGCGAGTTGGAGCTCGTCGCCCGCTGGATGGCTAAGGAGTCGGCCGGGCAGTGCGGGCCGTGCGTACTGGGGCTGCCCGCCCTCGCGGACACGATCGCGTGGGCGGCCGACGGCGGTGGCCAGGAGGCCCTCGACGCCGTCTGGGCACGGGCCAGAGCCGTGAAGGGGCGCGGCGCGTGCAGCCACCCCGACGGCACGTCCCGCCTGGTGGAGTCGACGCTCGACGCGTTCCCGGAGGAGTTCGAACTCCACGCCCTCGGGCAGGGGTGCGGGAGGCCCGTCCTCAGCTCCCTTTCCGTGCCCGGCGAAGGACGGGTCTCGCAGGCCCGCGGCATCCGGGGCATACGGGCGGACCGCGGCCGCACGGCGGCGGGTGTCCCGCAGAAGACCAGGCGGCTCGTCGTCGACTGGACGCTGTGCCAGGGACACGGACTGTGCGCGGGAGTCGTCCCGGACATGGTCGAGCTCGACGTCGACGGGTACCCGACCGGCGCGTCCGCCGAGATCCCCGACTACATGAACAAGCAGGCCCAGCGGGCCGTGCGCCGCTGCCCGGCGCTCGCTCTGCGCATCGTGGAGAAGTGAGGCAAAGGCCCGGCGGCAACGTTTGCAGTTGGCCGAACTGGCCGCCGTACAGGGGGCTTTCGCTGGTCCGAGCGAGATGGCTCCCGCAAACCTTTTGGTTTGGCGCCATCTGACAACTTTTCGCCGCCTGCATCGCTCCTGCACCACACTCACATGCCAGTCACAGTCGAGAACTGAAGGAGCGGTCATGAAGAAGCAGCGTCACGTGGCTCTGGTAGGGACCGCGGTCGCCGTAGCTCTGTTCGCGACAGGGTGTGGCTCCGACAGTGGCGGCGCGCCTCCTCAGAAGATCAAACCGGCTGATCAGGCCGTGGGCGACGGCTACGGCGGTGGCGACGGGGAGGGCGCGAAAGACGCCCCGGCCAGGGATCTGAAGGTGAAGGCCACTTCGAAGCTCGGTGACATCGTCACCGACTCCAAGGGCTGGACGCTGTACCGCTTCGACGACGACACCGCCTCCCCCTCCCAGTCCAACTGCGACGGTGGCTGCGCAAAGGCCTGGCCTGCCGTGCCCGCCAAGGACGCCGAGGCGACGAAGGGCATCTCGAAGAGCCAGATCGGCAAAGTCAAGCGCACCGACGGCTCCTACCAGCTCACTCTCGGCGGCTGGCCCGTCTACCGCTACGCGAAGGACGCCAAGCCCGGTGACGTCAAGGGCCACGGTGTCGGCGAGACCTGGAACGCCCTCGCACCCGACGGCAACAAGGCGAGCGCCGCCAACGCCGACCAGGTCAAGGCGGTCAACAACCCCGAGCTGGGCAAGATCCTCGCCGACGGGCAGGGCCGTACGCTCTACCGGTTCGACAAGGACTCGGCCTGGCCGATGAAGTCCAACTGCAAGGGCGAGTGCCTGAAGAGCTGGAAGCCCGCCAAGCCGGTGGACAGGGACAAGGTCTCCGGCGTCGACCCGAAGCTGCTGACGACGTTCAAGCGCCCGGACGGCACCCAGCAGCTCACCATCGACTGCTGGCCCCTGTACTGGTTCACCGGTGACGAGGAGCCCGGTGACATCAACGGCCAGGGCAAGGACGGCGATTGGCACGCCGTCACCGACAAGGGCAAGAGGGCCGGCGTGGCCCCCTGAGACCCGGCTTCCGGCCCGGACGCCCCGCCGCGGTCCGGTGCCGTCGAACGCACCATCCTCCAGGGCCCGCACTCCTGCACCCGTCTCGTCCCCGTTCCGCACGCGGGGTGAGCCGCCAGGGGGCGGGCCCTGGAGGTTCCGGACCGCCGGTCCGCCCGGCGCGTTCACCGGCCGGGCGACAGCCGTCCCTGTGACGCGCGCTACGGACGCCGCTCCGCATGCGGGGGCTCCCCCAGCCGTGCCAGGGCCGCGCTGGTCATCGCCGTCACTCCCGTCGGGAGGCTCGTCCGCACGTCCGGGGCGAAATCCGGTGCGTGGTTCGCCGGCAGTGCGGCGAGCTTCTCGGCTGCGGTCTCCCCGGAGGCACGGGCGTACTGCGCCGCCCCCACGACGCCCAGCATCCAGTAGACCGTGGCGATGCCCTCCGCGCCGTGCAGCCGGCGGCCCGCGTCCCCGTACAGCGGGAAGTCCTCCGTGGCGAGAGTGGGCAGCCAGCCCGAGACCCGCTCCGGCCCGTACAGCTCCCGGTGGGCTGCGCGCACTGCTTCGGTCGCCGCCGGGTCGGTCAGTGTGACGGGCGAGCGGGAGACGACATCGATCTGCGGCTCCTCCGGGCAGCCGGACGCGGCGCACTCCGCTCGTACGATCCGCTCGACCGCCGCCGCGAGCCGGTCGAGTGACGCCTCGGAGAGGGCCCGCACGGTGATGCCGAGCACGGCCCGGTCGGCGATCACGTTGCTTCCCGAACCGGCGTGCAGCGAACCGACGTTGAGCACGGCCTGCTCCCCCGGCGCCGTCTCCCGCGCCACGACGCCCTGCAGCCTCAGCACGGCGGACGCCGCGGTCAGCAGCGGGTCGACGGCCAGGTGCGGAGCGCCGGCGTGACCGCCCCGCCCGTGGATCACCACGTTCATGGTCACGCTGCCTCCCAGCACCGGCGAGTGACCCGCGGGATCGGTGTGGGCGACCATGCCGGCGGGAAGCGGTGCGCTGTGCTGCGCGAGCACGGTGCCGGGCCGCGGGAACCGCTCGTACAGCCCGTCCTCCAGCATCGCCCGCGCACCTTCGAGGGTCTCCTCCGCGGGCTGCGCCACGACCAGCACCGTGCCGCGCCAGCTGTCCGCGGACCGTGCGAGCAGCGTCGCGGCACCAGCCAGGGCAGCGGTGTGCAGATCGTGGCCGCAGGCGTGCATGACCGGTCCCTCGGCGGCGTACGCGAGGCCGGTGCGCTCCCGCACCGGCAGAGCGTCCAGTTCGGCCCGCAGCATCACGCAGGGGCCCGAGCCGTTGTGCAGCACACCGACGACGCCGTGGCCGCCGACGCCCCGCGTGACCCGGTAGGGCTCCTGCTCCAGCCAGTCGGCGAACCGGGCGGCGGTGCGGCTCTCCCTGCCGGAGAGCTCGGGGTTCCTGTGCAGATCGAGATAGAAGGTCACCAGCGGCTTGAGGATGTCCTTCAGCCCCTGCAGGACGGGGGCTCTCTCGCCGGTGAAGGCGGCGGATCGGCTCACGCGGTCATCCTTTCAGCACGCCCGGCGCAGCGGCGCTCTCAGTCCGCTGACACGTGGTGTCAGTGAGGTGTCAGTGGAACATCGAGCCATCTGCCAGCGGCGTCGGCTGGAATGTCGGCACACCTCGCCACCGGTGGTACCTGTGGCCGACAGAAGGAGCCCCCATGACTGAGAAGTCCTCCCTCGCCTCGCTCGCCGACGAGATCCTGGAACTGGAGTCGGAGACCTTCGAGATCTCCGACTACTCGGATGCGAGCGAGGTCGTCCTCGCCGGTTCGACGAGCTGCTCGTCCACCTCGACCTGCTCCTCGACCACCAGCACCACCTCGTGCAGCGCCTGACGGACCCGGCCTGAGCAACACCGAGCCCGTGAACGGCTCTCTCCCGCGCGGAGAGAGCCGTTCGTGCGTAGTGGGCCGAGTGGCGCGTGTGAGGCGCTCAACGGCGCGCACAGGCGCCTTCCCGCCCCGCGCGCCGCTTCCCGTGTCCCCCTTCAACTGTCCGCGTCCGCCCGTCCGTTACGGGAAAGGGTGCGGGACCATGCGGATCTCGGCGTCCGTGAGATCCGTGGCACGCAGGCCCGCCCGCCGTGCCGCGGTGCGCAACCGCGGCATCAGCGGCGCGCGTTGGCGCCTCCAGCCGAAGTCGATGGGCAGCAGGCCGGGTACGACCGTGGCGACCGTGCACAGTCCGATGCGTTCCTGCTCGGGCGTCGTCTGGTCCACGACGATCACGTCGTGCCCCGCCCGTACGAGCTCGTCCCGGCACAGCGCGAGGTCGTCGGCCAGGTCGCCGGTGCGGGGCCGCCGCTGCTCCCACTCGCTCCACAGCGAGTCCGCCGTCCGCACACGCGGAGGCTCCAGGTACGTGCGCACGTGCCGGGTCATCCTGGGCAGGCCGTACAGCTGCGCGTGGTCCTTCAGGTGCAGCACCTTGCCGAAGTCGTCGGCCATCGCCTCCAGTTCGGCACGCCGCTCCGCCACCTGACGGGGCAGGTGCGGGATGTAGGTGAGGACCTCGGACAGCGCGCCCTCCAGCGCGGCCCGCGGATCGAGGCTCGCTCCGGCGCCGAAGGAGAAACTTCCGGGACCGCCGTCCCTGCGTACGGCCAGAGCGGTCACGACGGGGACGGCGAGGTCGATGCGGTTGTCGAAGGCGTGCACGTCGTAGCCCTGCATGGCCGCCCGCGCGGCCATCGCCGCCACGGGGCCGTCGCCGGCCGAGCGGAGGTCGATCTCGGTGAGGGGCGTGCCCCCGTACCAGGCGAGCAGGAACGCGTCCCGCTCGACGAGTTCGAGCAGCCCGCCCAGGACGGCCTCCTCCAGGCAGCTGCCGATGGCGCAACCATTGGAGCACTCGAAGACGAAGTTGTCGGCCGCCAGGCCGGCGCTGTAGTAGGCGAGGCGCGCGGGCACCAGGACGGGACGTTCGTCGCGCAGCGAGAAGCCCCACACCCACGGGATCTCGCGGTCCGGGTCGAAGGGGGCGACCATCGGGTCGTCACGGTAGGTCTCCGGTGCGTAGAAGCCGCATTCGGCCGGGTCGAGGGCCTGTTCGCGGATGTTGCTGTACGCCTCGGTCAACAGGGGGCCGCGCCGCCGCCGGTGGGTTCCGGCGTAGCGCTCCAGACCTTCCAGGAAGGCGAGTTCGCGGCTGGTGTCGAAGCCGTTCCCCTGGCCGCTCCAGGTGACGTCGGTCAGTCCCGCGTAGCCGCGCATGAAGACGCTGCCCGCCACGGGGGCCGTGGTGGGCGAGGTGACGTTGATCCAGGTGCCCGCGCCCAGCGCCCCGGTGACCGGATTGGCCAGGGCCTGAAGCGGCATCGGGTAGGAGGACGCCGGGCGCAGCCGGTAGGTGTCCGCGTCCGGTTTGGGCCGCGGGACCGGGCGCAGCCGGGCCGCCGCATCGGCGGTGTCCGGCTCGTACGGTCCGCATTCGGGACAGAGCGGTTCCGCGAGCAGCGGGAAGGTGCGTACCGCCAGGGTCTCCAGGTCGAGACGGGAGACCTGCGGCAGGGCACGGTCGGCCGGTGACTGCCCTCCGGGCTTCAACTCGCCACCCATGGCTGCCTCGTGGAGAGCCCACGCGGCGTCCAGCACGTGGGCCGGCAGCACGGGCCACTCCCCCGCGGCCCGCATGCCGCTGCCGGTCTCCAGTGCGTCCCGTTCGGTCCGGGTACGCAGCCGCTGCCAGCGCATGGCGAGGCAGCGTCCGCAGGCGGGGGCGGTGCCGTCGCCGCCCCACGGCCCCACCAGGACGGCCTGCGCGGTGAGCTGGACGGTGGCGGCGGGCCGCAGCGCCGCGTAGGGGTCCGCGGCCTCCTCCCCGCGGCCCGTGCCGGCCGCGGGGCCGCCGAGGACGTCGGCGGCCCCCAGCGGCACCACGAGGGGCGCGGACTCCCCGCCGCATCGCTCCTCCAGGGCGCTCTGGAGCCGGTCACGCGCAGCCTGCAGCGGACCGGCCGGTGCGGCCGCTGTGGTGCCGCCGGGGGCGGCCGTCGCGGTCATGCGCGGTTGCTCCAGCGGAAGGTCTTCAGGGAGACCGCGCCGAAGATGGCGGTGAAGACCACCAGACCGCCGCAGCCGAGCACGATGTCGCTCATGTCGCCCCGGCCGGAAAGTGCCGCGGAGACAGCGTCGTTGAGGTAGCGCAGCGGCAGGATCCGGGAGCCGGTCTGCAGCCAGTCGGGCAGCATGTCCATCGGCATGAACGAGCCCGACAGGAACGCCATGGGCACCATGAGGCAGTTGGCGATGGCGGCGACCGCCTCCGGGGTGTCGGCCAGGGAACCGATGACCACGCCGATGGTCAGGAACGCGGTGATCCCGAAGACCAGCACCGGAAGGGCCAGCGGCCAGCTGCTCTTCAGCTCCAGCCCGAAGGGCGGCAGGAGCGCGATGCCGACGAAGAGCACCGCCTGCACGACGCCGACGCCCAGTGCCAGGACGTAGCGGGAGCCCAGGACGGCCGGCAGTCTCGTCGGCGTCATCCTGATGAGCCGCAGCAGGTCGTCCCGGCGCCACTGCATGAGGGTGAACGCCACGCTGAAGACGGCCGCGTTGGCCACGCCCCACGACATCACGCCGGGGGCGATGTAGGAGATGTAGGGCCGCCCGGACGCCTTCACGTCCTGGCCGCTGAAGATCAGTCCGAAGACGACGAGGAAGATGAGCGGGAAGGCGAAGGTGAAGAAGAGAGTGGCCTTGTCCCTCACCTGGGCCCGGAATCCGGCTCCCGTCAGTGCTGCGTACGCGCTCATGCCTGCTGCTCCGTGTCGTTGTCGCCGTCCTGGCCGGTCCCCGCGAGGGAGCCGGTGAGTTCGAGGTAGACGTCCTCGAGGGTCGCGGTGCGCGTCTGTACGTCGCTGAGTCCCGCGAGCTTGTCGACCGCCGTGAGGACCTGCCCCGAAACCCGCGTCTCGAGGACGAGCGAACCCCCCTGCAGTTCCGCGCTGTCGACGCCTTCGATGCCCAGCGCCTCCTCGGGGCTCAGCCGCCCGGCGGGGATCATCAGACGGGTGGGCACCCCGGCCGAGGAGACGAGGTTGTGCGGCGTGTCCAGTGCGGCGATGCGGCCGTCGACCAGGATGGCCACCCGGTCGCACAGCGCTTCGGCCTCGTCGAGGTGATGGGTGGTGTAGACGATCGTGCGGCCCTGCCTCTTCAGGCCGCGCAGCACCTCCCACAGATCGCGCCGGGCCTGCGGGTCGAGGGCCGCCGTCGGCTCGTCCAGGAAGATCAGCTCCGGCCCGTGGACGAGGGCCGAGGCGATGGCCAGGCGCTGGCGCTGCCCTCCGGAGAGGTTCTCGACCATCACGTCGCGCCGGCCCGTCAGCCCGACGTCCTCCAGGGCGCTGTCGGCGGCCTCGCGGCCCACGCCGAACAGGGCGGCGACAGTGTTCAGATGCTCGCGGGCAGTCTGCCGCACGAAGAACGCCGACGACTGCGTCTGGACGCCCATGCGCGGCAGCAGTTCGACGTTGCGGGGCCACGGTGACTGCCCGAGGACGGTGACCTTCCCGGAGTCGGCCTCCCGCAGCCCCTCCATGATCTCCACCAGGGTGGTCTTGCCCGCTCCGTTGGGTCCGAGCAGGCCGAAGAACTCGCCCCGGCGCACCTGGAGGGACACCCCTGCCACGGCTTCGCGGCCGCCGTAGCGTTTGCGGATCTCCTCGATGAGGATCGTCGTCTGCGCTGCTGCTTCGTGCCGTTCGGCCGGCACGGCCCTTGCGTCGGTCATGTCTGTTCGTGCCCCTCGGTGCTGACAGTGCTCATGGTCGGTGCTCACGGGTGGTTCGCTTGCGGCTGGTCGGTCTCCGGCTGGTCGGACGCCGGTCGGCGTACTGGCTGGTCGGACGGCTGGCGGACGGCTAGGAAGAGGTCAGGAAGACGTACGCGGCGGCGGCCGCCCCGGTCAGCACGCAGCAGACAAGGACGGCGGAGCCGACCGCGTAGGCGGTGTAGAGAGTGCGGGCCCGGCGCGGGTAGGCGGCAGCGGCAGCTCGGTCACGCATCCGCAGCCTGAGATACCGGCCGCTCTCCGGGGCGTAGCGGGAGATCCGCAGAGCATGGCTGAGCATGGCGTAGCCGTCCAGAGGTGGCAGCGGAACAAGATTCACCAGCGCCTGGAAGCTGCCCAGGAGCAGCAGTCCGGAAAGGACCTTCCGGGTGGAGTCGTCCGGCGGCAGCGCGTACCACCACGCGGCTGCCGGCAGCAGGACCACCAGGTTCACGAACGCCCCCGCACCGGCGATGACGAGCTGGTGTCTCCGGTGCCGCAGATACACGTAGTCGCCGACGGTGCAGTACATGATCGCCAGCGGCAGACGCCAGCGGAGCCCGATCTCGTGGACGGTGGCCCCGTAGTGGCGGGCCGCGAGACCGTGCGCGAGCTCGTGCAGGGCGATGCTGAACCAGATGACGACGCACACCGCCAGCAGGGCCACCGGATGCTGTGCCAGCCACCACGTGTCCCGGCCCAACTCGCCCGCCCGAAACGCGAGAAGAACCTCCATGACCAGCGTCAGAGCGAGCAGCGGGAGCAGCACGACGGGCCGCAGCAGCGGACGCAGCGCACGGTGCAGCGCAGCTGTGGCCGCCTCCGCGTCGGCCACCATCCGCACCCGGCCCCGCAGAACGCCGCCCACGACCATGCCACCGCCCTCCGGCGGGACCCGGGACGCCGGCTGCCGGGCGGCCGGGCCGGGCCCCGGAGCGCCCGGTCCCGGAGCGCCGGGTCCCGGAGCGCCCGCGAGGAGACCCCGGCTGCCGAGAAGTCCCAGCAGCTGCCGCCAGTTGGCCTCGCCCAGCCGCTTGCCGAAGTGCTGCGCGTACTCCGCCCCGATCTCTTCGAGGGTGCGCCCGCCGTCCAGCCGGGAGATGAGGAAGCACTCCTTCGCGCCGACCTCGAACGATCCCCCGGTGTGCGGGTTCTTGACCAGGTGGACCGTCGAGGCGGCGCGCAGCAGCGGTGGGCTGACGAGCACGTCCGGCCTGAGCGCGGGCCGCTGCGCGAGCATCCCGGACGGTTCGACGGTTCCGGAGGATTCCACGGTCATGGCCCCACCGCCGGGGCGGTCGGTCCGGCCTCCCCGTCGAGGTCCTCGCGCAGGACCCGGCCGAGGACGTGGGCGAGGTACGCCTCGTCCCTGATCGTCACGTGCAGGCGGTTGTTGGTCATATGCATGTACGGCGAGAGGAGCGTCGGCAGCACATGCGCCAGATCGGTGGTGGGCTCGGCGTCCTCGTCCTCGGGCGAGGCGAAGACCAGCAGGCCGCTGCCGGCCGACGACACCACGCGCGAGCGCAGTTCGAGGCAGTGCTGCGACCAGCCCTGCAGGAACGCGGGGAGCCGGACCGGCTCACCGGCTCCGCCGGCCGTTCCTCCTTCGCGGTCCGCGCGCATCGCTGCGACTGCTTCGCGGATCTCCCGGTAGCGGCGGCGCAGTCCGGGCGCGGTCTCGGCGTAGTTGCGGTCGTACTCCTTGGAGCCGATGAACCCGGTGCCGGGGAAGGCCCTGTGCCAGAACTCGTAGTACTGGTCCAGGTAGTCGGCCTGCTTGCGGGCGTCGGGCAGGAAGCAGCTGAGCATGACCATCATCAACTGCGCCGAGGTGCCCAGCAGCACGGTGCGCAGATGCAGGTTCATGGTGCTGAAGGCGTCCATCACCAGGTCGCTGGAGTGCGCGAAGTGCCACTCGGCGAGCTCGACCCCGGCCGGGCCGCCGTACTTGGTGTACTCGGGCGAATAGGGCTCCCACGAACGGGAGTTGTTGGGGCGCAGGTTCATGCGGCCGTCCTCGCCCATGAAGTCGCCGCGGTCACCGTGCGGGAACTCGATCTCGAACAGCGCGTTGTAGAACTCGTTCAGGAAGCCGGTGTCCACCTCGTAGAGCGCCGGGCGGGACCGCAGGAAGGCGTCGACCGCCTCCTCCGCGCGGCGGCGCACCTCGCCGGTCGCCTCCGGGCAGGCGGGCTTCAGCCGGAGGCGTACATGTGGCCCTTCGAGCCAGTAGTTGAGGAAGAAGTGCCCGGCGAGCAGGCCGTCCTCCCGCAGGGAGGCGATCAGAGGGCGTATGCAACTGACCAGCAGGGGCTGCGGGTTGGCGGCGTAGAAGATGTGGAGCGGCTGCCATTCGCCCGGGGTCACGGCGCCCCGGTCCGCTTCGGTGCCGCCACCGGTCGCGGGGGCCGCCGCTGCTGCGTGCGTGGTGGGCTGGGGCTGCGACATCAGAGCACGTCCTTCGCGGGTCTTCTCGAAGTGAAGGTCTCGACGGACAGTTCGGCGACGTGACCGCCCCGCGAGGAGCGCACGTGCAGGCCGTCCTCGGTGGGGAGCATCTCGCGCAGGACGATCCGGTCTGCCTCGTTCCTGACCAGGGCTTCGAAGGCGGTCAGGGACAGCGGGCTGTCGAAGTCGACGCAGCTGGGCTTGGCACCGGCGCCTCCCCGGCCGTCCGATCCGCCGGTGACGGTCGCGAACACCCGGGCGGGCAGGGTGTGCAGGCGGCGCCAGCGCTGCCAGCCGAGGAACCACTCCGCGTCGGACACGCCGGGCTGCTGACGGACGGGGAGCCGGGCGGCGGTCGTGGTCCAGCTGCGCCGGCTGAGCACGAGACTGCCGTAGCGCACCCGGGGACGCACCGTCACGCCCTCGCGAGGCTCTGCCTCCGGCACGCCGCCCCAGACGTCGGCGCGGGCCATGGACGACGGTGAGAGCAGCAGCAGGGTGCGCGGGATCTCCGGCAGCGCCAGCGGCACCAGGTAGCCGAGGTAGACGGGGATCACTTCACGGTCCAGCCGCCGTGAGCGCAGCAGCAGCCGGTCGGCGTCCTCGTCGTGCTCGACGTACAGGTCGTCCAGGTGGAGGCGGGCCTCCTCCGGGACGGTGGAGGTCTCGCCGGGGCAGACGATCTCGTAATCGGTGAGCCTGCCGTGCAGGTTGAGGTTGCTGGTGACGGGGCCGCCGGTGACTTCCGCCAGTACCGCGCCGGGCGGGGTGACTTGCGCGGCGGTCTTCCGCAGCGCCACCGACAGACCGGACGGGGAGGGCTCGGCGCTCGCGTCCGGGGCGGAGTGCCCGCCGGCGCCGTCGTAGAGGTGCGTGAACCGGCTGAAGGGGAACGCGAGCCCGCCGTAGGAGCGGTTGACCACGACGAGCGGATCGGCGCCGTCCTCGGACGCGATCTGGAGATGGTGGCTCTGCGGGGCGAAGTCGGATGCCACAGAGGTCAGTTCGGCGGCCGTCTCTTCCAGGTGCGCGCGCTGCAGGAAGAGTTCGGACGCGTCGCCGCGGTCCGCCCACAGCTTGCGCATCCGGTCGGTGAAGAGACGGCGAGCGGAGTCCACGGCCTTGATGCCGGGCAGGCCCAGCCAGTTCTCCTCCGGCACGTACTCGCCCTGGTCGTCGTACGCGCGGCGCTTGGCGGTGAAGGAGAGGTACTGGTCGAAGAAGTCCTCGTGGAAGTCGTGCACGAGGCCGAGCAGGTCCTCGCACCGTCCGCCGCGGCCGTACCGGGCGAGGAAGAAGCCCTTGAAGGTGACACGCTGGGGCAGCGTCAGGTCGAAGGCGGGCAGGACGCTCTCCAGCGTCCGCAGATCCTCGCCGACCCGCCCCTGCCACGCGGGCCACCGGCACTCCAGGTCCTGTCCGGCGGCCGTGTCCTCGTAGAGGACGGTCTGCGGCAGGCTCGGTTCCGCTGCGCCGAGCTGCCGCTGCAGGCCGTGCAGCCCCTCGCGCAGTTCGCGCAGGAGTCCGGCGCGCCGGGCCACGTCCGCCGCGGGGAAGGCCGCGACGGCTTCCGCCGTGGCGTCGAGTCCGTCCGCGATCCGGTCGGCCCAGGAACGGCCCAGCGTCCGCAGCGCCTCCTGGAAGGAGCGCAGCGGGTCCGGGCTGTGCACGTCGGTCTCCAGACACGGCACCCTGATCATGCCGAGCTGCAGCAGGGCCGCCAGATACGTCTCGCACTGCTCGGGCGGTGCGTCGTGCTCGCTGCCGAGCCACTCGGCCAGTTCCCGGTAACGCAGTTCGGGTCGGCCCTCGAACAGGGCGAGCAGCCGGTCGAGGATTCCGCTGCGGCGCAGGAAGAAGAGCCGGTCCTTCACCGCGTCGAAGGTCACGGTCGCCTCGTCGTCGCCGGCGGTGACCCAGCGCCGTACGTAGCGGACCCTGTCCTCGTCCCGTCCCCAGCCGGAGGCGAGCCGCACGGGAAGGTCCGCGCGGCGGGCGGGGTCGGCCAGGACGAGTTCGGCGAGGCGGCCGAGCACGAGCACGTTGAGCCGGGCGCGGCTCTCCCAGACGTCGGGCAGCCGGACCGCCGCATCGCCGCTGCTGTGCTCCCCGGCCCCGGCAGCGGGCAGGAACAGCCCGGTGGCGACTCCGGTGAAGGTGCTGAAGGGGCTGGTCTTGCAGGCTGTCCGGTACAGGTAGGACAGCAGCGAGCGTTCGACCTTGCGTGTCCGCTTGTCGGGGCGTGCGCCTGTGACCGGCTTGCGCAGGTAGCCCTCCAGCTGGCCGTCCAGCGTCGGCGAGGCCAGCAGCAGGCCGCGCCGCAGCCGCTCCTCACCCACCAGCTCCCGCAGGGCGGCGCGGCTGCGGTCGAGGTCCGCGGCGAGCAACTGCTCTCCCTCGACGCGTAGTTGTTCGAGCCGGCGGCGCCGCTCGAGCCAGTCGCCGACCTGCCGTCCCGCGTCTTCGTCGAGGCCGGTGATGAACTCCGCGGCGGCGTCCGGGGCGGCGGGGAGACGGTTGTTGAAGATCTCCCGGCGCAGCGAGAGCAGCCGGCGCCGGCGCTGGTCCCCTTCGCCGCGTACGGCGGTGTCCGTGGTGGTGACCAGCGCGTGCAGGACGTCGGACAGCTCGGCCGCCCGTTCGCGCAGCCGGTCCTCCTCCGTCAGCACCCGGTCGGCCCACCGGCAGCTGTCGGGGCAGCGCAGCGCGTGGACGGACTCGGCCGGCAGTCCGGCGACCCGGAGCATGAAGCGCTGCCCGGGTTCCCAGGACGTGGTCACAGAGGTCATGGCGTTTTCCCTCATCGCCGTCAGGCGATCTCGTGGCGGAAGTCGGCGGGCCGGGGCCGCTCGTGGCCGAGCAGCATGATCAGCAGCGGCGTCTCCCCGGTGCGTTCCAGGCGCAGCCGCTCGATGTACGAGACGTTGTCGAAGCCCAGTGCGACGCCGGAGCCGAGACCGAGCGCGGTGCAGACGGTGTAGAAGGCCTGCGAGACGGCTCCCGTGGTGGCTCCGTACAGGCGGTATCCGCGGTCGCCGACGGCGTCGAGGACCGCTGTCGTCCGGACGGTGGGGACGAGCACCGCGCCGCTCTGTTCGAGGTTGTAGTTGGCGAGGAAGTAGTTGCGCTGGAGGAACTCGCCGTGCGGGCCCGGCACCACGAGCCGCAGCGCGTGGGCGTCGCCGTCGTACTCGTAGGCACCCGGCTCGATGCCCTCCACGTGGTTGACGAAGGCGTACAGCTTGATCAGCCGCCTGCCGCCCGGGGGTTCGGCGTCGGTCTCCAGCGAGACTCCGGCGGAGGCCGCCAGGGCGGTGCCCAACTGCTCGGCGGTTACCGGGCGTTCGGCGTCGAAGCGGCCGAAGCTGCTGCGGCGGCGGCGCAGGGCGTCCCGCACGGTCACCGGTTCCGTACGGGGCGGCGGGAGCGGGAGGGGATCGCCCGTCCCGGGGAGCGGGACGGCTTCGGCGGCGGCGAGCGCTCCGGGAGCGGGCCGGGCGTCCGGGTCCGCGGCGGTCGCTTCGCGTACGCGCTCCAGGATGTCGAACGCGAGCACCTTGCGGGACAGTTCGACGTCCTTGTGACGGACCGACGGAGCAGGGGCGGCAGCCGCTCCGGGTACGGCGGGACGCGCGGGGGCCGTCGCGCCGCCCTCCCCGGACTCGCGCGGCTCCCATGAGAGCGGCACGACGGCGAAGACGCCCTCTTCCTCCTCGGCCGTCCCCAGCAGCCGGTTCAGCCGGGGCTCGTCGAACCACATCGCCGGCTCGATCCGCAGCCCGCGTGCCCGTGCCCACATGCGCCAGCTCTGCAGGACGGTGCCGATGTCCATGCTGACGACATGGAAGGAGAAGCTGTTGTACTTGAAGGAGTTCTGCCAGTACTTGACGCCCAGGATCAGGAACTGGTCGGTCTGCGGGCCCGGTTCGCCGCAGCCGGTCGCCTCCCGCACGTGGCCCGTCACGTCGCCTGTCAGCAACCGCTGCACGGCGTGCTGTTGGTTCGCGTAGTAGTAGACCCCCGGCGTGAGCGGTCCGCTGGGACCGCAGGCCCAGTAGATGCTGACGGGGTAGAGCCCTCCCCCGGAGGCCGTTCCGCGCGACCAGTTCGTCCGGGTGTAGTGCGGCAGTGCGGCGAGGTCGCTGTTGGCCTGTACGCCCAGGCGCCGGCCGACCAGCCCGTAGGAGTCCTGCAGCATCCCCGACAGCAGCGGCAGCGTGAAGGGGCTCTCGGGGAGCGGCTGCCGGCCGGGCAGGCAGCCGGCTTCGGCGCTCGCTCCGGACGGGTAGTCCGTCGCGGGCAGCGGGAAGGACTCGACTCCGGGGTAGAACTTGCCCTTCCTCGGGCGGTCAGCCCAGTCGGGAACGAAGTCGGCCGGCTCCATCGGCACTCTGGCGCGGTGCTTGATGGCGTCCGCGTAGTCACGGGCATATCCCACGGGAGACACTCCTCTCTCTGGACGGACGGTCAGGGGAAGGGATGGGGCGCCGGGTTGAGGTCCGCAGGACCGACGTCCTCCTCGCGCAGTCCCGCCTCCCGCAGCGCCGTGCGCATCCTCGGCATGGTGCGCGCCCGCTGCCGGGACCAGCCGAAGTCGATGGGCAGCAGCCCCGGTACGAGGACGCTGACGGTGTGCAGCCCGAGCATGCGCTGCTCGGGCAGGGTCTGGTCGACGGCGACCACGTCGAAGCCCGCCGCCGTCACCGTCTCCACGCAGCGCCCCAGCTCCTCGCGGATGTCACGGACGCCGCCCGCTTCCCCTCCGCGGTCCGCTCCGGCCCAGCGGAGGTCCGTGACACGGAGTCCGGCCGCACGTCCGGTGCGAGGGTGCAGCAGGAAGTCGGCGTACCGGCCCATCTCCGGTATGCCGTACAGCAGCGGGTGGTCGTGCAGGGCAGTGACCCGGCTGAAGTCCTCCGACATGGCGCGCAGCCGTGCCTCGTCCTTCTCGGTGCGGCCCGGCAGGTTGACGGCGTCGGTGGCGATCTCGCACAGCGCGCCGTCGAGCGCGGCCTCCGGGTCCAGCCCGGCGCCTGCTCCGAAGCACATGCGGCCGGGACCGCCGTCGAACCGTTCGGCGACACCGGTGATCACGGGTACCGGGAAGGTGATGCGGGTGTCGAAGAAGCGGGCGCGGTAGCCGTACATCTCCAGCCGGTCGACCATGTGCCTGGTCGCCGGACGTTCGCTGGTCGAGGGGTCGATCTCCGGCAGCGGCTGCATCCCGTACCAGGCGAGCAGGAACGCGTCGCGCTCCAGGACCTCCATCAGGCCGAAGTAGACCGCCTCCTCCAGCGAACCGCCCGAGGCACAGCCGTTGGAGCTCTCCTGCACGAAGCGGTTCTCGAGTCCCGGCGCGTGGTAGTACGTCAGCACCTCGGGCACCAGGCGCGGAGCCCCGTCCCGGAGGGAGTAGCCCCACACCCAGGGGATCTCACGGTCGGGAGTGAAGGGAACCACCCGGGGGTTGGCGCGGTAGAACTCCCGGGAGTACAGCCCGACGACGCGGGGGTCCACCGCGAGCTCCCCGAACTCCTCCAGTGTTCCCTTCACTTGGGTGACCTTGGCCCGTGCCCGCATCCCCGCGTAGCGCTCCAGCCCCTCCAGCACTCCGATGCGGGCGCTCGCGCGGAACGAGTCGGCGTGGCCGCCCCAGAACGTCTCGCGGAGATACTCGCCCGAACGCATCGAGAAGCAGCCGATGGTCGCCGAGGTCGACGTGGACGAGACGTCGTGCACGACGGAGGGTCCCAGCGCCCCGCACACCGGATTGGCGAACGCCGCCACGTCGATGTCGTAGTCGTCCAGCGAACGCACCCTGAACGAGCCGGACTTGTACTCGGGCGCCGCCCGCAGGGCCATCCGCGCCGCTTCCTCGTCGTCGGCCGCGGGCGTCCCGCACTCAGGGCACTGCGGGTCGGGGACGAGGGGGTAGTGGCGGACGGTCAGGGCGCGCAGGTCCAGCAGGTGCACCTCCGGGAAGAGACCGGGCCCCTCGTCGCCGTCCACGGCTCCGGCCGTCGCCCGTCCCCCGGGACGGCGCCGTGCGGCACGGTCCCGTACGGCCGTGACGAGCGCCGCGACGGCATCCACCGCGAAGGGCGTGGCGTAGGGCCACTCCCCCGCCGCGTGGGTCGCGCCGCCGGTCTCCAGCGCGTCGCGCAGGGACACCGAGCGCACGGACTGCCAGCGCCGGGCCAGACAGCGGGGACAGGCACGGACGGCGCCACCGTCCTCCTCGCTCTGCCGGACGGGGCCGACGAGGACGTGCTGCCCGTAGACGTGCACGGGTACCGCACCGGCGTCGTGAGGCTGCGGG
This sequence comes from Streptomyces ovatisporus, assembly GCF_042653885.1. NCBI lineage: Bacteria > Bacillati > Actinomycetota > Actinomycetes > Kitasatosporales > Streptomycetaceae > Streptomyces > Streptomyces ovatisporus. The sequence goes on from NZ_JBHSFH010000006.1 coordinate 310,235, forward strand.
CCGCCCTCCGCGGCGGCGAACTCGTCCCGGCTGCCCAGCACTGCGACCGACGCCTCGGCCCCGTCCAGCCGGGACAGGCTCCGGGCGAGCATAGCGGTGAGCGCCGGCACCGGAGCCGGTTCCCGCCCGGCACCCGGCGGACGGGCCGGGGCCGCGCTAGCCGCCATGACCGGCGCCCCGGGTGAGCAGCACGCGGACGGTGCTGATGCCGGCGCTCTGCAGGTCGGCGGAGCCGGTGGGCACCACCAGCGCGTCCCGGCCCGCCTCGCGCAGTCTCTCCAGGACGTCGGACCACGCCACGGGTTCACCGGCTCCGGAAGTGAACGTTCCGGGACCGTCCTCGGCCGGGAGGGCACTCGGTGCGAGATCCCGCAGCAGCGGATCACCGGTGTCGGCCGCCGCGGCGTGCTCCTCGCGGCTCAGCTGTATCCGTCCGAGCAGGTCCCGGAGGGCCGCCGCCGCGGCGCCGCTCCGGCTGGTCTCGCTTCCCACGGCCCACTCACCTTCGGCGTGGGCGAGGAGCACGTGCACTCCGCTGCGGCTCTCCTCCCGGAGGTCCAGCAGCTCCCACCGGAGGCCGAGCTGGTCCAACGAGCGTGCGAGGAAGGTGATTTCAGCGTCCGCACCGGTGTCCGCACCGGTGTCCGCACCGGCGTCTGCAGCCTCACCCGCGCCCCCCTGCCCGATCCGGACCCGCAGCGCCGCGGCGCCCCGCAGGGTCCGCAGCAGCGCGTCGTGGGCCAGTGCGGAGAGCAGACCGCGGGCCGCCGCACCCGCCGGCGACGCACCGGCACCGGTACCCGCGCTCGTCGCCTCGAAGAGCCGGGCGGAGTTGGCCGGCGTGAAGGTGCGGACGGCGGCGGCGGGCACGAGGACCTGCTCCTTGCCGACCAGCGATGTCGCCACAGCCCAGGCGGCCACGCCGGTCTCGGGCCCCCCTGCGCCACTGGCGGTCGTCAGCTGCCCGGGCGCCACGGCGGGCATCGACTCGCGCGCCGCGTCGAGCCGTTCACCCGTGACCAGCGGGCCGGAGGGGACGACGTGCTCCGCGTAGACCGCTGCTGCCGCGTTCAGCGCGCGCATGCGGGCACCGGCCACGTGGTGCACGTCGAAGGCCGCGATGCTTCGCAAGTGGCCGTGGCCGACGCCGAGTTCGACGATTCCGGCCTTGAGCGGGAGCTGGGTCAGCGCCTCGTCGGCGAACCTTTTGAACACCCCGGCGTGCTCCCGTACCAGGACGGAACGCCGGTTCAGCTCCTCGACGAGGCCGTCGGCCTCCCGGGCGGTCGCCACGCTCGGCATGGGCACCCCGCCGGCGTCGGCCGCGGCCAGGTCGAAGGTGCCGGCCTCGCCCGCGGGCCGCGCCGCCGCGGCGACGGAAGCGGAACCGTCGGCCGTCGAGCACAAGGTGCAGCGGGGATGCGGCAGCAGGGGCTCCGAGGTGACGTCGAGCGAGGCCATGTCCTGGACGATCAGCTGACCGTCGGTCTCGGCCCGCAGCGCCCCGGTGGTGAACCGGAAGACCTCGTAGCCGAGCATGTTGCCCGTCATCGCGGCGAGCGGTCCGCCGGGGGTTCCACCCGCCGGAACGGCACCGGGCATGGCCAGAGCGCTCCACACGTCGGCCGCGGCGGCGGCCCCCTCGCCCGCCCCCAGGCGCAGCACGGCGCACGAGAAGCATCCGCTGCGGCCCCGCGCCATCAGCGGTCCCACGACGGCCTGTTGCCCGTAGGACCACGCGGCGATGACGGCAGGCCCGTCCGGAATCCCCGCCTTCAGCAGGGGGAAGAGCCGCTGCGCCGCCAGCGGGCCTCCGGTGACCAGGACGACGTCGTACGAGTCGAGGCCGGCCCAGCTGTGGCCGTCCGGGGAGCCGGCCGCGTCCCGGTCACCGGGCAGTGTGGTGAGCCGCACCGGGCATCCGTCGGCAGCGGCCTCGGCGGCCTCCTTGTCGATCTCCGGCCGTTCGAGCCCGGGAAGCACGCCGATCGCCGAACTGCCGTTGCGTATCAGGCTCAGCACGCACCAGCGGGCGACGTCGTCCTCGCCCAGGACGGCCACGCGGGAACCGCGGTACCGCTGGAAGCGCCGCTGGGCGTCGTCGGCGTAGTGGTCGACGTAGGAGATCTGCGCGGCGAAGCGGCGTGCGGCGTCCGGTGAGGGGAAGCCCTCGTCGCCGGGCCGGCCCGTGGGTTCGGGCACGTCGCGTGCGAAGCCCCGGGCGTAGAGCGTCCTGACCAGCTCGCCGAGCATGGCGCGTTGTCTCTCGCCGAAGCCCTCGCTGATCTCGCTCACCGAATGCTGCCCGTTCAGGTGCGGGACGATCAGAGTGGCGAACCTGTACGCCGACTTGGCGGTGAGCTGGAATCCGCCGTCGGCGTTGTGGAAGAGCACCCCTTCCGGAGTCTCGGTGTAGAGCACGTCGCGGCGGATACGTGGACGCGTCGCGGCTACGGCTTCGTAGGCGGCTGTTGCCATGTTGTGGGACACCCCTGCTTGGTCGGGCGCCGTCGGGCGCGGTCGAGGCGGCTGCGCGGTCGGTGCGATGTGGCCGGAAGGGCCGGAAGGGCCGGAGGGGCCTCAGCCCGGATGGCCTTCCGGAAGTTCCCGGTCGTCGGGCTCCCCTGCCGATCGACGCGCGTAGCGGCGCAGCAGCTCGTGCATGCGGTACGGGCCGGGCGGTCCGTCCTCCAGCAGGCCGGCGTCCGCGAGCTGTTCGAGCATCTCCTCGGTGACTCCCGGCGGATGCGCCGACACCGGCCGGAGTCCGGAGGGCACTGCCGCGTCGGGCTGCCCGTGTTCCTGCCCGGCGTCGCTCCGCCCGCCGGCGACGCGTACGAACGCCTCGGCCAGCCGCGGCTCCAGACGCCCGAGCGCACCGTCGAGGACGTTCGGCACGGACATGCGGGGGTCGTCGGTCAGAGCCAGCCGGCCCGGTACGTCCCCGGCGATCCACTCGGCGCAGTCGGCGATGCGCAGACCCGGCCGCGTCAGGAGGCGTGCCGCGGCGATGCGCAGGCCGAGCGGGAAGTGACCGCACAGCGACGCCAGCCGGTCCGCCGCCGCGGGCTCCGCCGCGACCCGCTCCTCGCCGAGGGTGCTGACCAGCAGCTGCCGCGACTCCTCGGGGCAGAGCGTGCCCAGCCGGTGCACGAGCCCGCCGTGGGTGGCCACCAGGCCCGCCAGACCGCGTCTGCTCGTGACGAGGACGGCGCTGCCCTCTGCGGCGGGCAGCAGCGGACGCACCTGGTCGGCGCTGAGCGCGTCGTCGAGCACCAGCAGCGAACGTCCCCGCGCCTCGCCGGACGAGCCGTCCGCGTCCTCCCGCAGCGAAGCGAGCGCCTCCGTCGCCTCGTCCGTGGTGACGCCGCTGCCGTCGGGACGGACCAGGGGCAGCACCAGACATCCACCCGGGAAGGCGCCTCTGATCCGGTGCGCCGTCTGCAGCGCGAGGGCGGTCTTGCCGACGCCCGGCGCGCCGGAGACGACCACGAGGGCCGGGGCGGCGTCCCGCTTCGACGTCAGCCATTCCCCGATGGCCTCCCCGTCGGGGACGCGGCCGGTGAAACAGGAGACGGGGGCGGGCCGCGCGGCCCGTACAGGCGCCCGAGGAGCAGCGGACGGGACAGAGGCGGCGGACGCGGGGGACGGCGCGGCAGCTTGTGCCGGTACGCGCCCGCCTGCCGCCTTCGCCGGGGCGGCGCTCGTGAGCGACGGTGCGCGGCTCACGGAGACCCCGGCCTCTCCTCCGTCCGCGAGCGCCTCCACGCTGACGGCAGCGCTCCCCGCCGGCAGCGCCGGCGTCCGGTCGGCGACCGTGGGCCCCAGGTCCTCACCGCGCAGGATCGACAGTTCGAGGCGCTGCAGCGACGGCCCGGGGTCGACGCCCAGTTCCTCCTTCAGCCGGGTCTTGACCCTGCGGTACTCGGCGAAGGCCTCGCCCTGACGTCCCGTCCGGTACAGGGCCTCGATGAGCTGCTCCGAGAAGCGTTCGTGGCCCGGGTGCGTACGGGCCGCCTCCCACAGTTCCACCAGGACCTGCCGGCACCGTCCCATCGCCAGCTCGATGTCGCAGGCACGCTCCAGCGCGCGCAGCCGCTCCTCGGTGAGCCGGGGCACCTCGTCGCGGTGCAGCATCTGTGAGGAGACGTTCGCGAGGAGCGGCCCCTGCCACAGGGCCAGCGCCTCCTTGAGTCTGTACAGCTCGGTCTCGCTGTCCTCCGACTCCCGGGATTCCTTGACCAGTTCACGGAAGCGGACCAGGTCGAGCGTCGCTGCGTCGGCGGGCATGCGGTAGCCGCCGGGGACGGCCTCGATGGCGCTGTCGGCGATCCCGTACTTGGAGAAGATCCTGCGCAGCCGCAGGACGCAGGTCTGGAGAGCGGCCCTCGCGGTGGCCGGCTGTTCATCGTCCCAGAGGGCCCTCAGCAGATAGCCGGTGGCGACCACGGTGTTGGGATGGGCGAGCAGGGCGGCCAGCAGACTGGTGGGCTTGGAAGGCTGGAGGACGACGACGTTCTGTCCGTCTGCGATGCTCAACGGCCCCAGCAGCTGAAAACGCATCGGCCTGCCCCCTGTTTTCCGTTCTGCCCAGGCCGTCCGCGGCCGCCGTCGACTCCAGGCCGGAATCACCACTCCTGGCCGAGTGGCTCCTGTCCCGGTACGTGTCCGTATCCGGTTCCGCCTTCACGTGCCGCCTCCGTCTCAGGCAGCACAGCGCGCCTGTGGTCACGATGCCGTGGAAATGTCCCCGGGTCTCCGCCACCCACGGAAAGCGGAATGGTCCGTTACCGCCGACCGCTCCGGACACACAAAAGCGGGCATTGCCTGCGAGTCCGACATGTGGGAAGTCCCGAACGCATTCTAGGGAGCAGAGGAATGCAGGTCGAGACTTCTGTCACGCGTGCACAAACAACAAGCCGCTCCGTGTGGGGCTTTTCTCCTCACTCCGCACCAACAGTGCGAATTCGGACGTCTGGTGCGGCGCATCTGCCTCGTCACACAATGAGCGAATCCCGAAACGGCCTCGATGTTCACGGATGAACAGATTCCCGCGGCCGTCCGACCGAAAGCCGAGGACCGACAATTGAGTTCGCGAAGATCCGCTTCATGCTCGCGCGCCGCAGCGTACGGACGCCGGGCCGCGGCCTGCGCCGCCCTGGCCGTCTTACTGCTCACAGCCGCCCCCGCCGCGAGCGCGGCAGAGCCGTCTCCCGCGGCTCCGCCCGCGACCGGCCCCGCCGCCACAAGCCCGGCGTCCGGTGAACGTCCCGCCGCCGCCGGCCAGTCGGTGATCCGCGGCGGCGACCCCGTCTACGCCCCCGGCCGGGTCTGCACCCTCGGCTTCAACGCCACCGACGGTTCGCAGGACTACGGCATCGGCTCCGGCCAGTGCCTGAGCGGCGCGGACACCTGGTACGCCGACGCCGCCATGACGGTCCCGGTGGGCACGACCGCCGGCGCCTCGTTCCCCGGCAACGACTACGGTCTGATCCGCTACACCAACCCCGACGTCGCCCACCCCGGTGAGATCAGCACCTCCGGCGGCCCGGTCGACATCACCGGCAGCGGCGCCCCGTCCGTGGGCTCCGTCGTCTGTCACTCCGGCCAGGTCGCGGGCATGCAGTGCGGAACCGTGCTCGCCGTGAACCTCTCGGTCAACTACCCCGACGGCGTCGTGCACGGCCTGTTCAGCGCCGACACCCGGGCGGAGCCCAGGGAGGGCGGCACACCGGCCTTCACCGGGAGCACCGGCCTCGGCTTCGTCGTCGCCTCCTCCGCCGGGACGACCTACTACCAGCCCGTCGCGGAAGTCCTCGCCGCCTACGGGCTGACGCTCCTCTGAACAAGCCCCCACACGGCTGCGGCTCCGGCCCCTCCGTCCGGGCGGGTACGCCTGCCAGCCCCCTCCGTCCGGGCGGGTACGCCTGGCGGAGGGGCCGCGCGGAGAAGGTCCCTCCGCCGCGGCAGCGCGGTACGCCCCGGACCCGGGCCTCCGTTCCGTCCGCCCGGATCTCCTCAGCGCTTGAGTGTCTCCGCCTCCGAGCTGTGCGCGGGCGGATGCGTACGCCCCGGCTCTCGCGGCCCGCGCCGCACGCGGCGGAGCAGTCCGCTCACCGCCGGCTCCGTCCAACGGGCGGCGAGCGGGCCGAAGATGACCATCAGCAGCACGTACGCCGTGGCCAGGGGACCGATCCGCGGTTCGGCACTGACGGCCAGCCCCGCGATGACGATGGAGAACTCTCCCCGCGCGACGAGAGCACCACCGGCGCGCAGCTGCCCCCGTCTGCTGACTCCGGCCCGCCGGGCCGCGTACCGGCCCGTGAGGATCTTGGTCAGGACGGTGACGACGGCCAGCAGCAGTGCCGGGAGAAGCACGGGCGGGATCTGGGCCGGTGTCGTCGAGAGTCCGAAGAAGACGAAGAAGACCGCGGCGAACAGGTCGCGCAGCGGCGTCAGCAGAGTCCGGGCGTTCTCCGCCGTCTCGCCCGACAAGGCGATCCCCACGAGGAACGCGCCGACAGCGGCGGAGACTTGAAGCTTCTGTGCCACGCCCGCCACCAGCAGTGTGAGGCCGAGGACGACGAGCAGCAGCATCTCCGGCGTCTTGGAGCTGACCGCGCGGCTTATGAGCCGGCCGTGCCGCAGGGCGAGATACAGGACGATCCCCACCGTCCCGAGCGCGACGAGCAGGGTGATGCTGCCGCCCGCCAGGCCGGCACCGGCGAGCATGGCGGTCAGCAGCGGCAGGTACACCGCCATGGAGAGGTCCTCCATGACGAGGACGCCCAGGACGACCGGCGTCTCGCGGTTGCCGAGCCGCCCCAGGTCGGTGAGGACCTTGGCGATGACGCCCGAGGAGGAGATCCAGGTGACTCCCGCCAGCGCCAGGACCCCGGCCGGGCCCCAGCCGAGGAGGAGCCCGGCGAGGGCGCCGGGCGTGGCGTTGAGCACGAAGTCGACGACGCCGGAGGGGTACTGCGTCCTCAGGCTCGTGACCAGCTCGGAGGCGGTGTACTCCAGTCCGAGGAGCAGCAGGAGCAGCAGCACCCCGATCTCCGCCCCGACCTCGATGAAGCCCTCGGTGGCGCTGAGCGGGAAGAGACCGCCGTGCCCGAAGGCGAGACCGCCCAGGAGGTAGAGCGGGATCGGCGACATGCCGATGCGCCCGGCGAAACGTCCGACGAGACCCAGGCCGAGGATCACGGCGCCCAGTTCGATCAGCAGAACGGTGGTGTCGTGCACGAGCCCGGCCTGTCCCTTTCTCCGTCTCCGCCCCGGCCGCGACGGTCTGTCAGGTGCCGCCGATGATGCGGGCCAGCTCGTCGACGCCCTCACGGGTGCCCACGGCGACGACCGAGTCCCCTGCCTCCAGCCGGAATTCGGGCCCGGGCGAGGGGTGAGGTCCGGTGCGCCGCAGCACCGCCACGATGTAGGCCCCGGTACGCGTACGGGCGCGGGTCTCGCCCAGCGGACGGCTGCGGTACGGAGACTGCGTCGTCACCGGGATCCGCTCGGTGACGAGGTCGATGTCCATCTCGCTGGTGCCCAGCCGCGGGGTGTCCTGCGGCGCCAGCAGCTCGGCGAGGGACGAGGCCTCGTCCGCGTCCAGCGGCACCGTGGCCTGGCAGGCGTCGGGGTCGTCCGGCTCGTAGAACCCGAGGAAGCGCCGTCCGTCCTGGTGCGTGACGACGGAGATGTGGCGGCCGGCCCGGGTCTCGATGTCGTACTGCGTGCCGACTCCCGGCAGCTTGGTGCGCTGCGTGGTCATGGCTGCCTCTGCCTCCTCGGAGAGTGCACTGGGGTACCTCCCGGGCCGGAGGCCCGGTGTGAGGGCCGTGACGCACGGCCGGTCACGAGGGTAACTCCCCCGGTACGGCAGCCCTCACTCCGGCCGCCCGGGACGCCCGTCCCGCTCTCCGGGCCACCGCCCGCCGGGATCCGCCGGGTCAGGAGCCGTCCGGGTCGGCCCGCTCCAGGGCGGGCTTGGGGCCGGGCTGCGTCTCCGTCAGCAGGTAGTCGGCGGCCGCCGTGTCCGTGACGAGGCTCGTGACGAGGCCCGAGCGCAGCACCGCGCCGATGGCCCCGGCCTTGCGCTGGCCCCCGGCGATGGCGACGACTTCGGGGATGCGCCGCAGCCGCTCCGCCTCGACGGTGATGCAGCGCTCCCCCAGGTCGCGGCCGATGCGGCGACCACTGGTGTCGAAGAGGTGCGCCGACATCTCCGCCGCGACGCCCAGCGACGAGTAGTGCTCACGTTCGGTGTCGCTGAGCATGTCGTGAACTGTGGAGATGCCCGGCTCCCACGAACCGATGGACACGGCGGCGACCGTCACCTTGTCGAAGTACTCGAAGGCGCGGGCGATGCCCGTCTGGCTGCGGAGAGCGGCCGCGGTGGCCGAGTCGGGCAGCAGCATCGGGGCGTAGATCGGGTGGGCTTCGCCGCCCGCGACCTCCGCCGCCCGCCGGACCGCCTCGACCGAGCCGCGGTCGGCCGTGCCCGCGTCGTAGACACCGGTGAGCTGGACGACGGTGCAGGGGGGAAGCTGGCGCAGGGCGGCGGCCATGTGAATGGTGGAGCGGCCCCAGGCGAGTCCGAGGACGTCGCCGTCGGTCACGAGTTCGCCGAGCAGGTCGGCGGCCACCTCACCCAGGTTCTCCGGGTCGGCGCCGTCGTCGGCCGCCTCGGAGGGGGACTCGACGACGACGACGTGCCGCAGTCCGTACCGTGCCCGGAGCGCGTCGGAACGGTCGGCGTCGAGCTCCGCGGGGACCGAGATCTCGATGCGGATCAGGTCCCTCTCCAGCGCCGTCTCCAGCACCCTCGCCACCTTGAAGCGGCTCACCCCGAACTCGTCCGCGATCTGGATCTTGGACTTGCCCTCGAGGTAGAAGCGGCGTGCCATGGCTGCCGCCTGCATGAGCTCGGCGGGCCCCATACGTGTGGTCCGACCCGACGACACCGTACTCACCTCACTGTCTTGCCCCGTCTCGCCGCAGGGCCGTTGCCGTACGTGCGCATCCGCGCGGGGCGTTCATCCTTGCAGATCTCACGTGACCTTGATCCCACTCGTGCAAGGACCACGCACTCCCGGAGGGAGCGGCAGGGCCCGACTCCAGTGTGCTCGCACGGGACCGGTCCTCCGAAGCGCCGCCGACCCGGGGGCCCCGCGGTGCGGCGGCGGGGGCCCTACACGGACGTCCGGGAAGAGGCGTCCGCCGCCCGGCGTGCCGCCTCCTCGGCCTGCTCACGCAGTGCCTGCACGGCCGCTGCCGGGTCGTCGGTCCCGTAGACGGACGACCCGGCCACGAAGACGTCCGCTCCCGCCTCGGCGCACTGCTCGATGGTGGAGGCGGAGACTCCGCCGTCCACCTGGAGCCACATCTGCAGTCCGTGCTTGTCCATCAGCCGCCGGGCACGGCGGATCTTGGGAAGCATGATGTCGAGGAAGGCCTGACCGCCGAAGCCCGGCTCGACGGTCATGACCAGCAGCATGTCCAGTTCGGGAAGCAGATCCTCGTACAGCTCGACGGGAGTCGCGGGCTTGAGCGCCATCGAGGCCCGGGCCCCCAGCGCCTTGATCTCCCGTGCGAGCCGTACGGGCGCCGCCGCGGCCTCCGCGTGGAAGGTGACGGAACCAGCACCCGCCTCCACGTACTGCGGGGCCCAGCGGTCCGGTTCCTCGATCATCAGATGACAGTCCAGGGGCGTGCTGGTCGCCTTGCTCAGCGCCTCCACGACGGGCGTCCCGAGGGTGAGGTTGGGTACGAAGTGGCCGTCCATGACGTCGACATGGAGCCAGTCGGCACCTCGCACCGCCTCGGCCTCGTCGGCGAGTCGGGCGAAGTCGGCGGAGAGGATGCTGGGGTTGATCTGAACCATGACTCCAGTATCCCGGTCCGTGCGCAGGGGCCGTCCGGCGGGCGGGCCTTCCGTCCACCGGACGGCGACCGGCGTCCGGCACGCGCCCGACGCCGACGGCACCCTCACAGCCAGCCGGGAATCACGAAGAGCACCCACGTCGCGGCCGGCGCCACGGCGCACATGCTCAGCCCCCAGACCATCAGCCGCTTGAAGACCTTCTCCCGCTCCGCGTCCGGTGCGTTGGCGGTGACCAGGGCACCGCTGGTGGAGAAGGGCGAGGAGTCGACCACGGACGAGGAGATCGCCAACGCGACGATCATGCCTACGGCACCCACGTGCCCGTCCTGCAGGAACGGCACGGCCAGCGGGATGAGGGCGCCGAGGATGCCCGTCGTGGAGGCGAAGGCGGAGACCACGGCACCGATGAGGCAGATCAGCAGCGCGGCGAGCAGCGGGGCGTTGATGGAGGCGACGCTGTCGCCGAGGTAGTCGATGGTCCCGATGCGCTCCATCATGCTGACGAAGGTCACGATTCCGCAGACGAGCAGGACGGTGGACCAGGCGCAGCGGTCCACGGCCCCCTTCGCCGAGGCCGGGGAGACGAGGGTCAGGACGACGCTCACGGTGAGCGCCATCAGGCCGACGTCGAGTTCGAAGAAGAGCGATCCGACGACGAGGGCCACCAGACCGAGGAGGGTGAGGACGCGCGGCCCGTCGAGGCGCAGGTCCTCGGGGGGCACCTCCGTGGCCGCTGCCGGGGCGGACGGTACGGACGCGGTGCCGCCCTCGGTACCCGCTCCGGACGCGGTGCCGCCCTTGGTACCCGCCCCGGACGCGGTGCCGGCGGCCGTTCCGGGAGCTCCGGCTGCGCCTTCTGGATTCCCGTTCTTCCCCGGCGTGCTGCCGCCGGAGCCGCCGTGCACGCCCGCCGCGACGAGAGTGCCGCGCTCCGCGTCATCGCCCTCGTCCGGCGCCTCGTCCTCCGCGCGCCTCCCGATCAGGCCGCGTCCGCCGAAGAGGAAGAACACGGCGACGCTGAGGACGACGTTGAAGACGAAGGAACTGACGAAGAGCAGCGTCGGATTCCCCGCGAGGTCGTTCCTGGAGACCACGCCGTTCGTGATGCTGCCGAAGATGCTGATCGGTGAAAAGCCGCCCGCACTCGCTCCGTTGATGATGAGCAGCCCCATCAGCACGGGACTGATCCGGTAGCGCAGGCAGAATCCCATACCGATGGGCGCGATGATTCCGACCGCCGCGGGGACGACCGCGCCGGTGGCCGTCAGTACCGCTGTGACCAGGAACATCACCCAGGGAATGAGGGCGATTCTGCCGCCCACGGCTCCTGTCGCCCGGTGTACGAGCCAGTCGACCGTGCCGTTGTTCTTGGCGATGGCGAAGAGAAATGTCACCCCGACGAGCACCACGAACAGGTCGCCGGGGAAACCCCCGAATATGTCGTCCGCGGATTCGCCGACGAAAGCGGTACCGACCACGAATGCGGCGACGATGGCGAGCGCGCCCATATGGACCGAGGAGAATGTGGCGACGGCGAATACCAGCACCAGTCCGACGATGGATATGACTTGATCTGACACGAGGCTTCCTCGCCTTCGGTCGAACGGTCACTTCACAGGCGCGCCGGTACCTTTCTGAATGGAGACCAGAAGCACTCAGAAGCTCTGTCCGCCCCTGCAACTCCGCCTTCTGCGGGCCCAGTCGGACCAAGAGTGCACGGCAAGGCAATTCCGCGATACGGAATCCGGTTTTCGCCTTGGGTGAGTATGGGAGGGGGGTCGAGGCGAGTCAAGAGTTCGCGGCGGGATCTCTCAACGAGCGTCGCCTCCCTCGTGCGCGCGTCCCAGAGCTGCGCTCACGCGCTTCGCCGCATCGTTCACCAGGGCGCCGAACCCCGGTTGCGCTCCCGGGGTCATACGGGACGTGGGCACGTTGATGCTGATGCTCGCGAAGGGCAGCCCGCTCTCCCCCACGACCGCGGAGGCGACGGCCGAGACGTCCGCGCGCCACTCCCCGCTGTTGGTCGCATAACCCCTCGCCCGGGTCTCCTCCAGTTCCTCGCGCAGCCTCTGCGGGTCGGTGATCGTCGTCCCGGTGAACGACCGCAGCCCTTCCGCGATGTAGCGCTCGGCGGACTCGGGGGGATCCGCGGCGAGCACCGCCTTGCCGTTGGCCGAGGCGTGCATGGACAGGTTCTGGCCCAGCGGCAGGATGATGCGCACCGGCTGGCTCGTCTCCAGACGTTCGACCAGCACCACGTTGCTGCCCTCGCGGACGGCCAGGTGGACCGTCTCGTCGGTCCGGCGGCGCAGCTCCTCCATCACCGGCAACGCGACGTCCCGCAGCCCCAGTTCACCCGTGGCATGACGTCCCACGTGCAGCGCCTTGGTGGTGACGAGCCACCGCGTCGGGCTGCCGACCGCAGGACGGATCCACCCGGCGCCGTGCAGCGTGACGAGCGTGCGCTGCACCGAACTCTTGGGCAGCTCCAGGGCCCTGGCCAGGTCGGCGACACCGACCGGCTGCCGGACGGCGACTTCCTCGAGGGCTCTGAGGGCGTTGACGACGTTCTGCATCCATTGACTCGTTCCGAAGAGGGACCCTATGCTCCGCTGTGCCGTGAGACGATACAGCGTGCCGCAGAACGGCACAACCCTTCCGAGGAGTCGGGCCCATGACACCCCGCACCGGTCGTCACTTCCTGCAGATCCCAGGCCCCACGAACGTCCCCGACCAGGTGCTGCGCGCCATGTCGGCGCCGACCATCGACCACCGGGGCCCGGAGTTCTCCGCCTTGACGCTCCGTCTCCTCGAAGCGGTCAAACCGGTCTTCGGAACCGCGGGCCCTGTCGTGATCTACCCCGCCTCGGGAACGGGCGCCTGGGAGGCCGCCCTGGTCAACACACTCAGTCCGGGCGACCGGGTGCTCTCCTTCGACACCGGGCACTTCGCCGCGCTCTGGCGTGACCTCGCCCGCTCCCTCGGTCTGGAGGTCGACGCCGACTGCGTACCGGGTGACTGGCGGCACGGCGCCGACCCCGACGCACTGGCCGAGCGGCTCTCCGCCGACACCGCGCACGCCGTCAAGGCGGTCTGCGTCGTGCACAACGAGACCTCGACGGGGGTCGTCAGCCGCGTCGCCGAGATCCGCCGGGCGATGGACGCGGCCGGCCACCCGGCACTGCTGCTCGTCGACACCGTCTCCTCGCTCGGCTCCCTCGACTACCGGCACGACGAGTGGGGCGTCGACGTCACCGTCTCGGCCTCGCAGAAGGGGCTGATGCTGCCTCCCGGCCTGAGCTTCAACGCCGTCAGCGGCAAGGCGCTCAGGGCATCCGCGCACTCGCGGCTGCCCAAGTCCTACTGGGACTGGCAGCCGATCCTCGATGCCAACCGCCGCGGCTCCTTCTCCTACACCCCGGCCACCAACCTGCTCTACGGCCTCGAGGAGGCCCTGCGGATGCTGGACGCCGAGGGGCTGCCCGAGGTCTGCGCACGGCACGCACGGCACGGCGCCGCCACCCGGGCGGCCGTCCGCGGCTGGGGACTGGAGGTGCTCTGCGCGGACGAGCGCGAGACCTCCGGCGTGGTGACCGCCGTGCTGATGCCCGAGGGGCACGACGCCGACAAGTTCCGCAGCACCGTGCTGGAGCGGTTCGACATGTCGCTGGGAGCGGGCCTCGGCAAGCTCGCCGGCAGGGTCTTCCGGATCGGCCACCTCGGCCACTTCAACGATCTGACGCTGGCCGGAACGCTCGCCGGGGTGCAGATGGGCCTGGAGCTCGCGGGTGTCCCCGTCGAACCGGACGGGCTCGGAGCCGCCCTGGACGTGCTGCGCTCCGAGTGAGAGGCGGAGACCCGGACGCGTCCCGCCCCGACCGAACCTCCCCCGACCCCTTGGAGTCACCGGCACATGACAGCGACCAGCGGCGACGCCCCCGCGACGGGGACCGCACCGGCACGTGAGGTGGAGGCAAGGCTCCGCCGGGAGTTCGACGGGGACGTCCAGTTCGACGACTACACACGGCACCTGTTCTCCCGCGACGCGAGCATGTACGCGATCAAGCCGCTGGGCGTCGTCTTCCCCCGGCACTCCGCGGACGTACAGGCTGCGGTGGCCGTCGCCGGCGAGTACGGCGTACCGGTCGTCCCGAGGGGCGCCGGCACGAGCCTGGCCGGGCAGACCGTCGGCCCCGGACTCGTCCTGGACCTCTCCCGTCACATGAACCGGATCGTGGAGCTGGACCCCGGGCGCCGGACCGCACTGGTCGAAGCGGGCGTCGTGCAGGACCAGCTCAACCGGGCCGCCGCCGAACACGGCCTGATGTTCGGGCCCGACACCTCGACGAGCAACCGCGCCACCGTCGGCGGCATGATCGGCAACAACTCGGCGGGCAGCGGCTCGATCCGCTACGGCATGACCATCGACCACGTCCGGGAACTCGACGTCGTGCTCGCGGACGCCCGCGAGGCGCATCTGGCACCCGTCGACGAGGACGTCCGCGAGCAGCGCGCGGGCGAACCGACGCTGGAGGGCCGCCTCTACCGCGAACTCCCCCGTATCGTCGCGGAGAACGCGGACGCCATCGCCTCCGGCTTCCCCCAGTTCTGGCGCCGCGCCTGCGGATACCGCCTCGACCGGCTGCCCGTGCCGGGCCGGTCCGGCGCCGCCGGCGGCCAGTTCGACCTGGCGAAGTTCGTCGTCGGCTCGGAGGGCACCCTCGTGCTGGCCACCCGTGCCCTCGTCGATCTGGTGCCCAGGCCCGCCCGTACCGTCATCGCCGTCGGGCACTTCACCAGCGTCGCCGCCGCCATCGAAGCCACCGAGGACGCCCTGGCCTGCGACCCGGCGGCCGTGGAGCTCATGGACAGGCAGATCCTCGACCTGGCCCGCGGAAAGATCGAGTACGCCTCGCTCAGCGGAATCCTGGAGGGCGACCCCGAGGCGCTGCTCTTCGTCACCTTCACCGGCGACCACGAAGCGGCACTGACCGGCGCGCTGGAGAGGCTCACCTCCCTCTGGTCGCGCCACGGCCACGGCTACCACACCCTCAAGGCGGTCACCCCCGCTCAGCAGGGCTCGCTGCTGAAGGTGCGCAAGTCCAGCCTCGGGCTGCTGATGGCCGCGGGCGAGGGGACCCGCCGCCCGCTGGCCTTCGTCGAGGACACCGCCGTCGACCCGGTCCATCTCGCCGAGTACACCGGCCGGTTCAAGCAGGTACTCGACCGGCACGGGCTCTCCGCCGGCTTCTACGGACACTGCTCGGTCGGCTGCCTGCACATCCGCCCCTTCGTGGACACCGCCGAGCCGGAGCAGGTCGCCACGATGCGAGCCGTCGCAGAGGAGATCAAGGACCTCGTCCGGGAGTACGGCGGCGTCAACTCCAGCGAACACGGCGACGGCCTCGCCCGGAGCGAGTTCAACCGCGAGATCTTCGGCGACGAGCTGTACGAGGCGATGCGGCAGGTCAAGGGCCTCTTCGATCCGCACGACCGGCTCAACCCCGGCAAGATCGTGGACGCCCCCGCCATGACCGACAACCTCCGCGACCCCGCCCTGCCGCCCGCCGGGCCGCTGCGTACCCAGCTGACGTTCGAGGTCGTCGGCGGAATGCGCGGCGCCGCCGACCGCTGCATGAACATCGGGCTGTGCCGCAAGAGCGACAGCGGCACCATGTGCCCCTCGTACATGGCCACGCTCAACGAGGAGGACTCCACCCGCGGACGCGCCAACGCCCTCGTCAAGGCGCTCTCCGAGCCCGACCCGCACAGGGCGCTGGGTGACGAGCGGCTCCACGAGGTCCTCGACCTGTGCCTGATGTGCAAGGCGTGCAAGAGCGAGTGCCCGCTCGGCGTCGACATGGCCACCCTGAAGGCGGAGGCGCTCTCCCATCGCCACGCCGAACACGGCGTACCGCGCAGGTCGAAGGTCTTCGGCTCGATCCGGCGTCTGAACCGGCTCGGCTCCGCCACCGCGCCCCTGTCCAATCTGCCGGGACGCATACGGGGGCTGCGGCTGCTGATGGACCGCTGGCTGGGCATCACCCCGGCCCGTCCCCTGCCGCGCTACACGCGCAACAACCTGGTGCGCTGGTTCCGCAAGCGCCATGCCCGTCCCGGGGGTGCGGACACGAGACCGGCCGGTGCGCCCGCTGCGGTACCCGGCACGCTCACGTATCTCGCCGACTCCTTCACCACCTACACCGAGCCCGGGATCGGCCGCGCAGCCATCGAACTGCTCGAACTCGCAGGCTGGAAGGTCTCGTTGGAGACCCGCGGCTGCTGCGGCCGGGCCGCTTTCTCCAAGGGACTCGTCACCCGGGCCAAGGACGAGGCCCGCCGGCTGGCGGCGCTGCTCGCCGAGTCGGGCGAGCCGGGCTCCCCTGTCGTCGGCTGCGAACCGTCCTGCCTGATGACGCTGCGGGACGAACACCGCGCGCTGCTGCCGGACGACCCCGCGGTGCAGGACGTCGCCGGCCGCGTGCGGCAGGTCGAGGAGCTGCTGGCCGAGGCGATCGACGAAGGCCGGCTGCGCCTGGACGGGAGGAGCTGGCCCGCGGGCCGCAGAATCCTCTACCACGGCCACTGTCACCAGAAGGCCGAGGTGGGCACGG
This sequence comes from Streptomyces ovatisporus, assembly GCF_042653885.1. Taxonomy (NCBI): domain Bacteria; kingdom Bacillati; phylum Actinomycetota; class Actinomycetes; order Kitasatosporales; family Streptomycetaceae; genus Streptomyces; species Streptomyces ovatisporus. Next base: position 326,732 of record NZ_JBHSFH010000006.1, read on the forward strand.
CCGCGACCGTGGAGCTGCTCAGGAAGATCCCCGGCGCCGAAGTCGTCGAACTCGACGCCGGCTGCTGCGGCATGGCGGGTTCGTTCGGCTTCGAGTCCGAGCACTACGGCCTGTCGATGACCGTGGGCGGCGACCGCCTCTTCCCCGCCGTCGCCGCCGAGTCCGGCACGACGGTCCTCGCCGCCACCGGGGTCTCCTGCCGCCAGCAGATCTTCCACGGCACCGAGCGCGACGCCTGGCATCCCGTGGAGCTCGTACGGGAAGCGCTGCTGTCCGGCCCCGCAGCACCGGCACCGGCCGCAGCCGACGCCGACACCGAGGGAGCAGCCCGGAAGTGACCTCGACCCCCTTCCCGCCCGGCGCACTCGAAGGCGTACGCGTCATCGACTTCACCCAGGTGATGGCGGGCCCCTACTGCACGATGCTCCTCGCCGACCTCGGCGCGGACGTGGTGAAGGTCGAACCGCCCGGCGCCGGCGACCAGGTCCGGCGCTCCTGGGACACCCCACTGCCCGGCCGCGACAGTCCCGCCTTCCACGCCCTGAACCGCAACAAGCGCAGCGTCACCCTCGATCTGCGCTCGGACGAAGGGCGGGCAGGCTTCCGCAAACTCGTCTCGGACGCGGACGTCGTCGTGGAGAACTTCCGTCCCGGGGTCGCCGACCGCCTCGGCATCGGCTACGAAGCAGCACGGCAGATCAGGCCGGACATCGTCTACGCCTCGATCTCCGGCTTCGGCCAGTGGGGACCGTACGCGGACCGGCCCGGCTACGACCTGATCGCGCAGGCCATGGCGGGCTCCCTCAGCGTCACCGGCGAACCCGGCGGCGAACCGGTCAAGTGCGGTCTGCCCGTGGGTGATCTGGGCGCGGGCATGCTCTGCGCCATCGGCATCCTGGGCGCGCACCACCACAGGCTGCGCACGGGCGAAGGCCAGTATCTGGAGACGTCCCTGTACGAGGCGGTACTGGCCATGTCGGTGTGGGAGTCGACGGAGTACTTCGCCTCCGGGCGCGCACCGCAGCGCCTCGGCTCGGCACACCGCATGACGGCCCCGTACCAGGCGGTGCGCACCGCGGACGGCCACGTCACCGTCGCCGCCAACAACCAGCGTCTGTGGCAACGCCTGTGCACCGCCCTCGGCTTGGAGCACCTGGCCGACGACGAGCGCTTCGCCACGAACACCGACCGGATGGAACACCGGGCGGAGCTGATCGCCCTGCTGGAGGGACGGCTGGCGACGGAGAGCACCGAGGAGTGCGTACGGCTGCTGCTGGACGCGGGCATCCCCGCGGGACCGATCCTCGACTACGGGCAGATCCTCGGAGGCGACGCGCACGCCGAGGCGCGCGGCATGGTCGAGGAGTACGAGCATCCCGTCGAGGGCACGGCACAAGTCCTCGGTTTCCCGGTCAAGCTGGGCCGCACCCCGGCTCGCGTACGCCGCCATCCGCCGCTGCTCGGCGAGCACAACGAGGAACTTCTGGGGGACGCGTGACCAGTGTGACCGATGAAGCAGGACTGCCGTCCGTCGGCTGGACGAAGCAGGAGGTGCCCGGCACCGGCGCGTACGCGGCGCATCTGACGCTCTCCAACCCGAGCCGGCACAACGCCCTGACGATGGGCATGTACGACCAACTCGAGCTGTCCTGCGAGGAGATCGACGCCGATCCGGACATCCGGGTGACCGTGCTGCGCGGCGCCGGCGGCCGCGCCTTCGCCGCCGGCACCGACATCCGCGAGTTCAGAGGGTTCACGACGGGCGCCGACGGCGTCGCGTACGAGAAGCGCGTCGAACGGGCCGTCGAACGCCTCGCCTCCGTGCGCATGCCGGTCGTCGGCGCCGTCCAAGGGCCCGCGGTGGGCGCCGGCATCGCCCTGGCCGCCTGCTGCGACCTCGTACTGTGCACGCAGGACGCGGTGTTCGGTGCGCCCATCGCCCGCACTCTCGGCAACTGCCTCGCTCCAGCCGTGATCGCGCGCCTGTACGCCTCTCTCGGCCGGGCCCGCACGCTGCGGGCGCTGCTCACCGCCGAACTGATCGGCGCACAGCAGGCACTCGAAGCCGGCTTCGTCCAGGAGGTCGCGGAGCACGGCGACTTCGACGACCGCGTCGCCGCGACCTGCGCCGGCATCGCCCGCGGAGCGCCCCTCACGCTCGCCGCGCTGAAGGAGGCCGACCGGCGCGTGCTGGCCGCCTCGGCCCCCGGCCCCGCCGACGATCTCTACGAACTCTGCTACGGCAGCCGCGACTTCCACGAGGGCGTGACCGCGTTCCTCGACAAGCGCGCCCCCGGCTGGCAGGGGCGCTGAACCGGCCGGCCCCGGTGGCGCCGGCCGCTCCCGCGCTCAGGAAGGCGTACGGCGCAGCAGCGCCATGTACATCGCGTCGGTCCCGTGCAGATGGGGCCACAGCTGTACGTCCGGCCCGTCGCCCAGGTCCGGCATCGACGGCAACAGCGGTCTGACGTCGAGCAGTTCGGCGCCGGTCTCCTTGACCAGGTCGTCGACGACCGCCCGGGTCTCGGCCAGATGCGGGGAGCAGGTGGCGTAGCAGACGACACCGCCCACGCGCACCGAGTTCAGAGCCTGCCGCAGCAGACCGCGCTGGAGCGGCGCGAATCCCGCCACGTCCTCGGGACCGCGGCGCCAGCGCGCTTCGGGACGCCGCCGCAGCGCCCCCAGTCCGGTGCAGGGAACGTCGGCCAGGACGCGGTCGAAGGCCCCCGGCCGCCAGGCGGGTCGGGTCGCGTCCGCGGTGATCACCCCGTACGGCCCCGGGTTGCCGTCCAGAGCGCGGGCGACGAGACCCGCACGGTGCGGCTGCTTCTCGGCGGCGAGGAGCACGGCGCCTCGCTGCGCGGCGAGAGCACCGAGCAGTGCGGCCTTGCCGCCGGGGCCGGCGCAGGCGTCCAGCCACCGCTCGGCACGGCTGTCCGCTTCCTGGTCCCCACGGGCACTGCTCCCGCCGCCCTCGCCGGGCGGCGTCAGCGGTGCGTCGGCGAGCGCGAGGGCGACGAGCTGGCTTCCCTCGTCCTGCACTCCGGCGCGCCCCTCGCGCACGGCGTCGATCGCGCCGGGTTCGCCGCCCTCCGCGAGCCGCACCGCGTAGGGCGACCAGCGGCCGGGGGCCGCGTCGCCGCTCAGCAGCTCCTCCGTGGTGGCCCGCCCGGGACGGGCGACGAGGGTGACCTCCGGCCTGTCGTTGTCCGCGACAAGCAGGTCCTCCATGCCGTTGCTGCCGCCGCCGAGCGAGTCCCACAGCGCGGAGACGATCCAGCGCGGATGCGCGTGACGGATCCCCAGGTGCTGCTCCGGATCCTCGTCGTAGGGCGGCGTCACCTTCTCGAGCCAGCCCTCCAGATCGTCCGCGGCGATCTTGCGGAGCACGGCGTTGACGAACTTGGCACGCCCGTCGCCCAGCACCACCCGGGCCAGTTCGACAGTGGCGCTCACCCCCGCGTGGCTGGGGATGCGGGTGTTCAGCAGCTGGTGCGCGCCGAGTGAGAGCACGTCGAGCACGGGCGGGTCGACCTCGCGCAGCGGACGGTCGACGCACTCGGCGACGATCGCGTCGTAAGTGCCCTGCCAGCGAAGCGTCCCGTAGACCAGCTCGGTCGCCAGCGCCGCGTCCCGGGAGTCGAAGTCGCCCTTCTCCCGGGCCTTCCTCAGCAGCGGCGGCAGCACGAGGTTCGCGTACGCGTCACGCTCGTCGACGGCACGCAGCGCCTCGAAGGCGAGGATGCGGACCGGGTCCTTACGGGGGCGGCGGTAGGGCTTCGAAGGACGGCGCGGCCTGTTGCTCACGGGAAAAAGTGCTCCGGATCTGCGATGACGAGGTGTCTGTCCAGCGTACGCCGGGCCCCGGACGGCGTGGACGCGGACAGCGGGTACGCGGACGGCCGCCCCCTCTCCCCGCTGCCGCCGTCCACTACTCGCCCAGCCGCTCGCCCCCGGCGACGCGCACGCCGCGGGCCCAGTCGGCTGCGGGCATCGGCTTCTTGCCCTGCGGCTGCACCCACTGCAGCTCCACCGGGTGCGAACCGGTGCCCGCCAGAACCGAGTTCTTGCCCGCGAGCAGCTCCCCGGGACCCGGCCCGCCGCCCTCGGGCGGTCCGGGCTGCGGCGTCAGGGACCTCACCTTCAGGCGCTCTCCCCGGAAAACCGTCCACGCACCCGGGGCGGGCGTGCAGGCCCGTACGAGCCGGTCCACCCGGAGCGCCGGGGCCTGCCAGTCGATCCGGGCGTCGTCGACGCCGATCTTCGGTGCGAGGGAGACGCCTTCCTCGGGCTGCGGTACGGCGCGCAGAGTGCCGTCCTCGATGCCGTCCATGGTGGCGGCGAGCAGCCCCGCCCCCGCGAAGGCGAGCCGGGTGAGCAGGTCGCCGCTGGTGTCGGTGGGCTGCACCTTCTCCGTGATCACTCCGTAGACCGGCCCGGAGTCCAGGCCCTCCTCGATGAGGAACGTGCTGGCGCCGGTCATCTCGTCCCCCGCCAGCAGGGCGTGCTGCACGGGTGCGGCGCCGCGCCAGGCCGGCAGCAGCGAGAAGTGCAGGTTGACCCAGCCCCGCGACGGTACGTCCAGGGCGACCCGCGGGAGCAGCGCACCGTAGGCGACGACGGGAGCGCAGTCGGGTCCGATCTCGCGGAGGCGGGCGAGGAAGTCCTCGTCGCGGGGCCGCGCCGGTTTGAGCACCTCGATGCCCTCCTCCTCGGCCCGCTGCGCGACCGGGCTGGGCACCAGACGCCGTCCGCGTCCGGCACGGGCGTCCGGGCGCGTCACCACGGCCGCGACCTCGTGCCGCTCCGAGGCGATCAGAGCGTCGAGCGCGGGCACGGCGACCTCGGGGGTGCCGGCGAAGACGAGCTTCATCGGTTGGGGTCCACCTCTCACGGAACGGCGGCTGCACCGCGGAACCCGCGGTCAGGGACGACGCGCCAGTCTACGGGCCCCACTTGGCATCCCGTTGCGCCACCCGAGGGGGCGTACGTGGCTGCGCGCACACCCGCGTCGCTCGTCCACACACCCCCGGGGCGTGACCCGAACGACCACTACCGCGTTGGTCAAACCAGATTGACCGAAACGAGCCGTTCGCGGCTCCCATCCGCTGCACGACGGTTTCGAGAGGCTTCTTCGATGGCCGACCACGCAACCCACGACGCCCAGGCCAGGGCCAGCCTGCACCTGCTGGTGCGGGACATCGAGCGGGTTCGCCGCCAGGTGGACGCGCTGCGCACACTCACCGCCCAGCTCGGCAACGTCTACCGACCGCGACGCTCCGCCCCGTCGGCGGGCTTCGTCGTCTACGGGCGGGCGCCCGCTCCGACAGTGCGTCTCGCACAGGAGTTGCGGGACAGCGTGGAGACCCTGGTCACGGCCGCGGTGGACTTCGACAGGTCGCTGGGCTTCTCCTGGGACGCGGTCGGATCGGCGCTCGGCGTCACCAAGCAGGCTGTGCACCGCCGTTACGGGTCGCGGCGCAACGCGTCCCGCGAACTGACGGACGCGGGCGGGCAGTCCGCGGAGCTCGCGGCCGATGCGGCACCGGCTGCGCCCGCCCTCCCCGCCGCGCCGGGGAAGTCCTCGGCGGGGACGGCCCGTCCGGAGCCCGCCGTCACCGCCGCGTCCGCCCAGACCGGCACCGTCCACGGTTCCGCGCTGACGCAGTCACGGCCGCCCGTGCCCGGGCAGCCCTCACGTGACCACAGACCGGGGGCTTTCCCCGGCCCTCGCAACGGCTGACTCCTCCTCGGCCGTTGCCCCCACCGCCCGGTGCGCGCCGCACGCACCGGGCGGTGTGACGTCCACAGCCAGGACCGGCCGGCGGTTCAGCACACGAGCAGGCGCAACCGACGGCACCGACGCCCGACGACGGGCCGGCACAGCTCACTTCACAGCCGCGTTACCCACGAGCCGGTCCCCGGGGGAAAGTTCGCGACGGCCGTCCCGTGCCGTCCTCAGCCGATGTCGGGCGGGTCGATGCGGATCTGGACGGGACTTCCCTCACGGCGCGCCAGCCGGGCAGCGTGCGCCGTCTTCAACGCCGCCGCCATCGCGGCACCCGACCCGGGAGGCACCCGCACCAGGGCCCGCACCCAGTGCTCCCCCACCGGCGGATCGCCGCTGCGCCGGGGACGCCCCGGTTCGATGACGGGAAGCCCCACCGGCCCCAGCACCTCGGCGTCCGCCGGAAGCCCGGCCTGCCCCAGCAGCTCCTCCACCGCCTCGGCCCGTCCGCTGACGGCAGCCATCCGCGAGACCGGCGGGAAGCCCAGCTCCGCACGCTCCGCCAGCTCCCGCAGCGCGAAGCCGGACGGATCCCAGCGGACCAGCGCCTGCACCGGCCGCAGTGTGGGCTCGGCGACGATGAGGACGGTGCCGTCCTCGCCCTGGGGCCGCACCAACGCCGAGGCCGACAGCCAGCGGCGCAGCGCCTCCTCCTCGGCCCGCAGATCGGGCCGTCCCAGCAGCGCCCAGCCGTCCAGCAGGAGCGCCGCCGCATAGCCCTGGCCTTCGGCCGGGGGCTCCGCGCCGGGTGTGGAGACGATGAGTGCGGGCGCGTCCGGCACGCTCTCCAGGATGTGCTCGCGCCCCGAGGTACGCACCGGCACGGCCGGGAAGGCGCGCCCCAGCTCCTCCGCGGTGCGCCGGGCGCCGAATACCTGTCCGCGCAGCCGCGCGCCACCGCAGTCGGGGCAGCGCCAGTCCGGCGCCTCGTGCGCACACCAGCCGCAGCGCAGGCTTCCCCGCTCGTCGGTGGCCTCCAGCGGTCCCGAGCACCGGGCACAGCGCGCGGGCGCCCGGCACCGTTCGCACGCCAGGCGCGGAACGTAGCCGCGCCGGGGCACCTGCACCAGCACCGGGCCCCGCTGCAGAGCCTCGCGGGCCGTGTTCCAGGCGAGCGTCGGCAGCCGCGCGGTGCGGGCCGCCGCGTCGCGGGCCTCGTCGAGGTCACCGACCGTACGGATGAGGGGTGCCGTCTCCCGTACGGTCTCCCGGGCCGCGGTCAGCGGCCGTGCCCAGCCGGTCTCCACCAGCTGCGCCGCCTCCACGGTGCATCCGTGGCCCCCGGCCAGGAAGCCCGCCTGCTCGGTGACGGCGCGCTGGAGCAGCACCTCACGGGCGTGCGGCTGCGGCGCGTGGTCGTCGCTGTGCGCCGCGTCGCCGTCGTCCCACAGGACCGCCAGGCCGAGGTCGTGAACGGGCGCGAACATCGCCGCCCGCGTCCCCACCACCGCCCGCACGGCGCCGCGGCTCACGGCCAGCCAGCGCGCGTAGCGCTGCTCGGGCCCGGACTCGGCGGTCAGCAGCACATGGCGTCCGTCGCCGATCAGCGCCGTCAGCGCCGCGTCGACCCGCGCCGCCGCACGCCCGTCGGGCAGTACCGCCAGCGCGCCGCGGCCGGACGAGAGGACTGCGGCGACTGCCCGCGCCAGCTCCTGCGGCCAGTCCGGGCCGGGCAGCGCCGTCCAGACAGCGCGGGGACTGCCGCCCTCGGAGAGCGTGCGGAGGTAGGCCGGCCCGTCGACGTACCGCTCCCAGCTGCCGGGCGACGGCGGGGACGGCGGCGGCTGCGCCTCGGGCGAAGCCCGCTTCTCCGCCCGCGCCATCCGCGGCGGCACGGCCAGTTGCACGACGTCGGCGAGCGAGCCCGCGTACCGGTCGGCCACCGCCCGGCACAGCCGCAGCAGCGGTGGCGAGAGAACCCGCTCCGGCGAGAGCACCTGCGCGATCGGCGCCAGCGCACCCGGATAGTCGCTCTGCGCGACGCGCTCGACGACGAATCCGTTGATGAGCCTGCCGCCCTCGCGCCTGCCCTCCCGCTCACCCGCGCCGAAACGCACCCGCACCCGCACTCCGGGCTGCGCTTCTTCGTCCATGGCGGCGGGAACGGCGTAGTCGAAGTACCGGTCGAGGTGGAGGAGGCCCTTGTCCACCAGGACCCGCGCGACGGGCAGTTCCGCTGCGAGTTCGGCGCCGCGCCAGGTCCGGGGCCTGGCCCGGGGCGGCCTGCTGCGCCGCACGGTCTCCCGCAGCAGCGCAAGCTGCTCGGGCGCTTCCCGCGCTCCGTCCGCCGAGGGCTGCTGCGGCCCGTTGTCGCTGCTCACAGCTTTCAGTCTTAGCAGACCGTACGGACACCCGCGGGCGCCCGTACCGGCGGGTGCGGGCCCGAACGGCACCCGAGGGGACCGATGCGGCACGTCCCGCCCACACGGAAGGCCCGGCCGTCCCGCGTGCAGCGGAACGGCCGGGCCTTCCCGACCGGGGACGCCTCAAGCGCCCCGCGGCAAGTGGGAGTTACAGCCCTGCGGCCTTGCGCAGCGCGTCCACCCTGTCCGTGCGCTCCCAGGTGAAGTCGGGGAGTTCACGACCGAAGTGGCCGTAGGCCGCGGTCTGGGCGTAGATCGGGCGGAGCAGGTCGAGATCGCGGATGATCGCGGCCGGGCGGAGGTCGAAGACCTCGCTGATCGCCTGCTCGATCTTCTCGACGTCGACGGTGGCGGTGCCGAAGGTCTCGACGAAGACACCGACCGGCTCCGCCTTGCCGATCGCGTAGGCGACCTGGACCTCGCAGCGCGTGGCCAGCTCCGCCGCGACGACGTTCTTGGCGACCCAGCGCATCGCGTACGCGGCCGACCGGTCGACCTTGGACGGGTCCTTGCCGGAGAAGGCGCCGCCGCCGTGCCGGGCCATGCCGCCGTAGGTGTCGACGATGATCTTCCGCCCGGTCAGACCCGCGTCACCCATGGGACCGCCGATCTCGAAGCGGCCGGTGGGGTTGACCAGGAGGCGGTAGCCGCTGGTGTCCAGCTTCACGCCGTCCTCGACGAGGCGCTTGAGCTCCGGCTCCACGACGTACTCGCGGATGTCGGGGGCGAGCAGCGAGTCCAGGTCGATGTCCGCGGCGTGCTGCGAGGAGACCACGACGGTGTCGAGGCGTACGGCCTTGTCGCCGTCGTACTCGATGGTCACCTGTGTCTTGCCGTCGGGGCGCAGGTAGGGGATGGTGCCGTTCTTCCGGACGTCCGACAGGCGCTCGGAGAGCCGGTGCGCCAGCTGGACGGGCAGTGGCATGTACTCGGCGGTCTCGTCGCAGGCGTAGCCGAACATCAGGCCCTGGTCGCCGGCGCCCTGCTTGTCCAGCTCGTCCTGGTCGCCCTCGACGCGGTTCTCGTACGCGGTGTCGACGCCCTGAGCGATGTCCGGGGACTGCGCGCCGATGGACTCCGAGACGCCGCAGGACGCGCCGTCGAAGCCCTTCTTCGAGGAGTCGTAGCCGATCTCCAGGATCTTGTTGCGCACGAGCGACGAGATGGGTGCGTAGGCCTTGGTGGTCACTTCGCCGGCGACGTGCACGAGGCCGGTGGTGATCAGTGTCTCGACGGCGACCCGCGAGTGCGGGTCCTCCTTGAGCAGCGCGTCGAGGATGGTGTCGCTGACCTGGTCAGCAATCTTGTCAGGGTGACCCTCGGTCACAGATTCCGAGGTGAACAGACGGCGGGACACATCGCTCCCTGGGGTTGCAGCGGCTGCTGGCTATTCATGGGCGGACCGGTCGGGGGCTGTGCTCAATCAGGGCCCAAGCACGGTCCGCCGCCAGTTTATCCATCTGGAGCCGTATCCAATCACGTAGTCCCGAACTTCGATACAGCCATGACCTGCGCAAGCTCGCCCACCAGCACATCCGGTGCGCTCTTGACGAGCCGTCGGCGCGTGCGGCATATCACGCCATGACACACATAACGGAACTGGCGGACGAAGTGATTCCGCTCGCTTCCGTGCGCGACGCGAAGCGGGTGGAAACGGTCAGGGGAAACGCAGGGCAACCAGGTCCCAGACCCTGTCCGAAAGAGCTTCCTTCGGCCCCCGCGGGACGGGCGTCTCGCTTCCGTCCGCACCGAGCACGACGGCCTCGTTCTCCTCCGCGCCGAAGGTCTTGCTCTCCCCCACCTCGTTGACGACGAGCAGGTCGCACCGCTTGCGGGCCAGCTTCGCCCGGCCGTTGGCGAGGACATCGTCGGTCTCGGCCGCGAAACCGACGACGATCTGGCCGGCGCGGGCCCTGTCGGTCGACAGCTCGGCGAGGATGTCCGGATTACGGACCAGCGCGAGGGGCTCCGGCTCCGCATCCTTCCGCTTCTTGATCTTGCCTTCGGCGTAGACGGCCGGACGGAAATCCGCGACAGCTGCCGCCATCACGACAGCGTCCGCGTCAGCCGCTGCCTCCACGACCGCCTCCCGCAGTTGTACCGCCGTCCCCACCCGGACCACGTCGACACCGGCCGGGGCCGGAAGCTCGCTGTTCGCCGCGACCAGAGTGACGCGGGCGCCGCGCGCCACCGCCGTACGCGCCAGGGCGAAACCCTGCTTCCCCGAGGAGCGGTTGCCGAGGAAACGCACGGGGTCGAGGGGTTCACGCGTACCGCCGGCGCTGACGACCACGTGCCGTCCCGCCAGATCGGCTCGCTCCTCGGCCGTGCCGCGCGCCAGTACGCCGCGGCAGACCTCGAAGACCGCGTCGGGCTCCGGGAAGCGCCCCTTGCCCGTGTCGGCACCGGTCAGCCGCCCGACCGCCGGCTCGATGACGAGGCAGCCGCGGCGGCGCAGCGTGGCGACGTTCTCCTGGGTGGCCGGGTGCTCCCACATCTCGGTGTGCATGGCCGGGGCGAAGACGACCGGGCACCGCGCGGTGAGCAGGGTGTTGGTCAGCAGGTCGTCCGCGAGACCGTGCGCGGCCTTCGCGAGGATGTCCGCGGTCGCCGGCGCGACCACGACCAGGTCGGCGCCCTGACCGATGCGCACATGGGGAACCTCGTGCACCGACTCCCACACGTCGGTGCTCACCGGATTGCCCGAGAGCGCCGAGAACGTGGCCTCGCCGACGAAGCGCAGCGCGGAGGCGGTCGGCACGACACGCGTCTCGTGTCCGCTCTCCGTCAGCCGCCGCAGCAGCTCGCACGCCTTGTACGCGGCGATGCCGCCGCTGACTCCGAGTACGACCCGCGGCCCGTTCTCCTGCGGCCTGTCGTGCCGGCGCTGCTCCATCGCTCGCCTCTCCCCACGCGTAGCCCGACGGTGCCTGACGGGTGTCAGGCGGGCTGCCTACCACCTACACATGACACACCACGGGCCCGGCAGCCGCGCTGCCGGGCCCGTGACGGTGGTCCGCCGGTGGCTACTGCGTCACCGGGACGTCGACGGCCTCGGAGGTCAGCAGGCCGGCGTTGATCTCGCGGAGTGCGATCGAGAGCGGCTTCTCGTGGACGTGGGTGTCCACCAGGGGGCCCACGTACTCGAGGAGACCCTCACCGAGCTGCGAGTAGTACGCGTTGATCTGGCGCGCACGCTTGGCGGCGTAGATCACGAGGCTGTACTTCGAGTCGGTGGCTTCGAGCAGCTCATCAATGGGCGGGTTGATGATGCCCTCGGGCGTGGAGATGGAAGAGGACACGCTCTGCCTTCCGGAGGGGTGTGGTGAAGTTCAGAAAAAGATCGAAAATCAAGCGATCTGCATCAAGGCTAGCAGCTCGGCGCTGACGTCCTCGACCGAGGTATTGACGAGGGTGGTGTCGAATTCCCCTTCGGCCGCCAGCTCCGTACGGGCCACTGCGAGCCGCCGCTCGATGACTTCGGGAGGCTCCGTCCCCCTGCCGGTGAGCCGGCGCACCAGCTCCTCCCAGCTGGGCGGAGCGAGGAAGACGAGCCGGGCCGACGGCATGGCCTGCCGTACGAGCCTCGCGCCCTGGAGATCGATCTCCAGCAGGACGGGTTCGCCCCGTTCCAGATGTTCCAGAACGGCCCCGCGGGGTGTGCCGTACCGGTTCCCCGCGAATTCTGCCCACTCCAGCAGATCCCCGTTGGCGACGAGTTTGTCGAACTCGTCGTCGCCGGTGAAGAAGTACTGCACGCCGTGCTTCTCCCCCGGACGCGGCCTGCGGGTCGTCGCCGACACGGAGAGCCAGACCTCTGGATGCGCCTTGCGCAGATGTGCGACGACCGTGCTCTTCCCGACCCCGGAGGGGCCGGAGAGCACGGTCAGCCGAGGCTTGCCGGCGGGAGGTTCCGGGGTGTCCCCCCGGGGAACTGCAGAACTCATGCAGTGATTATCCCGGTTCGAAGCTGTGCCTTGCCACCAGGACGCCGCGGGCCGTGACCCGCGGCGTCCCGGTCACGGAAAGATCAGGCGGATGCTCCGCCGAACTCCCGTTCCAGAGCGGCGATCTGGTTGGAGCCCAGGCCACGCACCCGGCGGCTCTCGGAGATTCCGAGACGCTCCATGATCTGCTTGGCGCGGACCTTGCCGACGCCGGGAAGGCTTTCCAGGAGAGCGCTGACCTTCATCTTGCCGATGACGTCGTTCTCCTGGCCCTGCTTGATCACGTCGTGCAGGGTCGCGCCGGAGTGCTTCAGCCGGTTCTTGACCTCGGCGCGCTCCCGGCGAGCCGCGGCGGCCTTTTCGAGCGCGGCTGCGCGCTGTTCAGGGGTAAGGGGCGGAAGAGCCACGCCTACGTCACCTCAGTTAGAACTGTCGGAATGGATTCGTGAGGAGCTTTCTCATAGCCCCGCCAGCACGGGGCAACGAGCAACGCGCCTGTTCGCGCTGCTCCCGACGGAGACTAGCGGCCTGTGGCGCCTGAGTCAGCGAGAACTGCGGAAAAGTCCTGGTCAGACTCAAGTCGATCGGGACATTAATGGACAAATACCCCCAGTTCCCGGCTCAACTCCGCCTCAATTCACGGCTGTCGGGGTTCCGGCCGCGCATCGCCGCAGGTACGAAGCAGGTACGGAGCCGTACAGGAAGGGACGTACTGCCCTCACACGTCCGCGCCGGGGGCCGAGCCCGCTCGGGCGAGGACCTCTGCCAGTGCCTCCGCCTCCGTCCGGGCGGCCTCGCGCAGCAGTTTCCCGGAAGGGCCGTGCCGGAGCACCCCCCTGCTGATGCTCGGCAGAACGTTGCGCGTCGCGGCCCCGAAGACGCGCGGAAGGTCGGCCGCCGTGGCTCCCTGCGCCCCGATCCCCGGGGCGAGCAGCGGCCCGTTGACGGCGAGGTCCACGCCCGCGCCGTGCAGTGTGCCGCCGAGGGTCGCTCCGACCACCGCGCCCACGGAGCCCAGCGGTTCGGCGTCTGCGTTCTCCTCCGCGATCCGCGCGAGCACCGTGGCGGCCACACTCCGGCCGTCCTCCCGTACCGCGTGCTGCACTTCGGCGCCCTCCGGGTTGGAGGTGAGCGCGAGGACGAACAGGCCGCAGCCGCCTGCGTGGGCACGGTCGACCGCCGGGCGGAGGGAACCGAATCCCAGGTACGGGCTGACGGTCAGCGCGTCCGAGAAGAGCGGCGAGGCGGGGTCGAGATAGGCGTCCGCGTAGGCGGACATGGTGGAGCCGATGTCGCCGCGCTTGGCGTCCGTCAGCACCAGCGCACCGGCAGCACGCGATTCGGTGACCGCCCGCTCCAGCACCGCGACTCCGCGGGAGCCGAACCGTTCGTAGAACGCGGACTGCGGCTTGAGCACGGCCACTTGGCCGGCCAGCGCCTCGACGACGGTGAAGGTGAAGCGTTCCAGGCCCTCGACGTCGTCACCGAGTCCCCAGTCGGCGAGGAGCCCGGGGTGCGGGTCGATGCCGACGCACAGCGGTCCGCGGGTGTCCATCGCGCGGCGCAGCCGTGCGCCGAAGGGTTCCTGGTGAGGAGCAGGCTGGATCATGCTGCTTCGGCCTTCCGGTGTTCCGCGCCGACTGCGTCGGCGAGCGTCGCGTACGGGCTGGCTGCCAGGCGGGCGGCCAGCCCCTGGTGGAGGGACCGCGCCCAGCCGGGACCCTCGTAGACGAAGGCGCTGTAGCCCTGCACGAGGGTGGCGCCGGCGAGGATGCGCTCCCAGGCGTCTTCCGCACTGGTGACTCCCCCGACGCCGACGAGGGTGACCCGGCCGCCGACCCGGACGTACAGACGGCGAAGCACCTGGAGCGAACGGTCACGCAGCGGAGCCCCGGACAGGCCGCCGGTCTCCGCGGTCAGCGACGGCGGTGCGGTGAGACCGAGGCCGTCGCGGGCGACGGTCGTGTTGGTGGCGATGATGCCGTCCAGGCCGAGTTCGACCGCGAGGTCGGCGACAGCGTCGACGTCCTCGTCGGCGAGGTCGGGCGCGATCTTCACCAGCAGCGGCACACGGCGCCGGGTGACGGCACGGTCGGCGGCCTCGCGTACGGCGCTCAGCAGCGGGCGGAGCGCCTCGGTGGCCTGAAAGGCGCGCAGGCCGGGGGTGTTGGGCGAGGAGACGTTCACGACGAGGTAGTCGGCGTGGGCGGCGAGGCGTTCCGTGGAGGTGACGTAGTCCTCGACGGCCTCCTCCTCGGGAACCGCCTTGGTCTTGCCGATGTTGACGCCGACCACCGGGGCCGCGCCGGCGGCCCGTCCGCCCGCCGCCCCGCGTGCCCGGCCTTCGGCGCGTGCGGCAAGCCGGGCCGCGACGGCTGCCGAGCCCTCGTTGTTGAAGCCCATCCGGTTGATCAGTGCGCGGTCCGGGGTCAGCCGGAAGAGGCGCCGGCGGGGGTTGCCCGGCTGGGGCCGCCCGGTGACGGTGCCGACTTCGACGTGGTCGAAGCCCAGCATCGCCAGTCCGTCGATGCCTTCGGCGTTCTTGTCGAAGCCGGCGGCCAGCCCGAAGGGGCCCGGCATGCTCCTGCCCAGCGCCTCGACGCGCAGCTCGTCGCGCCGGGGGGCCAGCCGGGCCGCGACGAGCCGCCGCAGCACCGGCAGGCGGGAGACCAGCCGGATCAGGGCGAAGGCCAGCCGGTGGGCCCTCTCGGGATCCAGCCGCCTCAGGACGGTCTCGAACAGCAGGTGGTACATGCGGGCGGCCTTCGCGTGCGGACGGACGGGGGTCGGGGGCGTTCGGCGGGCACCGGGACCGGGAGGCCGCGGGCACCCGCCGGGGGGCGGCTGCGTCGCCGGCCCCCGGGGAGCGTCAGCCGGAGCTGCGGGCCGCCGTGAGATGGTCCGCGTGCTCCTGGAGCGAACGGACCCCCACCTCACCGCGCGTGAGTGCCTCGATGCCCTGCACCGCCGCGGCAAGGGCCTGGACGGTGGTGAGGCAGGGGACGGCACGGGCGACCGCGGCGGTGCGGATGTCGTAACCGTCCAGGCGTCCTCCGGTGCCCCAGGGGGTGTTGACGATCAGGTCGACGCGTCCTGCGTGGATGAGCTGGACGATCGTCGGCTCACCGTCGGGCCCCGGCCCCTGGCTGTGCTTGCGCACGACGGTGGCGTTTATGCCGTTGCGCTTGAGCACCTCCGCGGTGCCGGAGGTCGCCAGCAACTCGAAGCCCATGGCGACCAGTTCACGGGCGGGGAAGATCAGCGAGCGCTTGTCGCGGTTGGCCACCGAGACGAAGGCGCGTCCCTTCGTGGGCAGCGCGCCGTAGACCGCCGTCTGGGATTTGGCGTAGGCGGTGCCGAAGACCGAGTCGATGCCCATGACTTCGCCGGTCGAGCGCATCTCCGGGCCGAGGACGGTGTCCACGCCGCGCCCCTGGACGTCGCGGAAACGGGTCCACGGCAGCACGGCCTCCTTCACGGAGATCGGGGCGTCCAGCGGCAGATCGCCGCCGTCGCCCTCCGCCGGAAGCATCCCCTCACGGCGCAGCTGCGCGACCGTGGCGCCCAGCGAGATGCGGGCTGCCGCCTTCGCGAGCGGGACGGCTGTGGCCTTGGAGGTGAAGGGGATCGTCCGGGAGGCGCGCGGATTGGCCTCCAGTACGTACAGGATGTCGCCGGCCATCGCGAACTGGATGTTGATCAGGCCCCGCACGCCGACTCCGCGGGCGATGGCCTCGGTCGAGGCACGCAGCCGCTTGATGTCGTGACCGCCGAGGGTGATGGGCGGCAGCGCGCAGGCCGAATCGCCCGAGTGGATGCCGGCTTCCTCGATGTGCTCCATCACGCCGCCGAGGTAGAGCTCTTCGCCGTCGTAGAGGGCGTCGACGTCGATCTCGATGGCGTCGTCGAGGAACCGGTCGATGAGCACGGGGTGTTCGGAGATCAGACCGGCATGACGCTCCAGGTACGCCGCGAGCGAGGCCTCGTCGTAGACGATCTCCATGCCGCGCCCGCCGAGCACGTACGAAGGACGCACCATCACCGGGTAGTTGATCTCCGCGGCGATGCCCTTGGCCTGTTCGAAGGAGTAGGCCGTGCCGTACTTGGGGGCCGGGAGGCCGGCCTCCTCGAGCACGCGCCCGAAGGCGCCCCGCTCTTCGGCGAGGTTGATCGCCTCTGGTGAAGTGCCCACGATCGGCACGCCGTTGTCCTTCAGCGCCTGCGCGAGGCCCAGCGGCGTCTGGCCGCCGAGCTGCACGACCACGCCGGCGACCGGCCCCGCGGCCTGCTCCGCGTGCACGATCTCCAGTACGTCCTCCAGGGTGAGCGGCTCGAAGTAGAGCCGGTCGGAGGTGTCGTAGTCGGTGGAGACGGTCTCCGGGTTGCAGTTGACCATCACGGTCTCGTAGCCGGCCTCGCCGAGGGCGAAGGAGGCGTGGACGCAGGAGTAGTCGAACTCGATACCCTGCCCGATGCGGTTGGGGCCCGAGCCCAGAATGATCACAGCGGGCTTCTCGCGCGGGGCGACCTCGGTCTCCTCGTCGTAGGAGGAGTAGAAGTACGGCGTGCTGGCGGCGAATTCGGCCGCGCAGGTGTCGACGGTCTTGTAGACGGGACGGACGCCGAGCGCGTGGCGCACCTCCCGCACCACGTCCTCGCGCAGCGAGCGCAGTGCCGCGATCTGGGCGTCGGAGAAGCCGTAACGTTTGGCCCCGGCGAGCAGCTGCGGGTTCAACTCCGGTGCAGCGGCCAGCTTTTCGGCGATCTCGCTGATCAGGAAGAGCTGGTCCGTGAACCAGGGGTCGATCTTCGTGGACTCGAAGACCTCCTCATGGGTGGCCCCGGCACGGATGGCCTCCATGACGGTGTTGATCCGGCCGTCGGTGGGGCGGGCCGCCTTCGCCAGCAGCTCGCCCTTGTCACCCGGCGGAGTGACGAAGTCGAACTGGCTGCCCTTCTTCTCCAGCGAACGCAGCGCCTTGTTCAGCGCCTCGGGGAAGTTGCGCCCGATCGCCATGGCCTCGCCGACCGACTTCATCGTGGTCGTCAGGGTGTCGTCGGCCGCCGGGAACTTCTCGAAGGCGAACCGGGGCGCCTTCACCACCACGTAGTCGAGGGTGGGTTCGAAGGAGGCGGGGGTCTGCTCGGTGATGTCGTTGGGGATCTCGTCGAGCGTGTATCCCACGGCCAGCTTCGCTGCGATCTTCGCGATGGGGAAGCCCGTTGCCTTCGAGGCGAGCGCGGAGGAGCGGGAGACACGCGGGTTCATCTCGATGACGACGACGCGTCCGTCCGAGGGGTCCACGGCGAACTGGATGTTGCAGCCGCCCGTGTCGACACCGACCTCGCGGATGACGGCGATGCCGATGTCCCGGAGCGTCTGGTACTCGCGGTCGGTGAGCGTCATCGCCGGTGCGACGGTGATGGAGTCGCCGGTGTGCACGCCCATCGGGTCGAAGTTCTCGATGGAGCAGACGACCACGACGTTGTCGTGCTTGTCGCGCATCAGCTCCAGCTCGTACTCCTTCCACCCGAGGATGGACTCCTCCAGCAGCACCTCGCTCGTCGGCGAGAGGTTCAGCCCCTGGCCCGCGATGCGGCGCAGTTCCTCCTCGTCGTGCGCGAATCCCGAACCCGCGCCGCCCATGGTGAAGGAGGGCCTGACCACCACGGGGTAGCCGCCGAGACCGTCGACCCCTGCCAGCACCTCCTCCATCGAGTGACAGATCACCGACCGCGCGGACTCACCGTGCCCGGTGCGCTGCCGTACCGCCTCCACGACCTCCTTGAACTGCTCGCGGTCCTCGCCCTTGTTGATCGCCTCGACGTTGGCGCCGATCAGCTCCACGCCGTACTCCGCGAGCGTCCCCGACTCGTGCAGGGAGATCGCGGTGTTCAGCGCCGTCTGGCCGCCGAGGGTGGGCAGCAGCGAGTCGGGACGCTCCTTCGCGATGATCTTCTCGACGAACTCGGGCGTGATCGGCTCGACGTACGTCGCGTCGGCGATCTCCGGGTCGGTCATGATCGTCGCCGGGTTGGAGTTGACCAGGATCACGCGCAGGCCCTCGGCCTTGAGAACCCGGCAGGCCTGCGTACCGGAATAGTCGAACTCCGCGGCCTGACCGATGACGATCGGGCCCGAGCCGATGACCAGAACGGACTGGATGTCGGTGCGCTTAGGCACTCTGGCCCTCCATGTGCTGGGTGTCGCTGTGCTGGGTGCTGCTGCGCCGGCTCTCTGCGGGGGTCCGTGGACCCTCGCCGCTCATGAGCGCGACGAAGCGGTCGAAGAGGTAGGCGGCGTCGTGCGGTCCGGCCGCCGCCTCGGGGTGGTACTGGACGCTGAAGGCCGGCCGCTCCAGCAGCCGCAGCCCCTCCACCACGTTGTCGTTGAGGCAGACATGGGTGACCTCGGCGGGCCCGTACGGCGTCGGGACCGGCCCGTCCAGCGGCGCGTCCACGGCGAACCCGTGGTTGTGGGCGGTGACTTCGACCTTGCCGCCCGTCCACGTGCCCGAAGCGGTGCGCTCCTGCACGGGCTGGTTGACGCCCCGGTGGCCGTACTTGAGCTTGAAGGTGCCGAACCCCAGTGCGCGCCCCAGTATCTGGTTCCCGAAGCAGATGCCGAACAGCGGCGTACCCCGGTCGAGCACCGCACGCATCAGCGCGACCGGGTGTTCGGCGGCGGCGGGGTCGCCGGGCCCGTTGGAGAAGAAGACACCGTCCGGCTCGACCGCGTAGACGTCCTCCACGCCCGCGTCGGCGGGCAGCACGTGCACCTCGATGCCGCGCTCGGCCATCCGGTACGGGGTCATGCCCTTGATGCCCAGGTCGACGGCGGCGACCGTGAAGCGCTTGGTGCCCTTCGCCGGTACGACGTAGGACTCCCTGGTGGCGACCTCACCGCACAGGTCGGCGCCCGTCATCGCGGGAGCGGACCGTACGCGCTCCAGCAGGGTCTCCTCGCCGGCCGCGGCGGCCTCGCCGGAGAAGATCCCGGCGCGCATCGCACCGCGCTCCCGAAGATGGCGGGTGAGCGCGCGGGTGTCGACCCCGCTGATGCCCACGACGCCCTGCGCGGTCAGCTCCTCGTCGAGAGTGCGTACGGAACGCCAGTTGGAGGGGGTGCGCGCGGGGTCGCGTACGACGTAACCGGCGACCCAGATCCGCGCGGACTCGGGGTCCTCGTCGTTGACGCCGGTGTTGCCGATGTGCGGGGCCGTCATGACGACCACCTGCCGGTGGTAGGAGGGGTCCGTGAGGGTCTCCTGGTAGCCCGTCATGCCGGTGTTGAAGACGGCTTCGCCGACGGTCTCCCCCACTGCGCCGTAGGCGCGCCCCCGGAAGCTGCGGCCGTCCTCCAGGACGAGCACGGCGGGAGCAGGTGCGGCTGGACCGGTGGAGGTCGTCATCATGTGTCCCTCTCAGGGGTTACTGCGTGGCGGTACGGGCCGGTGACCGCGCTGTCACCGGCGGGGGCCGTCTCCTGGGCGGGCCCGTCGGCGCGGGCGGAGACGTCGGCGGTGTCGCGGGCGGCGTCGGGGGTGGTGAGCCGCTCCACCCAGCCGGCCTGCTCGGCCGGGTGGTCGAGACGGAACCCGGAGTCGAGGAGACGGTCCCCGAGTTCCCAGGTGATCACCAGCAGGCCGCCTTCGGTGAGCACCTTGCCCGCGATGCCCTTCTCCAGGCGTGCACCGCGCAGTCTCTCCACGGGGACGAAGAAGTCCCGCGCGCCGGGCCGCTCGGCCGTCACTCCCGCCGCCGAGAGGGTCAGCAGGACGCGGCTGCGCGTGCCGAGACCGTGGGCCACGATGCGGTCGAGCCACTGCCCCGCGGTGGTCGAGCCGTGGTAGCGGCCGGAGGCCTGGAGCAGCGCCTCCCCGGACGTCCCGTCGGAGGCCGGCGGTACGGCCGGCTCCGGCAGGTCGCCCTGGAGGGTTCCCCGCCATTTCCAGCCCTGCCGCATCAGCCAGTACAGGAGGGCGACGAAGAGGAGGAGCCCGACGACCCAGCCGATGCGGGCCGCCCAGTCGGTGACCTCCTGCGACCTCGGTTCGGCGGCCGGAAGGGCGAGCCAGGAGACCGGTCGGGGTTGTGCGTTCACGCCAGCTTCCCGTCCACGACTGTTGCACGTCCCCGCAGCCAGGTGTGGGTCACGCGTCCCGGCAGATCGCGGCCCTCGTAGGGGGTGTTGCGGCTGCGGGAGGCGAAACCTGCGGGGTCCACCGTTCCACGGTAGGCCGGGTCCAGGAGCACCAGGTTCGCGGGTTCACCTGCGGCTACGGGGCGGCCCTGACCGTTCAGACGGCTGATGGCGGCGGGGCGGCGGGACATCCGCTCGGCCACGCCGGCCCAGTCCAGCAGACCGGTCTCGACCATGGTGTGCTGCACGACGGACAGCGCTGTCTCCAGGCCCACCATCCCCATGGCCGCCGCGCCCCACTCGCAGTCCTTGTCCTCGTGCGGGTGGGGTGCGTGGTCGGTGGCGACGCAGTCGATGGTGCCGTCCGCGAGCGCCTCGCGGAGCGCCCGTACGTCCTCTTCGGTGCGCAGCGGAGGGTTCACCTTGTAGACCGGGTCGTAGGAGCGTACGAGGTCGTCCGTCAGCAGCAGGTGGTGCGGGGTGACCTCGGCGGTGACCTGCCAGCCCTTGGACTTCGCCCAGCGCACCAGCTCGACGGAGCCCGCGGTGGACAGGTGGCAGATGTGGACCCGGGACCCGACATGCGCGGCGAGCAGCACGTCCCGGGCGATGACCGACTCCTCGGCGACGGCGGGCCACCCGCCCAGACCCAGCTCGGCGGAGACGACGCCCTCGTTCATCTGGGCGCCCTCGGTCAGCCGCGGCTCCTGGGCGTGCTGGGCGATGACGCCGTCGAAGGCCTTCACGTACTCCAGGGCTCTGCGCATGATCACGGCGTCGTCGACGCACTTGCCGTCGTCGGAGAAGACCCGGACGGCCGCGGCGGAGTCGTGCATGGCTCCGAGTTCGGCGAGCTGCTTGCCCTCCAGGCCGACGGTGACCGCGCCGACGGGCTGCACGTCGCAGTAGCCCGACTCGCGGCCGAGCCGCCACACCTGCTCGACGACACCGGCGGTGTCGGCGACCGGGAAGGTGTTGGCCATGGCGTGCACCGCGGTGAAGCCGCCCTTCGCGGCGGCCCTGGTCCCCGTCAGCACGGTCTCGGAGTCCTCGCGCCCGGGCTCGCGCAGATGCGTGTGCAGATCGACGAGGCCGGGCAGCAGGATGCGCCCCTCCGCCTCGACCACGTCGGCGCCGGCGGCGTCGAGACCGCTGCCCACCTCGGCGACCGTCTCACCGTCGATCAGTACGTCCCGGGGCTCGCCGCCCAGCAGCCGGGCGCCGCGGAGAAGGGTCTTGCTGGTGTCGTCGGCCTTGCCTGTCATCGTTACTCGTTCTCCTCGGTACGGGCGGCGTTCTCGGTGGAGGGCACTGCGGAGGGCTCTGTGGCGGGCACCGCGGCCTCCGCGGAAGGGGAGCCCGAGACGGCGGGTTCGGCGCCGCCCAGCAGCAGGTACAGCACGGCCATGCGGATGCTGACGCCGTTGGCGACCTGCTCGACGACGGTGCAGCGCGGCGAGTCGGCGACCTCGGCGGTGATCTCCATGCCCCTGTTCATCGGGCCGGGGTGCATCACGACGGCGTGCTCGGGCATCCGCGCCATCCGCTGCCCGTCCAGGCCGTAGCGCCGGGCGTACTCCCTCTCCGTCGGGAAGAACGCCGCGTTCATGCGCTCGCGCTGGACGCGGAGCATCATCACGGCGTCGGACTTGGCGACGACGGAGTCGAGGTCGTAGCTCACCTCGCACGGCCACGCCCCGACCCCCACGGGCACCAGCGTCGGCGGTGCGACGAGGGTGACCTCCGCCCCGAGCGTGCTCAGCAGGTACACGTTCGAGCGGGCGACGCGGCTGTGCAGCACGTCGCCGACGATCGTGATCCGCCGCCCCGCCAGGTCCCCCTCGCCTCCCGCGAGGCGGCGGCGCATGGTGAACGCGTCCAGCAGCGCCTGCGTGGGGTGCTCGTGGGTGCCGTCCCCCGCATTGACGACGGAGCCGCCGATCCAGCCGGAGGTGGCGAGCCGGTGCGGCGCCCCCGAGCCGTGGTGGCGGATCACGACGGCGTCCGCGCCCATCGCCTCCAGCGTGAGCGCGGTGTCCTTCAGCGACTCGCCCTTGGAGACGGAGGAGCCCTTGGCCGAGAAGTTGATGACGTCCGCCGAGAGACGCTTGGCCGCCGCTTCGAAGGAGATGCGGGTGCGCGTCGAGTCCTCGAAGAAGAGATTGACGACGGTGCGGCCGCGCAGAGTCGGCAGCTTCTTGATCGGCCGGTCCGCGACCCGGGCCATCTCCTCGGCGGTGTCGAGGATCAGCACGGCGTCGTCGCGGGTGAGGTCGGCGGCCGAGATGAGGTGACGCTTCATCGTTGCCTTCCGTGGGTGGGTGCCCGGGGGCGGAGGTCAGGCGTGCGGGTGTCGTGGGCTGAGCTCGATCGATGTGGCTGCATTTGGGCCGTGCGGCCGCGGGCGGCTGCACTCGGCTGCGTCGGCTGCTTGCCGCCGCTTGCGGGCTCGCCGGAGTGGTGCCGGGGAGGCCGCCGAGGTGTGAGGCGGTTCACGGCCGGGGCGGGCCGGTGCGGCCGGCAGCGTGGCAGGAGGGTGTCCCGGGGCCGACCTGGCTGCCCCTAGCGCTCCGCGTGCCCGGGGTCGGACGGTGCGGACCGGACGGTGACGGGCTCCTCGGCACCGGCCGCGGCTCCGGCGGCTCCGGCGGCTCCGAGCAGCACGCCGTCGCGGCCGTCCTCCTCGGTGAGCTGGACCTTGACCGTCTCCCGCAGCGAGGTGGGCAGGTTCTTCCCGACGTAGTCGGCGCGGATGGGAAGCTCGCGGTGACCGCGGTCGACAAGCACGGCGAGCTGGACCGCGCGGGGACGCCCGATGTCACCCAGCGCATCCAGCGCGGCACGGATCGTACGCCCGGAGAAGAGGACGTCGTCGACGAGGACGACCAGCCGGCCGTCCACCCCGTCGCCGGGGATCTCCGTGTGCCCGAGGGTGCGGGCGGGGCCGAGCCTGAGGTCGTCGCGGTACATCGTGATGTCGAGCGAACCGTGCGGCACCGGCCGGCCGGTGATCTCCGCGAGCTTCGCGGCCAGGCGCCGGGCCAGGAAGACACCACGGGTGGGGATTCCGAGAAGCACCACGTCATCGGCGCCCTTGGCGCGTTCGACGATCTCGTGGGCGATGCGGGTGAGGACGCGCGCGATGTCGGGCGCCTCGAGTACGGGGCGGCCTGCGGCGGCACCCCTGTTGC
Organism: Streptomyces ovatisporus; assembly: GCF_042653885.1. Lineage (NCBI taxonomy): Bacteria > Bacillati > Actinomycetota > Actinomycetes > Kitasatosporales > Streptomycetaceae > Streptomyces > Streptomyces ovatisporus. The sequence continues at coordinate 350,164 of NZ_JBHSFH010000006.1, forward strand.
CTGAGTCCATACGGAAAGGACCTCCTTCCCCGCCTCACGGGACGGGCCTTAAAGGACGTCTGAGCTGTCACCCAAACGGTAGCAGGGGCGTGCACAAGCCCCGAGGGCGCCCCTGGCGGGCCACGGAAGGGCATGTTCCGCTCACCTCGGCAAAGCTACTCGGCGTTCGGCTTGACGGCGGACATTACGCTGCGTAACCTCACAGTGAGTTACCACTTTCTCGTACGCGGGGAGCGATATGTCCAGCGAATACGCCAAGCAGCTCGGAGCGAAGCTCCGCGCCATCCGCACCCAGCAGGGCCTCTCCCTTCACGGTGTCGAGGAGAAGTCCCAGGGCCGCTGGAAGGCGGTCGTGGTCGGTTCGTACGAGCGCGGAGACCGCGCCGTCACAGTTCAGCGCCTCGCCGAGCTGGCCGACTTCTACGGTGTGCCCGTCCAGGAACTGCTTCCGGGGACCACCCCGGGAGGTGCCGCGGAGCCGCCGCCGAAGCTCGTGCTGGACCTGGAGCGGCTCGCCCACGTCCCGGCCGAGAAGGCCGGCCCGCTCCAGCGGTACGCAGCCACGATCCAGTCGCAGCGAGGCGACTACAACGGCAAGGTCCTGTCCATCCGGCAGGACGACCTGCGCACGCTCGCCGTCATCTACGACCAGTCCCCCTCGGTGCTGACCGAGCAGCTCATCAGCTGGGGCGTGCTCGACGCCGACGCACGCCGCGCGGTGGCCCACGAAGACGCGTGAGCGGCCTTCCTCCGCCCGACGTGCGAGTCTGAGCCCGACGTGCGAGTCTGACCGGCCCGGACGGGCCGAAGAAACGTGCCGCCGCCTGTGGCCGGCCCCTTCCGGGGTCGGCCACAGGCGGCGGCTTCTGTTTTCGCGTCGCGGAGCTCCCGTGTTCGGGCGGAGCTCCGGCTGCTCCTGCCGGTCAGCGCCGAAGCGTCGGCTTGAGGTCCTGCAGGCGGCCCAGCAGGCCGTTGATGAACGGAGGCGACTCGTCCGTCGAGAACTCCCTGGCGATGGCCAGGGCCTCGTCGATGACGACCGCTTCGGGCACCTCTTCCGACCAGATCAGCTCGTAGGCCGCCAGACGCAGGATGCAGCGGTCTGCCACCGGCATCCTGTCCAGCGTCCAGCCCACCGAGTAGGTCGAGATGAGCTCGTCGATGCGCGGAGCGTTCTGCGCGTATCCCTCGATGAGCTGCATCGTGTATTCGCCGACGGGCGGATGCCGGTCGTCGGTCCCGGCGTGCCGGATCCAGTCGGCGAGGACGTCCGTCGCGGCGACGCCGCGCTGGTCCGCCTCGAAGATGATCTGGAAGGCACGCTTACGGGCCTTGTTACGGGCAGCCACGGTTAGCTGTTCACCCGGCCGAGGTACTCGCCGGAACGGGTGTCGACCTTGATCTTTTCACCCGTCGTGATGAAGAGGGGAACACCGACCTCGTAACCCGTCTCCAGGCGTGCGGGCTTGGAGCCGCCGGTGGAGCGGTCACCCTGAACTCCCGGCTCGGTGTGCTCGATCGTCAGCTCGACCGCCGCGGGCAGTTCGACGAAGAGCGCCTCGCCCTGGTACATGGCGACCGTCGCCTCGAAGCCCTCCAGGAGGTAGTTGGCGGTCTCGGCGACGATCTCCGGGGTGATGTGGATCTGGTCGTAGGTCTCCATGTCCATGAAGACGAAGTACTCGCCGTCCTTGTACGAGAACTGCATGCCGCGTCGGTCCACGGTCGCCGTCTCGACCTTGGTGCCCGCGTTGAACGTCTTGTCGACGATCTTGCCGGACATGACGTTCTTCAGTTTCGTACGGACAAAGGCCGGCCCCTTGCCGGGCTTGACGTGCTGGAACTCGACGACGGACCAGAGCTGGCCGCCGTCGAGCTTGAGCACCATGCCGTTCTTGAGGTCGTTCGTGGATGCCACGGTTGCGGAATCTCCTGAGACTGCTGCTGCGGGAACCAGAGGGCTGCCGCGGCACTCCCGCCCGTCAGGGGCTAGAGAGCGAGCAGCTCTTTGGTCGTGATGGTGAGTAGCTCGGGTCCGCCGTCCGCCGCGGGGCGGACGACGAGCGTGTCGTCGATCCGGACACCGCCCTGGCCCGGTAGATGGACCCCGGGCTCGATGGTGACCGGCACACAAGCGTCGAGTTTACCCATGGCCCCAGGTGACAGCCGAGGGTCCTCACCGATTTCCAGACCCAGCCCGTATCCCGTCGCGGAACCCAGCGCTTCGGCATGCCCCGCCCCGTCCAGCACCTGACGGGTGGCACGGTCGACGTCGCTGCAGGCCGTACCCGGTGTGAGGGCTTCGCGGCCCGCGCGCTGAGCGGCGAATACGAGGTCGTACAACTCGACTTGCCAGTCGTCCGGAGCCGTGCCGATGACGAAGGTCCGGCCGATCTGGCAGCAGTAGCCGTGGTAGCGGGCACCCAGCCGCACGGAGAGGAAGTCGCCCTCCTCCACGCGCCGGTCGGTGGGCCGGTGGTGGGCGAGACCGGAATTGCGTCCGGTGGCGACCGAGGTCGGGAAGGCGGAGCCTTCGGCCCCGTGGTCGATGAGTCTGCGTTCCAGTTCGAGAGCGAGATGCCGTTCGGTGCGTCCGACCAGGATCGACTCCAGCAGCTCGCCCAGTGCCTGGTCGGTGATCTCCGCGGCGGTACGCAGAGCCGCGATCTCCTCCTGGTCCTTCACGACCCGCTGCGCCTCCACGGAGCACGTCAGACGCGTCAGATGGAGTCCGGCGACGGAATCCACGGCCCGGTACCGGCTGACGGTGAGGTGGTGCTCCTCGACGGCCAGACTGCGTGCCCCCGCCGAAGCGGCGAGGTCGGCTGCGGCCACCGCCGTGTCGCCGTCCGGGGACTGGATGGCCACCGTGCGCAGTTCGTCGGCGGGCCTGCTGCCGGCATGGCGGTGCGAGGGATCGGCGGCGGCGGGACCGAGCAGCGTGTCCGTGCCGTCGGCGCCGAGCAGCAGCGCCGCTCCGTCAGGCGGACGGCCCGTCAGATAGCGGATGTTGGCGGGCCGCGTGACCAGTAGCGCGTCGGCGTGACCGGCCTGCGCTGAGTTGGCGGCGCAACGCTCGCGGAGCAGGGCGCGACGAGCCACGTGGACCTCGGACATATTGCCGAGCGTACGGAGACCGGGCCGCGAGGGCAGTTCCTGCGGGGCCGTGCGGGCGACGGGTCCCGCGGCGCCCGCCCCCAGGGCGGCTCCCTGGACACCGTCCCTGCTGCACCGGGGCGCAGGCGGTGACGGCCGTACGGGCAGGGCTGCACGGGCAGCAGAAGAGCTCCGCCCTCCCGGGCTCGTCGCACGTCACCAGCGCGGCGGGCTCGCCAGGCTGCGGGCGACGACGTCGTCGAGCATCCGGGCCGTCGTCGCGACGTCCTGCCGGGAATTGTCGATGATCGGCAGGCCGGAGCCGTACCAGCCGGCCATGCGTCCGTGGATGTTCGCCACTTCCTCGTCGCTGAGGCGCCGGTTGCCGCTGCGGGCGGCGTTGCGCTCCAGGACGATCTCCAGCCCCGGGAGCAGCACCACCGGGATCATGCCGGGCCCGACGTGCCTCTTCCAGCCGCCGAGACCCACCACCGGCCGGTCGGGGAAGACGGCGTCGTCGAGGATGCAGGAGATTCCGTTGGCCAGGAAGTTGCGGGCGGCGAAGCCGCATGTCCGGCGGGCGAGCCTGTACTGCGCCTCGGAGTGGTCGTTCCAGCCGCTCTGGGGGTCGGCGAAGCCGGAGCGGACCCACTCGCGCACGTCGTCGAGGCTGATGTGCGCGGTCGGCACCGCGCGGCGGTCCGCCCAGTAACGCGCGACCGTCGACTTGCCCGCGCCCGCCGGACCGATCAGCAGCACGGCCACCGCGGCGCGGGTCGCGTCGAGTTGGGCGGGGTCGGTGTCGGGGGCGGGAATCTCGACGGGTGCGCCCCTGGAGAGCGTGAGGTGCCCGGTGGTCTCGGACGGAGGCACGTCCATGTCGTTCGCGGGCCGTCCGTCGGGCCGCCGCGCCGGGGCGGCGGGCACGGGCGGCGGCGCTCCTGGGGCGTGCGGCTGCGCGGGAGGGGGCGCTGCGGGGACGTGCGGCGGTGCGGGGGCAGCCGGCGGCCCCGGCACGGGGGGCTGCACGGGTGGCTGCGCGGGGGGCTGGGGTGGCGGCGGTTGCTGGGCGTGACCGCCGGGCCATCCCGGCTGCGGCACGGAGTGCGGCTGCGCAGGCGGCGGGGGCGGCGGTGCCTGTCCGGGGTACGGGGGGCGCCGGCCGTCGTGGAACCCCAGCCGGGAGTCCGGCGCGGGGCCGGGCTGTTGCGCCCCGTACTGCTGCATCAGCTCCCCAACTCCATCTCGCGTCCGCCGACGCTGCCCCCGCAGCGCCATGATGGTGTGACAGTACCGGACCGTACCGCCGACTCCGTTTCCCGTTGAACGGTCGAGGAGCGCATACGGTGCCCGGCAGCCGCGCGAGCGCCTCAGAGCCCGTTCGGGAGGGCACGCAGAGCGAGTTCGTAACTGCCGATGCCGAACCCCGCGATCGTGCCGCTGGCGACCTCCGAGATGACGGAGGTGTGCCGGAACTCCTCCCGGGCGTGCGGGTTGGAGATGTGCACCTCGATCAGCGGTGCGGTCCGCTGCGAGGCCGCGTCGCGCATCCCGTACGAGTAGTGCGTGAACGCGCCGGGGTTGATGACGACGGGGATCTTGCCGTCGGCCGCCTCGTGCAGCCAGCGGATCAACTCGCCCTCGTCGTTGGTTTCGCGCACCTCCACCGCGAAGCCCAGCTCCTCGCCGAGGGCCGTGCACCGCTCGACGAGGTCCGCATAGGACGTCGATCCGTAGACGTCGGGTTCGCGGGAGCCGAGACGGCCGAGGTTGGGGCCGTTGAGGACGAACACGCGGCGGCTCATGCGGCGATCTCCGCGTGCGCGGCGAGCAGCATGGCCGGATCGGGCGCTTCCAGTACGGAGGGCTTCGCCAGGCCGTCGAGAACGATGAAGCGGAGCATGTCCCCCCTGGACTTCTTGTCGACCCGCATCGTCTCCAGCAGCTTGGGCCACTGGTCCCCGCGGTAGGTGACGGGAAGGCCGAGCGACCGGAGCACGGTGCGGTGCCGTTCGGCGGTGGCGTTGTCCAACCGGCCCGCGATCCGCCCCAGTTCGGCTGCGAAGACCATACCCACGGAGACGGCGGCGCCGTGCCGCCACTCGTAGCGCTCGTTCTTCTCGATGGCGTGGGCGAGTGTGTGCCCGTAGTTGAGGATCTCGCGCAGGCCGGACTCCTTCAGGTCCGCGGAGACGACCTCCGCCTTGACCTTGACGGAGCGCTCGATCAGCTCCGCGGTGTGCGGACCCTCGGGCGTGCGGGCGGCCTCCGGATCGGCCTCGACCAGGTCGAGGATGACGGCATCGGCGATGAATCCAGCCTTCACGACCTCCGCGAGACCGCCGACGTAGTCGTGCACACCCAGCGACTCCAGCGCCGCGAGATCGCACAGCACCCCGGCGGGCGGGTGGAAGGCCCCCACGAGATTCTTGCCCTCGGCGGTGTTGATGCCGGTCTTGCCGCCGACGGCGGCGTCCACCATGCCCAGGACCGTCGTCGGTACGGCGACCCAGCGCACGCCGCGCAGCCAGGTCGCGGCGACGAAGCCGGCGACGTCCGTCGTCGCCCCGCCGCCCACTCCGACGATGACGTCGCTGCGGGTGAAGCCGGTCTGGCCCAGGACCTTCCAGCAGTACGCCGCGACCTCGGCCGTCTTGGCCTCCTCGGCGTTGGGCAGCTGAACGGCGATGGCCTGGTAGCCCTGCGATTCGAGGTCCTCGCGCAGCACGCCGCCGGTCTCGGCCAGAGCCTCGGGGTGCAGCACGGCGACCCGTTTCGCCGATGTGCCGATCAGCCCCGGCAGTTCGCCGAGGAGCCGGCGGCCGATGAGTACGTCGTAGGGCTGTGTGCCGGCGGAGCCGCCCACAGTGATACGGGTGGGCGCCGGGGTCGTGCTGGTCATGACTGCTTCAGCTCCAGGACGTCGAGAATTTCGTCGGCGACCTCGTCCGGGGTGCGGTCCCCGGTGCCGACGACGGCGCGGGCGACCTCCGTGTAGAGGGGACGGCGCGCGTCCATCAGTTCCCGCCACTGCTTGCGGGGATTCATCATCAGCAGCGGCCGTGGCGCGTCGAGACCGACGCGCTTGACGGCCTCCGCCACGTCCATCTCCAGGAAGACGACGGGGGCCCCCGCCAGCAACTCCCTGGTCTCGGGGGCGAGTACGGCCCCGCCGCCCAGCGCCAGCACACCGGTGTGCTCGGCAAGGGCGGTGCGTACGGCGGCACGTTCCAGCTCGCGGAAGTGTTCCTCGCCCTCGTCGAGGAAGATTTCGGAGATCGGCTTGCCCGCCGATTCGACGATGTCCTGGTCCGTGTCCCGGCAGACCGTGCCCAGCCGCTGGGCCAGCAGCTCGCCGACGGTCGTCTTGCCCACGCCCATCGGGCCGACGAGGATCACTGCGGGCCCGGTCATTTGATCTCCAGCCCGTCGAGGAAGCCGCTCACGTTCCGGCGGGTCTCCCGGACGCTGTCGCCGCCGAACTTCTCCGCCACCGCATCGGCCAGCACCAGCGCGACCATCGCCTCCGCCACGATTCCGGCGGCGGGCACGGCGCACACGTCGGAGCGCTGGTGGTGTGCGCGGGTCTCCTCACCTGTCGCGACATCGACGGTGGCCAGCGCCCGCGGCACCGTCGCGATCGGCTTCATCGCGGCCCGTACGCGCAGGAGTTCACCTGTGGAGAGGCCGCCCTCGGTGCCGCCGGAACGGCCGGAACTGCGCCGCAGACCACCCTCACCGGGCACGATCTCGTCGTGCGCCTTCGAGCCGGGGACGCGCGCCAGGCCGAAGCCGTCGCCCAGCTCGACGCCCTTGATGGCCTGGATGCCCATCAGCGCTCCGGCCAGCCGCGAATCGAGACGGCGGTCCCAGTGCACGTGGGAGCCGAGGCCCACCGGCACGCCGTGCGCCGCCACTTCGACCACGCCGCCCAGGGTGTCACCGTCCTGATGTGCCTGGTCGATCTCGGCGACCATGGCCTTGCTCGCGTCGGCGTCCAGGCAGCGCACCGGGTCGGCGTCCAGGCGTTCCACGTCGCCGGGCTGCGGAACGAGCCCGTAAGGCGCCTTGGCGGCGCCGAGTTCGACAACGTGGGAGACGATCTCGATGCCGGTGGTCTCCTTCAGATACGACTGCGCGACCGTCCCCAGCGCCACTCTCGCCGCCGTCTCCCGCGCCGACGCCCGCTCCAGTACGGGACGTGCCTCGTCGAAGCCGTACTTCTGCATGCCGGCGAGATCGGCGTGCCCGGGACGCGGACGGGTCAGCGGCGCGTTGCGGGCCAGCCCCGCGAGCGTCTCGGGATCGACGGGATCGGCCGCCATGACCTGCTCCCACTTCGGCCACTCCGTGTTGCCCACCATGATCGCGACCGGGGACCCGAGGGTGAGTCCGTGCCGGACACCGCCGATGAAGGTGACCTCGTCGCGCTCGAACTTCATCCGGGCGCCGCGTCCGTAACCCAGCCGCCGCCGTGCCAGCGCGTCCGCCACCATGTCGGTGGTGACGGGCACACCGGAAGGGAGTCCTTCCAGCGTCGCCACCAGTGCGGGGCCGTGCGACTCCCCCGCCGTCAGCCAGCGCAACCTGCTCAACGGTGCTCCTCGATCTTGCGCCTCGGCGCTCTCGGCGGCCCTTGCGGCCTTGCCGGTCCTCTCCGGCTCTGCCCCCGATCTTGCCACGTGAGAGGAGCGTGGCCGCCGCCCGTCCACAGGCCGGACGGCGTATCCCGGGGACTGCGCGGAGCGGACGGGCGGCCGCACCGTTCCGGCATGCCGTCACCACGGCGACCGCGCACTCACGCCGTACGCGCGTGCAGTGCCTCTTCCCCGGCCGCGCGCATGGCGGCGAGCGGTGCGGGCGAGCGTCCGGTCATCAGCTCGACCTGGAGTACGGCCTGGTGCACGAGCAGGTCGAGGCCCGAGAGTACGGTGCCTTCCCGCCGCGACCAGGCGGCGGCCAGCGCGGTCGGCCACGGCGCGTAGAGCACGTCGAAGAGGGCGCCCGGACGCGCCGGGACGCCTGACGCCAGCGCGTCGGTGGTGCCCGCCGGAGTCGTGGCGATCACCAGCGGGGCCGTCAGCGCCTCGGCTGCGTCCGCCCAGGCGGCGACCCGCACGGGCGCACCGAGGCGCTCGCCCCAGCCCCGCATCTCACCGGCGCGCCGTTCGCTGCGTACGTACGCCGTGATCTCGCCCGCACAGATCCGGGCGAGCGCCGCCAGCGCGGAGGACGCGGTGGCCCCCGCGCCGAGAATCGCCGCGTTCTCGACGCGCTCGATCCCCCGCTCCCGCAGGGCCGCGAGCATGCCCGGAATGTCGGTGTTGTCGCCGATGCGCCGCCCGTCACCCGGGAAGAGGACCGTGTTGACGGCTTCGACGGACGCCGCCGTGCCGCTGATCTCGTCCAGCAGAGGAAGGACGGCCCGCTTCAGCGGCATCGTCAGCGACAGGCCCGCCCACTGCGGGCCGAGACCGCCGAGGAAGGCAGCGAGGCCGGCCTCGTCCACCTCGCGGCGCTCGTACGTCCAGCCCGTCAGGCCCAGCGCCCCGTACGCGGCACGGTGCAGCACCGGGGAGAGCGAGTGCGCGACAGGCTTGCCGAGAACTGCGGCGCGCCGTACGGCCGTCGACGCCTCAGGGGCCGGCCGTACGGGGTGGTGCCGCTCCATCAGCCGCCGTTCTCCTTCTTCTTGCGCTGTTCCCTGTTGAAGTCCTGCACGTTGCGGTCGTGTTCGGCCTTGCTCGCGGTGAAGCGGGTGTCGCCCGGCTTGACGGTGACGAAGTAGATCCAGTTGCCCTTCGTCGGGTTGAGCGCCGCCTCGATGGCCTGGTGACCGGGGTTGTCGATGGGGCCCGGCGGGAGCCCCCGGTTGAGGTAGGTGTTGTACGGCGAGTCGAACTTCGTGTCCTCGACCGAAGTCTCCAGCGACGAACGGCCCTTGGCGTAATTGATGGTCGAGTCGAACTGGAGCAGTATGTTCTTCTCCAGCCGGTTGTAGATCACCCGCGAGACCCTGCCGAACTCCTCGTCCTGCTGCGCCTCCGCCTGGATGAGGGACGCGATGACCAGTATCTCCTCGGGTGTCTTGCCCACCTTCTTCGCCTCGGCGGCCAGATTCACCTTCGTGTGCTCGGCCTTGGCCCGCTGGACCATCTCACGCAGCACGTCCGCCGGGTCGCTCTCCTCGCCGACGCTGTAGCGCGAGGGGAAGAGGAACCCTTCCGGGTTGCCCTCCGCGTACCGCGGCAGTCCGAGGTCGGCCTTCTTGGCGGCCTTCTGCGTCGTCCCTGCCGGCTCGCCCAGCTTCTCGTCCACGAGCTGGTAGATCTTCTTCGCCCGCAGGCCCTCGGAGATGATCAGACCGTTCTGGCTGGCGGGGTCGAGCATCAGCTTCAGCGCCGCCGCCCCCGACATCTCCTTGCGCAGGCTGTACGTCCCGGGCTGGATGCCGTTCGCCTTGGAGTCGGCCTCGGCGGCCTCGACGAACGCGCGGGCGCTCTTGGTCACGCCCGCCTTCTGCAGGGCGTCGCCCATGTCCGCGATGGAGGCACCGTCCGGGATCTTGACCTGTGCCCGGCCGGAACCCTCGCCGGAGAAGTCGGGCGCCGGGGCCAGATGGGCCTGGTAGAAGTCGTACCCGTAATAGCCGGCCGCTCCGACACCGCCTGCGAGCACGAGCGACACGACCAAGCACGCGCAGCCGTTCCGCTTCTTCTTCTCGCCGGTGCCCTTGCGGCCGCTGCGGCTGCCCTTGCGGTCGGAGTTCTCGCCGTCGTCGGTCCCGTCGTCGTCCTGGTCGGCGAAGAACGCGTGCTCGCCCTGGTCGGGTCCGGGGTCCCAGCCGGTCTCCGGATCCGCGTCGGGTCCGGCGGGCCGGCCGCCCGGCCCGCCGTGGAACCCGCCGGGGCCCGCCTGGCGTCCGGGGCCCGCGAACTGCCCGGGAGGGCCCTGCTGCTGAGGGTGGCCGGGAGGGTAGCCGCCCGGGGCGGCGTAGTAGCCGGGCTGCGCGCCGGTGTCGTAAGGGTCGGCCACGGGCTGCATTCCGCGGGGATCGGTGGCGCCCATGCCGTAGCCGGGGTCGTAGTGACCACCGTGACCACCGCCGTCGTAGCCGCCCTGGCCGCCCTGGCCATCACCGTAGGGCCGGCCTTGCCCCTGGCCGCCCTGGAAGTTCTGCGGCTGCTGCTGGTAGTAGCCCTGCTGCTGAGGAACCTGATGCTGACCGGTGCCGTACGGATCGGGGTGCTGGCCGGTGTACTGGCCCGCGTAGGTGTCCCCGTCGTTCTGGTAGGTGCGGCGGCGTCCCTCCCACCCCGGGTCCCCGAACAGCGGGTCATCGGGATGCCACGGTGGGACGTCCTGCCCCCGGCCATACTCAGTCATCGATCCCCTAGATCTGCCGGACGGCAACCGTTCCGAACACACACGAGGCAAGACGCCCGCACACCCGTGGTGCGCGAGCCTCCCGGCGGCTGCCGTGTCGCGGGAACGTTACCGTATCGCGATCAGACAACCACTTCGACGCATTGGCCGGGCGGACTGCCTGACATCCGTTCAGTCTCCAGGGCGCTCTGCAGAATGACCACCGCCGCAGCCTGATCGATGCGTGAGCGGCCCTTCTTGGAGCTCACGCCGGAAGCACGCATGCCCTGTGCCGCCGTGACTGTACTCAAGCGCTCGTCCACCAGCCGCACCGGCACGGGTGTGATCTTCCTCGCCAACTGCTCCGCGAACCCGCGGACTTTCGCCGCCGCCGGCCCCTCGCCCCCCTTCAGGGAGCGAGGAAGTCCGACGACCACTTCGATGGGCTCGTACTCCGTCACCAGCGAGGCCAACCGCCGCTGCGCAGCGGGGAGATCACGCGCGGGCACCGTCTCGACCGGTGTCGCCAGCAACCCGTCGGGGTCGCTGGATGCCACCCCGATACGGGCGTCCCCGACGTCGACGGCGAGGCGCCGGCCCCGCCTCATCAGGCCGGGCCGCTCTCTGCCACCAGCCGCTCGACAGTGGCGATGGCTTCCCCGACGGCGTCCGGGTTCTGGCCACCGCCCTGCGCCACGTCGGGCTTGCCGCCGCCCCCGCCGCCGAGCGCCTTGGCGGCGCCCCGCACCAGGTCACCGGCCTTGAGTCCGCGCTCACGCGCGGCTTCGTTGGTGGCGATGACGGTCAGCGGACGGCCGTTCGTCACCGCGAACAGCGCGACGACGGCGGCCCGGCCGCCGGTGATGCGCTGGCGCACGTCCAGTACCAGCGTGCGCAGGTCGTCGGCAGCGGTGCCGTCCGGCACCTGGGCGGCGGCCAGGGCCACCCCCCGGACGTCCGCGGCACCCCGGGCGATACCCGCGGCGGCCTGGAGCACCTTCTCGGCGCGGAAGCGCTCGATCTCCTTCTCGGCGTCCTTCAGGCGCGTGACCATCGAGGAGATCCGCTCCGGCAGCTCCTCGGGACGCCCCTTGAGCAGGTCGGTGAGCTGCGAGACCACCGTGTGCTCGCGGGCGAGGAACTTGTAGGCGTCCACGCCCACGAGTGCCTCGACGCGGCGCACGCCCGAACCGATGGAGGACTCCCCCAGCAGCTTCACCAGGCCCAGCTGCGCGGTGTTGTGCACGTGGGTGCCGCCGCACAGCTCCTTGGAGAAGTCGCCGATGGTCACCACGCGCACCCGCTCGCCGTACTTCTCGCCGAACTCGGCCAGCGCGCCCTGCTTCTTGGCTTCGTCGATGCCCATGTACTCGGCGTTGACGTCCAGTTCGCGCGCCAGCACCTCGTTGATCTTCTGCTCGACGTCGGTGAGGACCGTCCCCGGAACGGCCGCCGGGGAGCCGAAGTCGAACCGGAAACGCCCCGGAGAGTTCTCCGAACCGGCCTGGGCGGCCGTCGGCCCGAGAGCGTCCCGCAGGGCCTGGTGCGTGAGGTGCGTCGCGCTGTGGGCGCGGGCGATGGAGCGGCGGCGGTCCGCGTCGATCTCCGCGTACGCGCCGGAGCCGACGGTGACCTCACCGACCTGCACGACGCCCTTGTGCACGTGGACGCCCGTGACCGGCTGCTGCACGTCGCGGACCTCGACCACCGCGCCGCTCTCCATCCGGATGCGCCCCGTGTCGGCGAGCTGGCCGCCGCCCTCGGCGTAGAACGGCGTGCGGTCCAGGACGACTTCGACCTCGTCGCCCTCGTGGGCGGCGGGCGAGGAGACCCCGTCGACGAGCAGTCCGACGACGGATGCCTCACCCCCGGTGTGGTGGTAGCCCGTGAAATCGGTGGTGCCGCCGGCGTCGGCGATCCGGCGGTAGGCGGAGAGGTCGGCGTGCCCCTGCTTCTTGGCCCTCGCGTCGGCCTTGGCGCGCTCCCGCTGCTCCTGCATGAGGCGGCGGAAGCCGGTCTCGTCGACGGACAGGCCCTGCTCGGCGGCCATCTCCAGAGTGAGGTCGATCGGGAAGCCCCACGTGTCGTGCAGCAGGAAGGCCTTCTCGCCGGGCAGCACATCGCTGCCGGACGCCTGGGTGTCGCTGACCGCGGCCTCGAGGATGTTGGTGCCCGAGCGCAGCGTCTTGAGGAAGGCGGCCTCTTCGGCGAGCGCGACCGTCTCGATGCGCTTGCGGTCGGTCTCCAGCTCCGGGTACTGCGGTGCCATGGCCTTGATGACGGTGTCCGTCAGCTCGGCGACGGTGGGGCCGCTCGCGCCGAGGATGCGCATGTTGCGGATGGCGCGGCGCATGATGCGGCGGAGCACGTAGCCGCGGCCCTCGTTGCCCGGGGTGACGCCGTCGCCGATGAGCATGATGGCGGTGCGGATGTGGTCGGCCACCACGCGCAGCGAGACGTCGGACTGCTCGGCGTCGCCGTAGCGCACGCCGGTCAGTTCGGTCGCCTTGTCGAGGACCATGCGCGAGGTGTCGATCTCGTACATGTTGCGCACGCCCTGGAGGACCATCGCGAGCCGCTCGAAGCCGAGACCCGTGTCGATGTTCTGGCTGGGCAGGTCGCCCACGATCGGGTAGTCCTTGCCCTCGCCCGGACCGCGCTCGTACTGCATGAACACCAGGTTCCACAGCTCGACGTAGCGCTCGTCGTTGACGGCGGGCCCGCCCTCGGGGCCGAACTCCGGACCGCGGTCGTAGCTGATCTCCGAGCAGGGGCCGCAGGGGCCCGGGACGCCCATGTCCCAGTAGTTCTCCTCCTTGCCCAGCCGCTGGATCCGCTCGGCCGGTACGCCCACGACGTCACGCCAGATGCGCTCGGCCTCGTCGTCCTCCTCGTAGACCGTGATCCACAGCCGCTCCGGGTCCAGGCCGTAGCCGCCCTTGTCCTGGGGAGTGGTCAGCAGCTCCCAGGCGTACTCCGCCGCGCCCTCCTTGAAGTAGTCGCCGAAGGAGAAGTTGCCGCACATCTGGAAGAACGTGCCGTGCCGGGTCGTCTTGCCGACCTCCTCGATGTCCGGCGTGCGCACGCACTTCTGGACGCTGGTGGCGCGCTCGAAGGGCGGCCGGACCTCGCCGAGGAAGTACGGCTTGAAGGGCACCATGCCCGCGGGGACCAGCAGCAGCGTCGGGTCGTCCGCGATCAGTGACGCCGACGGCACGACGGTGTGCCCCCGCTCCTCGAAGAAGCGCAGCCAGCGGCGGCGGATTTCAGCCGACTCCATCAGTGGTCCTCGTTTCGGTCGTACGGTCGGGGGCGGCCCTGCGGCTGTGCGGGGCCGAGCTGACAGCCCGGGGGCCGGCCGGGAAGCTGCCCCGCGGAATCACCGTCCGGCGGGACGTCGAGCCCCAGGGCGTCGTTCAACTCGCTCTCGCGCTGGGCCATACCGGCGCGGACGTCGAGGGCGAACTCCTTGAGGCGGTGGCCGGTGTCGACTGCCTTGTCCGCGGCCCGGACGGCGAGCGCGTCCGGCGCGAGCGAACGGAGCCTGCGCTGGACCTTGGTGGTCGCCCAGACACCCGCTGCGGCGCCGGTGGTGAACCAGAAAGCACGGCGGAACATCGGCGCCTCAGCTCCTTCCGCGCTTGCGGCCGCCCCGCCGCGCCGCGGGAAGCGTGCGGCTCAGGACCACCTTGCGCGGAGCGGGCGGCCGGGCGGAGAGGTCCTTCTTGCGGCCGAGCGCGCGCCGTACGCCGTAGCCGAAGGCTGCGACCTTCACGAGCGGCCCGCCGAAGGTGGTGGAGACCGTGGAGGAGAGCGCGGAGGCGTTGGAGGTCACCTCCTGCACGTCCGTCGCGATCGCATCCACACGGTCCAGCTGGGTCTGGGCCGAGCGCACCGTCGCCGATGCCTCACCGAGCAGCGGAACCGCCTGCTCTGTCACGCCCGTCACCAGCTTGGTCGCCGCCTTGAGCGTCTGCGCGAGCCTCACCAGCACTACGGCGAGGAACGAGACCAGAATCGCCCAGAAGACGGCCACCAGGAGACCGGCCACTTCTCCACCGGACACGCTGCACCGCTTCCCTCGGGTCATTTCGGGGTCGGCCGCCGCCCTGGCTGCTCCACGCCGTGGAAGCCGGACCCGCGCGGCGGCGGATACTCCGACCTTATCGCGACGGGAGACCTCGGCCGTACCGCATTCCTGCAGCACGGAGGGCGCCCGGGACGAAGTCGCCGCGCGTTCTGCAGGCCGGTGTGCCGCCGGTCCTGCCGACGGCCAACTGCTGGGCCGCGGCGGCGGGGTCCCCGCGGAAAAAGGTGAACTGCCCAGCGGTGCCGGGCAGTCGGACGTCCACCGCAGGGGCGGCGGAACGCGGCAGCCCGCCGTGCCGCCGCCGGACGGGCAGTTCGACGGGAGGCAGGCGGGCTGTGCCGGCCGGTCCCGGGACGCTGCGCCGTGGGCGGCGAGGCGCCCTCGGCGCGGCCCGGCGGAGTCGCGCGGACTCAGCGTGCGTAGTACTCGATGACCATCTGCTCGTCGCACACCACAGGGATCTCCTTGCGGTTGGGCTCCCTGTCCAGACGGAAGGCGAGCGCCTCGAGGTTGACCTCGAGGTAGCGCGGAGTCTCACCGTCGGGGGCGTAACCGCCCTCGCGTGCGACCAGGAAGGGGTGCTTGCCACGGCTGCGCTCGCGGACCTTGACCACGTCGTCCGGCCTGACGCGGAAGGAGGGCTTGTCGACCTTCCGGTCGTTCACCGAGATGTGGCCGTGCACGACCATCTGACGGGCCTGGTAGATGGTGCGGGCGATGCCGGAGCGCAGGACCAGAGCGTCCAGTCGGCGCTCCAGCTCGATGACGAGCGCGTCACCGGTCTTGCCGCCGCTCTTGCGGGCACGGTCGTAGGCGCGGACCATCTGCCGCTCGCTGATGTCGTACTGCGCGCGCAGCCGCTGCTTCTCCAGCAGCCGCACCTTGTAGTCGCTGTTCTGCTTGCGGCCCCGGCCGTGCTCGCCCGGCGGGTAGGGGCGCTGCTCGAAGTACTTGACGGCCTTCGGGGTCAGCGCGATGCCGAGGGCACGCGACTTCTTGACCTTGGGACGCGACTGGTTCACTGAACGGACCTCCATGTAAGTTAGGTGAGCCTTACCTTAGCGGAGGAGAACGCATGTATCGACCTGGGATTCCCCTGCCCGGCTCCGACGCCGGACGGGGACAGCCGCGTCCCGTGGAAGACGCCGCGGCTCCAACTGCCGCAGAGCGTGTACGAACCCTCGTGGAATCCAGCGTATCGGCCGCGCTGGACATTCCTTCAGCCCGGTCGCCGGAGGACATTCCGCCCGGATTCGGCAGTCCGGAAGCGCGGGCCGTCACCTCCGACGGTGACGTGGTCCTGCTGGTCCCCGCCGCCTCGCCCGCGGCGCAGCTCGTGGAGCACGCGGCCGGCGACGAGGTGACCGCGGTGATGGAGATCACCGACGTCGCACCGGTGACGGTCCCGCACCGCATCCGCGGCCGGGCCTGGATCGCCGGCTGGCTCACGCCCGTACGCCCGGAGCAGCGGGCTGCCTGCGCGCGGCTGATCGCCGACCGCCACCCCGCCGGGCCGATGCCCGCCGACGCGGCGTGGATGCTGCTGCGGCTGGAGGTCGGGGAGGCGTTCGTCGACGATCTGTGGGGAGCGGAGCAGGTCGAGCCGGACGACTTCGCATCCGCCGCACCCGATCCGCTCGCGCCTCACGAGGCGGAACTGCTCCAGCACCTGGCGGCCTCGCACTACGAGCAGATGCGCGGGCTGTGCGGTCTCCTGGGCGACCGCACAGCCGCGTGTGCGGCTGCGGGCGGATGCGCGGTGCCGCTGTCCGTGGACCGCTTCGGGATGCGCGTGCGCTTCTGCGCCCTGGAGGGGTTCCGGAGCGACGCGTACTTCGACGCCAGGTTCGAGTTCCCCGAACCGGTGGGCGACGTGGCGCAGTTGCGGCAGGCGATGCGGCTGCTCTTCGAGACCGCGGCGGAGCGACCGGGCAGCCAGTAGCCGGCCCGGAGCAAGCCAGGCAGCACGCGGCAGGCGGCGGACGGCCAGGCGGCAGGCGGCAGGCGGCAGGGCTCAGCGTTCGTCGGGCGCCGGGCCCGCCCCGCGCAGCCGCTCCCGTACCCGTTCGGCCACCTCCGCGTAGCGGGCCTCCGCGCCGTAGCGCGTCGGCTCGTAGTAACGCTTGCCGTGGACGGCGTCCGGGGCGTACTGCTGGGCGGCGATCCCGCCCGGCAGGTCGTGCGGGTACTGATAGCCCTTGCCGTGGCCCAGCTTCGCGGAGCCCTTGTAGTGGCTGTCGCGCAGGTGCGTCGGGACCGGCCCGGCGAGCCCGGCCCGTACGTCCGCCAGCGCGGCGTCGATCGCCAGATAGGCGGCGTTCGACTTGGGGGCCAGGGCGAGGGCGACGACGGTCTGGCCCAGGGCGATGCGGGCCTCCGGGAAACCGATCATGGCGACTGCCTGGGCGGCTGCGACGGCCGTCTGCAGGGCCTGCGGGTCTGCCATGCCGATGTCCTCGCTCGCGGAGATCATCAGGCGGCGCGCGATGAAGCGCGGGTCCTCCCCCGCCTCGATCATCCGGGCCAGGTAGTGCAGCGCGGCGTCCACGTCCGAGCCGCGGATGGACTTGATGAGCGCGCTGGCGACGTCGTAGTGCTGGTCGCCGTCGCGGTCGTACGTCACCGCGGCGCGGTCGACGGCCTCCTCCAGCGTGGCCAGGCCCACCTCGCTCTCGCCCTTGGCGAGGGCGGCGCCCGCGCCCGCCTCCAGCGCCGTCAGCGCGCGCCTGGCGTCGCCACCCGCGATGCGCAGCAGGTGGTCCTCCGACTCGTCCGGCAGCGTCACCGCGCCGCCCAGGCCGCGCTCCTCCTCCACGGCACGGCGGAGCAGTGCCCGCACGTCGTCATCGGTGAGACCTTCGAGGGTGAGCAGCAGCGAGCGCGAGAGCAGCGGGGAGATCACCGAGAAGTACGGGTTCTCCGTGGTCGCGGCGATCAGCGTGACCCAGCGGTTCTCCACCGCGGGCAGGAGCGAGTCCTGCTGCGCCTTGCTGAAGCGGTGGATCTCGTCCAGGAAGAGGACGGTGTCCTTGCTGTACGCGCCCGAGGAGCGGCGGGCACTCTCGATGACGGCCCGGACCTCCTTCACCCCGGCCGTGATGGCCGACAGCTCCACGAAGCGCTTGTCGGTGGCCCGGCTGACGACGTGGGCCAGCGTGGTCTTGCCGGTGCCCGGCGGGCCCCACAGCATCACCGAGGAGGGTCCGGCCGGGCCTCCCACGCCCTCCCCGACCAGGCGGCGCAGCGGAGAGCCGGGGCGCAGCAGGTGCTGCTGGCCCACGATCTCGTCCAGGGTGCGGGGGCGCATCCGCACGGCCAGGGGGCTGGCCGAGGGGTCCTGTGCCTGGCGTTCCTCGGCGGCTGCGGTGAACAGGTCGGCTTCCACGCCCGAAACCCTAAGTCACGGGTATGACAACCGGCGCGGGCCGCCTGAAGTGCGCCGGCCGACGCCCGTCAGCTGGTCCAGAACTCCCACCAGCGGGTCAGGATCAGCATGCCGATGACCCCGATGTGCAGCACCGGCAGCACCCACGGGAACTCCTCGACGAAACCGCGCACGGCAGCCGGCGCGGGCAGGAAGTCGTTGCGCACGTTGTGCGCGGTGACGTACCAGAACATGACGATCGTGGCGACCCACGCCAGACAGCACCACAGGCACAGGGCGTTGATGTTGTACAGCGACTGGTACATGAGCCAGGTGACGAAGCCGACGCCGAAGAGCGTGCCGGCGTTGAACGTCAGCCAGTACCAGCGGGGGAAGCGCGCACGGGCGAGCAGGCTCATGCCGACGCAGACGACGATGCCGTAGGCGACCAGCCCGATCATGGGGTTCGGCGCACCGAACGCCTCCGCCTGCTCGCTCTTCATGACACTGCCGCAGGAGACGATCGGGTTGAAGCTGCACGCGGGATCGAAATCCGGGTCCTTCAGCAGGGAGAACTTGTCCAGCGTGATGACCCAGGACGCGAGGATCCCCGCCAGTCCCGTGATCACCAGCATCACGGCGAAGGCGCGGCCGGCGCCCACGGCGCCCCCGGAGGGCTCGTCCGCGTCCGTGCGAGCTTCGTCGAGGGGTGCCGTCATGGTCATAGCCCTTGTATCCCGTCGTCCGGTCCTGGTCTGCCCCGTGTGCCGCTCATTGTGCACCAGGGCCCTTCCGCTCAGGCGAGTTTCGCGCCCACCTCGGACACCACTCGGTCAAGCGGTACGGCGGTCTGCTCGCCGCTCTGCAGATCCTTGAGCTGCGCCACCGACTCGGCCAGGTCCCGTTCGCCGACCAGCAGCGCGTAGCGTGCGCCGGATCGGTTGGCCGATTTCATGGCGTTCTTCATCCCCTTGCCGCCGTAGGCGAAGTCGGCAGCGATCCCTTCCCGGCGCAGCGCGGTGACCACCCGGAAGAGTGCACGCCGTGCCTCGTCGCCGATCGGCACCGCGAACACGTCCGTGGCGGAAGGCAGTTGCAGCTCGACGCCCTCTGCCCGCAGGGCCAGGACCGTACGGTCGACGCCCAGGGCCCAGCCCACCGAAGGCAGCGGCGGCCCGCCGAGCATCTCCGACAGGCCGTCGTAGCGTCCGCCGCCTCCGACGGCCGACTGGGAGCCGAGGCCGTCGTGCACGAACTCGAAGGTGGTGCGCGTGTAGTAGTCCAGGCCGCGCACGAGCCGGGGATCGTCCTCGTAACGGACGTCCGCCGCCGTCAGCTGCTCGCGCACCTGCTCGTGGTAGGCCTTGCAGCCCTCGCAGAGGTGGTCGCGCATCATCGGCGCGTCCGTCAACTGACGCTGCACGCTCTCCCGTTTGTCGTCCAGCACGCGCAGCGGGTTGATCTCGATGCGGCGGCGGGTGTCCTCGTCCAGGTCGAGACGGCGCAGGAACTCCTGGAGCGCCGCGCGGTAGACCGGCCTGCACTCCTTGTCCCCCAGGGAGTTGAGCAGGATGCGGAAGTCGCGCAGCCCGAGCGACCGGTACGCGTCGTGGGCGAGGATGATCAACTCGGCGTCGAGTGCGGGGTCCTCGGTGCCGATCGCTTCGGCGCCGACCTGCGAGAAGTGCCGGTAGCGGCCCTTCTGCGGGCGCTCGTAGCGGTAGTACGAACCCGAATACCAGAGCTTCACCGGAAGGTTGCCGCTCTTGTGGAGGCTGGCCTCCAGAGCCGCGCGCAGGACGGACGCGGTGCCCTCGGGACGCAGGGCGAGTTCGTCGCCGCCCTTGGTGGTGAGGGTGTACATCTCCTTGGTCACGATGTCGGTGGACTCACCGACGCCCCGGGCGAACAGCTCGACCTGCTCGAAGCCGGGCGTCTCGGTGTAGCCGTATCCCGCGCGCCGGAGCGGCGCGGAGAGCGCCTCGCGCACGGCGAGGAAGTCCGCCGACTCGGGCGGGACCAGGTCGTAGGTGCCCTTGGGGGCCTTGAAGGTGCTCACGGAAGATCTCGTCACATTCCTCGTCGGGGGGAGGCGCCTGTTGCGGCGCCTCCCGGCCCGGCGGCCACCTGCCTCATGAACGGGTTGGTGGCGCGCTCCTGGCCGATGGTGGTCTGGGGGCCGTGCCCCGAGAGCACCACGGTCTCGTCCTCCAGCGGCAGGCACACGCGTGCCAGCGACTGCAGGATCTCCTCGTGGTCGCCCCCGGGCAGGTCGGTACGTCCGACGGAGCCGGCGAACAGCAGGTCGCCCGAGAAGAACACCGGTGGTACGTCGGCCTGTTCGGGCATCCGGAAGGTCACCGACCCCTTGGTATGGCCCGGGGCGTGCGAGACGGTCAGCTCCAGTCCGGCCAGGCGAAGCGTCGCCCCGTCGGTCAGTTCCTCGACGTCGTCGGGCTCGCCGACGGTCAGCTCGCCCATCAGCTGCTGCCCGATGCTGCGGCCCAGCGCCTTCTCGGGGTCGCTCATCATGTAGCGGTCGGCGGGGTGGATCCAGGCGGGCACGCCGTGGGCTCCGCAGACCGGCACGACCGAGGCGACGTGGTCGATGTGGCCGTGCGTGAGCACGACGGCGACCGGCTTCAGCCGGTGCTTGGCGACGGCCTCCTCGACGCCTTGCGCGGCCTGGTGGCCAGGGTCGATGATCAAGCACTCCTCACCGGCGGCGGGGGCGACCAGATAGCAATTGGTCCCCCAGGCCCCGGCGGGGAACCCCGCAACGAGCACGATCGTCCTTCAGTCGTCCGGCAATCGGTCACGGCGAACAGGCAGTTCTTCGCCGATCAGGCTGGTCACAGCCTACCGGCGGCGGCACGGGCGCCGCGAACCCGTATACGGTACGGCCGGACTCTGGTACGTACGCACGCATCCCGACGCACGCACGGCCTGAAGGAGACGACCCGGTGGTCAGCAGTGATCAGCGCAGAAAGCAGCTCGCCCGTGAGAAGTACCTGCGGCAGCAGGAACGCCGGGCTGCTCGGCGCCGCAGGGCTCGCCTGCGGAACATCGCCCTCGCCGTCGTGGGGGTGCTCGTCGTCGCGGCGGCCGCCGCGTACGCGGCCACCGGCGGCCTGAACCGGGACAAGAAGGACGACACCGCCGACAAGCAGGCGAAGCCCTCCCCGTCTCCCAGCAAGTCGTACGACCCCTGCGAGAAGCCGTCGAAGGGCGAGCCCAACGGGAAGAAGTGGAAGAAGGAGCCGGAACTCGCCGTCGACCGGACCGCGAAGTACGCCATGAAGCTTGCCACGACGTGCGGTGACATCTCCTTCGAGATGGACGCCGAGAAGACGCCCCGCACCGTGAACAGCTTCAAGTTCCTCGCGGATGAGAAGTTCTTCGACCACACGGAGTGCCACCGCCTCGTCGACCAGAGCATCCACGTCCTGCAGTGCGGCGACCCCACGGCCACGGGCAAGTCCGGCCCCGGGTACACCCTCCCCGACGAGAACCTGAAGGACCCCCGTCTGAAGGGCGGCACGTACCCGGCGGGGACCGTCGCGATGGCGAACCGGTACAGCCCGCAGACGAAGGAGGGCCGGGACACCGGCGGCAGCCAGTTCTTCCTCGTCTTCGAGGACAGCACCCTGCCCCCGGACTACACGCCGTTCGGCAAGATCACCGGCGGCATGGACGTACTCAAGAAGGTCGCCAAGGCCGGTTCGACGCCCGATCCCAAGACGCAGAACACCCCGCCCAACGCGACCGTGGTGATCGAGCGGGCCACGGTGAGCAAGTCCTGACCGGCAGGACGGCAGGACCCGGGCAGCTCATGGCATGCCCGGCGGGAGCTCCGCCCGCGCTTCGCCGGATGCGGAATTTCGCTCCGTCTGCATGCGGACAGCGCGGTACGGGTTCGCCTATGTTGGCAAGTGACGAGATCTGTGGACGATGCCGGGGGCGGCTTTCCTACCGGACCGGGCATCATGTGGAGGAGGCGCTGTGAGCAGCGACCCGTCGTGGGGCCGCGTCGACGAGGCGGGGACCGTGTACGTGCGTACAGCCGACGGCGAGAAGGTCGTCGGATCCTGGCAGGCAGGCTCTCCCGAGGAAGCACTCGCCTACTTCACGCGCAAGTACGAGGGCCTGGTGGTGGAGATCGGCCTCCTGGAGCGCCGGGTGAAGACCACCGACCTGTCCGCCAAGGACGCCGGCACAGCCATCGAGCACCTGCGGGAGCAGGTGGACGCCCATCACGCGGTGGGCGACCTGGCCGCGCTGAGCAAGCGGCTCGACACCCTCGCGGGGGTGGTCGAGGAGCGCCGCGAGCAGCGCAAGGCGGAGAAGGCCAAGCAGAACGAGCAGGCACGCCGTTCAAAGGAAGAGCTGGTCGCCGAGGCGGAGGAACTCGCACAGAGCGAGCAGTGGCGGGCGGCCGGTGAAAGGCTGCGTGCCCTGGTCGAGAGCTGGAAGAGCCTCCCGCGGCTGGACAGGAAGACGGACGACGAGCTGTGGCGCCGCTTCTCCCACGCCCGCTCGGCCTTCTCCAAGCGCCGCAAAGCGCACTTCGCGCAGCTGGACGCGCAGCGCGAGGAGGCCCGGCAGCGCAAGGAGAAGCTGGTGGCCGAGGCCCAGGCCCTCTCCGACTCCCGCGACTGGGGCCCGACCGCTGCCAAGTACCGCGACCTGATGCAGGAGTGGAAGGCAGCGGGACGTGCTCAGCGTGAGCACGAGGACGACCTCTGGCAGCGGTTCCGCGGCGCCCAGGACGTCTTCTTCCAGGCCCGCAGCGAGGTGTTCGCCGAACGCGACAGCGAGCAGCGGGAGAACCTGGCACGCAAGGAGGAGCTGGCCGCGGAGGCGGAGAAGCTGCTGCCCGTCACCGACCTGAAGTCGGCACGCGGCGCCTTCCGGGCGATCAACGAGCGCTGGGACGCCGTGGGCCACGTGCCGCGTGACGCCAGGCCGAAGATCGAGGGCCGGATGCACGCGGTGGAGCGGGCGATCCAGGAGGCCGAAGAGGCCGAATGGCGTCGCACGAACCCGGAGGCGCGGGCTCGGGCGGCCGGACTCACCGGGCAGCTGCAGGACGCGGTCGACAAGCTGCAGCGTCAGGCCGAGCAGGCGCGCGCAGCGGGCAACACCGCCAAGGCCGAGAAGCTGGAGAAGGAGCTGGCGGGCCGCCAGGAACTGCTGGACCAGGCGCTCAAGGGCCTTCAGGAGTTCGGGGGCTGACCCCGGGCGGACCCCGGGGCGGGTCCGTCGACGACGAACAGTGTGCCGCCCGCACGTGATCGTGCGGGCGGCACACTGCTGCCACGTGCTGAGCGTGGCGGGCCCTCGGGCCCCGGCACGGTCCGCTCGGTCCTCAGGACGGCCTGCGAGCCGACGTCACCCGGTAGACGTCGTACACGCCCTCCACGCTGCGCACCGCCTTCAGCACGTGCCCCAGGTGCTTGGGGTCCCCCATCTCGAAGGTGAAGCGGGACGTGGCGACCCTGTCACGGGACGTCTGGACCGCCGCCGAGAGGATGTTGACGTGCTGGTCGGAGAGGATCCGCGTGACGTCGGAGAGCAGCCGGGACCGGTCCAGCGCCTCGACCTGGATCGCGACGAGGAAGACCGAGGACTGGCTCGGCGCCCACTCCACGTCGATGATCCGCTCGGGCTCCTTGGTCAGGGAGTCGACGTTGACGCAGTCCGTGCGGTGCACCGAGACGCCGTTGCCGCGAGTGACGAAGCCGATGATGGGATCACCGGGCACTGGGGTACAGCAGCGCGCGAGCTTGACCCAGACGTCGTCGACTCCCTTGACGACGACGCCCGGGTCGGAGTTCGCCCTGCGCTTGGCACGCCGCGTCGCGGCCGGCATGGGCGGGGAGGTCTCGGCCAGGTCCTCGTTGGCCGCGTCCTCGCCGCCGAGCGACTGGACGAGCTTCTGCACCACACTCTGCGCGGAGACGTGGCCCTCGCCGATCGCGGCGTAGAGGGCCGAGATGTCCGGGTAACGCATCTCGTGGGCGAGGGTGACCAGGGAGTCGCCCGTGAGGATGCGCTGGATCGGCAGGTTCTGCTTGCGCATCGCACGCGCGATGGCGTCCTTGCCGTGCTCGATGGCCTCGTCGCGGCGTTCCTTGGTGAACCAGGCGCGGATCTTGTTGCGGGCCCTGGGGGACTTGACGAAGCTCAGCCAGTCACGGGAGGGCCCGGCGCCCGCGGCCTTCGAGGTGAAGACCTCGACGGTGTCGCCGTTGTCGAGCGTCGACTCCAGTGGCACCAGGCGGCCGTTGACGCGTGCGCCGATCGTACGGTGGCCGACCTCCGTGTGGACCGCGTACGCGAAGTCCACGGGGGTGGCCCCGGCGGGCAGCGCGATGACGTCGCCCTTGGGGGTGAAGACGAAGACCTCGTTGCGGGAGAGGTCGAAGCGCAGCGACTCCAGGAACTCGCCCGGGTCCTCGGTCTCCTTCTGCCAGTCGAGCAACTGCCGCAGCCACGACATGTCGTTGACGTGCTCGTCGCCCTTGCCCGCGCTCTTGGGCACGTCCGTACGCACCTTGGAGGCGCCGGCGACGGCCTGCTGCTTGTACTTCCAGTGCGCGGCGATGCCGTACTCGGCGCGGCGGTGCATGTCGAACGTGCGGATCTGGAGCTCCACCGGCTTGCCGCCGGGCCCTATGACCGTCGTGTGCAGCGACTGGTACATGTTGAACTTGGGCATCGCGATGTAGTCCTTGAACCGGCCGGGGACCGGGTTCCAGCGGGCGTGCACCGTGCCCAGCGCGGCGTAGCAGTCGCGGACGGTGTCCACCAGGACCCGGATGCCCACCAGGTCGTAGATCTCCGCGAAGTCCCGGCCCCGGACGATCATCTTCTGGTAGACGCTGTAGTAGTGCTTCGGCCGCCCGGTGACGGTCGCCTTGATACGGGCCGCCCGCAGGTCGGCCTGGACCTCGTCGGTGACGACGGCCAGGTACTCGTCCCGCTTCGGCGCCCGCTCCGCCACCAGCCGGACGATCTCGTCGTACATCTTCGGGTAGAGGATCGCGAAGGCGAGATCCTCCAGCTCCCACTTGATGGTGTTCATGCCGAGCCGGTGGGCGAGCGGCGCGAAGATCTCCAGCGTCTCGCGGGCCTTCTGCTCCTGCTTGGCGCGCTTCAGATAGCGCATCGTGCGCATGTTGTGCAGCCGGTCGGCGAGCTTGATGACCAGCACCCGCGGGTCCTTGGCCATGGCGACGACCATCTTGCGAACGGTCTCCGCCTGCGCCGCCTCGCCGAACTTGACCTTGTCGAGCTTCGTGACGCCGTCGACGAGGAGGGCGACCTGCTCGCCGAAGTCGCGGCGCAGCGTGTCCAGGCCGTACTCGGTGTCCTCGACGGTGTCGTGCAGCAGGCCGGCCATGAGCGTCGCCGGGTCCATGCCCAGCTCGGCCAGGATCGTGGTCACCGCGAGCGGGTGTGTGATGTACGGGTCGCCGCTCTTGCGCTTCTGGCCGCGGTGCCAGCGCTCCGCGACCTGGTAGGCGTGCTCGATCTGCCGCAGCGTCGCCGACTCGATCTTGGGGTCGTTGCCGCGCACTATCCGCAGCAGCGGCTCGAGGACGGGGTTGAACGGACTGGAACGCTGCACTCCGAGCCGCGCCAGACGTGCCCGTACGCGGTTCGAGGAACCGGAGCGGCCCGAGACCCCCGAGACGGCGCGGGCGGGCGCCACTCGTTCGCTCTGCGCCTTCTGGGCGGCCTCGGCCCTCTCCGCCCGGACGTCGCGCTGCGTACGCTCCGAGTGCTCGGCCTCGGCCCGGCTGCGGGCGGCGCGCTCGTCGAGAACGGTCCCCTGCTGGCCGGCTCCCCGCGCGGTGGCGGCGTCGGGGCTCCCCGAGGCGCCCGGGGCGGCAGTGCCGCCTTTGCTCTCCGAGCCGTCCTGAGTCGCCTTGCGCGTGGCCGCGGCAGCCGCGCCGGGCCCGCCGGGCTCGGCGTCTCGCCGCTTTGCCGCCTTCAGCGGCTGGGCCTCGTCTGGCAAATGCACTCCTCGGTGGACCCCAGGTCGGACTGTCATGGTATCGACCCCCGCCGCCCCCCTGCCCACGGCCGCATGGGCAGACATGACGAAGGCGGTCACCCGGCGCTCCTGGGAAGAACGTACCGGGTGACCGCCTTGTACCGGTCTCTCGTCGTCAGACCGTGACCAACGCCTCCAGCGGTACGTCCCCCAGCGCCGGGGTCAGGCGCTCCCTGCCTCCGAGGAAGCCGATCTCCAGCAGGACCGCGAACCCGGCGACCTGCGCACCGGCCCGGCGGACCAGCTGGAGTGAAGCCTCGGCCGTGCCGCCCGTCGCCAGCACGTCGTCGATGATCAGCACCCGGTCCTCGGCGGTCAGGTCCTCGGCGTGGACCTCGATCTCCGCAGTCCCGTACTCCAGCTCGTAGGACTGGGCGAGCGTGGCGCCAGGGAGCTTGCCCGCCTTGCGCACGGGCACGAAACCGAGACCGGCCCGTACCGCCGCCGGAGCGGCGAGGATGAAACCGCGCGCTTCGAGGCCGATGACCTTGGTGGCGCCGCGTTCGGTGCAGATCCGTGCCAGGGAGTCGGTCAGCACCGAGAACGCCTCGTGGTCGGCCAGCAGCGGGGTGATGTCCTTGAACATCACTCCCTCCAGCGGGTAGTCCGCCACGTCGCGGATGCGGCTGAGGAGCATCTCCCGCACCTCGGCCGAGACCGGCGAGGCCGCCTCACTCATTCCCGTCACTTCGCTCACCTGCGCTTTCCGGACGGTCGGTTACGGCCGCCGCGGCCACGGGACGCGGGCTGGCGGCGCTGGGGGCGCGGGCCGGAGACCTCGCGCTGCCCAGGTGGCCCGACGACGCCTGCCGCCGCGCCCTGAGGCGCGGGGCCGTCGTCGGCGTCCCGCGGAGCGCTGCCGTCGCCTTCCTGGTCCTCGAACTCCTCCGGCGTCTCCGCTCCGCGCTCCTCGGCCTTCAGGCGCTTGGCCCGTACGCGCTTGGCGAGTGCCTTCATCTGCGGCTCGCGCTCCTTGAAGTCGGCGACGAGCGGGGTCGCGATGAAGATCGAGGAGTACGCACCGGCGGCCAGGCCGACGAAGAGCGAGAGAGCGATGTCGTTGAGCATGCCGCCGCCCAGCAGACCACCACCGATGAACAGCAGGCCGGCGACCGGCAGCAGCGCCACGACGGTGGTGTTGATGGAACGCACCAGGGTCGAGTTGATGCTGCGGTTGGCGATCTCGCTGTAGGTGTAGCGGGTCTGCTTCGTGACGTTCCGGCTGCCCTCTCTCAGACCGTCGAAGACGACGACGGTGTCGTAGAGCGAATAGCCGAGGATGGTGAGCAGACCGATCACCGTGCCGGGCGTGACCTCGAATCCCACGAGGGAGTAGATGCCGACGGTGATGGTGATGTCGTGGATCAGCGCGATCAGGGCGGCCAGCGCCATCCGCCACTCGAAGGCGATGGCGAGATAGATCACCACGAGGACCATGAAGATCCCCAGCCCCAGCCAGGCCTTGTTCGCGATCTGCTCGCCCCAGCTCGGGCCGACGAGCTGAGTGTCGATCTTGTTGGGGTCGACCTTCAGTTCGCCGGAGATCTTCTCCTTGACCTCCGTGGACTTGGCCGTGTCCAGACCCGCGATCTGGATGCGCATACCGCCGTTGCCCAGTTGCTGGACGATGGCGGTGTGCCCGGAGGTCTTCTCCGCGAGTTCGGTGGCCTGCGACACCGAGGCCGAGGTCTTGGGCGTGGTGAGGACGGCGCCGCCCTCGAACTCGATGCCCATGTTCAGGCCCCGGACCCCGAGGCCGACGATCGCGGTGATCGTGATGAGGATCGAGACGCCGTACCAGAACATCCGCTTGCCGACGAAGTCGTAGCCGACCTCGCCGCGGTAGAGCCGGGCACCGAGACTGCCGAGTCGTGACATCTCATGCCTCCTTCGGGTCGGTGCTGACGGCGTACGAGCGGCGGCCGCGGCGCAGCGGCGGCTTGGCACCGAGCCTGGTCGGGTCCAGGCCGGACCAGGGGTGGCCGCTGGAGAAGAACTTTCCTCGGGCCAGCACCGTCATCAGAGGCTTGGTGAAGAAGAAGACCACGACGACGTCCAGGAGCGTGGTGAGGCCGAGCGTGAACGCGAAGCCCTGCACCTTTCCGACGGTGACGATGAAGAGCACCGCCGCCGCGAGGAACGAGACGAAGTCGGAGACCAGGATCGTACGCCTGGCACGCGGCCACCCCCGCTCGACGGCGGGCCGGAGCGTACGGCCCTCGCGGATCTCGTCCCGGATGCGTTCGAAGTACACGATGAACGAGTCCGCCGTGATGCCGATGGCGACGATCGCACCGCAGACGGCCGGCAGGTTCAGCGCGAAGCCGATGGCCGGGCCGAGCAGCGACATGAGCGTGTAGGTGAGCACCGCCGAGACGAGGAGGCTGAGGATCGCGATGAGCGACAGCCCGCGGTAGTACGCCACGAGGTAGATGATCACCAGCGCGAGCCCGATGGCGCCCGCGATGAGGCCCGCCTGGAGCTGGTCGCTGCCGAGGGCCGCGGTCACGGTGGTGACGTCCGACTCCTCGAAGGTCAGCGGAAGCGCACCGTAGCTGAGGATGTTGCCGAGCTCCTCCGCGGACTCCTGGGTGAAGCTGCCGGAGATCTCCGCGTTCGCTGTCAGCCGCTGGTTGACCGACGGAGCGGAGACCACCTCGCCGTCCAGCGCGATCGCGAACTGGTTCTGCGGCTGCTGCTTCTTGGCCAGTTCGCCGGTGGTGTCGCCGAACGCCTTCGACCCCTTGTCGTCGAACGACATGGTGACGATCCACTGGCCGCGCTGCTGGTCGAACTGGGCCTTGGCATCGGTGACGTTCTTGCCGTCGACCCCGACGGGGCCCAGAACGTACTTGAGCCTCTGCTTGGCGTCGCAGGCGGCGATGGGCTCGTCCGGCTCCGTCGCCGCGGCCTGCTCACTCGCCTTGGCCCGCTGCTCCTTGGTGTTGCACTGGATCTTCTGCAGCTTCTTCGCCAGCTCCGGAGTCACACCCGGGGGTTGCTGCTGCTGCGGCGGAGTCGTGGGGGGCTTCGTCTGATCGGGCTTGGGAGACGGCTTGTCCTCGTCGGCCGGGGCAGCTCGCAGGTCGTCGGTCACCGCACGGCCCTGGTCGCCCTTCTCACCCTGCTCGGCCTTGTCGCCCTTGTCGCCCTGCTCGCCCTGCTCGCCCTTCTCACCGCCCGGCTTCGAGGGCGAGGGCTGGGGCTGCGGGGTGGACGGCGCGTAGGTCAGTACGGGGCGGAAGGCCAGCTTGGCGGTCGTACCGACCTGCTCACGCGCCTGCTTCTCGTTCGTCCCCCGGGGGATGTTGGCGATGATGTGCCGGTCGCCCTGGGTCTGGACCTCGGCCTCGGAGACGCCCAGACCGTTCACGCGCCGCTCGATGATGCCCACGGCGGTCTTCATGTTGGTCGGGTTGATCGCGTCGGCCTTGCCGGGCTGGTTCTTGGCCTCGAGCGTGATGCTCGTGCCCCCGGCTAGGTCGATGCCGAGCCGGGGAGTGGTGTGCCCGGAGAGGAACATGCCCCCGGTCAGACCCCCCAAGACCAGCAGGATCAGAATCAGCGAGCGCCCCGGCTTCCCGTGGGCCCCCGGGCTCCTGCGGCCCTTCTTCGGTGCTGCCACCTTCTCGTCTCTCCTGTCCCAACCGCCGGTGCCGGCCCAGGAGTCGAGTCGGGCCGCCACGCGGCGCACAAATGGTCTTTGGACATGCTCCGCCGCCGGGCCCGGTCACCGGCCCGGCGGCGCCGACCTTACTCCGAGCCGGAGTCGCCCTTGCGCTTGACGTCCCCGGGCTTCTCGTCGGCCGTGGCCGCCGCGTCCTTCGAACCGCCCTCTGCGGTGTCGTCGGCAGTGTCCTCGGCGTCGTTCTCGTCGGCGGACTTGGCGAAGTCCACCTTCGAGTCGTCGGAGGAGTCGTCGTCCGAGGTCAGGGACGAGGCGTCGTCCGGGACGACGGCCTCTCCGACCTCGAGGTCGTCGGGGGAGGCGTTCACGATCCGGTCGAACTCCTCGGATTCGAGGACGGCGCCCACGGCGTTCTTGGCGAAGAGCGCGTGTGTCCCGGGAGCAACCTCAAGGAGGACCGTGTCATCGCGGATCTCCTTGACGGTGGCGTACATGCCCCCGATGGTCCGGACGCCGGTGCCGGGCTGCATCGAGTCCCGCATCTGGGCGGCCTGACGCTGCTTGTTCTTTGCGGACCGGGTCATCAGGAACATGGCCCCGATGAGCACGATGAAGGGGAGGAGAGTAACGATATTCACGGCGGAAGAATGTCCTTCGCACGACCGCGTCTCAGCGGCCTGGATTTCGGGGTGGGCGCGCCGCACCTGAGGAACGACGTCGGCGGAGTCTAAGCGAGCCCTCGCCGATGGAACAACGTCAAGCATGGCACTGGGGTTCCTGAGCCCGCGAGTATCTGCACGGTCACGCTCCGAACAACCCCTGTTGTCCCGATCCGCCCGGTGGATGCGGCGGGTTCTGCGTGGGCCTCGGCATGTCCAGGTGGTCCCATGCCGCCGGTGTGGCGATGCGGCCCCGCGGAGTTCGGGCGAGCAGCCCCTCGCGTACGAGGAACGGCTCGGCCACTTCCTCCACGGTCTCACGCTCCTCGCCGACCGCGACGGAGAGCGTGGAGAGACCGACGGGGCCGCCGCCGAACAGCTTGAGCAGGGCGGTGAGTACGGCCCGGTCGAGCCGGTCGAGGCCCCGCTCGTCCACCTCGTAGACACCCAGGGCCCGGGAGGCGATGTCCTGATCGATCGAGCCGTCGGCCTTGACCTGGGCGTAGTCCCGCACCCTGCGCAGCAGGCGGTTGGCGATGCGGGGCGTGCCGCGGGAACGTCCGGCGATCTCGGCGGCGCCGTCGGTGTCGATCTCCACGTCGAGCAGCCGGGCCGAGCGGTGGACGACCTGCTCCAACTCGTGCGGTTCGTAGAACTCCATGTGCGCGGTGAAACCGAACCTGTCGCGCAGCGGCGGCGGCAGCAGCCCGGCACGGGTGGTGGCGCCGACGAGCGTGAAGGGCGGCAGCTCCAGCGGAATCGCCGTTGCTCCAGGGCCCTTTCCGACGATCACATCGACGCGGAAGTCCTCCATCGCCATGTACAGCATCTCCTCGGCGGGGCGCGACATCCGGTGGATCTCGTCGAGGAAGAGCACCTCCCCCTCCTGCAGCGAGGAGAGGATCGCGGCGAGGTCGCCCGCGTGCTGGATGGCCGGGCCGGACGTGATGCGGATCGGTGCGGCCATCTCCGCCGCGATGATCATGGAGAGGGTCGTCTTGCCCAGGCCCGGCGCCCCCGAGAGCAGAACGTGGTCGGCCGTCCCGTTGCGCTGCCTCGCGGCCTTGAGGACGAGGTCGAGCTGCTCCCGCACCTTCGGCTGCCCGATGAACTCGCCCAGCTCCTTGGGGCGCAGCGCCGCCTCGACGGCGCTCTCCTCGCTGTCGGCCTCGGGGCCGACGAGACGGTCCACGCCGCCGTCCGCCGCGGCGCCCGCCGCGTACTGCTGGTCCTCGTCCCTGCTCATGACGTCCGCCTCTGCCGCATCCGCGTGTGCACGTGCCTGATCCGTCCGCCCGGCGCAGGGCGTCCCGCCCGGTTCACCGCGCCCGGTTCAGCGTCTGCAGGGCGGCTCGCAGCAACTGCGGTACGGGCGGCTCCGCACCGGCCGCCGACGCGGCCTCCGCCTGCGGTGCCACCGCGGCGACCGCCTCGTCCGCCTCGCGGGTGGCGTACCCCAACCCGACGAGCGCGGTGTGGAGTTGGCCCCGCCAGCCGCCACCGGCCGCGGAAGTCCCGCCCCGGGCCGGGAGTTGACCTCCGGCGCCCGGCACCGGCTCGCCCAGCCGGCCCTTCAGCTCCAGCAGCAGCTTCTGTGCGCCCTTCTTGCCGATTCCCGGCACGGCGGTCAGCGCCTTCTCGTCGCCCTCGGCAACAGCCAGGCGCAGGGCGTCCGGTGAGTGCACGGCGAGCATGGCCTGGGCGAGGCGGGGGCCGACGCCGCTCGCCGTCTGGAGCAGCTCGAAGGTCTGACGTGCGTCGTCGTCCTCGAATCCGTAGAGAGTGAGCGAATCCTCGCGTACGACGAGGGACGTGGCGAGTTTGGCGTGCCTGCCGACCCGCAACTGCGCGAGCGTGTCCGGAGTGCACTGGACCGACATGCCGACGCCGCCCACCTCTATCACTGCGGCGTCCGGCGCGAGAGCGGCGACGGGTCCGGAGACGAAGGCGATCATCGGCGGGTGCCTTTCGTGGCTCGGGTGGAGTCATCTGCCCGCGCTGCGGCGGCAGTCGAGCGGCCGGCGGCCTGCTTCGCGTGCGCTTGCTGTAGACGGTCGAGCCGCTGCTGCACCGGTGCGCGCCAGATGTGGCAGATGGCGAGGGCGAGTGCGTCGGCGGCATCTGCGGGCCTGGGCGGGGCGTCGAGCCGGAGCAGTCTGGTGACCATGGCACCGACCTGTGCCTTCTCCGCACGGCCCGAGCCCGTGACCGCCGCCTTGACCTCGCTCGGTGTGTGCAGCGCGACGGGCAGGCCACGGCGTGCCGCGCAGAGCATGGCGACGGCGCTGGCCTGGGCGGTGCCCATCACCGTACGGACGTTGTGCTGGCTGAAGACCCGCTCCACGGCGACCGCTTCGGGACGGTACGCATCCAGCCACTCCTCGATGCCCTGCTCTATGAGGACGAGGCGGTCGGCGATCTCCGCGTCCGCCCCCGTGCGTACGACGCCGACCGCGCGCATCGTCAGCGGCCGGCCGGCCACACCCTCGACGACGCCGATCCCGCAGCGGGTCAGTCCCGGGTCGACACCGAGCACACGCACCCAGGTCCTCCTCGTTCCACCTTCGGGCCTTCTCCAGCAGTCCCCGCAGGTTATCGGCAGGCACCGACAACGCCGGGGGGCAGTACCGGAGCGGGCAGGTGAAACTCCTCGGCCGTACGGCAGTTGCCGCGGCGGGAACCGCGGTGCGGGCCGCCCGGAGCATGCGCCGGCCCGGCGTGGGAGGCCGGAGCCTCGGACACCGGGCCGGATGCCACCGTCAGGCGTCGACCTTGGCCATGACGTCGTCGGTGACGTCGAAGTTGGCGAAGACGTTCTGCACGTCGTCGCTGTCCTCCAGCGCGTCGATCAACTTGAAGATCTTGCGGGCGCCTTCCTCCTCCAGCGGGACCTGCACGCTGGGCAGGAAGCTGTTGTCGGCCGACTCGTAGTCGATGCCGGCGTCCACCAGCGCCGTACGGACCTCGACGAGGTCGGTCGCCTCGCTGATGACCTCGAAGTTCTCGCCGAGGTCGTTGACTTCCTCGGCTCCGGCCTCCAGCACCGCCCCCAGCACGTCGTCCTCGGAGAGCCCGTCGTCCCCCTTGGGGACGATCACGACGCCCTTGCGGTTGAACAGGTAGGAGACGGAGCCGGGGTCGGCCATGGAACCGCCGTTGCGGGTCATGGCGACGCGTACGTCCGAGGCCGCGCGGTTGCGGTTGTCGGTGAGGCACTCGATGAGCACGGCCACGCCGTTGGGGCCGTAGCCCTCGTACATGATCGTCTCGTAGTCGGCGCCGCCGGCCTCGAGGCCGGCGCCCCGCTTGACCGCGCTGTCGATGTTCTTGTTGGGGACCGAGCTCTTCTTGGCCTTCTGGATGGCGTCGTAGAGCGTCGGGTTGCCCTCGGGGTCGGCACCGCCCGTACGGGCCGCGACCTCGATGTTCTTGATCAGCTTGGCGAAGAGTTTGCCGCGCTTGGCATCGATCACGGCCTTCTTGTGCTTGGTGGTTGCCCACTTAGAGTGGCCGGACACAGCCTCGCTCCTTCGACGTCACCGACATGGACCAACGCGGAGATCCTACCGCCAGCGGCTCAGCGTGCTGACCGCACCGCGTCCCGCCCGCTCCGCCCCCGGTCCACCGCCGTGAGCCGCCACGCACCGTGTCCGGCGTGGGTGCTTCAGGCGAGGGCCTCGCGCACCATGTCCACGAACAGGGCGTGGACCCTGTGGTCGCCGGTGAGTTCGGGGTGGAAGGAGGTCGCCAGCAAGCGGCTCTGCCGCACGGCCACGGGGTGCCCGTCGTAGGAGGCCAGCGTCTCCGCCCGTGCTCCCGTCGACTCCACCCACGGCGCCCTGATGAAGACGCCCTCGACCGGGCCGCCCCCGACGCCGCTCAGCTCCAGCGGCGCCTCGAAGGACTCGTTCTGCCGCCCGAACGCGTTGCGCCGCACGATCATGTCGATGCCGCCGACGGTCTCCTGGCCCGAACGCGGGTCGAGGATCTTGTCGGCGAGCATGATCATCCCCGCGCACGAGCCGTAGGCGGGCATACCCGCGTGCACGCGCTCACGCAGCGGCTCCATCAGACCGAAGGCGATGGCCAGTTTGGACATCGTGGTCGACTCGCCGCCGGGCAGGACCAGGGCGTCGACGTCCGCCAGCTCCCCGGGACGCCGCACGGCGCTCACCTCTGCGCCCGCAGCGGCGAGCGCGGCGAAGTGCTCGCGTACGTCGCCCTGGAGGGCGAGGACGCCGACTTTGGGAGTGCTCACTGCTCGATGCCTCTCGTACGGGTGCTGCGTGCAGCTTCCACGACCCCGGTACCGGCCGTACTCGGGGTACGGACCGGCACCGGACGGGACGGACGGCGGGCCGTTCCCGCCGCTGTCACCAGCCGCGCGAGGCGTAACGCTCGCCTTCGGGCAGCGTGTCGCAGTTGATGCCGACCATGGCCTCGCCGAGTCCGCGTGACGCATCGGCGATGATCTTCGGGTCGTCGTAGAAGGTGGTGGCCTTCACGATGGACGCGGCACGCTTCGCCGGGTCGCCGGACTTGAAGATCCCGGAGCCCACGAAGACGCCCTCGGCGCCCAGTTGACGCATGAGTGCCGCATCGGCGGGAGTGGCGACGCCACCGGCGGAGAAGAGGACGACGGGCAGCTTGCCGAGCTCGGCGACCTCCTTCACCAGCTCGTACGGTGCGCGCAGCTCCTTGGCTGCGGCGTAGAGCTCGTGGTTGTCCAGCGCCCTGAGCTTGCCGATCTCGCCCTTGATCTGCCGCATGTGACGGACGGCTTCGACGATGTTGCCGGTGCCGGCCTCGCCCTTGGAGCGGATCATGGCGGCGCCCTCGGCGATACGGCGCAGCGCCTCACCGAGGTTGGTGGCACCGCAGACGAAGGGGGTCGTGAAGTCGAACTTGTCGCTGTGGTTGACCTCGTCGGCCGGGGTGAGGACCTCGGACTCGTCGATGTAGTCGACGCCGAGGGCCTGAAGGATCTGCGCCTCGACGAAGTGACCGATGCGCGACTTGGCCATCACGGGGATGGAGACGGCCTCGATGATCCCCTCGATCATGTCGGGGTCGGACATCCGCGCGACACCGCCGTGCTGGCGGATGTCGGCGGGGACCCGCTCGAGAGCCATGACCGCGACGGCGCCGGCGTCCTCGGCGATCTTCGCCTGCTCGGGCGTCACGACGTCCATGATCACGCCGCCCTTGAGCTGCTCGGCCATGCCGCGCTTGACGCGCGCGGTGCCGGTCTCGGGCCCCGGGGCGGGGGTGGCGGGGGACTCGGAAGACGGGTTGGACACGCTATGACCTCACTCGACGCGAAAAGTACGACAGGACCATGGTAGGTCTGCTGAATACACGGTCACCGAAAGGGGTGGCCTTGGAAAAGGGCCAATTCCGGTGCAGTGGCCTGCACGACGCAGCCGGTGGCACGGAACCGCCTCGCACGTCCATGCCGGGGACACCCGGCCCCGATACGCCCGCCCCCGATACGCCTGGCACGCCTCCCCGGGGGGCTCGCTCCCGGGCACCGGCGCTACTGGGGAGCGCCGTTGCCCCGGTCCGCGAGGGCGGGCGGCGGCTCGTCGTCCATCTCGAAGGCCAGCGGGAAGGGTGCGTAGCCCGCCAGCCGCAGCCAACGGACCGTGCGATGGCGGCGCAGCGCCCGCGCGGCCCGTACCGCGTCGTTGTGGAACCGCCGCGCCATCGGCACCCTCCGTACCGCGGCGGCGAGTTCGACGGCTGCTTCCTCCCCGCCGGGTGCCGCGCGTACGGCCTCGACCTGGGCGCTCTCGTCGAAGACCGCACGCAGCGCCTGGCTCAGCTCGCTCTCGGCGACCTCCCGCTGGTCCTCCTCGGCCTGACGGGCGTCGTGTGCCGCCTGGTAGAGGACCATCGAGGCCGCCGGGTCGAGCACGCCGGCGGTGGCCAGCTCCTGAGCGATGGAGGCGCGGCGCAGCAGCTGCGCGTCGAGGGCCGCCTTGGCGGCGTCGATGCGGGCGTGCAGCCGGTCCAGGCGGCCCGCGGTCCAGCTGAGATAGACGCCGATCAGGAGCACGGCGACGGCGAGCAGGATCAGGGTGGTCGTGGTGGGCATCGCTCCTGCGTTCTCCCTCGGTCCTCAGCCGGCTTGTCCCGGCTGCTGAACGGCCCTCAGCCCGCCGCTCTCCGTCCCCTCGTGCCCGCTCGGTGTCAGCCCCGCGCGGCCAGTCCGAAGCGTGCGCGCAGCCCGATGCGCTCGTCGGGGGCCACGGCGGCGGCGCCGTCGGTGACCGTCTCGTAGACGGCGAGGACGTCGGCGCCGACAGTGCTCCAGTCGAAGCGGCGGACGTGCCTGCTGCCGTACGCGCGCAGCTCCTCCCGCCGTGCCGCGTCGCCCAGCAGCCGCACGGCGGAATCCGCGAGGCCCGCGGCGTCCTCGGTGACGAACAGCTCGCCCGCCTCTCCCCCGTCGAGCACCTGCGCGAAGGCGTCCAGGTCGCTGGCCAGTACGGGCGCTCCCGCCGACATCGCCTCGACGAGGATGATGCCGAACGACTCGCCGCCGGTGTTGGGCGCCACGTACAGGTCGACGCTGCGCAGCAGCCGCGCCTTGTCCTCGTCGCTGATCATGCCGAGGAACTCCACGCGCTCACGCATCGCGGCAGGCAGCGCTTCGACTGCCTCCTCCTCGTCACCGCGTCCGGCGACGAGGAGTCTGGTCTGCGGCAGCGCCTCCAGAATGCGCGGGAAGGCCTCCATCAGGACGGGAAGTCCCTTGCGCGGCTCGTCGATACGGCCGATGAAGCCGATCGTTCCGCCCTGCCACTCGGCCTTCGGCTCGGCGTGGGCGAAGAAGTCGACATCGACACCGTTGGGGATCACCACGGCGTCCCCGCCGAGGTGTTCGACCAGAGTGCGCCGGGCGTACTCGCTCACGGCGACGCGCGCGCTGATCTTCTCCAGCGCGGGCTGCAGGATCGGGTAGGCCGCGATCATCGCCCGCGAACGCGGGTTGGACGTGTGGAACGTCGCGACGATCGGGCCCTGCGCCGCCCAGCAGGCGAGCAACGCGAGGGAGGGCGTGGCGGGTTCGTGGATGTGCAGCACGTCGAAGCGGCCGTCGTGCACCCAGCGCCTCACCCGCGCCGCGGAGAGGAATCCGAAGTTCAGCCTGGCGACCGACCCGTTGTACGGCACGGGCACGGCACGTCCCGCGGAGACGACGTAGGGCGGCAGCGGAGTCTCGTCGTCCGAGGGGGCCAGCACGGACACCTCGTGTCCCAGACCGGTCAGATGCTCCGCGAGGTCACGGATGTGGAACTGGACGCCCCCGGGCACGTCCCAGGAGTACGGGCAGACGATCCCGATCCTCATGCGTCCCGGCCCTCCTTCGGGGGCACGGCACCGCTGTCGCCCCTCGCGTCGGCGATGCCCGCCCCGTGACTCCCGTCGGTCCCCGCGGAGCCGGTCGGAGAGGGGAAGTCGGAGAGCCACAGACGCTGCAACATGTGCCAGTCTTCCGGGTGTTCGGCGATGCCGCTCTCGAAGCGGCCGGCCACGGCCTGCGTCATGACGGCCGTCTTCTCCTCGCGGGTGCCTTCCGCCGGCACCTCGACGGGCGGGTACACGCGGCCCCGCAGGACGGGCGCCTGTTCGTACCAGAGCGTGACGGGGAGCAGCAGCGCGCCGGTCTGCTGCGCGAGCAGAGCAGGCCCGGCGGGCATGCGGGTGCGTTCACCGAAGAAGGTGACCTCGATGCCGGATGCGGACAGGTCGCGGTCCGCCACCAGGCACACCAGTCCTCCCTCGCGCAGGCGCCGCGCCAGCGTTCCGAAGGCGGAGCCGCCGGAGTGCGGCAGCACCTCCATGCCGAGGCTCTCGCGGTAGGCGACGAATCGGTCGAAGAGAGAGGCGGGCTTCAGACGCTCGACGACCGTGCTGAAGGGAGTCTTCAGCCCGGCCGTGACGTACGCGCCTGCCAGATCCCAGTTGGCCAGGTGCGGCAGGGCGAGGATGACGCCGCGGTCGGAGGCGATGCCGTCGGTCAGCCGGTGCAGGTCGGTGATCCGCACGCTCTCCCTTATGCGCTGCTCGCTCCAGGAGGGCAGCCGGAAGGCCTCCATCCAGTACCGCAGGTAGGAGCGCATGCCTGCGCGGGACAGCTCGCCGAGCCGCTCGGGCGACGCGTCGGGGACGACACGGGCGAGGTTCGCCTCCAGCTGCCGCACGCCTCGTCCGCGCCGCCTCCATGCGACGTCCGCGATGCGCTTGCCGAGGGCGGCCGCCGCGGGTTCGGGAAGCCTGCGGACCGCGGACCAGCCCAGGCCGTACAGCGAGTCCGTCAGCTGTTCGCGGGCGGTGCTCACGCGGTGCCCGTCCCTTCGGCTTCGGCGGCCTCGGCGGCCTCACGGCGGACGGTCACGACGCGCTGGCCGAGTGTCACGATGCTGCCGAGCGCGACCACCCACAGCGAGACGGGCAGCAGCACCTCGATGTGCGGTACTCCGAATTTGGCCAGACCCGAGAACCCTGTCAGTACGAGGGTGATGACGAGCCGCTCCGCGCGCTCCACCAGGCCGTTGACGGCGACCGGCAGCCCGATGCTCTCGCCGCGTGCCTTGGTGTAGGAGACGACCTGCCCGCTGGCCAGGCAGAAGATGGACACGGCGCACATCAGGACGCTGTTCCCGCCGCCCGCGTACCAGAGGGCGATTCCTCCGAAGACCGCCGCGTCCGCGACCCGGTCGAGCGTGGAGTCGAGGAAGGCGCCCCAGCGGCTCGAACGCCCCATCTGCCGCGCCATGTTGCCGTCGACGAGATCGGAGAAGACGAAGAGCGTGATGACGACGGTGCCCCAGAAGAACTCGCCCAGCGGGTAGAAGACCAGTGCGCCCGCCACCACCCCGCCGGTGCCGATCAGGGTGACCGTGTCGGGGCTCACTCCCAGGCGCAGCAGCAGGGCGGCGAAAGGGGTGAGAACACGCGTGAAGAACGCACGCGCGTACTTGTTCAGCATGGTTGTCCCGAAGGTCGACGGCTCCCGGCGACGGACTCGGGGCCACCGGGGAGCCCATCGTAGTCAGCCGCGCGCGGGCTCAAGTCCACGGACCCGCAGCGCCGTCCGGCAGCGCGGACCGGCGCCCGGACAGCGGCGCGGAAGGAGGCGCAGAGCTGCTGCTGGTAAGGCCGGCTCCCGGGGAGGTCCTGCTTCTCGGGAGCCCATGAGGTCAGCAAGGTCAGCGGGGCCGGCAAGTTCAGCGGGGTCAGTACGCGGCCGCGAGTGCCAGAGAGGCGACGGCGAGCGCCAAGTAGCCCGCGGGAAAGGCGATGTTGTGGAACACACGGGCACGCACGTGCGCTCCCATCGCCCCGATGAAGAACACCACCAGCCCGCTCGCAGCGGCCTCTCCCACTACGGGCAGACCCAGCAGCCCGAGCAGCAGGCCGAGAGCTCCTGCCGCCTTGAGGCCGGCGAGGACGGGGAGCCAGGCCCGCGGAACACCCACTTCGGCCGAGTTGGCGAGTACGGACCGGGCCCCCGCCACGTCGGCGACAGCGGTACCTGCGTTGGCCAGCAGCGTGACCACGGTGACGACGGCATAGGCGACGAACATGACCTTCTCCCCTGCGGACTCCCTACGGACTCCCTGCGGCCTCCCTGCGGAGCCGACGGTTGCCGGTGCGGCGAAGGAGCGTACGGCCGGGGCTGCCCGAGCCCCGTCTCCGGAGGCCCGGCGCCCTGCCGCGCCCCTCGCCATCCATCCTCATCAGAGTCCCGCTTTACGTCCAATACCTGCATCTATAACCTGACGGCATGGATGTCGACACACGGCTTCTGCGGTATTTCGGCACTGTGGCCGAGGAGGGCAACCTCACCCGTGCAGCCGCACGTCTGTACGTCTCCCAACCCGCGCTGACGAAGCAGATCAAGCAACTGGAGACCCAGCTCGACGTGCGGCTGTTCACCCGCTCCCGGTCCGGCATGGCGCTGACGGAGCCGGGACGGGCCCTGGCGGAGCGGGTACCGGCCCTGCTGGCCGCGTGGGAGGAGGCGCTGCGGGAGACCAAGAGCGCGGCCGGCCGCTCCGCACGCGTACTGCGCATCGGCTTTCTCGGCAGTGCCGCCAACGAGGCGACCCAGCAGATCATCGGCACGTTCACCGGCCGCCGCCCGGACTGGCGGCCCGAGATGCGGCAGGCTCCGTGGTCCGACCCGACGGCGGGTCTCTCCGCGGGGGACGCCGACGTCGCACTGCTGCGGCTGCCCTTCCCCGGGCAGGACGACCTGCGCGTGGCGGAGCTCTTCACCGAACCGCGCTGGGTCGCACTGCCCTCACGGCATCCGCTCGCGGCGTCCGCACGCGTCTCCTGGCGCCGGCTGTGGGACGAGCCGTTCGTGGCCGCTCCGCCGGAATCGGGCTGGTGGCGGGAGTTCTGGCTGGCCTCCGACGAGCGCGAAGGCCGTCCGGTACGCGTGGGGGCCGTCACCGACCAGCCCGACGAGTGGCTCAGTGCGATCGCGAACGGGTACGGAGTCGCGCTCGCCCCCGAATCGGCCGCCCGCTTCTACGCGCGCCCGGGCGTCGTCTACCGGCCGGTCGACGGCGTCAGCCCCAGCGGCGTCGGCGTGGCCTGGTCGCCGGGGGACGACGCCGATCCCGTCGTGCAGGACTTCGTCCGCTGCTGCCTGGAGCACGCCACGGCGTGAGGCCCCGCCTCCCGGCCTGCCGGCCGCCCCGCCCCGCCCCGGAAGACGCGACAGCCGGGAGGGGCGCCACGGAGGCGGCCCGACCAGCCCGGACAGCACCGGCCGACCAGCCCGGACGGCACCGGCCTCCAACCGTCTCCCTCCTGGTCCGAATGGTCCCCTGCGTCACGTATGGACGCATGCGGGCAGCGGTGGAAAGCTCGAAGTACCGCGGTCATCGCGACGAACCCCGGAAGGTGTCGACCGGAAGGCGGGACACATGGGCGAAAAGGCGAGTACACACCCCGGAGCCGCCGGCAGGGCGGCGGCGGCCGACCACCCGTCCAAGCTGCGGAACGTGGTACTGGTCGGCCACAGCGGATCGGGCAAGACCACCCTCGTCGAAGCACTGGCCCTGGCCTCCGGGGCGGTGAAGCGGGCAGGCAGGGTCGAGGACGGCGGCTCACTCTCGGACTACGACGAGATAGAACACCGTCAACACCGTTCGGTGCAGCTCTCCGTGGTACCGGTGGAGTGGGGCGGCATCCGGATCAACGTACTGGACACTCCCGGATACGCCGACTTCGTCGGAGAGTTGAGGGCCGGTCTGCGGGCAGCGGACGCGGCCCTCTTCGTCGTCTCGGCAGCCGACGGCGTGGACGGCGCCACCCGCCTCGTCTGGGACGAGTGCGCCGCCGTCGGCATGCCGCGGGCCATCGTGGTCACACATCTCGACGCCGCACGGGCCGACTTCGAGGACATGGTGGACACGTGCCGGCGGGTGTTCGGCGGGGACGACCCCGACGCGGTCCTCCCGCTGTACCTCCCGCTGCGCGGCGCACGGGGCGCCGACGGACACGCCCCCGTCGAAGGCCTCATCGGCCTGCTCACCCAGCGGATCTTCGACTACTCCACGGGGAAGCGCACCGAGCGCGAACCCGACCCCGCCCAACTCCCGCTGATCGAGGAGGCCAGGAGCCGCCTCATCGAGGGGATCATCGCCGAGAGCGAGGACGAGTCCCTGATGGACCGGTACCTCGAAGGCGGCGACTGCGACATCAAGACCCTCGTCGCGGACCTGGAGAAGGCCGTCGCCCGCGGCGTCTTCCACCCCGTGCTCGCCGCCGCACCGGCCGCCGAGGGCAGCGTCCAGGGCCTCGGCACCGTCGAGCTGCTGGAGCTGATCACCGGAGGTTTCCCGACGCCGCTCGAGCGCGAGATCCCCGCCGTGACCACCCCGGAGGGCAAGCCGCGCCCGGTACTGGCCTGCGACCCGGAGGGGCCGCTGGCGGCGGAGGTCGTCAAGACCTCCTCCGACCCCTACGTGGGACGCATATCGCTCGTACGCGTCTTCTCCGGCACCCTGCGCCCCGATCAGACAGTCCACGTCTCCGGACACGGCCTGGAGGACCGCGGCCACGAGGACCACGACGTCGACGAGCGTGTGGGCGCCCTCTCCGCACCCTTCGGCAAGCAGCAGCGCCCGCTCTCGAAAGCAGTCGCCGGCGATCTCGCGTGCGTGGCGAAACTCGCGCGGGCGGAGACCGGGGACACCCTCTCCGGCAAGGACGATCCGCTGCTGATGGAGCCCTGGGTCATGCCCGACCCGCTGCTGCCGGTCGCCATCCAGGCGCACAGCAAGGCGGACGAGGACAAGCTCTCGCAGGGTCTGGCACGGCTGGTCGCCGAGGATCCCACGATGCGTCTGGAGCACAACTCCGACACCGGTCAGCTCGTCCTGTGGTGCCTCGGCGAGGCCCACATGGGCGTCGCCCTGGAGCGGTTGCGCAGCCGGTACGGCGTGAACGTCGACTCCGTGCCGCACAAGGTGTCCCTGCGGGAGACCTTCGCCGAGGAGGCCGCCGGGCGGGGACGCCACGTCAAACAGTCGGGCGGGCACGGGCAGTTCGCGATCTGCGAGATCACCGTGGAGCCGCTGCCCGGCGGTTCGGGCATCGAGTTCGTCGACAAGGTGGTCGGCGGCGCAGTGCCGCGGCAGTTCATCCCGTCCGTGGAGAAGGGCATCAGGGCGCAGGCCGCCAAGGGTGTCGCCGCAGGCCACCCGCTGGTGGACTTCCGGGCGACGCTCCACGACGGCAAGGCGCACTCGGTGGACTCCTCCGACGCCGCCTTCCAGATGGCCGGCGCCCTCGCACTGCGTGACTGCGCGTCCAAGGCGCGCATCCATCTCCTGGAACCCGTCGCCGAGTTGGGGGTGACAGTGGCGGACGAGTACGTCGGATCGGTGATGAGCGATCTGTCCGGACGGCGCGGCAAGGTCTCCGGCACCGAGCAGGCCTCCGAAGGCCACACGCTCGTACGGGCGTTGATCCCCGAGATCGAGATCAGCCGTTACGCCGTGGAGTTGCGCTCGCTCTCCCACGGAACGGGCCGTTTCGCGCGCTCGTACGCCTGTCACGAACCGATGCCGCAGCAACTGGCGGGCAAGATCCTGGAAGCGGCCCGGAACGGCGGCTGATCACCGCTACGCTGGGCAAAGACGCGTGAAAAGGTGTGCAGACCACGGTAGTTGGGAAAGTGCCGTGGTCGGCACAGAACGTGGGCACGGCAGCATCGCGGACGTGCGGCCGTGGGGGCACGCGCAGGGCGAGGTATAGCGAAGTGGGGGCTCAGTGGCCGGATTCGAGGACTTCGAAGGGATCGAGGCCGCGTCGGACTTCAGTCCTGGAGCTCAGGTGCCGCTCTCGGGCGCGGGCGGCCAGACGGCTGCGACCCAGGCACTCGCGTCCGCCGCCTACCGCGACGGACCCGTCACCGACCTCGTCGCGGCCAACGACGGGGCCAAGGTCAAGGCACCCCGCCTGTCGCTGTTCGAGCCGAACCTGGGCGAGGCCTTCTCCCGCGCGGTGCAGGTACGGCTGCTCGGCGGCGCCCGCAAGGCGCTCATCCAGTCCTTCGGAATCGAACCCCAGACGGTCGTCGAGCACTGCCTCGCGGCGACCAGGATCCGCAAGGACCGCGACACCCGGCTGACCGTCATCATGGCGATCTTCGGAGTGCTGTTCCTGCCCGGAACCCTCCTGTGGCTGCTGGCCTTCCAGATGCGCCGGGCGCTCGCCGGCTCCCAGAACAAGCGGGTGGGCGCCTTCGGGGTCGCGGCCCTGGTCGCGCTGGGCGGACTGGCGGTCCTGTTCGTCCTCAAACTGCCCTTCACCGGGGTGCTGGCCATCTACCTGCGGGGCATGCTGATCGCACCCGTCGTCGGCTGGCTGTGGGCGAAGCAGGTGTGCGAGCGCTCCGCGAAGATGCTCCGCGGACAGTGGGAGCAGCTCCTGGGAGGCGGCGGCGTCGGGGCGAAGATCCCCGAGGCGGTGCCGCAGGACCCGAACGACGCGGGCGCGGAACGCATCCGTCTCGGACTGGCGAAACTCAGCGCCGAGCAGGCCAGCAACCTCGTCTACTACGCGGGCCCCAAAGGCATACTCGGCATGGGCACCCGCTGGGGAAGCTGGCAGCTCGCGGAGGAGCTCGTGCCGGCAGAACGCGGCAGCGACATCAACCCCTTCCGCAGCTGGGACGTGATCCGCGCGATCTCCGACCAGCTGCGCATGCTGGAGCGTGGCCCCCTGCACACCGGCGGCTTCCCCAAGCCGTCCATACGCCACTGGATCGTCTCCCCCATCGGTGAAGGCGCCTCGGAGGTCAAGCGTCCCGAAGGCCAGGAGGTCGACGGCTACCGCATCAAGGACTTCGAGATACAGCGCATCTGCAACGAGCAGCAGTTCGGCAGCGGCAACCGGCACTACCTGGGCGTCCAGTTCGTGCTCTGGGACGGCCAGTTGGTGATCACCCTGCTCATCACTGTGACGGTGCTGCACCACACGCTGCGCATCGAGGTCACCGGCCACGCGCTGGGCCCCGTCCACCCGCTCTTCACCACGAAGCCCAAGGCGAAGACC
Source organism: Streptomyces ovatisporus (assembly GCF_042653885.1). Taxonomy (NCBI): domain Bacteria; kingdom Bacillati; phylum Actinomycetota; class Actinomycetes; order Kitasatosporales; family Streptomycetaceae; genus Streptomyces; species Streptomyces ovatisporus. The sequence continues at coordinate 395,017 of NZ_JBHSFH010000006.1, forward strand.
AAGGAGGTCTCCAAGAACGTGAGGTTCTGGGAGACCAAGGAGATTTCGCAGCCGCTCGTGGAGGCCCCGGAGGTGGTCCGGCTCGCGGCCCGCGCCCCCTTCACCTGGTTCCCGCCGGTTCTGGACTTCCTCGGCGGAAAACTGTCCCTGCCGGAACCCTTCGGGCTCCGGCACGCCTGGGCCGACAAGCCCTGGCGGCACCGCTTCATGGCGGACGACGCCCTGCGGGCCGCCACTCCCGTGCTTCGCGTCGTGCACTCCGCGGCGATGCGCGTACTGGAGGAGAACGGCTGCAACACCGCCGCCTTCGGCGCCCGTTCGCTCGTCCTCAGCGGTCTGGTGCAGGGCGCGGAACCGAAGCACGCCGACTCCTACGACGCCTGACAGCTCCTCGGAACACCGGTGCCCCGGCCTCTCGGCCCGGGGCACCGGCATGCGCGGCCGCAGCCGCGGCCGGGGGACATACGGAGGTCAGCGCACGTCGTGCCAGGCGTCGGCGAGCATCCTGCGTGTCTCGCCGAGGAGTTGGGGCAGCACCCTGGTGTGTCCGACGACCGGCATGAAATTGGTGTCGCCGCCCCACCGCGGGACGAGGTGCTGGTGCAGGTGGGAGGCGATCCCGGCGCCCGCGACGGAACCCTGGTTCATGCCGATGTTGAAGCCCTGCGCCCCCGAGATGGCCCGCAGAGTCCTCATCGCGTGCTTCGTGAACTCCGCGAGTTCAGCGGTCTCCTCGCCGGTGAGATCCGGGTAGTCGGCGACGTGACGGAACGGTACGACCATGAGGTGCCCGCCGTTGTACGGATAGAGGTTGAGCACGGCGTACACGTGCTCTCCCCGGGCCAGTACGAGACCGTCCTCGTCGCTCTTGGTGGGGATGGTGCAGAAGGGACAGCCGTCTTCAGCGTTGGGGCCGGTGGGCTTGTTCTCACCCTGGATGTAGGCCATGCGGTGCGGTGTCCACAGGCGCTGGAACGCGTCCGGCGTCCCGACCCCGATCTGCTGTTCCGGCTCGCTCGTCATGCGGGCCAGCATAAGACTTCCGCGGTACGGGCCCGGGCCCCAGGGTGACCCCGGGGCCCGGTGCGCCGAGGGCCTCGGCGCCGCCGTCCTCGCGGCCCGTGACCGCGTCGCCGCAGCCGCTACACGCGGCGCTCGACGGCGTCCAGCAGCTCCGCGACCGCCTCGTTCTGCGGTACCCCGTTCTTCTGGGAACCGTCCCGGTAACGGAAGGAGACCGCACCGGCAGAGACGTCCTCGTCCCCTGCGATGATCATGAAGGGGACCTTGGCCTTCTGAGCGTTGCGGATCTTCTTCTGCATCCGGTCCGAGGAGGAGTCCACCTCGATGCGCAGGCCCTTCTTCTTGGCCTCCGCGGCGAACTCCTCCAGATACGGAACGTGCGTGTCACCGATCGGGATGCCCACCGCCTGTACGGGAGCCAGCCACGCGGGGAACGCCCCCGCGTAGTGCTCGAGCAGCACGGCGAAGAAGCGCTCGATCGAGCCGAAGAGGGCGCGGTGCAGCATCACCGGCTGCTGCCGTGAACCGTCGGCCGCGGTGTACTCCAGGCCGAACCGCTTGGGCTGCTGGAAGTCCACCTGGAGGGTGGACATCTGCCAGGTACGGCCGATGGCGTCCTTGGCCTGCACGGAGATCTTCGGCCCGTAGTACGCGGCACCGCCCGGGTCCATCACGAGCTCCAGGCCCTGCTTGCCGGCCGCCTCCCGCAGCGCCTCGGTGGCCTCCTCCCACTCGGCGGGCTCACCGATGAACTTGGGGTTGCCCTCCTCGCGGGTGGACAGCTCGAGGTAGAAGTCGCTGAGGCCGTAGTCGCGCAGCAGGTTCAGCACGAAGGTCAGCAGGTTGTCGAGCTCGTCCGCCATCTGCTCCTTGGTGCAGTAGATGTGCGAGTCGTCCTGCGTGAATCCGCGTGCGCGGGTGAGGCCGTGCACGACGCCCGACTTCTCGTAGCGGTAGACCGTCCCGAACTCGAAGAGCCGCAGCGGCAGTTCACGGTACGAGCGGCCCCGCGCCTTGAAGATCAGGTTGTGCATGGGGCAGTTCATCGCCTTGAGGCGGTAGTCCTGGCCCTCGAACTCCAGCGGCGGGAACATCGACTCCGCGTAGTTCGGCAGGTGTCCCGAGGTCTCGAACAGGCCCTGCTTGGCGATGTGCGGGGTGTTGACGAACTCGTAGCCGGACTCCTCGTGCCGCCGCCGTGCGTAGTCCTCCATCACCTTGCGTACGACGCCGCCCCTGGGATGGAAGACGGCCAGCCCCGAACCCAGCTCCTCCGGGATGGAGAACAGGTCGAGCTCGGCGCCGAGCTTGCGGTGGTCGCGCTTCTCGGCCTCGGCGAGGAACTCCAGGTACGCCTTCAGCTCGTCCTTGGTCGGCCAGGCGGTGCCGTAGATGCGCTGGAGCTGCTTGTTCTTCTCGCTCCCCCGCCAGTACGCGGCTGCGCTGCGCATCAGCTTGAACGCGGGGATCGCCCGGGTCGTCGGCAGGTGCGGTCCGCGGCACAGGTCCTTCCAGCACAGCTCGCCCGACTTGGCGTCGAGGTTGTCGTAGATGGTCAGCTCGCCGGCGCCGACCTCGGCGGAAGCACCCTCGGCCGCGTCGGCGGCCGAGCCCTTGAGACCGATCAGCTCCAGCTTGTACGGCTCGTCGGCCAGCTCCTCGCGGGCGTCGTCGTCGTTCGTGACACGACGGGCGAATCGCTGCCCCTGCTTCTGGATCTGCTGCATCTTCTTCTCGATGAGCTTCAGATCGTCGGGGGTGAAGGGCTCGGCGACGTCGAAGTCGTAGTAGAAGCCGTCGCGGACGGGCGGGCCGATGCCGAGCTTCGCCTCGGGGAAGAGCTCCTGCACCGCCTGCGCCATGACGTGCGCAGTGGAGTGGCGCAGGATGTCGAGCCCGTCCGGGCTGGAGATCTCCACCGGCTCGACCTCGTCGCCCTCGGCGACCTCGTACGCCAGGTCCTTGAGCCGGCCGGCGACGCGAGCCGCGACGACGGAGCGTTCACCCTCGAAGAGAGCGCCGGCCGTCGTGCCCGTGGTCACCACGCGCTCTTCCCGCTCGGAATCGCGTTGGATGATCACACGGACGTCCGCCACCGGTCTCTCCTGACTCTCAACTGGGGTACGCCGACGAGTGTCGGGCACGCTCGAATCGTACCGAGCCCGCACCCCGCTCCGCGAAACGGTTACCGGCCGCCCGCGCCCCTCCCCGCCCGGCACCCGCCGTCCGGCACCGCCCGCCCGGCGTGTGATTCCGGTACGGACGGCAGGGGTTGACCGGAACCGCTCTGCGGTATCAGCTCCGAGGGCACCCTGACGGACAGGAGTGGTGCCATGACCCCCTGGTACGAAGGGCCGCTCGCCTCACTGACCGTACGTGCCCGGCAGCCCGACCGGCCGCAGCCAGGAGCGGAGGTCCTCCCGGACCCGGAACGCGACGTGCTGACCGCCGCCGCGCTCGTCATGCAGCAGGCCCCGCATGCGCCCGTCGAGGTGCACAGCTGGCCGTCCCTGCCGGACTCACCGGCCGGACCGGTCGTGGAGGCCCTTTCCCGCAGCCTCGCGGAGGCAGCCGCATGGCCGCTCACCGTCGCGCACGCGCCGTACGATCTCACGCTGCTGGACCGCGAGTTGAGACGCCACCGCCGCCGGTCCCTCACCGCCTGCCTCGGGCACCGCAGCCTGTGCGTGCTCGACCCCGTGCTTCTCGACCGGCGGCTGAACCGCGCGGCGGACCCTGCCCGTCGTGGTCTGCTTGACCTCTGTGAGGACTACGGCGTCCAGTTGCCGCACCGGCCGGACAGCAGGCCCCTCGCGGACTGCCTCAGCGCACCGGAGCCCGCCGCCGTCGCAACGTTGGAGCTCGTACGGGCGCTCGGCCGCCGCTACGCGCCCCAGTTGGCGGGGCTCACCCCGCCCGCGCTGCACGCGCTCCAGGCCGTCTGGTACGCCGCCGAAGCCCGGGGCTCCGCGACGTGGTTCGCGCCCTGCCCGCAGGCGAAGACCTACCCTGCGTGGCCGCTGCGGCCTGTGATCGCCGCCTGACGCGCTTCCCCTCAGCAAGCGGAAGCCGCCCGTCAACGGCGAAGGCCGGTCCGTCGATCGACGGACCGGCCTTCCTCTACAGGTGGGCGATACTGGGTTCGAACCAGTGACCTCTTCGGTGTGAACGAAGCGCTCTTCCGCTGAGCTAATCGCCCGCTCGCGGCACGGGCAGAACCATACAGTGCCGCTCAGCCATCATCCAAACCCCTTCCCAGCCACCGCCGCAGGCCCCGTCGGCCGGACCGCATCATCCACGCGTGGTTGGCCCGGAGGAGGGGCCGTCCCAGCAACGTCAGCAGCCTCAGGAGCGGCTTGCGCACCTCCACTTGCTGCTCGTAGACCGCGGTGCTCCCGCCGTGTCCGTCCCCGGCCCCGCCGACGGTCCAGCGCGCCCACCCGGCCAGGTCGCCGCCGATCTCCATCTCCAGCACCCCGGCGGCCGGATCGCGCCGCGTCCCCCGCCCGGTGATCCACAGGTCGTAGGGCAGAACGGACCGGATACGTGCCCTCCCGCCTGCGTCCGCCCCGCCCTCCGCCCCGTGCACCTCCCTCACTTGAGGCCACCAGGCCGGATACTCGTCACCGCGCTCCAGCACGGCGAAGACCCGCTCCGGCGGCGCGGGAAGTCGCCACACGCTCCGGAATCGGAACCGGTACCGCGTCGAGCTCATGGACGCTCCTCTCCCCTGCATCCTGGCACCACGGACCCCGCCCCCGCCGGAATCGGCGACCGACGGCGCAAGCGGCTCTGCGAGCTCAGCCGCCGAATTACTCCCGCACACCGGGAGTTCGTCCATTCGACGCGAAGGACATTCCCAAGTTCTCACCGCGCGGGGCGAATTCCGATTGCGGGTCACCTCTCCTGGAAACGGAAGATGACGGGCCCGGCAGAATGCCGCCCGGCTGAAGGTATGCGCATACGAAAAACCGGGATGCGGAGCCTTTCGGCTCGCACCCCGGCATGATCCGCGAGAAGTGGGCGATACTGGGTTCGAACCAGTGACCTCTTCGGTGTGAACGAAGCGCTCTTCCGCTGAGCTAATCGCCCGCTGCGCGCACAAGATTACCGCATGTCAGCGGGTGCTCATGACCCGTCGGCGCAGCCCCGGCCGTCAGCGCCGCCCGGCCTCCCGCTTGAGCTGCCTGCGTTCGTCCCGGCGGACCTTCCACCAGTGCGACCACTCCTTCACCTGCCGTTTCGTCCAGCGCAGCACACGCTGCGCCCAGGAGAACTCGGTGGCCCACAGGCCGATGCCCGCGAAAATGATCAGCCAGCCCGGTCCCGGCAGCGGGAGCAGCACGATGCCGCCGCCCACAACCGCCAGCCCGAGCACGAAGACCACCACCCGCCAGCTGAGGTGAAGAGGCCGCGATGCCTTGATGAACCTCGGGGCGCGGGATCCCAGAGGCTTCTCGTCACGCTCTGCGCACATGCCGCCAACCTAACCGACGCTCAGGGGGTCACCGGAATAGCCGTACGGACCAAAATGGCGACAGGCCATATCAAGGGCTGCATTACTGGCAAAACGGTCAGAGGGGTTTACAACCGACGAGTACGTGGCATGTCGATTTCGCCGACGTGCGAACCCCCGAGCGCACACTGAGCGAAAGGCCCTGGCGCTTATGAACACCACGGTCAGCTGCGAGCTGCACCTGCGCCTCGTTGTTTCGAGCGAGTCATCACTGCCGGTTCCCGCGGGGCTGCGGTACGACACGGCCGATCCCTATGCCGTCCACGCCACCTTCCACACCGGCGCCGAGGAGACCGTCGAGTGGGTCTTCGCCCGCGATCTCCTCGCCGAGGGGCTCCACCGGCCCACAGGCACCGGTGACGTCCGTGTATGGCCGTCCAGGAGTCACGGCCAGGGCGTGGTCTGCATCGCCCTCAGCTCCCCTGAGGGCGAGGCTCTGCTCGAGGCCCCGGCGCGGGCCCTGGAGTCCTTCCTCAAGCGAACCGACGCGGCCGTGCCGCCCGGCACCGAGCATCGACACTTCGACCTCGACACAGAGCTCTCCCACATCCTCGCGGAGAGCTGAGCCCACCTGTCTGCGCAGCCGTCCGACTCGGGGCGACGGCTGCGCCCTCTTCGGCCGTGACCGGCACGTACGACGCCGTCACCGCCGGGACCTCCCCGGCAGTACCGGGAGGCCTCGGCGATGGCGGCGTCGTCGTGCCGTGCAGGCGTTAGTCTCTGCCCACCGGAAACCCCGCAGGGCAGACCCCGAGGAGCGACCCGTGCAGATCAATCACGACACCCGGTGCGCTCTCGACGACGTGGTCGATCTGATCAACACCGCAGCGGACGGCGACCGGGCCGACCAGCTCGTCACGGTCCGCGACCTTGCGGCCTACGTCGAGGGGCACAGCCTCAGCGGGGTGGGGGCTCTCACCGAGGAGGACCTGAACGCGGTGCGCTCCGTGCGGGAGCGTTTCGCCGAGGTCTTCGCCGCCGAGGAGGACCGTGCGGCGGCGGAGCTCGTCAACGCACTGGTCGCCGAGGCGGGCACCACGCCGCAGCTGACCGACCACGACGGTTACGACTGGCACGTGCACTACTTCGCTCCGGGCGCCTCCGCGGCCCACCACCTGGCGGCCGACGGCGGGATGGCCCTGGCCTTCATCATCGTCTCCGGGGAGCGGGACAGGCTGCGCAGGTGCGCCGCACCCGGCTGCGGGCGGGCCTTCATCGACCTCTCCCGCAACCGCTCGCGGCGTTACTGCGACAGCCGTACGTGCGGGAACCGGCTGCACGTGGCCGCCTACCGGGCCCGGCAGCGGGAATCCGCACAGGCCGCCCGCGGCTGAGGCGCGGAGAGCGGCCAGGGCCCGCCCGCGGCCGGCTCACGGCAGGAACAGGTCGTAGGCGCCGGTGACGGCGAGCAGCACAGCGATGACCGCCAGGAAGAGCATCAGCGGCGGTTGGGAGATCGCGTAGAGGCAGCCTTTCGTCTCCACGAGCTGTGACAGCTCGTGCTGGTCCTGGAACTCGTGCAGGACGGGGACAGTCGGGGCGGTCGCGGCAGGCGCGGAGGGCGGCTCTTCGAGCTCGGCCGGAAAATTCGGCGTCATGTCCATCTCGCGGTGATGATGACGCAGCCGGCACCCCTGACGAAGGTCAACACGCCCACGAGACGGTGGAGTTGTCGAGTAGTTCCGTTACTCGTGCGGCGGACGTGGTAGAAGCGGCCGGACGTGCGCGTGTGCTGCGTGGCGGGTGGGGCGTCAGATGCCGTGTTTCTTGAGGATCGCCTCGATGTCGGAGAAGTCGTCCCCTCCGGTGCCGGAGGCGGGTTTCTTCCCCTGTGCGGCGGGCTCGGGCCTGCTTCCCGGCTTCGCCTGCGCGGCCGTGGGCGCCGACGGGCCGCCGGCGCCGAGGGCGGGAGCACCGGCGGCGCCCGAGGCGGCGCGGGACTTCTCGGCGCGGGCCGTGGCACGCCGCTCCTTGCGGCCGGGACTCCTGCGGCCCGCCAGGCGCCCGACGACGTACAGCACGAAGGCGACGGCCAGCACCGCGAAGCCGGCCCAGACCGTGGGGTCGAGCACGAGGTCTGCCGCCCAGCTGCCGACCGCCTTGACGATCTTCCCGCCCAGGCCGATCAATCCGGCCATCGCCAGGCCGACCGGCACGAGCGCGATCGCGGCGATACGGGTGGCGGCGGCGAAACGCCGCCGGAAGGCCGTCAGGAAGGCGACGGCCAGGCCCGCCGCCGAGAGGGCGGCGCAGACGGTCGTGGTGAGCATGTCTCCAGTCTGCTACGTGCGGCGCTGTGGAGCCATGCCTGCTGCCCGAATCAGGGAGATCTCGGGGTCAGGAGCGCTCCGCGCGGCTGAGAGACTGTCCGCATGGACGACGCCGCCTCCCGCCCCGTGCTCGACTACTGGTGCGAGCTGCAGTGCCCCGACTGTCACACGGCGCAGCATGATCTGAACGCTTTGCGCGAGCGGTACGGAGAGCGGCTGGAGATCCGGCTGCGGCACTTTCCGCTGGAGAAGCACAAGCACGCCTACGCCGCTGCTCAGGCCGCCGAGGAGGCGTACGAGCAGGGCAGGGGCGACGAGTTCGCGGCGGCCGTGCTGGAGCGCCACTCCGAACTGGCCGCGCGGGGCGAGGCGTTGCTCCTCGACGTCGCACGGGAACTGGACCTGGACGCCGAGGAGTTCGAGACGGCGCTCATCGACGGACGCCATCTGCTGATCGTCGACGCGGACCAGGCGGAGGGCAAGGCGATCGGCGTGACGGGCACGCCCACGTACGTCATCGCAGGTCAGCGGCTGGACGGCGGGAAGAGCCAGGACGGGCTGCGGGAGCGGATCGAGGAGATCGCCGACGGTCTGCTGGCGGGTGCTCAGGACGGCCCGTCCTGAGCGCTCACAGCAGCGGTTTGAAGAAGTGATGTTCCACGACGCGATAGCCCAGTGAGGAGTAGAGGCTCAGCGCAGTGGAGTTGTACGCGAAGACGTGCAGGCCCAGGACCCCGGCTCCGGCATCGATCGCCTCGCGTTCGGCGACGAGCATGAGCGTGCGGCCGTGCCCTCGGCCGCGCAGCGCCTCGTCGACCTCCACCTCGTACACGTAACTGTCGGCGTCCTCGCGGGGACTGCGTTCGAGCTCCACCCACACCACGCCGACGTCCTCGCCGCCGTGGACGAGCACGCGGAGTGCGGCACCCGGGGTGCCGGCACCCTGCGGCAGCAGCGCGTCGAAGGAGTCGGCGGCTCTCCGCTCCACCTCGTCCGCCGGCACGCCCCGTTCGGCGAGGAGCGGCTGCAGCTTCCGCTGTCCGCGCTCACGCCAGGCCGGGAACTCCGCATCCGTCATGGGGCGGGCCGTGCTGCCGGGCGGCAACTGCGGCCTGGCGCCCAGCTCTTTGACCATGCTGCGGCCGCGTTCGCGGTAGCCCAGGCTTCCGGCCAGTTTCAGGGCGGCCTCCGCCCCGGCCGGGATGCTCGTCTCCACGCGGTCGCAGCCCCATCGGCGGAGCACTTCCTCGGCGGCGAGCACCGCCACCGCGCCGCGTCCGCGCCGCCGTTCCTCCTCGTCGACGGCGAGGCGGGCGACACGGCCCGTCGCGGGCCCTTTCCGGGAGTCGGCGGTGAGCTCGAGGGAACCCACGGGGCGGCTGTTGACGCAGATGTCGTAGCAACGGGACCGGACGCCGTCGGCGTCGTACCGCTCAGGGCCTGTGGGACGCAGGGTGGTGGTCACGGTCGAGTTCTACCCGCGTACGGCGCTCGGCGTCACCGGGCCGCCCGCGGATTCCGGCGGTTCACGGGTCGATGTCGGCGGCGGAACCCTCGGCGAAGAGCCGCATGGCCTTTGCCGTGACGGGGCCGGGGGCGCCGGGCAGTTCGCGGCCGTCGATGCGGTGCACGGCCTGCACGTCGCGGAGCGAGGAGGTCAGAAAGATCTCCTCGGCCTGCTCGAGGGAGTCCAGGGGCAGGTCGGTCTCCCGTGCGCCGGCCCACTCCGCCACGAGGGCCCGGGTGATGCCGGCGAGGCACCCCGATTCCAGCGGCGGGGTGTGGAGTTGACCGTCGAGGACGACGAAGACGTTGGTTCCGGTGCCTTCGCAGAGCAGGTCGCGGGTGTTGGCGAACAGGGCCTCGCTGGCACCGTGTTGGTGGGCACGGGCGAGGGCGAGCACATTCTCGCCGTAGGACGTCGTCTTCAGGCCTGCGAGCGCCCCGCGTTCGTTGCGGGTCCAGGGCACAGTGATCGCCGCGGTGGAGTCGGGGCGCCGGGGCGCCTCCGCGAGTACCACGACGAGGGTCGGCCGGGTCTCGCCCCGGTCGGACCCCAGCGGGGAAGGTCCTCCGGTGTAGGTGATGCGCAGCCGGCCCAGCGGCACGGGCTCCGCCTCGGTGACGGCCGCGCACGCACGACGGACCTCTTCACGGTCGGGCTCGGGCAGGCCGAGGCCGCGGGCGGACACCGCGAGCCGGTCGATGTGCCGGGTGAGGGCGAAGGGCCGCCCCTCGACGACCTTGATCGTCTCGAAGACCCCGTCGCCGACCGTCAGTCCGTGGTCGAGCACGGACACGTGCGCGCTGCCGACGTCCCGGAGCCCGCCGTCGAGCCAGATCCTCATGGGGCTCTCCTCCCGTTCGTCCCCGTGTGCTGCCGCGCCTCCGACGCTACCTTGAGCAGGCGGGAAGCCTTCAGCTGCGTCTCCGCCCACTCCCCCTCCGGGTCCGATCCCCACGTGATTCCCGCGCCTGTGCCGAAATGCAGCACGGGACGTCCGTCCGGTGAGGCGTCGCGTTCGATCCAGAACGTACGGATGCCGACGGCCAGCTCCGCCCGGCCGCGGTCCGCGTCGACCCAGCCGATGCCGCCGCAGTAGGGGCCGCGGGGTGCCGTCTCCAGCTCACCGATGATCCGCAGGGCGCTCAGCTTGGGCGCCCCCGTGACCGAGCCGGGCGGGAAGGTGTGTGCGAGCAGCTCCGGCCACCCTGCCCCTGCGGCCAGTTCGCCGCGCACTGTCGAGACGAGGTGGACGAGCCCGGGATGCTGCTCGACGGCGCACAGTGAGGGGACGGTGACCGACCCCGCCGCGCAGACCCGGCCGAGGTCGTTGCGGACCAGGTCGACGATCATCACGTTCTCCGCGTGGTCCTTCTCCAGCAGGTCCGCGGCGGTGCGGCCCGTGCCCTTGATCGGGCCCGAGAGGACGGTGCTGCCGGAACGCCGCAGATACAGCTCCGGTGAGGCTGTGGCCACCTCCACACCGTAGGCGGGCAGCCGCACCGTGCCGGCGTACGGGGCGGGGTTTCCGCGGGTGAGCAGGGCGGACAGCGCTTCGATGTCGGAGGAGCCCGACGGGGGCAGTGGGGCGCTGAGCACGCGGCAGAGATTGGCCTGGTAGACGTCCCCCGCCGCTATGTGCGCGCGTATGCGGGCCACACCGGCCGTGTAGGCGGCGCGGTCCAGGGAGCTCGTCCACTCCTCGGGGGCCGGGCCCCGCCACGGCTGGGTCCCCGGGCCGCCCACCGCCGGCACCGGCCCGGCCTCGCGGACGTCCCCGAAGCGCGCGCACACCAGCCGTCCCTCGAAGTCCGCCACCACGGCCCACCAGCCCTGGGACTCCAGCGCTGCGGGGTCGTCGGTGACGTCCCTGAGGTCGGTGGCCAGCAGGGAGCCGAAGCGTGCGAGAGGAGGCGGGGGCGGGACGTTCACGCAGCCGAGTCTATGGCGGCCGCCGCGAAGGCCCCGGGGAGCAACTCCGGGGTGCCGGGGGGCCGCCGCCGCAGTTCGGCGGCGCGCACGAGCGTTCACGGAGGGCAAACAGAATTTGAGCTGGCACCGATATCCGCTAGAGTTCACCACGTCGCCGGGACGCGGGAGCAGAACGGACGACAACCTGCGGACGTGGCTCAGTTGGTAGAGCATCACCTTGCCAAGGTGAGGGTCGCGAGTTCGAATCTCGTCGTCCGCTCTGAGTGGGGGTTCACCGACTCCCATCTCGGTGGAGTGGCCGAGAGGCGAGGCAACGGCCTGCAAAGCCGTCTACACGGGTTCAAATCCCGTCTCCACCTCCAAGGACGATTAGCTCAGCGGGAGAGCGCTTCCCTGACACGGAAGAGGTCACTGGTTCAATCCCAGTATCGTCCACCGGGCCCGCAAGGGCCCTTCCCTCTGCTCCGGCATGAGGGTCCGCGCGGTTAGCTCAGCGGGAGAGCGCTTCCCTGACACGGAAGAGGTCACTGGTTCAATCCCAGTACCGCGCACGCGGAAGGCCCTTCGGGGCCTTTTTGCATCGTCGTGCCCCTCCAGGGGCGCGCCGCACGGCACATGCAAGGACGATTAGCTCAGCGGGAGAGCGCTTCCCTGACACGGAAGAGGTCACTGGTTCAATCCCAGTATCGTCCACCGACACATCCGAGTGCCCCGGTCGGCAACGACCGGGGCACTCGTGCAGGACTTCCGCTCGGTGACGCCCGGGGCGTCAACTCCCGTCGCGCGCAGGGCTCATCCCGTCCGTGCACGGCTCGCGCCGAGACGGTGAACGGCTCATGACGAGAAGAGCATGTGCCCGAACCCGCGCTTGTGTCCGTGCTTGTGATGGCCGTGGTGTCCGTGGTGCGGAGCTCCCCAGGCCGGGCCCGTGGGGTACGACTGCGGCGCCTGGGGCGCGTGGCCGCCGCCCTGGCCGTACGGAGCGGGCGGAGGCGGTCCGGCGGGCTGCGACCACTGGGATTCCAGGCGGGTGAGGGACTCGAGCTCCCCGTAGTCGAGGAAGATGCCCCGGCAGCCTCCGCATTGCTCGATCTGGACGCCGTTACGGTTGAACGTCTGCATAAGTGCACCGCACTTGGGACACTGCATGATCAACTTCCTCTCCACGATGGTGGATTCACCAGTCGGCTCTGCGTCTACAGACTAGGCGTTCGCGCAACGGCCGCCGGTGGCTGTGGTGCAGGTGGTGCTGGTGCGGTCGACGTCCGCCATCCGGACACATGCCTCGACGCAGGCCGCCTCCGCTTCGTCCAGCGGCCGTCGGGCGGCATGGGCTTTGACGACGGCCAGCGCAGCGGTCTGCGTGGTGAGGGCTCGGGCGGGTGCGTCCAGATGCTGCCAGGGGTCCCGGCACGGAGCGCCCGCGGCGTGCTGGTAGGCGCCGAGGAAGCGCTCCCAGTCGGCTGAGGGCAGCAGCCCTGCCGCGTACCAGGCCGCCGGACGGGCGAGATCCCAGGCCGGATCGCCGACTCCGAGGTCGTCGACGTCGATGAGCTGCCAACTGCCCTCGGACGGCGGGTGGCTGACCAACTGGCCCAGGTGGAAGTCGCCGTGGCAGAGAATCCCGGCACGGGCCGCGGGCGGTGACTCCTCGGCCCGGCACCAGGCGGGCAGCAACGCCCAGGCACCTTCGACGGCTTCGGCGGCCTCGGCGAGGGCGGGTGCGAGCCCGGAGGCAGTCGTGTCCGTGGCACCGCCGCTGCCCCCGCCGCGAGCCGCGCGCAGACGCCTCATCGCCCGCGCCGCCTTCGCGGGACCCCGCATCACCGGTACGGCGCCGGGCAGTTCTCCGGCCAGGTCCTCCACCGGCACCGCGTGCAGCCGGGCGAGGAGCACACCCGCCGCCTCCCAGGGGGCGTCGTCCGGCGCGTCCGGGCTGACGGGGGTGCCGCGCGGCCAGAGGGTGGCGAGGCGCCCCCCGGGCAGACGCCGCGGACGGGGCACGCCGGAGGTGGCAGCAGCGAGGGGCGGCAGCAGGATGCCGGCGAGGCGCGGGTGTGCCGCTATGCCCAGCCGTACGGTCAACTGCTCGGCGTCCGCGGGACGTTCGTCCCCGTGGTCGCCCTGATGCCCGTGGTCGCCCTGGTCGCCGGCCGCAGGCGGGTGCGCCTTGGCGACGACCGCGCCGAGGCCGACGACGGTGCCGTCGGGCCGGTCGGCCAGTACGGCAGGCCCGCCCGCCGCCGGCCCGGCGGACCCGCCGGATGCGCCATCGGCTGCACCTGCCTCACGGGCGAGGACGCAGAGCTGGTCGGTGAGCTTCGTCGCCACTGCTTCCCTTCGTTTCACTTCGGAGACCGTGCACGGACCCGGCGGCGTCGTGCGTCCGGTCGGCCTTTCCCACCCGGTGCGCCGAGTGCCTGGTTCAGTGCGTGGCCAGCGAACGGTGCATGCACACGCGCGGCCAGCGGTCCAGGCCCGCGAGGGCTTCCTGCTCCCGGATCCGCAGCAGGCCGGGTGTCAGCTCCTGCTGTGCCAGCGTGCGGAAGCCCAGACGCTCGTAGTAGGGGGCGTTCCAGGGGACTCGGGTGAAGGTGGAGAGGGTGACTGCGGGGACCCCGGAGGCCCTCGCCCGTTCCGCCACGTACTCGATGAGAGCCCTTCCGATGCGCTGTCTCGCGTGGTCCGGATGGACCGAGATCTGCTCGATGTGGGCGTTGCCGTCGACGGGTTCGACCAGGGCGTAGGCGACAGGACGGTCGTCCGGCACACCGGCGGCGACCCACAGTCCGCCGCCGCGCCTGAACCGGCGCAGCACCGCGAGGGCGGGCGGGGCGTCGTCGGCGACGAGGTCCATGCCGAGGTCCCGGAAGCAGCGGCCGGCGGCACGTTCGATGTGCTGAAGGTCCCTGAGGTCCTTCTCGCGGCCGGACCTGATCCGTACGGTCGCCGTCATGCCGCCAACGCTCCCAGCGGGTCGTCGAGTACGGGCTGCCAGGCCAACTCCGCCGCGCCGACAAGGCTGTTGTGCGTAAGCGAACTGGGCAACACCGGTACGCTCCCGCTCCTCCCCCACAGGCTCCGGTCGGCGATCACGGCACGCAGATGCTCGCCCTCGGCTTCGAGGAGGGCGCGGTGCAGGCCGCCGAGGATGATGCGGTCGGGGTTGAGGATGTTCACCAGCCCTGCCAGGCCCAGGCCGAGACGGTCGTTGAGGGTGTGCACTGCCGTGCGTACCGCGGGGTCCGAGCCGTACTCGGTGCCGATCAGCTCCTTGGCCTGCTTCAGCAGGGAGACCTCGGGGCCCGGTTCCCGCCCCGCTGCTTCGAGGAACGCCAGCGGGTCGGTCTCCACGTCCAGACAGCCGCGGCTGCCGCAGTGGCAGGGCCGTCCGCCGGGGTCGACGGTGAGGTGTCCGACTTCCAGGGCGAGGCCCGAACTCCCGGTGTGGAGGCGGCCGTCGAGCACGAGGGCACCGCCGACACCGCGGTGGCCGGTGCCCACGACGAGCAGGTGCTCGGCGCCCCGGCCGGCCCCGTGGCGGTGTTCCGCGAGCGCGGCGAGGTTGATGTCGTTGGCGGCGTAGCCCCTCGCCGTCGTCTCGCCGGAGATGCCGGGGATACGCGCCCTGGCGAGGCTGCGGCTGAAGATCTCCCGTACGGGGGCGCCCGCCTCCCAGGCGAGGTGCAGCGGATTGAGGGCGGTGCCTTCGGGCTCGGCGACGGCCGAGGGCACGGCCAGCCCTGCCCCCACGCACCGGCGTCCGGTGTCCTTCAGCAGGCCCGCGCCTGCTTCGACGACCTCCCGCAGCACGTGTGCCGGATCGGCCGAGGCCGTTCCCGCGCCGGGCGCCGTGGCGACGAGCCGGCCGCCGAGGCCGACGAGTGCCGCGCGGAAGCCGTCGGCGTGCACCTGTGCGGCGAGTACGACGGGGCCGTCGCCGTTGACGGAGAGGCGGTGCGAGGGGCGGCCCTGGGTGCCGGACGCGGCACCCGGACTGGAGTCGACCGTGATCAGGCCCAGCGTCTCCAGTTCGGCTGCGACGGCTCCGGCGGTCGCCCTGGTCACGCCGAGTTCGGCGGTGAGGACGGCACGGGTGGGCGCTCTTCCGGTGTGGACGAGTTCCAGTGCCGGGCCGAGGGCGCTGCGGCCTCTCTCCAATTTGCTTGTACGCGTCGGGGTCACCCCTCTATTCTCGCTTTGTGCCGACACTGAACAAAATACGGTCGGCGCTTGCCGTCGCGAGGGGACGCGGCAGTGGCTCCCGGGCCGTCTCCCCGCCCCCGGCCTGGCGTCGCCTCCGTACAGCGATCACCGCGTTCTTCGCCCTCGACGGCTTCCTCTTCGCCGGCTGGGTGGTGCGCATCCCCGCGGTCAAGGAGCAGACCGGCGCCTCCCCCAGCGCGCTCGGGCTCGCGCTGCTCGGCGTCTCCGCCGGCGGTGTGATCACGATGATGCTCACCGGACGACTGTGCCACCGCTTCGGCAACCACGCGGTGACCGTCGCGGCGGCAGTGCTGATGTCGGCCGGTGTGGCGCTTCCCCCGCTGACCCACTCCGTCCTCGCCCTCGGTCTCGTGCTTCTCGTGTTCGGGGCAGCCTACGGCGGGTTGAACGTCGCGATGAACGCCGCGGCCGTCGACCTGATCGCCGTCCTGGGACGTCCCGTCATGCCCGGCTTCCACGCGGCGTTCAGCCTCGGCGGCATGCTCGGCGCGGGCCTGGGCGGCCTCGTGGCAGGACAGTTGAGCCCGGCCCGTCATCTGCTGATGCTGACCGTGCTCGGCCTGTGCGTGACCGCCGCGGCAGGACGGACGCTGCTGCAGCAGCCGGCGCCGCCCGCAGCCGGCCCCGGGGGCGGAGGCACGGGCGTCGGTGCGGCTGAAGCGGCGCCGCGGGCGGGGGCACGGACGGGGCCGGGCAGGCGTCTGGTTCTGGTACTGGGCCTGATCGCGCTGTGCACCGCGTACGGCGAGGGGGCGCTGGCCGACTGGAGCGCGCTGCACCTGGCCGAGGACCTCGGCGCCGGCACAGCACTCGCCGCAGCCGGGTACTCTGTCTTCGCCCTGGCGATGACCGTGGGGAGGCTGACGGGCACCGCACTGACCGAACGGCTGGGCCAGAGCCGCCTGCTGACGGCGGGCGGACTCGCCGCGGGAGCGGGGATGCTGCTCGGTGCGCTGGCACCCTGGACCTGGGCGGCACTGGTGGGCTTCGTCATCACGGGTCTGGGTCTGGCCAACCTCTTTCCCGTCGCGGTCGCCCGCGCCGGCGCACTCGCCGGGCCCGGCGGCGTGGCCGCGGCCTCGACCCTCGGATACGGCGGCATGCTCCTCGGCCCCGTCGCCATCGGGTTCCTGGCCGAATGGTTCTCACTGCCCTCGGCGCTCACCACGGTCGCCCTGCTCGCCACGGTCGCCGGAGTGGTCGCCTGGACGGTGCGAGGCGCGGTCGGCCACTGAGTTACTCACGAGTATGCGCCGTGGTAGTTTCCCCGTATGGCCAGGCTCGGCAAGCTGATCTCCACCCCGCGCGGTCTGCGCCGCGCGCTCGCCTGGTGGCCGCCGTACCGCTGCGCGGGCATCAAGGTCGTGCACATCGCGGACGACTGGAGCAGCGCCCGCATCCGGCTGCGCCTCGGACTGCTCAACCGCAACTACTTCGGCACCCACTTCGGCGGCTCGCTGTACTCGATGAGCGACCCCTTCTGGGTGCTGCTGGTCGTGAACCGGCTCGGGAGCGACTACCTGGTGTGGGACAAGACCGGTGAGATCGAGTTCGTCTCGCCGGGCCGCGGCACCGTCTGCACCGAGTTCGAGCTGAGCGAGGCGAGGGTCGCGGAGATACGGCAGGCGACGGCGGACGGCTCCAAGGCCCTTCCCTGGTTCGAGTCCACCGTGACCGCCGCCGACGGCACCGTGGTGGCGCGCGTACGCAAGCAGCTGTACGTACGCCGCAAGCCCGGCCGGTAGCCGGGGGCCCGGGCGAGCGGCGGACCGGTGCCTGCTGCCGCGACCGGTCCCCGGCGTGTGACTCGGGGCCGTGCCGCTCCGGCTCGGTCCGGCCGCCGTGGCGTGAGCAGCACGGCCGTCGCCTCAGGTGAGCGTCAGCGTCGTGTGCAGTCCGGCCTCCGAGCTGCCTCCCGCGTAGATCTCGAACTCGCCCGGTTCGACGAGCAGTTCGCCTCGCGGGTCGTTGGTGTGGAAGCCGAGGTCGGCCGCGCCGAGTTCGAAGGTGACGGTGCGGCGCTCGCCCTCTTCGAGGGTCATCCGCTCGAATCCCCGCAGACGCCTCACGGGTTGGGCGAGGCTGGCGACCTTGTCACGGATGTAGAGCTGGGCGACCTCGTCTCCCGTGCGGCCTCCCGTGTTCTCCACCGTCACTGATGCCGTCACCTTCGCCCGGCCTTCCCGGACGTCCTGCGCGCTCACGCTCTTCTCGCTCAACTCCAGGCCGGAGAAGGCGAACGTGGTGTAGCTCAGGCCGTGCCCGAAGGGGAACAGCGGGCCGTGGCGCAGGTCGAGGTACTTGGAGGTGTACGGGTCGTCCGGGTCGTAGGGGCGGCCGGTGTTCTCATGCCCGTAGTACACGGCGAGTTGGCCCACCGCACGAGGGAGCGTGACGGGCAGCTTGCCGCCGGGGGCGACCTCGCCGAAGAGAACGTCCGCCACCGCGTTGCCTCCCTCGATGCCGGGATGCCAGGCGTTGAGGACGGCGGGAGCGTGCTCGACCACGCCGGAGAGCACCAGCGGGCGCCCCGCGAGCACCACGACGGCGAAGGGCCTGCCCGTCTCCGCGACCCTGCGGATCAGCTCCTCCTGCACTCCGGGCAGGGTGATGTCGCTGCGAACTGCCGCCTCACCACTGTGACTTGCCTTCTCCCCCACGACGACGACGGCGGCGTCCGCCGCCTCGACCGCCGCCACGGCCTCGGCGAGCTTGCCGGTGTCTCCGCCGGTGACGTCGCAGCCGCGGGCGAAGGTCACCTTCGCGCCGGGTGCGGCCTTCCTGACGCCTTCCAGCACGGAGACGGCGGGGAACATCCTCGATCCCGGCCCTGCCCAGGTTCCGTGCAGTTCCCTGGTGTCGTCACCGAGCGGACCGACGACGGCGAGCGAGGACGTGTCCTTGGCGAAGGGCAGCGTACGGTCCTCGTTCTTGAGCAGCACGGCGCAGGACGCCGCGGTCTCCCGGGCGTGCCGGCGGGCTGCCGCGGTGGGTTCGGCGATCTCCCCGTCCTCGTCGGTGTAGGGGTTCTCGAAGAGACCGAGCCGCACCTTGACGCGCAGGATGCGGGCGACGGCGTCGTCCAGGCGCCGCGGGTCGATCTCGCCGGCTTCGAGGAGTTCCCTGCCGTGCTCGGCGTAGGTGGTGCTGACCATCTCCATGTCCACTCCGGCGCCCAGCGCGAGGCGGGCGGCGTCGGCGCCGTCGGCGGCGACACCGTGCGGGATCAGTTCCTGCACGCCGTTGTAGTCGCCGACGACGAAGCCGTCGAAGCCCAGTTCCTCGTGCAGGATGCGGGTGAGCGTGTGCGGATTGGCGTGTGCGGGAACGCCGTTGACGGTGTTGAAGGCGGCCATCACGGTGGCCACCCCGGCGTCCACCGCGGCCTTGAACGGCGGCAGCGCCACGTCGCGCAGCCGCCGCTCGGAGATGTCGACGGTGTTGTAGTCCCGGCCGCCCTCGGGGAAGCCGTAGCCCACGAAGTGCTTGACGCACGCGGCGATGCGGCCGTCGGCCGAGTAGTCCTCGCCCTGGTAGCCCCGCACCTTGGCCGCGGCCAACTGTGCGGTCAGGTACGGGTCTTCGCCGCTGCCCTCGGCGACCCGGCCCCACCGCGGCTCGTGGCTGACGTCCGCCATCGGCGCGAACGTCCAGTGCACGCCCCAGGAGGCCGCCTCCCGCGCGCTCACCTCGGCGTCCCGCACGACGACTTGCGGGTCGAAGCCGGCGGCCTGGGCGAGCGGGACGGGGAACGTGGTCAGGAAGCCGTGTATGACGTCGAGTCCGAAGATCAGCGGGATACCCAGGCGGGACTCCTCGACGGCGTGCCGCTGCAGGTCGTTGCACTCCTTGGCGCCGGTGATGTTGAGGACGGAGCCCAGCCGTCCTTCCGCCGCGGCCTCCGTGGCGGCTTCGTTCTGGCCCTCGCCGGGGCCCGTGTCCGGATTCCAGGTCAGCTGCTGGAGCTGCCCGAACTTCTCCTCGACGGTCATCCGGGCGAGCAGCTCCTGCACGCGGCGCTCGGTCTTCGCACGGCTCTCGGCACTCAGGACGCCCGCTCCCTGGGCTGCGGGCACCGCGGAGGCAGCGGCGGTTCCCGAGGCGGGAGCCGCCGCCGCTGGAGTGGCCGTGAGCGGCGGGACGGACGCGGACGAGGCGAGAACCGCGGCACCCGCGGATGCCCTGAACACGCTGCGACGGCTGACGTTTTCGGCCACTCGATGGCTCCTTCGACGGACGTGACGACCGGTGCACCGGCCGCCTGCCGAAGAGGCGCGGGGCCCCACGGCACGGGGACGGCGGATGCATCAGGAGCAACGTGCCCACAAAATTGGAAGCGCATACATTCATCCTGTCCGGCGATGCCGGCGCGGTGCGGGTGCAGTTGCGCGGCCCCGCCGCGCGGCCCTCGACCCCGGCAGCGGATCAGCCCAGCCAGCCGGGGCGGACGAGCCCCGACTCGTAGGCCAGGACCACCAGTTGGGCCCGGTCGCGGACACCCAGCTTGACCATCGCGCGGCTGACGTGGGTCTTGGCGGTCAACGGCGAGACCACGAGGCGGCGTGCGATCTCCTCGTTCGACAGGCCCATTCCCACCAGCGCCATCACCTCACGCTCGCGCTCGGTGAGCTGCCCCAGCTCCTCGGCGGCGCCCGGCTCCTTGGAACGCGCCGCGAACTCCGCGATGAGGCGCCGCGTCACGCCGGGCGAGAGCAGGGCGTCGCCGCCGACGACCGCGCCGACCGCCCGTACGAGCTCCTCGGGTTCGGTGTCCTTGACCAGGAAACCCGAGGCGCCCGCGCGGATGGCCTCGAAGACGTACTCGTCCAGCTCGAAGGTGGTGAGCATGACCACCTTCACGTCGGCGAGCCCGGGGTCCTCGGTGATGCGGCGCGTCGCAGCGAGCCCGTCGAGCACCGGCATCCGGATGTCCATCAGCACCAGGTGGGGGCGGAGGCGGCGGACGCTCTCCAGCGCCGCCGCACCGTCGGCGGCCTCGCCGGCGACCTCGATGCCGGGCTGAGCGTCCAGCAGAGCACGGAAGCCGGCACGGACCAACGACTGGTCGTCGGCGAGCAGCACACGGATCACGGTCTCTCCTTCTCCGGCGGGACGGGCACCGTAGCGGCGGGCGCGCAGGGGAAGCGGGCGGTGACGCGGAACCCCCCGTCGGCCCGTGGCCCCGCCTCGGCGCTTCCGCCGAGCGCCGAGGCCCGTTCGCGCATGCCGGGCAGGCCGTTGCCGCCCGAACCGCCGCCGCCGGAGCCGCCGCCCGCGGACGCGGACCCCGCGTCCCGCAGTGCCGGGCCCTCGTCGTCCACGTCGACGCGGAACTCACCGGGGCCGTAGCCGAGCCGTACGCGTGCGGTGCGCGAGCCCGAGTGGCGCACGACGTTCGTCAGGGCTTCCTGGACGATGCGGAAGGCCGCCAGGTCGGCTCCCGGCGGAAGCCGCGTCGCCGTCCCCACGACCTCCGTCGTCACGTCCAGCCCTGCCCCGGCGGCCTGCCCGGTCAGCTCCGGGAGACGGTCGAGGCCGGGGGCGGGTGTGCGCGGCGCGGCGCCGGGGGCACGGAGGGCGTCCAGCACCTGACGGACCTCGCCGAGGGCCTCCTTGCTGGCGCTCTTGATGGTGGTCAGCGCCGTACGGGCCTGCTCCCGGTCCGAGTCCAGCAGTGCGAGACCCACCCCCGCCTGCACGTTGATGACGGAGATGCTGTGCGCGAGCACGTCGTGCAGCTCACGGGCGATGCGCAGCCGCTCCTCGTCCGCGCGGCGCCGGTCCGCCTCCTCCTGCGCGGCACGGCGGCGCGCCCACTCCTGTCGCCGGGCACGGGCCAGTTCGGCCCCGGCGACGACGGCCGCGACCCAGGCCGCGGCGACGAGTTCCGTCCCCCAGCTCGCCCCGCCGTCGCCGTCGGGCGGCAGCCAGCGGTAGAGCAGATGCGCCAGCAGCACATGTCCCGCCCACAAGGCGGCCAGGGCACTCCACGCCGCGTAGCGCCGTCCCGCCGCGGCGGCGGCGAAGCAGGCGACCCCCACGCTGAGGAAGACGGGACCGTAGGGGTATCCGGCGCCCAGATACACCGCTGCGACGGCAGCGGTGCCGAAAGCGGCTGTGCGTGGGGCGATGTGCCGCAGCAGGAGCAGCAACGGGCCGGCGGCGAGGAGGAACCGGGCGAACCCGTCGAGCGGCATGCGCAGCACGTCCTGGCCGGCTGCGGCCGCCTGGGAACCCACCTGCTGCACGACGAGCACGGCGAACGAGGACAGCCAGGGCACCGACCTGAGGGCCGATATGCCGGGAGACCCGGGACCGCGGGGGGTTCCGGCCCTCCCGGACGTCCACGCGGCTCCCTCGGGCCGCCCCGGCCGGCGGCAGCCGGGCGGAGCCGGGTGACCGGAGCGGTGATGCGCCCGCCGCGGCTGCCCGTCCGCCTCGCCCGGCGTCCGGGTGACGGACCGGGCCAGGCCGGAGAGACTTCGGCTGCGGAGCCGGCGGAGACCGTTCATGTCCCGTAACGCTAGCCGGGAGCGGCCGCTCCGTAGTCAGCCTCGGGCGGGCCTCCTCGCTACTCCCCGGGGAGTAGCGACGGACGCAGCGGGCCGGGCGGGGTCCCGGAGGCGGACGTCGCAGGGTCCGGACGGCCGCCGGGGCCGGGGTGGGGGTTGAGGTGGAGGTGGGGGTGGGGCCGGACGAGCCGGGGGCAGGGTCGTCCCGGGCGCCGGCGCCAGGCGTCGCGGCGTCGCGGCGTCGCGGCGTCGTGGCGTCGCGGCGTCGTGGCGTCGCGGCGTCGCGGCGTCGCGGCGTCGCGGCGCTTCAGACGAGGCCCGCCGCCCTGGCGAGGCCGACCACCGCGTGATCGAAGAAGTCGTCCCTCGCCGCGATGACGCCGTCGAACTGGCCGAACAGCTCGAAGCTGAGCAGTCCGAACAACTGCGCCCAGACGGCGGCCAGTTCGGCCATGGCGGGGGCGGGCAGGTCCACACCGAGGCGCTGCGTCAGATCGTGGGTGTCGGACAGGACGGGCGCCGGCGCGGCGGGGACCGGCCCGCATCCGGAAGGTTCCGGGCCGGTGGACGCGGCCCCGGAGGCCGCACCTGCCGCGGCGGGGAGACGCAGCGCTCCTGCGGCGTGCGCGTCCGCGGCGATGGTGATCAGGGTGAGCGCCGCTCGTGCTGCCGGGCCGGTGGTGGTCTCGGGCGCCGCGTAGCCGGGGACGGGCGAGCCGTAGATGAGGGCGTACTCGTGCGGGTGCGCGAGGGCCCATGCGCGGACGGCGCGGCAGACGGCCTGCCAGCGGGCCAGGTGGGCATCGCCTTGGGCGGCAGAACCCTCGAGGGCGGCTTCGGCGGCGGCGCCCAGCGCGTCGTAGGAGTCGGTGATCAGGGCGGTGAGCAGGTCGTCGCGGTTGGGGAAGTAGCGGTAGAGCGCCGAGGAGACCATGCCCAACTCGCGTGCCACAGCGCGGAGGGAGAGCTTGGCCGCGCCTTCCGCCGCGAGCTGGCGCCGCGCTTCGTCCTTGATGGCTATGGTGATTTCACCGCGTGCCCGCTCCCGCGCGCCTTGGATCTTGGTCATGGGTGTCAGTGTGCCAGCTTCCGGAGCACTGACCAAGAATGAGATCAGTGCTCTTGTTCTGGTGCGCCGCTCGTGCAACACTGCTCTTGAGAGAGAGCACTGCTCTCGAAGAGCAGCCCACCTCAGTCTTCGCCGGCCCGGCCGGCCCGTTCCGTCCCAGTCAGAGTCCAGCCGCCGTCACCGGCAGCCCTCATGCACGAAGGAAGACCGCCATGACCACCGCCCATTTCGTCAAGCCGGACGGCTTCACCCGCAAGGTCCTCAACCCCACCGTCGCCTGGCTGGCCAGGCGCAACGTGAGCCTCGCCGGCTCCCGCGTCCTCGCCGTCCGCGGCCGCAAGACCGGTGAGTGGCGCACCACCCCCGTCAACCCGCTCCCCCTCGACGGCGAGCGGTACCTGGTCGCTCCCCGCGGCCACGTGCAGTGGACGCACAACATGCGCGCCGCGGGCGGGGGCGAACTGCGCAAGGGCAAGAAGGTGGAGCTCTTCCGCGCCGTCGAACTGGCCGACGAGGAGAAGCCCGCGGTGCTGCGCGCCTACATCAAGAAGTGGAGCTGGGAGGTCGGCGCGTTCTTCAAGGGGCTCAGCGCGGAGTCGACGGACGCTGAACTCCTCGCCGCCGCCCCCAAGTACCCGGTCTTCCGCATCACCGTGGACTGAGCCCGGCGGTAACCGGCCGGCTCTGCACCGGCTCGGACCGGTTCGGCGGCGGCGCACCCGCCGCCGCTGTCCGCAGCCGCGCTCTGCCGCCGCGGCCACGTACCGGCCGAGTCCCGGCGCCGGCCCGCGCCGGTGCGGCGCCCCTGCCGTCCGGGGCACCGCAGACCCGTGCCCGGGTGCTTCAGCGGTCCAGTGTCTCCAGCGCCCGCCGCGCCACCGCGTTCGTCCGTACGACCTCCGCCAGCGACGTCGCCCCTCGCGCGAACCGTGCGAAGACGTTCCACGCCGGTCGGAATCCCGTGAGCGCGGCGTGCAGCATTCCGGGGCGGCGGGCGAAGACGTTGAGCATCCGCCGCCCGACACCCATCTCCACGCCCAGACCCGCCTTGATGGCGAAGGCGTAGTTCAGGGCCTGCCGCCGGGCCTCCACCGCGTCGTGCGCCTCGGCGACGCGCACCGCCCACTCTCCGGCCAGCCGCCCTGAACGCAGGGCGAAGGAGATGCCCTCCCTCGTCCACGGCTCCAGCAGCCCGGCGGCGTCCCCGCACACCAGCACCCGGCCCCGGGAGAGCGGGGAGTCCTCGGCACGGCAGCGCGTCAAGTGGCCGGAGGAGACGTCGGGTTCGAAGCCGGCGAGTCCGAGCCGGCCCACGAAGTCCTCCAAGTACCGCTTGGTCGCGGCTCCTTCGCCACGCGCCGAGATGACACCGACGGTGAGGGTGTCGCCCTTGGGGAAGACCCAGCCGTAACTTCCGGGCAGGGGGCCCCAGTCGATCAGCACGCGGCCCGCCCAGTCCTCGGCGACGCTGGCGGGCACCGGGACCTCCGCCTCCAGGCCGAGGTCCACCTGCTCCATCTTCACGCCGACATGTGCGCCTATCCGGCTGGCACTTCCGTCCGCCCCCACCACCGCGCGGGCCAGTACGGGCCGTTCCTCCCCGGAGAGGACGACCGCCACCGTACGGCGGTCGGGCACGGCCGGGCCGTGCTGCTCGACGCGTGAGACGCTCACGCCCGTCCGCACGGTGGCACCCGCCTTGACGGCGTGCTCCACCAGCCGGTGGTCCAGGTCCGAGCGGTTGACCAGCCCGAAGAGCATGTGCCGGGACCGGCGCGTACGGGCCATCCTGCCGTTGAGCGAGAACGTCACCGCGTGCACGCGGTCGCGCAGCGGCAGTTCGAAGCCCGGCGGCAGGGCGTCCCGCGAGGGGCCGATGATGCCGCCGCCGCACGTCTTGTAGCGGGGCAGCTCGGCCTTCTCCAGCAGCAGCACCCGCCGTCCGGCGACTGCCGCCGCGTACGCCGCCGACGCTCCGGCAGGCCCGGCACCGACCACGACCACGTCCCAGACGGGCTCGTCCCCGTCGTCCGGGCCGACCGCGCTGTCCGTGCTCTCGGCGGGGCTCGGGCCGCCGTCCGGTGCGGCCTCCTCGGAGTGCAGGACGTCCTCCGCGTGCCCGTCCCCGCCCCGGCCCTCTGACCCGGCTGCGTTCTCGCTGCTCACGATGTCCTTCCGCTCCGCTCGACCTCGGCTTTGCGTTGCCGACCGCATCCTACGGCTCGGCCCCGGCGCGTCCCTCTGTGGGAGGATCAACGGCGTCTTTTCGTGCGCGCGCACTGCACACAGACCGCGTACGCAGAAGTCCGACGCCGCGCCCCACAAGGAGCCTTCCGATGACACTCACCCCGGCCCCCGGTGCAGACGAACACGCCGCGTACACCGATGCCGTGGCCGCCACCGTCGCCTCTCTCATGCCGCAGGCCAGGGCCGAGCTGGCCGAACTGGTGGCGTTCCGGTCGGTGGCCGACGCCTCGCAGTTCCCGGTCGGCGAGTGCGAGGCCGCGGCCAACTGGGTCGCCGCCACGCTGCGCGGGGAGGGCTTCCAGGACGTCGCGCTCCTCGACACCCCCGACGGCACCCAGAGCGTCTACGGAATGCTCCCGGGCCCGCAGGGCGCCCCCACGGTGCTGCTGTACGGGCATTACGACGTGCAGCCGCCGCTCGACGAATCCGCTTGGCGGACACCGCCGTTCGAGCTCACCGAACGGGACGGACGCTGGTACGGGCGCGGAGCGGCCGACTGCAAGGGCGGCATCGTCATGCACCTGCTGGCACTGCGTGCACTGCGTGCCCAGGGCGAGCTCCCCGTCACCGTGAAGTTCATCGCCGAAGGCTCCGAGGAGCAGGGCACCGGGGGTCTGCAGCGGTACGCGGAGGCTCATCCCAGGCTGCTGGCGGCGGACACTATCGTCATCGGCGACACGGGCAACTTCCGCGTGGGGCTGCCCACAGTCACCGCCTCGCTGCGCGGCATGGCGAAGCTTCACGTCCGGGTGGAGACGCTCGAAGGCAACCTGCACTCCGGTCAGTTCGGCGGAGCCGCGCCCGACGCGCTGGCCGCTCTGGTCCGGACGCTCGACTCCGTCCGGGACGCCGAGGGCAACACCGTCGTCGACGGCCTGGACGCGGATGCCGGCTGGGACGGGCTGGACTACCCGCCGGAGGACTTCCGCAAGGACGCCAAGGTCCTGGAGGGCGTACGGCTGACAGGCTCGGGAACCGTCGCCGAGAGCATCTGGGCCCGCCCCTCCGTGACGGTGCTGGGGATCGACTGCCCGTCGGTCGCCACGGCCACCGCGTCGGTGCAGGCGAGCGCAGGTGCGGCGGTGAGCCTGCGGGTGCCCCCGGGCATGGACACCGTGAAGGCCACCGCGCTCCTCGTCTCCCACCTGGAGTCGCACGTGCCGTGGGGTGCCCGCGTGTCCGTCGAAGTCGTGGGCCAGGGACAGCCGTTCAGCGCGAACACCGCGAGCCCGGCGTACAAGGCGATGGCCGAGGCGATGCAGGCGGCCTACGACGGAGAGGAGATGCAGATCGCGGGCCAGGGCGGCTCCATCCCGCTGTGCGACACGCTCGCCTCGCTCTACCCGCGGGCGGAGATCCTCCTCATCGGGCTGAGCGAACCGGAGGCCCAGATCCACGCGGTCAACGAGAGCGTCTCGCCGGAGGAGTTGGAGCGGATGTCCGTCGCGGAGGCGCTCTTCCTGCTGAGGTACGCCCAGCGCGTCTGAGCCGCCCCGCCGTCGGGGTGGCGCCGTCGGGGTGCTGCCGTCGGGGTGCTGCGGCTACCCGGCGGCGCGGCTGATTCCGTCGCCGACCGGGGCCCCCGCCTCCAGGTAGAGCGGGTGACCCGACTCGCGGGCGCGCAGCGCTCCCTTGAGACGCTCCAGATGTGCGGGCGGCAGGAGCCCGGCGGCCTGCTCCTCGGTGACGAAGCGCCATGCCCTCAACTCCGCGGCGGGGAGCAGCAGTCGCCGTACTTCGTCCCTGGAGAGGCAGCCACCGTCGAACAGCAGCCGCAGCCCTCCGTATGCGGGGGGTTTCGGCGGTTCCCAGTCGGCGACCAGCAGGCGGGGGCCGGTGTGCAGCTGGAGGCCCAGCTCCTCGGCCACCTCGCGGATTCCGGCGCTGGCGGGTGCCTCCCCCGGCTCGACGACTCCGCCGGGGAACTCCCAGCCCGGCTTGTACGTGGGGTCGACCAGCAGTATCCGTTCCTGCTCGTCGAAGAGCAGCACGCCCGCCGCCACGGTCTCGGCCGTCGGCTCGGGGGTCTGCACGATGTCCAGGCTGCCGGCGCCCTCGTTCAGCGCGCCGGCGACGCGTTCCGCGGTCTGGCGGGGAGTGAGGCCGGACGTATCCACGGTGTGCGCGTCCTCGCCGAGCCAGCCGAGCGCGGTGCGGTACGCGGGCAGCTGCTCCTGGCACCGGACACGGTCCAACCCACCTTCCGTGTACGCGCGTTGCTCCATGCGAGCGCGAAGGATCGTTTCATCCGCGTGCAGCAGCACGTGGTGCACCGGTATGCGACGGGCGGCGAGAGCGCCGAATATCTCGTCCCGGTACTCCTGCCTCAGCAGGGTCATCGGAATGATCAGGGGTCCCTCGACCTCGGTGAGGAGCGCCGCTGCCGTTTCGGCCACCAGCCGTCGCCAGGACGGCAGTTGCTGATAGTCGTCGATCTGGGCGAGGCGTTCCTTGGGGAGCATGCATCTCAACCCGGTGCCGATGAGCTCCGGTTCGCAGAGCATGCCTCCCGGGAGCAGGTCCACCAGCTCGTGCGCCACGGTGGTCTTGCCCGCGCCGTAGGCGCCGTTGAGCCACACGATCACGGTCGGTTCCCCCTCTTCCGTCGCCCCCCGTTTCACGCTGCCCGTTCCACCCTGCCACGGAAACGCGCCGGGGCGGCGCCGTCGCAAAACGCAGGCGCACGCGGCGGATTCCCCTACGGTACGGCGGAGAACAGGCGGCAGCCGGGGAGCAGTTGGAGGCGATGTGCGGGTCATCGTCACGAATGTGAGGGAAGCCGCGCGCGGTCGCGCACTCGGGGCGCCCGGGGGAGGAGGACGGCCCGGCCGCGCCCTCCCGGCCGTCCCTCCGCGCGGGCGCGACGGCGGGCAGGAGAGCAGCGGCGCGGTCAGTGGGACGGGTTCACTTCGCGGCAGGCGCGCGCCAGGCGGGGTCGCGCCCCGTCAGGGCGAGCAGCTTGTCGAAGTCCGTCGCGTCCTCGGCGACCTGGACGGGTTCCGCGAACACGTTCATCTTCCGCCCCGTCGGCGCCAGAGCCCCGAAGCCCTCGTTCAGCACCGGCACGCCGGGTCCGTACGGGACGAAGTCCTGGCCGGTGGCGCGCGCGAGGTCCCAGGCGTGCACGGTCATGTCGCCCAGCACCATCTCCCCCACGGTGCGCTGCGGCAGACCCATCCCCTGCGACACTCCCTCCAGCGCTCCCGGCTGCGACCACGCCTCCACGAGAAGTCCGGCCTCCCGCCCGAACCGTGCTCTCCAGGCACTGTCCTCGAGGTAGTCCGGAGTCGTGGAGAAATCGGCGGTGCCTCTGGCAGCGAGGGCCTGGAAGCTGATCACGACGTGCAGGAGGTGGTTGATCAGATCTCGCACGTCGTACTCGGAGCAGGGCGTCGGCGAGCCGAGGTCGGACTCCTTCACCCCGCGCACCACGGGCTCCGCCCGCTCGGCGGCACCCTTCAGCAGACCGGTGAGGTCGTACGCGTTCGTCATGCCCGGAACGCTACGGCGGCCCCGCCGCCGAGGGCTTGAAGAAATGCGACACCGCCGGGCATAGGATCTGCGTCATGGCAGGTGGGAACGGCCGGGGAGGCCCGGTGCCGCCGGAGCGGGGGCCGTACGGCTCGGACAGGCCGCGGGCCGACACCCGGGGCATCCTCGACGCCGCGGAGCTCTTCTCCCGCGTGCGCTTCCGGCGCCGCCCTGCCGCGGAGGCCCTGCGCCCGTACGTCGAGCACTACTGGCTGATCGACTGGGAGCTGGAGGAGCCCTACGTCTCCCAGCTCGTGCCGCATCCGTCGGTGAACATCGTCTTCCACCGCTACGGCGCCGAGCCACCCGGCGCGGAAGTGGCGGGTGTGGGGCTCGGGCTGTTCTCCATCACGCTGCAGGGCACAGGCCGGGTCTGCGGAGTCCAGTTCCGTCCGGGCGGTTTCCGGCCCTTCCTGTCCGGCGACGGCGTGCGGGACGTCGCTGCGCTGACGGGCCGGAGTCTGCCCTTCCCGGAGGTCTTTCCTTCCGCGGACGGCCAGGCCGCGGCCCGGATCGTCTCGCCCGTGGGGGAGGACGAGAGGGTCGCCGCCGCCGACGCCCTTCTGCTCGGCTCGGGACCGTCGCCGGATCCGGCCGCCGAGCGCGCCATGGAGCTCGCCCACCGCGTTCGCACCGACCGGAGCATCACGCGCGTCGAGCAGCTCGCCCGCCAAGGGGGCCTGTCCGTGCGTGCTCTGCAGCGGCTGTTCGCCTCGTGCGTCGGCGTCAGCCCGAAGTGGGTGATCCTGCGCTACCGGATCCACGAGGCGCTGGAGGCCGCCGGGGCACAGCGGGGCACCGACTGGGCACGGCTGGCCGGCGAACTGGGCTACAGCGACCAGGCCCATCTCGTACGGGACTTCACGAGGACCGTGGGCCTGCCGCCGACGGACTACGCACGCGCGGTCGCCCACGCTGCTCCGGGACGGCCTGGACGGGCGCGACCGGCGGGACCGGCCCGCGCGTGAAGTGGTGCTGCTCCCGTACGGAGCGGCGCCGGAGCCGGGCCCGCGTGCGGGCGGACAGGGGCCGGGGCGCGAGCCGCGGCCGGAGACTCAGCGGCCCTCCAGGTGCCAGCAAGCGGCGGCAGCCCCCACGAGACCCGCGTCGGTGCCTGTCCGAGCCGGTGCCACCTCGAGGCCCTGCACGAAGGACAGCGTCGCGAACTCCGCCAACGCCCGCCTCAGCGGGGCGAACAGGACCTCGCCGGCCTTAGCCACTCCCCCGCCCACCACGGCGATCTCGATCTCGACGAGCGTCGCCGTGGCGGCGATGCCCGCTGCCAGGGCACGTGCGGCACGCTCGAAGGAGGCGCGGGCGACGGGGTCGCCGGCCCGCGCCGCGGCGGCCACG
The DNA here is from genome assembly GCF_042653885.1 of Streptomyces ovatisporus. Taxonomy (NCBI): domain Bacteria; kingdom Bacillati; phylum Actinomycetota; class Actinomycetes; order Kitasatosporales; family Streptomycetaceae; genus Streptomyces; species Streptomyces ovatisporus. Next base: position 425,201 of record NZ_JBHSFH010000006.1, read on the forward strand.
CCCGCCGCGCTGCCGTCGCCGCCGGGGCCGGGTCTCCAGCCCCCCTCCAGTGCCCGGCGGGCGATGTTGGGCCCGCTGGCGATGCGTTCCACGCAGCCGCGTCCTCCGCAGGGGCAGCTGTCGCCGTCCAGGTCGACGCTGATGTGCCCTATGTGGCCCGCGTTGCCGCTGGGACCGGGGTGCAGTTCACCGCCGAGGACGAGGCCGCCGCCCACACCCGTGGAGACCACCATGCACAGCGCACCGGCCCGTCCCCGCGCGGCGCCCTGCCAGTGCTCCGCCGCCGCCATCGCGACGCCGTCGCCGACGAGGGTGACGGGCAGCCCACCCGTACGCTCCCGCACGTTGGCCACGAGTGGAAACTCGCGCCATCCGGGGATGTTGACCGGGGAGACGGTGCCGGCCTTGGCATCCACGGGCCCTGCACTGCCGATCCCCACGGCACGTGCACCGGACCACTGCGAGGACGCGGCCAGTTCTCCGAGCACCTCCCCGAGCGCCGCCATCACCTGCTCACCGGGCGCCCGCGACGGGGTGGGACGCTGCGCACGCACGAGCAGCTCGCCGACGCTGTTCACCAGGGCACCCGCGATCTTGGTGCCGCCGATGTCGAGAGCGACCACGAGGTCCTGGTGCATGGGTGATGTTCTCCTGAGGACGGGGCGGCGACCCGCCCCCGGCCGGGAACGGTCAGCAGGTCCAGTCTGGCGTGTGCTGACAACGTTGTCCAGACTCCTGTGCGGCGGAGAGCTATGCTGCTCTTCCCCTGCAAGAGACCTGAGAGGGAACCCGCCCCCGTGCCCGAGACCGCACGCCCCGCCGCAGGCCGTACTCCCGAACGCCGCTACGGGAACCGGCCCACCATGAAGGATGTCGCGGCCCGGGCGGGGGTCGGCCTGAAGACGGTTTCCCGGGTGGTCAACGGCGAGGCCGGCGTCTCCCCCGACACCGAACGCCGCGTGCAGGAGTCGATCACGGCGCTCGGGTTCCGCCGCAACGACAGCGCCCGCATCCTCCGCAAGGGCCGCACCGCGAGCATCGGACTCGTACTGGAGGACCTCGCCGACCCCTTCTACGCTCCGCTCAGCCGCGCCGTCGAAGAGGTCGCACGCGCACACGGAGCGCTGTTGATCAACGGATCGAGCGCCGAAGACCCGGCCCGTGAACAGGAGTTGGTGCTGGCTCTGTGCGCGAGGCGGGTGGACGGCCTGGTCATCGTCCCCGCCAGCAGCGACCACCGCTATCTCGAACCGGAGATAGCGGCCGGGGTCGCCACCGTCTTCGTCGACCGGCCCCCGGGGCACATCGAGGCCGACCAGGTGCTGGCCGACAGCTTCGCCGGCGCCCGCGACGGCGTCGCCCACCTCATCGCGCACGGGCACCGACGCATCGGCTTCATCGGCGACCGCCCGCGCATCCACACGGCTCACGAGCGGCAGCGCGGTTACCTGGCGGCGATGGAGGAGGCGCGGCTGCCGGTGCACGACAGCTGGCTGGCGGCCGGGGCCACCGATCCGGAGCGCGTACGGTCCGACGCCGAGCGGATGCTCGCCGGAGCGGAAGGGGTCACCGCGTTCTTCGCGGGCAACAACCGGGTGACCGTGACCCTGGTGCGGGTGCTCGCCGAACTGGACCGTCCCGTGGCGCTGGTGGGCTTCGACGACTTCGAACTGGCCGATCTGCTCGTCCCCCCGGTGACCGTCGTCGCGCAGGATCCCGCCCAACTGGGGCGCACCGCGGCCGGGTTGCTCTTCCGGCGCCTCGAAGGCGCGCACGACCCGCCCCGCCGGACGACGCACCCGACGCGGCTGATAGCCCGCGGTTCGGGCGAACTCCCGCCCGCGACATAGCGCTTGTCCCACACTTGCCCCCCCAGGGGCAGGCTTCAGCAGACGGGCAGTCCGGGCACGGGCTCGTCGTTGCCCCCGCCCCTGATGTAGACGACGCTGACCCACACCTTCCTGTTGCCGCTGTCGTCGTCGGTCTTCGCCCACCAGATGTTGGTCCAGCGGCCTGCGGTCTCCCGGTGGGCGAGCTTCTTCTGGCAGAAGAAGTAGTTGATGCCCGCATTGAGTTCACCGACCGGTCTGTGTGCCGAGTTGAAGGACGTCGCCTTCTTCCACACCGAGCAGTCGAATCTGCCTCCGCCTCGCGGCTTGCAGGCGGGCGCCGGTCCCGGTTCACCGCCACCGGACAGGGCGGCGCCTCCCGTGCTGCCGCCACTCCCGGCGTCTCCGCCTCCCGGGACTCCGCTCGTCCCGGCGCTGCCGCCGGAGCCGCCTTCCTGCGCGTCCCCGGCTCCCTCGTCTTCCTGACGGCCGCCGCCCTCGGCAGTGCCTGTCGAACTGCCCGTCCCGGGAAGCGAATCGGCCTTCTTACCGCCGCGACCGCCCTCGGTGCGCCCGTCGCCCTTCCGGTCCCCCTCCGCACCTTCGGACGCCCCCGCCCGCTTCCCGCCGTCCGCCCGTACGCCGTCGTCCTCGCCGCCGGCCACGACGGCGTACGTCACCCCCGCTCCGGTCAGCACCACCGCGGCGGCCGCCGCAGCCACCAGGACCCGGCCGCGGGAGCGGCCCGTAGCGGTGCGAACGGTGTCACGTTCCGGGTCCGTCCCGCCCACCCCGGCCTGCAACTGTCCGGAGCCGTACGGGTCTTGCGGCCGGGCAGCGTGGTGCTCACCGAACGGGCCCTGTCCGCCGTGCGGTGGTGACGACGGTCCCGGCCGGCCGGGGACTCCCGGTGCGGACGCCGCCTGTTGCGGCCCGGGCGGGACTGCCCCAGGAGCACTTGCGGTGCGCAGGCGCACCGTCTCGGAGGCGGGTGGCACAGCCGCACCCTCGGCGACGGCTTTCAGCAGTGCCGTCGCCCGCGTCGCGTCCGCGCGCTGCCCGGGGTCCTTGGCCATGAGTTCGGCGAGGACGGGAGCGAGCGGGCCCGCACGCCGCGGCTCGGGCAGCGGCTCGACCACGATCGCGTTGAGCGTCGACCACGTGGACGTACGGCGGAAGGGCACGGCGCCCTCGACGGCGGCGTAGAGCATGGCGCCCAGCGCCCACACGTCGGACGCCTCACGCGGCGGCTCGCCACGCGCCCGCTCCGGTGCCAAGTAGTCCAGTGAGCCGACGAGTTCGCCGCTGCCGGTCAGCCGCGTGCCGGACCCGTCGTCCGGGTCCTCCATGGTCGCGATGCCGAAGTCGGTGAGGACGACGCGCTCCCCGCCGCCCTCCAGCAGTACGTTGCCCGGTTTGACGTCACGGTGCAGCACGCCGGCGCGGTGTGCGGCGTCGAGGGCGTTCATGACCTTGAGCCCGATGGCTGCGGCCTCGCGTGGTTCGAGGGAGCCGCGCTCGCGCAGGACGTCGTCGAGCGAAGGCCCTTCGACGAGTTCCATGACGATGACGGGCCGGCCCTCGTGCTGCGCGACGTCGTGCACCGCGATCACTCCGGGGTGCCGCACGCGTGCCGCCGCACGCGCCTCGCGCTCCATCCGCGTCCGCAGGTCGCCGAGTTCACTGCTCGCGGCATCGGTCCAGGTACGCAGCTCCTTGACTGCGACCTCCCGGGCGAGCACCTCGTCGGTGGCCCGCCAGACGACGCCCATGCCGCCGCGGCCGAGCCGCCCGGTCACCCGGTAGCGTCCTGCGAGCACGCGGCCCACGGCGTCGTCGCTGCCGCCCGCCGCCTCGGGCGGGGACGGCAGGCCGCCCGAACCGCCGTGCTCCGCACCGCCGTTGCCCGCCGGCTGCTGCTCCCCCGGTGTCTGCACTGCCCGTCCCCTTTGCCGCGTGCCGAGGGGGACAGCCTACGGCTCTCAAGTCGCCGCAGTGGCCTGCCCGGTGGCCGCGCTCCGCCCCGCGAGCCGGTCGAGGTCGGCGCGGGTCATGCCCGAGTAGCGGGCGACCTCGCCGCTCGTGAGCGCGCCGCAGTCCAGGCCGCGCAGCAGGTAGTTGCTCAGTGCCCGGGCTGTTGCGGGCTCGTCCATCACCGCGCCGTCGCCGCCGAAGTGGCCCGCGTAGGCGGCGAGTCGGGCCGCTGCCTGCTCCATCCCTTCGCGGTAGAAGGAATAGGTGGCGGCGTACCGCGTGGGCAGGTGCCCCGGGTGCATGTCCCAGCCCTGGTAGTAGGCGCGGGCCAACGAGCGCCGTACGAGGCCGTGATGGAGCCGCCACGCCTCGTGGACCTGACGCCGGGACCCGCTCGGCACGATGTTGGTCGAACCGTCCGACAGGCGTACTCCCGTCCCCGCGGCGGCGACCTGCATGACCGCCTTCGCGTAGTCGGCGACGGGATGGTCCATCGCCTGGTACGCGGCGCTCACCCCGCAGGAGGCGCTGTAGTCGAAGGTGCCGTAGTGCAGGGACGTGGCCCGTCCCCCGGCTGCCTCGATCATGAGCGCCACAGTGGCACGCCCGTCGGGGCCGAGGACGGACTGGGTCGTCTCGATCTGGATCTCGAAGCCGATGCGTCCCGGTGGAAGTCCGCGTGCCTTCTCGAACTCTCCGCAGAGCCGGGCCATGGCCTCGACCTGCTCGGGGCAGCTGACCTTCGGCAGCGTGAGCACCAGCCCGCCGGGCAGGTCCCCGGCCTCCAGCAGCCCCGTGAGGAAGATGTCGAGGGTGCGGATGCCGCGGTCGCGCACGGCGGCCTCCATGCACTTCATACGGATGCCCGCGTAGGGGGGCGCGCCGTCCGCCGCGCAGGACTCGGCGATCAGGCGGGCCGCCCTGGCGGCGGCCGCGTCCTCCTCCGCGTCGGGCCGGACGCCGTAGCCGTCCTCGAAGTCGATGCGCAGGTCCTCGACGGGCTCGCGCTCCAGCTTCGCCAGTACGCGCTCGTACACGGACCCGGCGAGCTCCTCGGGCAGGCCGAGTACGTCGGCGAACTCCCTGGCGCCCGGGGCGTGTTGACGGAGCAGTTCCAGGGCCTGCCCGCCCCAGTCCGCGACGGTGCCGGCCGAGTAGGCGTCCGCCGGCACGTAGACGGTGTGGACGGGCTGGCGCGTGCCGGGCTCGCCCGGGTACCGGCGTGCGAGTTCCGCGTCGACGGGGGCCAGCCGGGCGGCGAGCTCCTCGGTCACACTGCCGGGCAGGCTGGTGGCAACGGTCGCGTCCTCGCTCACGCCAATCCCAACTTTCCGCATCATGGAATCAACAATTCGTAGAACGAAGCTATCCAGGGCCGCCGACGCAGGTCAACCACACGCCCCGGGCTCGTCACGCGAGCATCGCCACTCGTCACGCGGGCATCGCCAGCAGCCTTGCCTCCGTCTGCGCATCCACACCTTTCAGCGGGCGGTCCGGCCGCAGCGGAGCCTTCCCGCCCAGCTGCCGGAGCCACGCCCAGGTATCGGTCACCGTCTCACCCACGGGACGGCAGCGCAGTCCCGTGCCGAGGGCCTTCGAGACGTCACCCCGGTGCATGTGGTCGAAGTCGGCACCCGGCGGCAGCCAGACGGGCAGGCCCGTCCACGGCTCGGCCCCCGCGGCGAGGACCGATTCCGGGCTTCTCCAGTGCAGTTCCGCCTTGCCGCCCGTGACGCGCACGCACGACTCCAGGAACTCGCCCATGGTGGTGTGCCCGGGCGGCGAGACCACGTTGTAGGCGCCGGAGAGTCCGCGGGCCGTGGCGTCCAGCACCCATTCCGCCAGATCACGGACGTCGATGTACTGGATCGGCAGGTCGCGCGGCCCCGGTGCCGGCACCGCCCCGCCACGGGCCATGCGCAGCAGCCACCACGGCAGCCGCCCGACGTCCTCCCCCGGCCCGAGGATCAGCCCGGCCCGTACGAGCAGGGCGCGGTCGCCGAAGGATTCGCACGTGGCGAGTTCGCCGCCGCGTTTGGCCCGCGCGTAGTCACCCTCCGTCTCCTCGGCCGTGTCCCCGGCCGACGCGGCCACCACTGGCCCCGTCTCGTCCAGCCCGGCGGCGACCGGTCCGGCGTAGACCGACCGGCTGGAGATGTAGACGTACCTGCCCGCTCCCCCGCCCTCGGCGAGGAGCCGTGCCGAGGCCCGTACGGCGTCCGGCGCTCCCGACCAGGTGTCGACCACGGCGTCCCACTCGCCGCCCCGGAGAGCGGCCGTGCCTCCCTCGGCGTCGCGGTCCCCGTGCAGTACGTGTTCCACTCCGGGCGGCGGCGCGTGCCGTCCCCGGTGGAAGACGGTGACCCGCCAGCCGCGTGCCACGGCCGCCTGTGCCACCGCCCGCCCGACGTAGCCCGTCCCTCCCAGCATCAGCAGTCTCATGCTCCGAACTGTGCCCGGTCATCCGCCGGCCAAGGCCGCGTCCTGCTCTCAGCAGAACCACGCAGGGGCGCGGGCCGCTCCAGCCCCCGCGAACTGCTTCGCCCCCGCACGCCGGCGGCGTGCGGGGGCGGGGGAAGCAGAGTGTCCGGTCGCCTGCGGAACGGCCTCAGCCCTTGCGGGCCTTGACCTCTTCCGTCAGCGCCGGGACGACGTCGAAGAGGTCACCCACGACGCCGTAGTCGACCAGATCGAAGATCGGGGCCTCGGCGTCCTTGTTGACGGCGACGATGGTCTTGGACGTCTGCATGCCGGCCCGGTGCTGGATCGCGCCGGAGATGCCGGTAGCGATGTACAGCTGCGGGGAGACCGTCTTGCCGGTCTGGCCGACCTGGTTGGAGTGCGGGTACCAGCCGGCGTCCACCGCGGCTCGCGAGGCGCCCACCGCCGCGCCGAGGGAGTCGGCCAGGCTCTCGATGATGTGGAAGTTCTCGGCACCGTTGACGCCGCGGCCGCCCGAGACGACGATCGCGGCCTCGGTCAGCTCCGGGCGCCCGGTCGACTCGCGCGGCGTGCGCGCCACGATCTTCGTGCCGGTCGACTTCTCACCGAAGGTCACCGACAGCTGCTCCACGGCGCCGGCGGCCGGTGCGGCCTCAGGTGCGGCGGAGTTGGGCTTCACGGTGATGACCGGAGTGCCCTTGGTGACGCGGGACTTGGTGGTGAAACCGGCGGCGAAGACGGACTGGGACGCCACCGGCCCCTCGTCCCCCGCCTCCAGGTCGACGGCGTCGGTGATGAGGCCGGAGCCGATACGCACCGCGAGGCGGGCGGCGATCTCCTTGCCCTCCGAGGAGGAGGGCACCAGCACGGCGGCCGGTGACACGGCGTCGTAGGCGGCCTGCAGCGCGTCGACCTTCGGCACGACGAGGTAGTCGGCGAACTCGGGGGCGTCCGCGGCCAGTACCTTCACCGCACCGTACTCGCCGAGGGTCTTGGCGGCCTCTTCGGCACCGGCACCGAGGTGCAGGGCGACCGGGTCGCCGATGCGGCGGGCCAGGGTCAGCAGTTCGAGGGTCGGCTTGCGGACGGCACCGTCCACGTGGTCGACATAGACAAGGACTTCAGCCATGGGGTTGCTCCTGCGGGGATGTGGGGCGGTTCTGCGGGCGGGGAGTACGTGGGCTCAGGCGGGCGCTCAGATGAACTTCTGGCCCGCGAGGTACTCGGCGAGCTGCTTGCCGCCCTCGCCCTCGTCCTTGACGACCGTGCCCGCGGTGCGTGCCGGACGCGGCGTGGCGTCCTCGACCTTGGTCCAGGCACCCTCGAGTCCCACCTCGTCCGCCTCGATGTCGAGGTCGTCCAGGTCCAGGGACTCCACCGGCTTCTTCTTGGCCGCCATGATGCCCTTGAAGGAGGGGTAACGCGCCTCGCCGGAGAGGTCGGTGACCGAGACGACGGCCGGCAGCGACGCCTCCAGCTGCTCGGTCGCGGCGTCCCCGTCACGGCGGCCGTTGACCTTGCCGTCGGTGACCGACACCTCGGACAGGAGCGTCACCTGCGGCACGCCGAGGCGCTCGGAGAGCAGAGCCGGGAGGACGCCCATCGTGCCGTCGGTGGAGGCCATGCCGCACATGACCAGGTCGTACCCGGTCTTCTCGATGGCCTTGGCCAGGACCGCGGAGGTGCCGAGCGCGTCGGTACCGTGCAGGTCGTCGTCCTCGACGTGGACGGCCTTGTCGGCACCCATGGAGAGCGCCTTGCGCAGGGCGTCCTTGGCGTCCTCGGGGCCGACCGTGAGCACGGTGATCTCCGCGTCGTCGTCGGAGTTCTCCCCGATCTGCAGCGCCTGCTCCACTGCGTACTCGTCGAGCTCCGAGAGAAGACCGTCGACCGACTCGCGGTCAGTGGTCAGGTCATCGGCGAACTGCCGGTCGCCGGTGGCGTCGGGCACGTACTTCACACAGACAACGATCCTCAAGCTCACGCCGGCTCTCCTACTGCTTGTCCTACGGTTCCGGTCCGTCGCTGAACCGGACCCCGTTCAATATTACTCGTCAGTACACACAGCGCGTACCCCGTACTCAAGGCCGGGAACTGTGACCTTGCCTACGCATGACGCGCCGGGACACATGCCCAACTCAATCACGGCGGCTGTGCGGCGCCGGAACGGGCGAGCGCGTACCGTCACGGTGCCGATACGGCACTCCGAGCGTCAAGAACGGCCCCCGGGATGGGAGATCAATCACGGCACCCCGCCTCACCGGCGGGAACGGCCCCGCTCCACACCTCTTCACCGCACCTCTTCACCGCTCCGCGGAACTTGCCGCAGCCCCGATCGCGGCGATGACGTCCGCCCTGCGGGGCTGCCCGTACGCGCGCCGCACCACGCGTCCCCCGGCGTCCAGGACGAGTACGGCCGGTGTCCCCTGGATCCGGAGCCGGCGCACCAGCGCGAGGTGCTTCTCCGCGTCGATCTCGGCGTGAGCCACGCCCGCGACCATTCCGCCGACCTCGGCCAGGACGCGCCGGGTGGCGCGGCACGGCTGGCAGAAGGCGCTGGAGAAGTGCACGAGCGTGGCCCGCTCCCCCAGGCGGGCAAGACCGAGGGCTGCGGGGTCGAGCACCACGTCCTTGCCTTCACGCCGCTCGTCCTCGCCTGCGCGCCGCTGGTCCTCGCGCCCGCGTCCGCTCACTGCGCCCTCCTGTCGCTCGCGTCGATGCCGACTGTCGCTGCTGCCGCCGCCGTTCGGACCGGTGGCCGTCCGAAGTGGGCGGCATGCGCGGTACGCACGGGCATTCCCGCCCCTCCGTCACCACCGGTGACGAGGATCTCCCCTCCGGACGGGCAGCGGGGTAGCCAGGCGCCTGCCCATCGGGAACCATCTTGCACGGGCCGAAGTTACGCGTCCGTAGGTAGTGGGCAACCCTGGCCGGGGACTCCCTCCCCAGGCAGCGACAAGGAAGGTCTCCCGACATGGCAGAACTCGTCTACCCACCGGTGATCGCCACGGCCCGGGCCTGGTTCAAGGCACTGGACCTGCGTTTCGACATGGAGGGGACCGAGCACGTGCCGCGGCGGGGCGGAGCCGTCCTGGTCAGCAACCACATCAGCTATCTCGACTTCATCTTCTCCGGTCTCGCCGCCCTGCCGGCGAAGCGCCTGGTGCGCTTCATGGCCAAGGACTCCGTCTTCCGGCACAGGGTCTCCGGACCGCTGATGCGGGCGATGAAGCACATACCGGTGGACCGTTCGAAAGGTGAGGGCGCCTACAGCCACGCACTGGACTCCCTGCGCTCCGGCGAGATCATCGGCGTCTTCCCCGAGGCGACCATCTCCCGCTCCTTCACCCTGAAGGACTTCAAGTCGGGCGCGGCACGGCTCGCGCAGGAGGCGGGGGTTCCGCTGGTCCCGATGGCCCTGTGGGGCACTCAGCGGCTGTGGACCAAGGGCCGCAAACGGGACTTCGGACGCAACCACTTCCCGGTCACCATCCGCGTCGGCGAGCCGATGGAGGCCGGCGCGGAGGAGCCGGTCACGCGCCTGACCTCCCGCCTGCGAGAGCGCGTACAGGAGATGCTGGAGGCGGCGCAGCGCGCCTACCCCGCGGTGCCCAAGGACGACAACGACAAGTGGTGGCTGCCCGCGCACATGGGCGGTACGGCGCCGACGCCCGCGGAGGCGCAGTCCATGTAGCGCGACGCGACGACGGTCGGCGCACCGCGTCGCCGGTGCGCCGTTGCCGCCGGTCCGGCCGTTCCCGGGCGCCTGGCTCAGCGGCCCATCTCCTCGCGCAGCGCCGCGAGGAACCCGTCGACGTCTTCCTCGGTCGTGTCGAAGGAGCACATCCAGCGCACGTCGCCGGCCGCCTCGTCCCAGAAGTAGAAGCGGAAGCGCTTCTGCAGACGTTCGCTCACCTCGTGCGGGAGGCGCGCGAAGACGGCGTTGGCCTGTACGGGATAGAGGATCTCGACTCCGTCGACGCTCTTGACGCCCTCGGCGAGGCGCTGCGCCATCGCGTTGGCGTGACGGGCGTTGCGCAGCCAGAGGTCACCGGCCAGCAGCGCGTCCCACTGCACGGATATGAACCGCATCTTGGAGGCCAGCTGCATGGACAGCTTGCGCAGGTGCTTCATCGCCCGGACCGCCCCGGGGTCGAGGACGATCACGGCCTCGCCGAAGAGCATTCCGTTCTTGGTGCCGCCCAGGGAGAGCAGGTCGACGCCCGCGGCGTTGGTGAAGGCGCGCATGGGCACGTCCAGTGACGCCGCCGCGTTCGCGATGCGGGCACCGTCGAGGTGGACCTTCATGCCGCGCTCGTGCGCGTGCTCGCAGATGGCCCGCACCTCCTCGACCGTGTAGCAGGTGCCGAGTTCGGTGTTCTGGGTGATCGAGACGACCTGCGGCATCGCGCGGTGCTCGTCGTCCCAGCCGTGTGCCTCGCGGTCGATCAGTTCCGGGGTGAGTTTGCCGTCCTCGGTCGGCACGGTGAGCAGCTTCAGGCCGCCCACGCGCTCGGGCGCACCGCACTCGTCGACGTTGATGTGAGCGGTCTCGGCGCAGATGACCGCACCCCAGCGGTCGGTGAGCGCCTGCAGTGCGACGACGTTCGCGCCGGTGCCGTTGAAGACCGGGAAGACCTGGGCGCGCGCGCCGAAATGGCTGCGGACGGTCTGCTGGAGGTGGGCCGTGTAGTCGTCGTCCCCGTACGCCGGCTGGTGACCGCCGTTGGCCAGCGCCAGCGCCGCCAGGATCTCGGGGTGCATGCCCGCGTAGTTGTCGCTGGCGAAACCGCGGACCCCGGGGTCGTGGCGGCGCTTCGCGTCGGTGGTCAGGGCTTCGGAGTCAACCACAGGCGTTTTCCGTTCACTTCCTCGGTGGGCTTGCTCCACGTCCCGGTGATGGTCTCCGCCAGCTCCCTGACGTCGGTGAAGCCCGCGAACTTGGCGTTCGGGCGGTCCGCGCGCATCTGGTCGTGCACGAGCGCCTTGACGACCAGGATGGCAGCAGCCGCCGAGGGGCCCGCATCGCCCCCGGCCTTGCGGAAGGCGTCGGCGAGCGCCAGGGTCCATGCCTCGGCGGCGGCCTTTGCGGCGGAGTAGGCCGCGTTGCCTGCTGTGGGGTTGCTCGCGCCTGCCGCGCTGACCAGGAGGTAGCGGCCGTTCCCACTGCGCCTGAGGGCTCCCTCGAAGGCGAGGGAGGTGTGCTGGACGGTACGGATCAGCAGGCTGTGCAGCGCGTCCCAGTCGGCGAGGTCGGTGTCGGCGAACGACGACGAGCCCCGCCAGCCGCCCACGAGATGCACGAGGCCGTCGACGCGCCCGAACTCCTTCTCCGTGCGGGCCGCCCACTCGCGGGCGGCGGCCACGTCCAGCAGGTCGACGGTGTCACCGGTGACGCTCGCACCCCCGTGTGCGAACCGGGCGGCGTCGACGGCCTGCGCCAGGCGTTCGGCGTCCGCGTCGGCGGCGACCACCGTGGCTCCCTCCTCGGCGAGACGCAGGAGCGCCGCCGCTCCTGCGGGCCCGGCCGCCCCGGCGACGGCGACGACGGAGCCTTCGAGGCTGCCCTTGCCGTTGCCCTGGTTCCCACGTGCCGTCGTGCTGGTCATGCCTGCTGCCTCCTGGTCCTGGACGCCCCGCTGCGCCACCGGGTCGCAGTGGCACCGCGTGCGTGGTGCTGTCGTGCCCGCCTGCCGGGCCGGTGCGCCGTGCAACCTGCGTGCGGTCGCACCGGCGCTGCCGGTCAGGCCGCGGCGAGGGCGGGGGCCTCCGCCGTGATGCCCTTGGTCGATGCGATCACGGAACGGAGCTTCTTCGCGAGGGCCTCGTAGAACATGCTCAGCGGAAACTCGTCCGGAAGCACGTCGTCCACGAGTTTGCGGGGCGGCAGGCTCAGGTCGAGCGCCTCCGGCCCCTGGGCCCACTTCGAGCCGGGGTGCGGGGCGAGGTAGGTGGAGACCAGCTCGTATGCCTTGAACCAGTGCACGAGCTTCGGACGGTCGATGCCCGCACGGTAGAGCGCCTCGATCTCCTCCCGCAGGCGCACCGTCACCTCCCGGGCGCGGTCCCAGTCCATGGCGAGCTTGTTGTCCCTCCAGCGCAGCGCGTCGTGCTGGTGGAGGTAGGCGAAGAGGAGCTGGCCGCCCAGGCCGTCGTAGTTGCGGTTGCGTTCACCGGTGACCGGGAAGCGGAAGAGCCGGTCGAGCAGCACCGCGTACTGCACGTCGCGGCCCTGCGCATAGCCGTCCGCCTCCAGCCGCACGCCCTCGTGGAAAGCCGTCAGATCGCAGCGCAGCTCCTCCAGGCCGTACATCCAGAACGGCTGCCGCTGCTTGATCATGAACGGGTCGAAGGGCAGGTCGCCGTGGCTGTGGGTGCGGTCGTGGATCATGTCCCACAGCACGAAGGTCTGCTGGCAGCGCGCCTGGTCGGCCACCAGTCCGCCGGCGTCGTCGGGGAGCCGGAGGCTGGTGACGTCGCAGGCGGCGTCGATGACGCGCCGGAACCGGGCGGCTTCCCGGTCGCAGAAGATGCCGCCCCACGAGAAGCGCTCGGGCGCCTCACGGACGGCCACGGTCTCCGGGAAGAGCACTGCGGAGTTGGTGTCGTACCCGGAGGTGAAGTCCTCGAAGGTGATGCCGCAGAAGAGGGGGTTGTCGTAGCGGGTGCGCTCGAGTTCGGCGAGCCAGTCGGGCCAGACCATGCGCAGCACGACCGCTTCCAGGTTGCGGTCCGGGTTGCCGTTCTGCGTGTACATCGGGAAGACGACCAGGTGCTGAAGCCCGTCCCGGCGGTTCTGGGCCGGCTGGAAGGCGAGCAGGGAGTCGAGGAAGTCGGGTATGCCGAAGCCGCTCTCGGCCCAGCGGCGCAGGTCGGTGACGAGCGCCTCGTGGTACTCGGCGTCGTGGGGCAGGAGCGCGGACAGGTCCCGTATCGCGGTGCAGACCTGCGCCACCTCGGTCTCCACGGCGGTGCGGGAGGGTGCGTCCTCCGCTTCGAAGTCGATCGAGCCGTCCTCGGACTGGGCCGGACGGATCGCCTCCACCGAGTCCTTCAGTACGGCCCATGCCGGGTGTTCGACCACGCGCTCGTCGGACGTACCCCCGCCGGCCTCGGTCTTGGACGAAAGAATTTCCGTCATGACTACCCCTCCACGAAAGAACCTGGCGTGACTAAACGGTAGCCGGGCCAGAGCGCCCTCTCAAGTGGAGGCGCCGTAAATCATCCGCCAGAACCCCCCTCCTGACCGTCGATCTTCCTGTCAGAGGCTGTCGCGGCGATGACTTTGCCCAGTCCTGCCATGGCTTCGAGAGCGTCCGGCAGCAGATGCCCCACCCCCAGGAAGCCGTGGAACATTCCCGGGAAATGCGCCTCGGTCACCGGTACTCCGGCCTCCGCGAGCTTGGCGGCGTACAGCCGGCCCTCGTCGCACAGCGGGTCGCAGCCGGCCGTGACCACGTGCGCGGGCGGCAGCCCCCGCAGGTCGGCGCGGAGCGGCGCCGCGTAGGGATGTCCGAGGTCGGCGCCGGGACCGAAGTACTGCGCCCCGAACCAGCGCATGGCGTCCTCGGTGAGGAAGTAGCCCCGCGCGTTGGCCTTACGGGACGGCGTGCGCGCCCCCGGGTCGGTGGAGGGATAGATCAGCGACTGGTGGTCGATGCGCGGACCGCTGCGGTCCCGCGACATCAGGGTGCAGACCGCCGCGAGATTCCCGCCCGCGCTGTCCCCGGCGACGAGCAGGGCCCGCGGATCGCCGCCCAGCTGACCGATGTGCTCCGAGGCCCAGCACACGGCCGCGTAGGCGTCCTCGGCCGGCTCGGGGAAACGCGCCTCCGGTGCGAGCCGGTAGTCCACGGAGACCACCACCGCGCCCGACGCGAGGCACATGCTCCGGGCCGTCGTGTCATGGCTGTCGAGACCGCCCAGGACCCAGCCGCCGCCGTGGAAGAAGACGACCGTCGGCACAGCCGCACCGCCGCCCCGCCCCTCGCTGTGGGGCCGGTAGATCCGTACGGGCAGTTCGGGGGCGCCCTCGGGGCCGGGAACCGTGCGGTCCTCCACCTGTCCCACGGCGGGGTTCCCCGTCGGCGGGGGCATCGTGCCGGCGAGTATGCGGCGGGCTTCCGCGGCGTCCGTCACCGTGCTCCCCACGTCCGGGAAGACGGCGGTCATCGCCTCCATCAGCGCGCGGGCTCCCGGGGCCAGGCGTTCGGGTCCGGAAGAGGCCGTCTCGGTCATGTGTCTGCTCCTTCAACTCGCGTGTGCGGGCTGCCAGGCACCGCGTCCGCCGGATGCGCCCGACCCGGGTGCGGATACGTCCCGCGGTCGCACCCCCTCGCGGACAGGTCCTCGGACGTACGGCCCCTCGGTACGGCGCATGCGCACCGGAGGAGCCGCGGCGGGGCCGTTAGTCTGTGCGGCGCGCACGTGCCCCCGTGCGCCGTCACCACAGGAAAGCGAGAGCGCGCCGTGTCACTGCTCACCGTCGGCCACCGCGGAGTGATGGGCGTGGAGCCCGAGAACACCCTGCGGTCCTTCGTACGCGCCGAGCACGAAGGCTTCGACGTCATCGAACTGGACCTGCACCTGAGCAAGGACGGGGAGCTGGTGGTGATGCACGACGCCGACGTCGCGCGCACCACGGACAGTTCGGGCCCGATCGGCGACTTCACCCTCGCCGAACTCCGCCTGCTGGACGCCGGGCAGGGCGAGCGCATCCCCGTCTTCCGGGAGGTCGTGGAGGCCGTACGGGCGCCGCTGCAGGCGGAGATCAAGGACAGGGCCGCCGCGCGCGTACTGGCCGGAGTGATCGACGAGCTCGGGCTGCACGACAGGGTCACCGTCATCTCCTTCCACGACGAGGCCCTGCGCGAGGTCCGCGCCCATCTGCCCGAGATGCCGCTCGTCCTGGTCACCGGCCGCTCCACGCCCACGGCACCCGAGCGGGCACGTGAGCTCGGCGCCGTGATGGTCTCCTGCGAACTGCGGTGGCTGGAGCGGGAGACGGTCGAACAGTGCCACGCCCACGGGATCAAGGTCATCAGCTGGACGGTCAACACCGACGAGGACCTCGCCCGCGTCCGCGAGCTGGGACTCGACGGCGTGGTGACCGATATGCCGGAGATCAAGAGGGCTGCGGCGCGAGAGGCTTGACCAGCAGCTCGAAGGCGAGGTCGGAGCGCTGCGGGATGCCGAACCGCTCGTCGCCGTAGGGGAAGGGGCTGAGCCTGCCGGTGCGGGCGTAACCACGGCGCTCGTACCAGGCGATCAGGTCCTCCCGCTGACGGATCACCGTCATCTGCATCTCACGGGCACCCCACTCCGCCCGTACGGTGCGCTCCGCCTCGGCGAGCACGACCTTGCCGAGGCCGGTGCCCTGAAGCCCGGGACGTACGGCGAACATCCCGAAGTAGGCTTCCGCGCCGCGCCGTTCGAGCTGACAGCACGCCACCAGCAGCCCCGCGCGCTCCGCGGTCAGCAGGATGCTGTCCGGGTCGCCGACCACGGCGGCCACGCCCTCCGGGTCGGTGCGCTGCCCCTCCAGAAGATCCGCCTCCGTCGTCCACCCGGCGCGGCTGGCGTCACCGCGGTAGGCGGACTCCACGAGCGCCACGAGAGAAGGAACGTCCTCCTCGGTGGCGGCCCGGAAAGTCAGTTCGCCTGCCGGGGGCGCGGGCTCCATGACGTTCTCCATGGTGAGCGACCTTAATACGGCGCCCGCGCGAATAGGGTCGGCAGGCATGGTGCACGTACTGAGCAGCAGGCTCCTTCTGCGGCCGACCGATCCCGAGCGGACACGGACCTTCTACGGACAGACGCTGGGCCTCGCAGTCCACCGCGAGTTCGGGACCGGGACGGAACGCGGCACGGTCTACTTCCTCGGCGGAGGGTTCCTGGAGGTCTCCGGCCGTTCCGACGCCCCGCCCTCACCGGGTCTCCAGCTGTGGCTCCAGGTGCAGGACGCCGGGGCCGCGCACCGCGAACTGGCGGCGGCGGGTGCGGAGGTGCTCCGGCCTCCTGTGAAGGAGCCGTGGGGGCTCGTCGAGATGTGGATCGCCGATCCGGACGGGGTGCGCATCTGCGTCGTCGAGGTCCCCGAGGACCACCCGATGCGCTACCGGCCGGGCATCTGAAAAGCCGTCCCCTCGGCGCGCCGGAGGGTGTGCGACCGTGCGCGCCCGCGGCGGCGCGGCCGGTCCGCCGCCGGGCGCCCGTCACGGACGCAGCCGGGCGCTCCCCCGTGCGACCGTGCGCTCCCGTGCGGAGGTGACAGGCCGGGCAGCCTCCTCCTGGACGGACGGGGAGGTCGGCGATGCACAGCTCGGCAGCGGTCGGCTTGCTGCTGGCGGCGCTCTGCGCCGTGACGGGGGGAGCGTGTCTGCTGCGGGCGCGGAGGGCCGGGGGGATGCAGCGGAGCGCTGCCCGGAGCGAGGCCCTGATGGGGTCGGGGATGGCAGCGATGGCGCTGTCCGGCACCCTGCCCGCAGCGGCCGTCCCCCCGTTCGTCTTCATTGTGGTGTTCGGGGTGGTGGCCGCTTGGGAGCTGGGACTTCTGCGGACGCGGCTGCGGGAGCCGGGGGATCGATCGGCGCGCAGCAGCGCGCACCATCTCCACCACCTTCTCGGCGCTCTGTCCATGGTCTACCTGGCTGCTGCCATGCCGGGCACGCAGACGGGGGGCACCGGCCACGCCCACACGGCATCCGGAGCGCCCACCGCCGCAGCGCCCCTGCTGAGCGGTGTGCTTCTCGCGTACTTCGCGGCGTACGTGCTGCGCACAGGTCTGCGGCTGCTGCCCGCTCCGGCCGGCCACGGCGGCGGTACCGGCCTCGACCCGTCTCCCGGCGTGGCAACCGCCGCCGGGAGCGGCCGTCACCCTCCGCCCTGCACCGCGCACGGCGCTCCCGCGCTGGCCGGCGCATGCCGAGTGGCCATGGGAACCGGCATGTTGACCATGCTGCTCGTGATGTGAGGCGTCCGTCACTTCGCCGAGGCAGGCGTACCACTCCGTAGCGGACGGCTCATAGTGTGTGACTCATGACGCTCCCGTTGGCGCTGCTCGTTCTGGCCGGACTGGCCGCTGCCGTGGCCCCCCGCGTACTCGCGCGCTCCTCCTGGCCCGAGCGGGAGCCGGTGCTGGGACTGTGGATGTGGCAGTGCGTGGTCGCCGCGGTGCTGCTGTGCTGCGTGCTGGCCATGGCCTTCTCCGCCGCAGCCGCCTGGCAGGCCGTACGGGCCCACGTCTTCGCGCCGGCGCCGAGCGGCGTCGAAGAGGCGTACGCACTGGGCTCGTCCGGGCCCTGGGCCGGGCTGCTCGCCGTACTGCTCGCCTGCGGCGGCGCGTGGACGGGGGCGATGCTGCTGCGCGAGGTGCACGAAGCCCGGACGCGGCGCCGCCGGCGCCGTGCCGAACTGCGCGAGCGCGCACCCCGGCTGCCCGGTGAGGAACCCTCCGAAGGCGACCGTCTCGTCGTACTGGAAGGCGCCAAGCCCGGCGCCTGGTGGCTGCCGGGCAGCGCACCCCGACTGGTGATCACCACGGCCGCGCTGCGCCGCCTGAGAGGCCGCCAGCTGGATGCGGTCCTGGAGCACGAGCAGGGCCACGCACGGGCCCGGCACGACTGGCTGCTGCACTGCTCGTCCGCGCTGGCGGTGGGCTTCCCCCGGGTTCCGGTGTTCGCCGCCTTCCGCGACCAGGTGCACACCCTGGTCGAGATGGCGGCGGACGACACCGCGTCACGCCGCTTCGGGCGCCTCACGATCGCTCTCGCACTGGTCGAACTCAACGAGGAGCGCGGCGTGTTCGGACCGTGCCCCACGCCGCTGGCCCAGGTCCCGCACCGGGTGCACCGCCTGCTCACGGCGCCGCCCCGGCCGCCGGTGGCGCGCCGTCTGCGGATGACGGCCGCGGCTGCGCTGGTTCCCGCGGTGCCGTTGCTGGTGGCTTTCGTGCCGGGGCTCTCCGCGCTGCGATAGCCCAACGGCCCTTCCTCAGGTGAAGATCGAGACATGCGACCGCTCCACGTTCCCTCCGCGTCCGGCCCCTCCGCGTCCGGCTCCGGCCCGTCGGGCTCGGCCCCTTCCAGGGGGCCGTGGCTGTGCGCCGCACTCGGGCTGACGGGCGCCTCGGCCACCCTCGTCGTGCTCGTCGCACTGGCCTGGCAGCCGCTGCTCGACGTCGACGAGGGTGTGGCCGACTGGATGCACGCACGGGCTCTCGCCCATCCCGCCCTGACCGAGGCCAACCGCGTCCTCACCGACTGGGTGTGGGACCCGGTGACCATGCGGCTGCTGATCGCCGCGGCCGCGCTGTGGCTGTGGCTGCGCCGCGGGGAGACGCTGCTCGCCGTGTGGTGCGTGGCGACGTCCGCTGTCGGTACGGGAGTTCAGCAGAGCCTCAAGGCCGTGCTCGACCGTGAACGTCCCCAGTGGGAGCACCCCGTCGACTCGGCGCATTACGCGGCGATGCCCTCCGGGCATGCGATGACGGCGGCGGTCACCTGCACGCTGGTGGTGTGGCTGGTACGGGAGTTCGGTGCCCCGGCTCCCGCGCAGCGGATCGTTCCGGTGCTGGGGCTCGTGTCCGTCCTCGGGGTGTGCCTGACGCGGATCGTGCTCGGCGTCCACTGGCCGACGGACACGCTCGTCGGCGCGATGCTGGGGGTCGCTCTCGCCGCTGCGGCCATCGGGGCGTGGTACACGCTGCTTCAGCGCTTCACCTGGAAGCCCCATGGGCACAACGAGGCCGCGCCTGCAGCGCGTGACGCCTCCGGCTAGGGTGCGTCGTTTGGATCTTCGTGGGTCGGCGAGCGGCGTCCGGTGCGTCCAGATGCCAGGCGGAGGATCGCCCTCGTACTGGGCGTACTCGGGCGAGTCCGACAACGCAGCAGATGGGCGGGCCGGGCGTCGCGAGCCCGCGAAGATCCAAACGACGTGCCCCAGTGCTGTGGCCGGGAAGGTCTGCCGGACGCTCGACCTTCCCGGTCGCAGCGCCGGTCAGGGCTCCATCACGTCCGTGTGGATGGCGAGTTTGAACTGGGCGTGCATCAGGGGCGTGGCGACCTTCGTGTCCCCCGTGCCGCGTGCGGAGACCTTCAGCCCGAGCGGCGTCTCCGGATGGACGAAGAACTGCCACACGTACGACTTGTACTGGCCGCCACCCGTCTCCGCCGCATCACTCGTCGCCGTCGAGTCGTAGCCGTCGCCGAGCGGATCGCGGACGAAACGGGCGCGGTACTCGTGCGGATCGCCGTCCTTCTCCCAGTGGACCATCGCGGAGAGGACGCCCCAGCCCTCATGGCTGGGGTAGATCAGCCCGGACCGGGCGTGCGGGAAATCCTCGGAGTCGCCGCCTCCGTTGTCGGGGTCGTGCATCTTCCACGGGTCGTAGGACTCCCCGTCGTACGGGAAGCGGACCAGGTGGTAACCGTCGTCGTCGTACGACACGCGCTGCGAACCGGAGGAGGACTTCGCGTCCCAGATGAGCGAGACCACCGCTAACGACATGAGCTCTCCCTGTGAGCTGCGGACGGGGGATCGCCGTACAACGGGACCGGACAAGCCCTTTCCGCGGCCACGCCGGCCTCACCGTGTTCGTTCAGCATTCTACGGATGCGGGCAGCAGGCAACACTGAGGAACGAACCGGCAGTTGACCGGCAGGCACCGCCACGGGCAGGCGCCGGTCAGGAGCCGGGCGCTGCGCGGTCAGCGCTTACCGGGAGCCCCCGGCACAGCACCGACCGCCGGACCGTGTCAGGGCTTCCATACGCCGCGAGCGGCTGCCTCCGCGGCGTAGCGGGCGAAGCTCTTCGGCTCACGTCCCGTCAACTGCCGCACGGTGTCGTTGGGTTCGGAGTCGCCCTTGCCGCGCAGCGCCGCGAAGGCCGACAGCATGCCGTCCGTGACCTCGCGTGGCGTGCCCGCGGATTCCAGCGCGGCGGCGAACTCCTCTTCCCCGCCGTGGAACCGCACGGTGCGGCCGGATGCCTCGCCGATGACGTCCACCGCGTCGGCGAAGGAGAGCGCCTCCGGCCCGGTGAGCTCGTACGTGCGTCCCGCATGACCGTCCTCCGTCAGGGCGACGACGGCGGCAGCGGCGATGTCGTCCGCGTCGACGAACACCTGACGCATGCCGCCGAGCGGGAGGAAGACCTCACCGGCGAGGACCTGGGGCAGGCAGAACCCTTCGTCGAAGTTCTGGTCGAACCAGTCCGGCCGGACGATCGTCCACTCGACGCCCGATTCGCTCACCGTCCGCTCAGCCGCCTGCAGGCGTTCGTCGCCCATCGTCTCGATCCCTCTGCTGGAGAGCAGCACGATCCGACGGACGCCCCGCTGCACCGCGCAGTGCACGAACTCCGGGTCCACCGCGGTGTCCTCGGGGGCCATGAGCCACATGCGGGAGGCCGAGCCGATCGCGGGTTCCCACGTGTCGCGCTCCGCCCAGTCGAAGGTGACGTCGCCCCGCCGGGAGGCCGCCCGGACCGGGAGACCCGCGGCGCGCAGCCCGGCGGTCACACGCCGTCCGGTCGTGCCGGTGGCTCCGAGAACAAGAGTCGTGTCATCAGCCATGCCGCCACCCAATCACCGGGCACTGGCAAGGCGGCGTCATCGCCACACGGCCGCGAGCCGCGGCGTCGCGGGGACGGGTGACGCACCGGCGCCGGAAAGCTGGAATCCACCGGGCCCTGCAGAACTTCTCGAGCGGCTTTCTGGGCGACCTGCCGAGCATCCTCGCCGGCGGGCTGCTTCTTCTCGCTCCCGGTGGACCAGGCGGCGCCACCGGTCGGCCCGGTGGCGCCCTCCCCCGCCGGTGCCCGGCAGCCGTCGACGTCAGGGCCGCTGCTTGAGCTTGTCGACGATCGCGTAGTCCTCCAGATGCGAGAACTGGTCGTACGTCTTCTTGCCGGGAGTACGGATGCTCGTGGACCCGAGGACCTTGTGACTGTCTTCATCGAGGACGAGCAGGGTGCCCTCGAACAGGGCGTTCTCGGACCAGATCCCGATTGCGGGACGTCCCTCGGCATCCTTCGCCGGCTTGGCCTTGATCCCGGGGACCATGGCGAGCGCTTCGAAGGCGGTGGCCCGCAGTTCCTTGGGCATCACCGGCGCCCGCATCACCATGCCCTCCAACTGGGAGTGGAGGTCCTTCCACTCCTCCTTGCTCACACCCTTCAACGACTTCGGCTTCAGCGGCGGGTCGACCGGGCTGCACAGCTTGAGAATGAGTTTGACCGGGTCCGTGGGGAGTTTCTTCAGCTCGCTCCAGTCGTACTGCATTTCGTTCTCATGCGGGTTGGTCCAGTTGCCCTGGCCGAGGAACACGTTCCACGAGTGCTTCGAGCCGTCGACCGACGTCCAGCTCTCGTCCGTGTAGGTCTTGCTCTTGTGGGTCTTGCGCTCGGTTTCCTTGGTGACGCTCTTGGTGTAGATGAACTGGTCGTCCCGCGGGATGTCGGACTCCGGGCCCCTCCGCGCCTCTTCCGCGGCACTACGGAGCACCTCCTCCGCATAGGAGTGCTTCGTACGTGCCGCGTCCGCCGAACCGTCCTGCCTGTCACCGATGTTGTCGGCGACCACTGCCGTGGCGGTGACCGCGACCGCCGCCGCGGCGGCCACGGCGACGCTCAGCAGGGGACGTCTGCGTACGGGATTGCGGGAGCCGTCCTTCGTGTCGTTCATGAATCCCCCTATGGAGAATGGTCGTCGGGAAACCGCCTCGGGTGCCGCCTCTTCCTCGTCGATCACGGCCTGAAGCCGCTGCCGGCCGGTGGCCAGACGGGCTGCGTCAGGGTGGGAGACCTCGGCGCGCATGCGCCGCAGCTCTGTCATCTCATCCACGTGTGAACTCCTCGCTTGCCGCGGTGGGGTCGACCCCGCCGAGCGCTTTCCGGACCTTCTTGCGAGCCCGGTTCAGTCGGGAGCGCACTGTCCCGATGGGGATCTCCAGCGCCTGTGCGACCTCGTCGTAGGTCAGCGACTCCCATGCGACGAGCAGGAGTACGTCCCGGTCGCCCTTGGAGAGCCGGGCCAGAGCGGCGCCGAGCCGGCGGGTCACCGCTGCCGCTGCCACCCGGCTGTCCGCCCGGTCGTGGTCTCCCTCGACCAGCGGATCGATGGCGGTCTTCGCCAGGAGGCGGTAATGCTCGACCTCCGAACGGCGGTGTCCGGCGATCAAGTTGCCGGCTATCCCGTACAGCCACGGGCGTGCGGCGCCTCGCGAGGGATCGAAGCGGTCCCGGCGGCGGAAGGCCACCAGAAACGTCTCCGCCACGACGTCGTCCGCGGCGGAATCCCCGAGTCGTCGTGCGGCGTATCTGTGAATGTCCGGCGCGTGCCGGTCGTACAGTTCGGCGAACCGCTGCGGATCGGTCTGTGACGCCTGCACCAGGGCCGAATCGCCCAAGGGTTCCTGCCGGCGCTCCACTCGGGAGGGCGCTGTCACATCAGGCTCCGTTTCGTCTCGCCTCGCCGGGCGAAACAGAGCCCGGTCACTCCCTACTCCGCACGAGCCCCCGATCGAGTTCACGCTGTCGCCGGACCACTTCCGCCGGGGAGTCTTCTCAATGCCGGAGCGCGGCCCCGGTGTTGATGTATCTCTCGCGTGGGGCCGACGAGACGGCCCTTCGCTCCACCGCCTCCAGGCAGGAAGGGACCACGCTGATCGCTGACTTCGCCCCTGCCGCCGCGCACTCGCCATACCGGGCGAGGTCCACGGTTCCTGCCGGCTTCCACGGTTCCTGCCGGCTTCCGTCGGAAGCGGGACGTCTTCGCTCAGGGAAGCAGCCGAAGACCAAGCCGTCGGCCTACCCAGTCCGATCAGGCCGAATGCCTCCCCGTAGCCGGTCTTACACCATCGGATGGCGTTACCCGGCACGTGCTCTGAACGGCCGTACTCGCCGTGCAGGATCGTGCTGGACCACTTGGTTCTGGACCATCGAGGGGAAGGCACGCCATGCCCACACTTCGCAGCACCGCAATCGCCGCCTCCACCGGCATTCTGGCTCTGTCCGGCCTCGTCGCCACCAGCGCCGCACCGGCATCCGCCGAGCCCGGCTCCCGGGACCTCATCAACAAGAAGGACGGCTCGCGCCTCGCCCTCGTGGACAACAACACCGCGGCCGAGGGTGCCTTCGCCAACAGCCTGCGGAACCCGGGCTGGAAATACAGCACGGAGGAGTGGACGTCACAACTCGTCAGCGACGGACTTCCTGACGGAACGCACAGGCGGGTCCTGAGGAACGTGGCGGCCGACAAGTGCCTCCAGCCGCAGACGAATACGCCTGAGCGCGGAACGCGCATCGTCGTGAAGACCTGCAACGGGTCGGACATCCAGAAGTGGAACCTCCAGCCCGAAACGGTCGGCGGCACGAACTCGGGCTGGTGGATCTGGCGCCCCGTCGTCAACACCAAGCTCGCGATGACGATCGACGCATACGGGAACGGCAGCTGGAACACGCTCTACCTCGACACGTCCTACCCCTCCTCCGACAGGCTCTGGGCCCTGCGGCCGAACGACCAGCCGTGGCCCAACTGACCGCGCACCACAGGCCGCCGCCGTCCCCCACCTGCTGAAGGACCGGCGCCGGGTACGCCCGGCACAGGGGGACGGGGGCTGCTCGCAGTACGGGGCGTGCACGGGGCCGGGGATGACGGCCGGTGAGGCGCGGATGCCGCCCCCGGCTCACGGCGCTACCGGCTCACTCCTGGCCGCCGTCCTGCGTGTCGTTCCCTGGGCCTTGTGCCAGGCAGGTCAGGGCTACCGCGGCGTGCAGGGCCATGCCGGTCGTCATGGATTGCTCGTCGAACACGACCTGGCTCGAGTGGCAGTCCGGGGTGGAGGCTCCCTCGGGGAGGTGGCCGGGGCGGGCGCCGAGCAGGGCCATGACGCCGGGCACGCGTTCCAGTACGTACGCGAAGTCCTCGGACGCCATGACGGGTTCCGGCAGCGTTCGAACGAGGCCGGGGGCCAGGAGTTCCGCGGCGGTGTGCAGCACGGTGTCGGTGGCGGCCGGGTCGTTGAGGAGCGGCGGGTAGCCCTCGGTGAGGTCGAGGCTCGCCTCCGCCCCGTGCGCGGCGGCGACGTGCCGCACGAGGCGCTCCAGGGAGTGGCGCACGGCCCGGCGCCTGGCGGGTGTGAGGGTCCGCAGCGTTCCGTGGAGGTCCGCCGTATGGGGAATCACGTTGGTGGTGCTGCCGGCCTGGATGCGGGAGATGGTCACCACCGCGGGATCGAAGACGGGGACGGTCCGCGCGACCATGGTCTGCAGTTCCTGCACGAGCGCGCAGGCGACGGGGACCGGGTCGAGCGCGAGGTGGGGGGCGGCCGCGTGGCCTCCTCGGCCCCGAAGACGGATGTGGATCCGGTCCGACGAGGCGAACAGGGGCCCGGGCCGCAGCCCCACGGCGCCGGTCTCCAGACGCGGGGTGACGTGCAGGGCGAAGGCGAAGTTCACGGGCGGTCCGCCGGGTGGCTCCAGGACGCCTTCGTCGATCATGGGGGCGGCGCCCCCGCCGCTCTCCTCGGCGGGCTGGAACATGAACACCACCCGCCCGCGGAGCTGCGAACGGCGTGCGGACAGCAGTCCGGCGGCCCCGATGAGCATCGCGACGTGCAGGTCGTGTCCACAGGCGTGCATCGCGCCGGGCAGCCGTGAGGTGAACTCCAGGCCGGTTTCCTCGTGCAGCGGCAAACCGTCCATGTCGCCGCGCAGCAGGACCGAGGGGCCGGGGCGTGTTCCCTCCAGGACGGCGACCACGGAACTGAGCCGTTTCCCAGTGGTGAGCGTCAGCGGGAGTCGGGCCAGGCTGTCCAGGACGGTCTGCTGGGTGCGCGGCAGGTGCAGACCGAGTTCAGGCGAGCGGTGCAGGGAGCGGCGTACGGCAATGGCCTCGGGCAGGAGCCGCCGGGCTTCTTCCAGGAGGGACGCGGCGCCGGTCACGCGAGGCCGGAGTGCGCGTCGAGCCCCGGCGGACGACCGGCGAGGGCGGACCGGCGTACGGGCCGGGAGCCTGGGTGGTCCACGCGGGAGGGTGGAGGCCGGTCGTCGGTCCCACGGTCTGCTGTCGTCATCGGGCGGCGTCCGGCAGTCAATGTGGGGCAATCTCCTTTGCGGGGAGGCCAGTCGGGGGGCGTGGGCTGCCCAGCCGCTGACGGGGGCACGGGCGGGTGGGCAGCACCGGTGGCGCGGAGGGGCGGGCCAGGGGACGAGCCTGCATACCGGCTCCCGGATCCCGGGGCGGACCTGGCGGTTCCCGCCGCGACTGCCGCCGGGCGGCGCTCAGCTTATGACCGCCGGACCGCCGCGCGCAGGGCGATCCTGGCCAGGACGCCTGCGGATCACTCCGGAGAGTGGTTCTGCGCGGTTTCGACGGTGCACGGTGACTGTCCGCGATACAGAGAGGCGGGCTGCGCAAGGCAGTTGTGACGCGCGGTCAGACCATCACCGCATCGCAGACGAAGGGCACTCGCATGACGGAAAAAGCGTGCGCACGGCAGGCGTTCGACCACTGGGACGAGGACGGGGACGGCCGTATCACCGCGGCGGACTATCGCGCCCGGGCCCACCGAGTCATCGACGCCTTCTCGGCCGACCCGCAGTCGGACCGGGCCCGGGCGGTGACCGAGGCCTACATGCGCCTGTGGGAGCGGATGGCCGCCGCTCTCGACGTCGACAAGGACGGTGAGATCAGCTTCGCGGAGTATCTGAACTGGTTCCACGGGCACACGAAGCGCAACGGCGACTTCGAGGAGGCGCTGGTGCCGGCACTGCGCACCGCCTTCACGCTCGCCGACGCGGACCGGGACGGCAGGTTGGATCAGGAGGAGTTCCTGCGGCTGACCATCGCCGCCTCGGGCAGCGACCGGGACCGTGCGGAGCAGGCCTTCCCCCAGATCGACACCGACGGGGACGGCTGGGTCGTCTTCGACGAGTACATCGATGCCATTCGCTCCTTCGTGGTGGAGGGCGAAGGCGCCGGGAAGCTCCTGGTCGGATCGGGCGCGAAGAGTTCCTGATCCCCGGATGGGCGCCGGCCGGGCGGCAGTTGAGACCCGCCACGTACGTGCGGACACCGCGGGGAGGCCGCCCGGTCCGGGACGGTGGAGGGGGCACAGTTGTTCCCCGCTGTCGCCCGGTTCACGGCTGTCTTGCCCTGCAAGTTGGTTCAGGCCGCGGCGACCGGGTCCTGCATGCGGGCGCGCCGGCCGGGGGAGAATCCACTGGAGCACACTCTCCCGGTCAGGGCCGCCAAGTACCGTTCCGGACAGCCGACTTGGACTCCACTCGGCGGCCCGGACCGCCAGCAGGGGGAGGGAAGTGGACCACACGGAAGCCGCCGGGGACGCTCCCCCGTCGGACGGCACCGGCACGGCGGTCCCCCGCGGGGCCGGGCGAATCCGGCTCATGGGTCCCGATGAGTGGAGGCTGCTGCGCGATGTGCGTCTGACGGCTCTGGATCGGGCGGGCGGGTACCTGGACGGTGAGCGCGCGGCGGAGGCGACGGCCCCGCCCGCGTACTGGCGGGACCTGCTGGCGACGAGCACGGTCTGGCAGGCGGCCCGGGGCGAGGAGACAGTGGGGCTGGTTCAGTACCGGAGCGAGGACGGGATCGGCTTCCTCAGCGGTCTGTGGGTCGAGCCGCACGACCGGTCCCGTGGTCTGGCGCGCCGCCTGGTGGCCACGGTGATCGCGCACTCACGGGAGCAGGGGGACAGCGAACTGCGCGCCTATGTGGCTCCCGCCAACCGGCCCGTCGTACGGGTGCTCCGAAGCGTCGGCGCGCGGCCCACCGGTCGGCTGCGCATCCGGGCGGGGACGCCCCACGGTCCGAGGCTGGAGGTGCATGTGGAGCACGAGCGGAACGGTGCGCCTCGCGGGGGCAGTCGATCGTGACGTCCTCCCGGCCCGCGCAGGATCTGCGTGCCTCTGCGCGGAGCCCTGGTGAGCCAGGGCACGAGCGCCCGCCGCGCCGCCCCGCTTCGCCTTGCGGCCGCGCGGGTTGCGCTCAGCGGAAGAGCACGGGAAGCCGCCGGGGGCCGCGGATCAAGTAGCCCGCGCGCCAGACGAGTTCCTCCGGACGGACCGCCAGCCGCAGCCGGGGGCAGCGTTCCAAGAGGGTGCGCAGGGCGATGCGGCCCTCCAGCCGGGCAAGGGGCGCGCCGAGGCAGTGGTGGATGCCCCGGCCGAAGCCGAGGTGGCCACCGGTGTTGCGGGAGATGTCGAACCGGTCGGGCGAGGGGAAGCGCTCGCCGTCGCGGTCCGCCGAGCCGAGGGCGACGATGACCAGATCGCCCGCGGCGATGTCCGTACCGGCGATCCTGAGGGGTTCGGCGGCGAAACGGTACGAGGAGGTCTCGGCGGGCCCGTCGTAGCGCAGCACCTCCTCCACGGCATTGCGGGTCAGTCCGGAGTCCTTCCGCAGGGCCTCCAGCTGGTCGGGGTGCAGCAGCAGGGCGAGGACGCCGTTGCAGATGAGATTGACCGTGGTCTCGTGCCCCGTGAGCAGCAACAGGAATGCGGTGGCATGGAGTTCGGAGGTGGTCAGCCTCGCCTCGTTCTTCTCGCTCGCGGTGATCAGCGCGCTCAGGAGGTCGTCGCCCGGGTGCTTCTTCTTGTTCTCCAGCAGGGCCGTGAGATACCGCCGGGCCGCGTCGGTGGCGTCCTGGCGACGGGAGGCCGCCTGCGACCACCGGCTGATCTCCGCGTGGTCCGCTTCCGGAACCCCGAGGATTTCCCCGATGACGGAGATGGCGAGTGGGAAGGCGAACGCCTCCACGAGGTCCGCCTCGTCCCCCGGGGGCGCGAAGAGGCGGTCCAGCAGGTCGTCGGCGATGGCCTGGATGCGGGGGGCGAGGCTCTGAACGCGGGCGGGGCTGAAGGCAGGGCCGACTGCCTTCCGTAAGCGGGTGTGATCGGGCGGATCGGAGTTGACCATGTGCCGCCCGGTTGCCACGGACCGCATGCCGAGCGAGGGCGAGGCATTGCGGAAGTCCTTGGACAGGCGCGGGTCGGCCAGCGCCGCCTGGGCCTGCTCGTAGCCGACGATCAGCCAGGCCTGCCGACCGCCCTCGATGGTCACCCGGTGCACGGGGCCCCGGCTCCGGAGCGCCGCGTACAGCGGATAGGGGTTCCGTTTGAACTCCGTCTCGGTACTGCTCAGTTCGAAGGGCTCAGGGTCTGCCATTCGTACGTACCCCCTCCAGGGATGCGGCCCTGCCCCCGGACCCGGCCGCCCTCCACGGACTCGAGCCACCTGACTACGGTCCCGCCCAAGAACGCCCTGCCCGGTGTCCCTTCGAGCGCCCCACCGATATCACTTCCCCTCGGGGGACCGGCCGCAAGCACGCACCGGAGCGGGCTGTCGGTTTCCAGCCCGGGGAGGAGCGGCTGGTGGCCCGCCCCCACCGCAGTACCGCGGCCGGCCGCCACGGGACGCGGGCAGCGGCAGAGCGGGTCACGCCTTCTCCGGCGCGGCGACCGAGACGGACAGGGACGAGAACGACGAAGGCCCCGTCTCCCGGCCGGTCTCCCGGCCGGGGCCTTCGTCTCGCTTGCCCGGCACCGAGCCGCCGACGCCGATCAGGCCCCCGACCAGCGAAACAAGAAAGCCCCCGCTCTCCGTGACGGAGCCGCGAGGGGCGGCGGAGCGACCGGTATTGGGCGATCCCCCGTGTCGCCCAATACCGGCGGCCAGCCGGGCGCAGCCTGGTCGGGGGCGTGCGTCCGAAGTCGTCCTGAGTATATTGGCTGCGGGCCAGTCAACAACAGGAGCTACAGGATGTCCCCTCGGAGCGCTTCGGTCAATGAAGAGTTGCGCCGACGCTCACGCGAACGGTTGCTCCAGGCGACCGTGGAGCTGGTGGGCGAGCGCGGCTTCGAGGCGACGACCCTGGGCGACATCGCGGACCGTGCGGGATCCGCCCGCGGACTCGTCTCGTACTACTTCGCGGGGAAGCGGCAGCTCTTCCAGTCCGCCGTGCACAGGCTGATGCATCTGACGCTGGAGGAGGCTCTGGAGCGCGGTCCCGGGCCGGAGGATCCGGACGCAGGCGATGAAGCGCTCGCCCGCGCGATCGACGCGGTCCTCGGGCTGGCGGTCGACCGGCCGGTGCTGATGAGGGCGCACATGGCCGGGATCCTCCAGCAGGAAGGATTCGTCCAGTGCCCTGAGCAGCAGCGCCTGGCGATGCTGCTGCGGGACACCATCGAGCGGTACGGGTCGGCGGACCCGGACACCGACTATCCGCTGCTGCGCGCGCTTCTCATGGGTGCCGTGGTCGCGGTGCTGCTGCCCGGGGCGCCGATGCCGATGGCGAGACTGCGCGCCGAGCTCTTCGCGCGGTACGAACTGGAATGGCGGCTGGGCCGGCCCCCTCAGGAGTCGCCGCCCGCGGGGGCGCGCGAGATGCCCGTCCAGCAGCCGTCGGTCACCCTTCGGCTGACCGCTCCTCCGCCGCAGGCCGGGGCAGGGCAGGCCGCCGACGGGCTGCCGGGCGAGGGGCTGCCGTACGAGCCGTGCGGGGAGGCGCAGGCGGCGCGCGAGGCGTAGGGGCGGCCGACCCGGTCGCGGACACGTCCTCCGGCGGTCGGCGCCTTCCCCACCTGCACCGACGCCGGCCCGGCGTCATTGTCGGTCCCAGGGTGCAGACTGATGCCCACCTCGGACAACGGCGTCAAGGGAGGCGAAATCCGGCATGGCAGATGTGATTCTCGCGGTGGGCACGAGAAAAGGGCTCTTCCTCGCACGGCGGGCGGTGGGCGAACGTCAGGCGGCTGACTGGGAGTTCGACGGTCCGCACTTCAACGCCCAGGCGGTCTACTCCGTCGCGATCGACACCAGGCGGGACTCCGGGCCCCGAATCCTGGTCGGCGGCGACAGCGCGCACTGGGGCCCGTCGGTCTTCCACTCCGACGACCTGGGAACGACGTGGACGGAGCCGCCCGAGCCCGCTGTGAAGTTCCCGCAGGACACGGAGACTTCCCTGGAGCGTGTGTGGCAGCTCGAGCCCGGCGGGGCGAGCGAGCCGGACGTCGTCTACGCCGGCACCGAGCCCGGCGCCCTGTTCCGCTCGGAGGACGGCGGGAGCAGCTTCGAGCTCGTGCGCGGCCTGTGGGACCACCCCACGCGCAAGGACTGGGTGCCGGGAGGCGGGGGCCTCGGCCTGCACACCGTCCTGGTCGACCCGAGGGACGCGCGCAGGGTGACCGTCGCGGTCTCCACCGGCGGCGCGTACCGCACCGCTGACGCGGGCAAGAGCTGGGAACCGTGCAACCGGGGCGTGCAGGCGGTCTTCCTGCCGGAGAACCAGCAGTTCCCGGAGTACGGGCAGTGCGTGCACAAGGTCTCCCGCGACGCGGTCGACCCCGACCGGCTCTACCTCCAGAACCACTGGGGCGTCTACCGCAGCGACGACGCCGGTACCAGCTGGCAGTCGATCGGCGAGAGCCTGCCCTCGGACTTCGGCTTCCCCGTGGTCAGTCACCCGCACCGCGCGGGCGTCGCCTACGTCTTCCCCCTCAACGCGGACTCCGACAGGGTTCCGGCCGAGCGCCGCTGCCGCGTGCACCGCACGGAGGACGCCGGGGCGACCTGGCAGGAGCTCGGCTCCGGCCTGCCGGAGAAGGCGCACTACGGGCCGGTGCTGCGCGATGCCATGTGCACGGACGCCGCCGACCCGGCAGGGGTCTACTTCGGCAACCGGAACGGCGAGGTCTTCGCCAGCGCGGACGAAGGGGAGACCTGGCGGCAACTGGCCGGGCATCTCCCGGACGTGCTGTGCGTGCGGGCGACGGTGATCGACTGATGTGAGCGGGACGGCCGGAGCGGCGCGGCGGAGCCAGTAGAGTAACGGCCCGTGGCTGCACGACCGTTGAACGAGATCGTCGAACCGGGCTGGGCCAAGGCGCTGGAGCCGGTGACTGAGAAGGTCGCCTCCATGGGCGAGTTCCTGCGCGCGGAGATCGCGGCGGGGAGAACGTACCTGCCGGCGGGTCAGAACGTCCTGCGGGCGTTCCAGCAGCCCTTCGACGAAGTGCGTGTCCTGATCGTCGGGCAGGACCCGTATCCCACGCCCGGCCACGCGGTGGGGCTCTCGTTCTCGGTCGCTCCCGACGTGCGGCCTCTGCCGGGCAGCCTGGAGAACATCTTCCGCGAGCTGCACAGCGACCTCGGCCTGCCGAGACCTTCCAGCGGCGACCTGACACCGTGGACCAGGCAGGGCGTCCTGCTGCTCAACAGGGCGCTCACCACCGCACCCCGCCGGCCCGCGGCCCACCGGGGCAAGGGCTGGGAAGAGGTCACCGAGCAGGCCATCAAGGCTCTTGTGGAGCGAGACCGCCCGTTGGTGTCGGTGCTGTGGGGGCGCGACGCGCGCAATCTGCGTCCGCTGCTGGCCGGCCGTCCCGTCGTCGAGTCCTCCCATCCGTCGCCCATGTCGGCGGACCGCGGGTTCTTCGGCTCGCGTCCCTTCAGCCGTGTCAACACACTCCTCGCACAGCAGGGTGCGGAGCCGGTGGACTGGCGGCTCCCGTGACGGACGGCGGCACGACGGCGGACGGAGAGGGCGGAGGCACCCCGCTCGCGGGCGCGTCCCGGCCCACGTGGGTGCTGGGCGCCGACTCCGGCGGTTCGGGCCTGCGGATCACGCTGGCCGCGTTGACGGAAGGCGGGGCACCGCAGGCCGTCGGCACGGTGACCTCGGCGGAGCCCGTACGCACCGGGGCACAGGGCATCGACGCGGAGCACATGCTCGCCCAACTGGTGCCCGCCGCCCGGGATCTGCTCGCCCGGGCCGGCGAGCAGGCGCAGGACGCCGGTCTGGACGCGGTGTGCGTGGGAGCGGCCGGCATGGCGACGCTCGGCGGGCAGCTGCGCGCCCAGTTGCCCGGCGCACTGACGCATGAGTTCGGCGCCCGTCGGATCGCGCTGGCGGCCGACGCGGTGACCGCTTATGCGGGGGCCCTCGGGCAGCTGCCCGGTGCCGTCGTCGCGGGCGGTACGGGCCTCATCGCCATGGGCACCGATCTGCACAGCTGGCGCCGCGCCGACGGCTGGGGCCACTTGCTGGGTGACTGCGGGAGCGGCGCCTGGATCGGCCAGGCCGGCCTCCAGGCTGCGATGCGCGCCTACGACGGCCGCGAAGGCGGCTCGGCGGCGCTGAGGGAGAGAGCCGAAGCGGTCTTCGGGGCGCCGCTGAGCGGGCTGCCCGCACACCTGTATCCACGCACCGACAGACCCGCCGTGCTGGCCTCCTTCGCACCGGAGGTCGCCGCCTGCGCGGAGCACGACGTGGTCGCGGAGGAGATCCTGCTGGCCGCCGCGCAGGAGATCGCCACGGCCGCTGCAGCCGTGTGCCCCGCCGAGGAGGGGGCCGCGGTCGCCGTCACAGGAGGACTCTTCCGCATCGGCGAACCACTGCTCGGGCCTCTGCGGGAGCAGTTGGACCGGCGTACGCCCCAGGCGCACCTCACCGACCCGGCCGGCGACCCGCTGGACGGTGCGCTGCTCATCGCGGCGCGGCTCTCCTCCGGCGCCCTGCACCTGCCGCAGGACGCCGGGCTGCTGTCGCTGACCTGAGATAAGCGACAAAAACCCATAGGCTGCACAGCTCAGGAATGGGGCATACCAGGCCACTCTCCCCCGCCTGAACAGCAGCGCCCCGCAAGGCGTTAACATGCGGGCGCATGAGCTCCCCCACTGACCCGGACAACGGCCTGCCTGTACGAATGCCACGTCCACGCAGGCCCGGTCGGCACCGCCGGCCGGAGCCTGTCGTCGCGCCCGAGAACGCCCCTGCGCTGGTACTCGCCGTCCCCGGCACCCCGTCGAGCGCCGTCCGCAACCTCTCCGAAGAGGTGCTGAGCATCGCCCGGTCGGAGTTGCCGGGCATGGATGCGCGGATCGGTTTCGTGGAGGGTGACGGCGAGGAATACCCGACCCTCGACGGGGTCCTGGCACAGGCCGCCGCCGAACAGGACGCAGCAGCCGTGCGCGCTGCCGAACTCGCCGAACTCGCAGCAGCCGAGGCGAGCGCCGAAGCAGACGAGTCGGGCGGCGACGCCGTCGCGGCCGGTACTGCTGCCACGCCCCGGCCGCAGGGCTCCGAGGAGCGCCTCGTCGCCGTCGTCGTCCCGCTGCTGGCCGGGCCGGACGCGGCGCAGATGCGGCAGATACGGCAGGCGGTGCTCTCCAGCGGAACGGGCGCGGAACTCACCGACGTCCTGGGCCCGCATCCGCTGCTCGCCGAAGGCGTGCACGTGAAGCTCTCGGAGGCGGGCCTGGCCAGGGCCGACCGCGCCCGGCTGTTCACCGTCGCGACGGCTGCGGACGGCATCGTGCTGGCCACCGTGGGCGGCGAGGAAGCGGTGCAGGCGGCCGGGATCACCGGCATGCTGCTGGCCGCACGCCTCGCGGTGCCGGTGCTGGCGGCGGGTCTGGACGAGGCGGGCGCCGTCGCGCGGATCGCCGAGCAGCTGCGCGAATCGGGGTCCTCACAACTGGCCGTGGCTCCCTGCCTCATCGGCCCCGAGGTTCCCGCGGGCCTGCTGGACGCCGCGGCGGAGGAGGCGGGCTGCTCGGTCGCGGAACCGCTGGGCGCCTACCCGGCCGTGGGCAAGCTCGTGGCGTCCACGTACGCGGCCAAGCTGGGTATCGGGCAGCAGAGTTCGCCGCAGGGCATGGCTGCACGCTGACGGAGGGCGGCCCGCCGGACGTCGTGGGGACCTCTGCACGCTCGCGGCTGCCGACGGGCGGCCGGGCACCGGCTCACGGCGGCTGCGGGCAGCAGCCGCCCGGGCGGGCGTACGCGACGTCGTACGGCCCACATCCCGCGTCAGAGGTCGCACCCCGCACGTGGCAGGTCGTACGCCGCACAGCGCACGCCACGGGAATCGCAGGGCCCCGCCGCGGGAGACATACGCGCGGCGGGGCGGGCGTCGCTCAGCCGAAGACCACGCAGCTGGCGGCGGGAGCTCCGAGACAGCCGGCGCGGTGCGGGGTACCGGACGCCTGGTCGATGGCGAACCAGGTGACGTCCCCCGAGCGCTCGTTGGCGGCGTAGAGCCAGCGGCCCGAGGGGTGCAGAGCCAGATCGCGGGGCCAGTGCCCGCCGCAGGGGACGGTGCCCGTCAGCTCCATGGTGTCTCCGGCGGCGGACAGGGCGAGGACGGCGATGCTGTCGTGGCCCCGGTTGGCGGCCCAGAGGAACCGTCCGTCGGCGGAAACGGCCAGTCCGGACGGGTAGTTGCGCTCCTGGGTCGCGTTCCCCGGGAGGGTCGGCGTCTCCGTCAGCCGCTCGAGGGTTCCCGTCGCCGGGTCCCAGCGGCACACCGTCACCGAGGACTCCAGTTCGTTGACGATGTAGGCGTGGCCACCGCCGGGGTGGAAGGCGAGGTGCCGTGGACCGGTGCCCGGCCGGAGCTGCACCTCTGACTGCGGGAGCGGTTCGGTGTCGGGGCAGGCGTCACGCAGGTCGTAGATCCATACCGAGTCGGTGCCCAGATCGACCGCCAGCAGCCAGCGTCCCGACGGGTCCGGTACGACTGCGTGCGCGTGGGGGCCTTCCTGACGGGCCGTCTCCGGTCCGCTGCCGGTGTGTACGTGCACCGAGGCACGGCTGCCGAGGGTGCCGTCTGCGCGCACGGGCAGCGCGCTGACGCTGCCCGTGCCGTAGTTGGCGGTGACGAGATGCCCTGCGGCGAGGGTGAGATGGGTGGGCCCGCCGCCTCCGACCGGGGTGGGCTCGCCGAGCAGCGTGGGTCTGTCCCGGTCGTCGAGGGAGAAGGCCGCCGCCCCGCCGGTGTCCCGCTCACTGACCGCGTAGAGGCGACCGCCGGGGGTCCCTGGCCCTCCGGGGCCTTCGGTGAGAGCGAGGTAGGAGGGGTCCGGTACGGCGGTGTCGGTGTGGTGAAGTTCCGTCAGCGCCCCGTCGGCCCAGTCGATGGAGGCGGTGGTGACGCCACGGCCGCCTGCCGAGGTGAACGAGCCGATGTACGCCCGGTCCGCCCGGTGTTCGGCCGCTTCTGCCGGCAGCCCGTCGTTCCGGCCGCTCCCCGGGCCGCCGTTCCCGTCGCCGTTCGCGTAACCGCTCACTTCCCTGCGCCCTTTCGCCGGGGCCGGTGCGACCCGGCCTTGGACTCTTCGCGATCTTGGCCGACGGTAGCAGCGGGGCTGCGGCGGCGCGGGCGCTCTGAGCGGACATCCCCCTGCGGCACAACATTCCGGTCCCTGGCACGCTGGCCTGCATGGACGACTCCCCGCGCACGCCTGTGATCTTCGACCTCGACGGCACGCTCGTCGACAGTGAGCCCCTCTACTGGGAGGCAGGACGGCGCGTGCTGGCCGCGCACGGCGCAGGGGAGTTCACATGGCAGCAGCACACCCGCTTCATCGGCATCAGCACCGTGGAGACCATGGAGGCGCTGCGCCGGGAGTACGGCGTCGACGCACCGGTCGGGCAACTCGTGGCGGAGAAGAACCGCAGCTATCTGCAACTGGCGGCCCGTTCGGCGCGCGTGTTCCCCGCGATGCTGGACCTGGTGGAGCGGCTGCACGCCGCAGGTCACCCCCTGGCGGTGGCTTCGGGCTCGTCGGGAGAGGCCATCGAGGCGGTGCTCGAGGGGACCGGGCTCGATGACCTGTTGCCCGTGCGGGTCTCGGCCGAGGAGGTGGAGCGCGGCAAGCCGGAGCCGGACGTCTTCCTGGAAGCGGCACGGCGGCTCGGCGCCGACCCGGCACGCTGCGTCGTGGTGGAGGACGCGCCACCCGGGGCGGAGGCCGCCCGTCGGGCGGGCATGCGGTGCGTGGTCGTGCCGTATGTGCAACCGGCGGACGGGGACGCCGCTTTCACAGGGGCGGGGCTGCTCTTCGCGGGCGGACAGGAGGAGTTCGACGCGAGCCGGGCGTACGAGTGGATCACCGGCGGCGCGGGCACCGGCCAGGCCGACAGTCCGGACGGTGCCCGCTGAACTCCCGGTCAGCGGCCGGGGAAAGCCGCCCGCAGCACGCCCGGCGCCGCGCTCCAGGTCAGGCCGGCGATCTCTCCCGCGCGTTCCTCCCCGACGCATGACGCCACTTTCGCCGCGAGTTCCGCGTCCGTGGCCGGGCGCCCGGGATGACCCCGGGGCAGGTCCAGTGCGGTCTCGGCCCTCGTGCCGTCCGCCAGTTCGAGCAGGATGCCCGTCTCCCCGGCCATGAGGTCGTCACCGCCGCCGGAAGTCGTCCGCACCTCCGTACGGTCCAGCAGCCGCCGCACTGCGGGGCGTGCGGCGGCGGTGTCGGTGAAGTCGGCCGGCCCGGGGAAGCCGTCGAGGAGGGCGGTGGCCACCGCGTACTCCATGCTGAACTTCGCCTCCAGCCCGGTGCGGGGGAAGTGGTGGATCAGCGGCTGCATGCCGGCCTCCGGGGTGGTCACCACGATCCGCTCGACGCTCGCCGGGTCGAGCCCGTCGGCCGGCAGCGTGCGGACGGCGCTGATGGGCCGCTGCATCGCGTAGCAGCACGGATGAAGCTTGACGGCGGGCTTCTGCGGCAGGGCGGGGCCGGACAGGTCGGGTTCCGTTCTGCCGCCGACCAGTTCGAACCACTGGTCGAGCGCGGCGGGATCCGCTGACGCACCGGCTGCGGCGAGCGACGCTGCCCGCACGCCCGCCTCGGTCGCGAAGCCGACCTGGAGGCACTTGCCCGACGTGCCGAACGCCCGCTGCACGCCGCCGGCGGCCGGTACCGCCAGCGCCATGGCGCGTCTGAGCCCGTCCGCGTCGAGGCCCAGGGAGACTCCCGCGGCGACAGCGGCAGCGGGAGCGCCGGCTGTGCAGGTGGCATGCCAGCCGCTGGTGTAGTGGCTCCAGCCCAGGGCCGTGCCGAGGCGCGCCATGACGCCCGCTCCGGCGAGATACGCACGGGCGCCGCCCCCCGCCGCCAGGGTCGCGCTGACGCAGACGACGCTGATGTGCGAGGTGGAAGGCAGGTGGACGTCGTCGAAGTCCAGCACGTGCCCGACGGCTGCCCAACGCAGTGGTTCCGGGAGGTCCTTGGTCAGTTCGACGACCGGGTCGCCTGCCGCGGCCAGTGTCACCGCGACGGTGTCCACCAGTGCCGTGGAGGCGACTTCGCGGTCGGCGTCGTCCGGTTCGAGCGCGGCCGCCCAGTCCGCCAGCTCCGCGATCACAGGATCAGTCCCGGCAGCCACGTCGCGATCTCCGGCACGGCCGTCACCAGCGCCAGCATTCCCGCCTCGATCACGAGGTAGGGCATGATGCCCCGGAAGATGTCGGCGAGGTCCAGTTCGGGCACCACGGACTTCATCGTGTAGAGGTTCAGCCCGACCGGTGGTGTGATCACCGCCATCTCCAGGTTGATGACCAGCAGCACGCCGAACCACAGGGGATCGAAGCCCAGTTCCTCGATCGCCGGCACCAGGATCGGCGTGACGACGAGCAGCAGCGAGGCGGCGTCGACCAGGCACCCCAGCAGCACGAGCACGACCATGATCGCGGCGATGACGAGGTAGGGCGATATGTCCAGACCCGCCACGAAGCCGGTCACCGCGTCCGGGATCCGTGCCGCCACCAGCATCTGCGTGAAGACGAACGCGGCCCCGACGATGGCGAGTACCGAAGCACTCACCGCTGCGGTGGAGACGAAGATGAGCCGCAGGTTCTCCCGGCCCAGCTTCTTGTAGATCCCGCCTGTGACCGCGAAGGCCGCCAGCGCACCGACGGCTGCGGCTTCGGTCGGCGTCGCGAAGCCGGTGTAGATCGAGCCGAGCACGAGGAGGATGAGCAGCAGCGCCGGGGAGATCTTCCCGAGTGCGACGAGGCGTTCCCCCCAGGTGAAACTCTCCTTGACCACGGGGGCGTTGACGGGTGCGGTCTTCGCCCGCAGGACCACGTAGAGGATCATCATGGCGGCGAGCAGCAGGCCGGGCACGAGTCCGCCCGCGAAGAGTTCCGCGATGCTCACGCCCGTCACCGACGAGTACAGGATGAACATCAGGCTCGGCGGGATGAGCATGGCCAGCGCGCCGGAGGCCGTGACCGTTCCGCTGGCGAACGCCGGCCGGTAGCCGCGGCTGAGCATCTCGGGTACGGCCATGCGTCCGATGACCGCCACCGAGGAGATGCTCACGCCGGACATCGCGCCGAAGGCGGTCGAGGAGCCGATGGCCGAGGCCCCCAGCCCACCGGGAATCCTGTTGAACCACCGGTGTGCGGCGGCGAACAGGTCGCGGCCGAGGCCGCTGACGGCGAGCACCTCGCCGAGCAGGATGTACAGGGGCGCGGCGACGAGTGCGTAGTTCTGCAGCTGCGCCACCAGCGACAGGGGGACCAACTCGACGCCCGGGAGGCCCTTCAGGCCGATCAGACCGGCGATGCCCGACACGGCGAGCGCGACGAAGATCGGAGTGCGCAGGGCGATGAGGAACAGCAGGAGGACGACAGCGAGAATCGCGATACCGGTGTCGGACATCATGACTTGGACTCCCCTTCACCGGCGTCGGCGCTGTCCCGGCCCTCGCCGGGGACGGCCGCGGCCTCCGGCGCGGACGGTTCGGGTTCGGTCTGCTCGGGAGGCGCCGTCGTGCCACCCGGCGGGAAGAGCACGGCCACGAGGGTCAGCATGATGCCGGTGACCAGCAGCGCGGCGTCGGGGACCCAGAGAGGGATGCTGAAGGTTCCCGAACCGGTCAGGCCGCCCTCGATCGCCACCGCCATCGCCCGGTACGAGGTGATCGCGAGGATCAGGCCCAGGAACGCCGTCGCGGCGGCGGTGACGCCGTCGGCGATCCGGCGCGTCCGAAGCGGCAGAGTCCGGTACAGCAGGTCCATGGAGATGTGCCGGCCCTTGGCGTAGAGGTACGGGACCGAGAGCGCCGTGGTCAGCAGGACTCCGGCGGCGTTCACGGGGAAGGCCCAGTCGGTCGGCGCGGAGAAGGTGAAGCGGACGATGACGTCGTAGGTGATGGTGAGCATCATCAGTGCGACGACGGCCATCGAGACGGCGGCCAGTCCCAGGGCGCACGCCAGCACGTACTTGCGGACGGATTCGAGTGGGTTCATGTCCGGGCCCTCACGCTTTCCGGATGGTCTCGACGGCGTGCCTTGCTGTTCGGGCGTCGCCGAAGCGGCGCTCCCACCGCGCGTACACCGGCTGAACGGCCTCGCGGAACGCCGCCAGTCCGGCCCGGTCGGGCTTGATCAGCTCCACGCCGGCGTCCTCCACCTGAGGGAGGTACTTCTCGGTGTGGACCTTGACCATGGTCTCGGTGCCGTCGCGGTAGAGCGCCTCACCCGCGGCGTCCAGGGCCCTCCGTACTTCGGGGTCCTGCTGCTCGTACCAGTCGGAGCGGCAGTAGGCGTCGACGGTGTACGCGCCGAAGTGACCGGCGGTGCCGTACCTCACGATGGTCTGCAGGTCGCGGGAGATCACGGTGCCGACGTAGCTCACGAGGCCGTCGATGGTGCCGCGCTCGATGGCCTCGTAGACCTCCGCGGAGCCCATGGTGACGGGGGCTCCTCCCAGGGCCTTCACCGTCTCGCCCTCGATCTCGCCGGCGACGCGCAGCCGCATCCCCCGTACGTCCTCGGGCTTGCGGATCGGCTTGTCGACCGTCCACAGGTACTCGAAGGTCGTGGGCATGCCGCCGAGGTTGCGTGCGCCCTTGGGAGCAAGCTTCTCGTTGATGAGTTCGTGCGGCTCCTCCCCCGGTGCGATGGCGCGGCGGAGCTTGCCGTAGTCCTCGGTGACGAACGGCAGTTCCATGGCGCCCAGAACCGGATAGGTCGAGGAGACGTAGGAACTGGTCTGGAAGATCACATCGGCGACGCCTCCCAGCAGGCCCGGCAGCAGCTGTTCGGCACCGAGCAGGCTGCCGGAGTCGAACAGGTCCAGTTTCAGCCGGCCTTCGCTGCGCTCCGTCGCCACGTCGATGAACTTCTCGATGCCGGGATAGAGGTCGTCGTAGGAGGACGGTATGTAGGTGGCGACCGTCGATTCCCGCCCGCCGCCCGCGCTCGCGGGAGCGCTGCAGCCGGACAGCCCGGCGGTCGCCAGGCCGAGTCCTCCCAGTCCTGCCGCGGCGAGGAAACCCCGCCGTCCGATTCCGTCTCTGTTCATCGCAGTACCTCGTCCGTAAGGCGTTTCAGACTGGCCATGACCTGCTCCTGCGGCATCCCCGGCCACTGCGGGCGGAGCAGGATGTTTCCGGGACCCACGCGGTCGACCAGTTCGGCGAGCTGCGTGCGGCACGACTCCGCGCCGCCGAGGACGAACCGCCCCCTGCGCAACTTGTCGAACTCCACGTCGAAACTCTGGGAGGGCGGCAGGACCTGGTCCTGGCCCCAGGCGCGGTACGCGTCGTACTTCACCGTCAGTGCGGCGCGGACGTCCTCGACGGCCGACTCGTCGCTCTCGCCCACGTAGATCTCCTGGAGCACGTGGACTTCGGCGTCGCTGCGGCCCGCCTCGGCGCAGGCGTTCCTGTACGTCTCCACCTGCCGGTACAGGTAGTCCTTCTCGACGTGCGCCGCCGCCGCGAGCCACGGGTGTCCCATCCGCGCGGTGCGCCGCAGCGCCCGGTCGGTGTGACCTGCGAGCCAGAGCGGCGGGTGGGGCCGCTGCACGGGACGCAGGACGGGACGCACGCCGTCGAGCCGTACCACGTCGTTGCTGAAGGTGACCTCGTCCTCGGTCCACAGCCGGCGCACGACGTCGAGGTTGTCGAGGAAGCGGCGCAGCCGCCCCGTTCCGGGCACGCCGAACGCGTCGAACTCCACGTCGCGGTAGCCGAGTCCGGCGCCCACCGTCAGTCGCCCGCCGCTGATGATGTCGAGGGTCGCCAGCTCCTCGGCCATGTCGACGGGGTTGCCGAGCGCCATGAGCGTGATGGCGGTGCCGATGCGCATGTCGCCGGACTCGGGCACGATGCGGGAGAGCACGGCGAGCGGATGCAGGTACTGGAACGGGTCGGCCAGGTAGTGCTGCGTCGCCCACACCGAGGAGAAGCCCGCGTCGCGTGCGTGACGCACCTGCTCCAGCTGCTCGTCGAACCGTGCCGCCGCGTCCTCGCCGGGCAGGAACTGGCTGCACAGCACCAGGCCGTACTCGGGACCTTCGTTCATCTCGGCTGTGCCCTCCCTTCCGTGAGGCGCGTCCATGGGCTCAGAACGACCGGGGCATCTTCAGTACGTGCTGGCCGATGTAGGAGAGGATGAGGTTCGTCGAGACCGGTGCGACCTGGTACAGCCTGGTCTCGCGGAACTTCCGTTCGATGTCGTAGTCGGCGGTGAAGCCGTAACCGCCGTGCGTCTGGAGTGCCGCGTTCGCCGCCTCCCACGAGGCGTCCGCGGCCAGCAGCTTGGCCATGTTGGCCTCGGCGCCGCAGGGCTCACCTGCGTCGAAGAGGTCGCAGGCGCGCCAGCGCATCAGGTCGGCGGCCTCGACGTTGACGTGCGCACGGGCGATGGGGAACTGCACACCCTGGTTCTGGCCGATGGGACGGCCGAAGACGACGCGCTCACTGCCGTAGCGGGCCGCGCGGGCGACGAACCAGCGCCCGTCTCCGATGCACTCGGCGGCGATGAGGATGCGTTCCGCGTTCATGCCGTCCAGGACGTAGCGGAATCCCTTCCCCTCCTCCCCGATGAGGCTGTCGGCGGGAATGTGCACGTCGTCGAAGAAGACCTCGTTCGTCACGTGGTTGACCATCGTTCTCAGGGGCCGCAGTTCGACGCCTTCGACCTCACGCAGGTCGATGAGGAACAGCGACAGGCCCTCGGACTTCTTGACCGCCTCCTCGCGCGGTGTCGTACGGGCCAGCAGCAGCATCAGATCGGAGTGCTGCACGCGGGAGATGAAGACCTTCTGCCCGTTGACGACGTAACCCCCTTCGGTACGGGTCGCCGTCGTACGTATGGCGGTGGTGTCGGTGCCGGCCGTCGGCTCCGTCACGCCGAACGCCTGGAGCCGCAGCGCGCCGGAGGCGATGGCGGGCAGGTAGCGCTGCTTCTGCTCCTCGCTGCCGTGCCGCAGCAGGGACCCCATGGTGTACAGCTGCGCGTGTACGGGTCCGGCGTTGCCGCCTGCACCGTTGATTGCTTCGAGGATCACCGAGGCGTCGCCGATGCCCAGACCCAGACCGCCGTACTCCTCGGGTACGAGGGCGCCGAGACAGCCGGTTGCGGTGAGGGCGTCGACGAACTCCTCGGGGTAGCGGCGGGCGGCGTCCACCTCCCGCCAGTACTCGTCCGGATGGTCCGCGCAGATGCGCTCGGTCAACTGCCGCAGGTCACGGCGGAGTTCGGAGGTCATGCACCCTCCCCCGCGCCGCCGGCCACCGCATCCCCGGAGCTTCCGCCACCGGCCTCCGCCGCGGCCTCGTGGCGCGGACCGTGTCCCCGCTTGTAGACCAGCAGCGTTCTGGTGAACTCGATGACGGCCTCCCCGGTCTGCTTGCTGCCGGTCGTACGGACGGTGACGACGCCCAGCGTGGGACGCGAGGCCGACTCCCTCACCCCGACCACCGTCGAGCGGGAGCGGATGGTGTCGCCTTCGAAGACGGGGCTGGGGAGGGTGATGTTCTCCCAGCCCAGGTTGGCGAAGACGTTCTGGGAGACGTCCGTGACGCTCTGGCCCGCCACCAGGGAGAGCGTGAAGGTGGAGTTGACCAGCGGCTTGCCGAACTCCGTGCGCCGCGCGTACTCGTGGTCGAAGTGCAGCGGCGCGGTGTTCTGCGTGAGCAGCGTGAACCAGATGTTGTCCGTCGTGGTCACCGTGCGGCCCAGCGGGTGCTCGAAGACGTCGCCCACGACGAAGTCCTCGTAGTACCGCCCCTGCCAGCCGGTGTGCGTCGTCATCGGTCCTCCTCCGCGAGGTGCAGTTCGGCGAGCACGGAAGCGGTGTGCTGGCCCAGTGCGGGTACGGCGCCGCTCTCTTCGACGCGTCCGCCCGGCGCCCCGGGCGGGAAGAGCGTGCGTACGGTTCCGTGCTCGGTGGGGGTCTCCAGCCACCGCCCGGCACGGCAGAGTTCGGGATGAGAAGGGAGGTCGGCGAGCTCGGTCAGCCGGCCCCAGGCGATGCCGGCGGCGTCGAGCCGGGCGGTCAGCTCGGCCGCCGTGTACGCCCCGATGCGCGGGGCCAGCTCCGCTTCCAGAGAGGAACGGGCGGCCACGCGACGGGAGTTGGAGCGGAAACGCGGCTCGGCGGCCAGAGCCGGCGCCTCGAGGACGCCGCTGCACAGCCGCGCCCACTCCCGCTCGTTCTGCACCGCGATCAGCAGCGAGGCCCCGTCGGCGGTGGCGTACGCCCCGTACGGCGCGATGGCCGGGTGCGACGTGCCCATCGGGACGGGAGCGGTGCCGCCGTAGAGGGTGTGGTACAGCGGGTGCGCCATCCACTCGGTGAGGCAGTCGAAGAGGGAGACCTGCACGGGGAGCACCTCACCCGTGGCGTCCCTGTGCCGGAGCGCCGCGAGGATGCCGCTGAAGGCGTAGGAACCGGCTGCGATGTCGGCTATGGAGATCCCGGTCTTCGCGGGCGCCCCCGGGGTCCCCGTCAGGGACATCACGCCCGCCTCGGCCTGGATCAGCGCGTCGTAGGCCTTCTTCTCCGGCTGCGGCCCGTCCGGGGCGTACCCGGATATGCGGCAGACGACGAGGGCGGGGTGACGGCGGCGCAGTGTGCCGACGCCGAGTCCGAGGCGGGTGAGCGCGGCCGGCGCGAGGTTGGCCACGAGGACGTCCGCGCGCTCCAGCATCCGGTCCAGAGCGGCCCGGCGGCCGGGGTCCTTCAGGTCGAGTTCGACGGACTCCTTGCCCCGGTTGAGCCAGACGAACGCGCTGGAGCCGCCGTGCACGGCCCGGTCGTAACCGCGGGCGAAGTCGCCGCCGTCGGGACGCTCCACCTTGATGACCCGTGCCCCGAGGTCGGCGAGCTGCCGGGTGGCCAGCGGCGCGGCGACGGCCTGTTCGAGGGCGACGACGGTCACGTCCTCCA
Source organism: Streptomyces ovatisporus (assembly GCF_042653885.1). Taxonomy (NCBI): domain Bacteria; kingdom Bacillati; phylum Actinomycetota; class Actinomycetes; order Kitasatosporales; family Streptomycetaceae; genus Streptomyces; species Streptomyces ovatisporus. The sequence continues at coordinate 469,439 of NZ_JBHSFH010000006.1, forward strand.
GGGGCAGCCGTGCCGGGGCGGTCACCGGGTCACCTCCGCGCCGCTGCTCCCGTGGCTGGCAGGGCTGCCGGGGCTGCCACCGTCTCCGGCGGCGACGCCGCTGCCGCCTCGGTCGCTTTCGGCGGCGCTGAGCAGTGCGACGGCCCGGGCCACCACCGGTCTGTCGACGAACGTCCCGTCGGCCAGCCGCAGCGCTCCCGCGCCGCGGTCCTGCGCGGCCTCGTAGGCGGCGAGCACCTCACGGGCGTGGTCGAGTTCGTACGGGGCGGGCGCGAAGGCGTCGCGTACGGGACCCACCTGCCGGGGGTGGAGCACGACGCGGCCGGTGAAGCCGAGCCGGCGGGCGGCGACGCTCGAGCGTACGAGCCCCTCCTCGTCGTCCAGCGCCTGGTACGGGCCGTCGAGCGGGCCGGTGAGTCCGGCCGCGCGCGAGGCGAGCACGACCTGCGAGCGGGCGTGCAGCAGTTCGTGTCCCTCGACGGTCGGCTCCACACCCAGCTCGCGGGCGAGGTCGAGCGTGCCGAACACCAGGGCCCGCACGCGTGGGGCGGCCGAGGCGACGGCAGCGGCGTCGAGCACACCGCGGGCCGTCTCCACGATCGGCACCAGCGGCAGCCGCCCCGTTCCGGAGCCCGCGGCCGATTCGGCGGCGGTGAGTGCCCGGTCGACCTCCTCGACCTGTGCCGCGGACTCGGCCTTGGGGAGGATCAGTCCGTCCAGACGGGCGTCGCCGAGCATGCGGGACACGGCGTCCAGGTCCGCTCCGGCACCCGGATGCCCGAGGGCGTTGATGCGCACGTACACCGCCGGACCGGGGCGCCGGGACAGCCCCGCGAGCACCTCGGCGGTGCGGCTGCGGGCGATCTCCTTGTGCGCGTCGGCGACGGCGTCCTCGAAGTCGACGGCAACGGCGTCCGCAGCGGTGCCGAGCGCCTTGACGATCCGGTCCGGCCGGTCGCCGGGGACGAACAGCATTGCCCGTCCGACGTACATGAGTGCTCCTGTTCCGTAAGATGGAACACGTACCGCCATGCGGTACGGTGCGCATTCACCCTGGTGACAGCGTTGCTGCGCTGTCAAGGGGTATGCATGCGCCGTTCACCGACCACTGACGTGAGGGGACCGGAATCTCCATGACTTCCAGCGGCCATGCGATGCGCGCCGTCATCACGACGCTGCGGGTCCTGGAGACCGTGGCCGAGCTGCAGCCGGTGGGCGTCTCGGCGATCGCGAGAGCGACGGGCATTCCCAAGAGCTCCGTGCACCGCTGCCTCGTCACCCTGCGCGAAGCGGACTGGCTGACGTCCTCGAGCACGGACAGGACGCAGTGGGTGCTCACGGGCCGCGCCCTCTCCGTCGGCATACACGCCTCGGTGGAAGGCGGCCTGCGCGAGGCGGCGTTGCCCACGATGCAGCGGCTGCGCGACGAGACCCACGAGACGATCCACCTGCTCAGCTACAGCCGTGACCAGGGGCTCGTGGTCGTGGACAGGCTGGACAGCGACGAGCCCGTACGCACCTGGGTGCATCTCGGCGCCCGTGTGCCCATGCACGCCAGCTGCAGCGGCAGGGCGGTACTCGCCCACCTTCCCGAGGCGGACGTCGACCGGCTGCTGGGCGGGGAACTCGAGCGCTTCTCGGAGAACACACCGGCGGACAAGCAGGCCGTCACCGAAGACCTGCTGACGGTACGGAAGTCGGGGTACGCCACCAACAACTGCGCGTGGCGGCCGGGGGTGGGCGCGGTCGGCGCCGCCTTACTCGACAAGGGCGGACGTCCCGTGGGCGCCCTCGCCGTCTCCGCACCGATCCAGCGCTACGACGAGGAGCGTGCCGTGCGGCTGGGCGCGCTCGTGGTCGAGGCGGCCCGGCGCATCGGGGCGAAGCTGCGGAGCACGTAGCGGCGCGGTGCGGCCCGCAACGTCCGCCCGCAGCACGGGAGTCGAAAGCCTCCCCGCAGGCCGGCCGCGGGCCGCCGGACGGCTGCCGTCACCGGGACCGCGCCGGACACCCGCCGGTCCCGAGGCCGCTCAGCCCAGGAAGGACAGCCGCACCTTGCGCTGCGGGTTGTCCCGGTTGGTGTCGACGAGGCACACCGACTGCCAGGTGCCCAGTTCGAGTCGGCCTCCGATCACGGGCAGCGTGGCGTGCGGCGGTACGAAGGCGGGCAGCACGTGGTCGCGTCCGTGCCCGGGGCTGCCGTGCCGGTGCCGCCACCGGTCGTCGGCGGGCAGCAGGTCCCCGAGGGCGGCGAGCAGATCGTCGTCGCTGCCCGCTCCCGTCTCCAGGACCGCGATGCCGGCGGTGGCGTGCGGCACGAAGATGTTCAGCAGTCCGTCCCGGCCCGCGGCGGCAGCACGCAGGAAGGATTCGCACTCGTGCGTGATGTCGGCCACCGTCTCGCGTGAGCCGGTGGTGATGTTCAGCAGGTGCGTGCGGAGTGTGCTCGCGTCGGCGTCGGTCATGGCTCCATCCTGCATCGCGGACGCCGGGAAGTCCCGGGGCCCCTGCGGGGTTCTCACGGTATGAACGACGTGGCGGTGGTGGTCGTCGGCGCCGGGCAGGCGGGCCTGTCGAGCGCCTTCCATCTGCGGCGCCTGGGTCTCTCGCCGGGGCGCGACTTCGTCGTGCTCGACCACTCGCCGCGGCCCGGCGGCGCCTGGCAGTTCCGCTGGCCGACGCTGACCTACGGCAAGGTCCACGGCATGCACTCCCTGCCCGGCATGGAGCTGACCGGCGCCGACCCCGCGCGTCCGTCCTCCCAGGTGATCGGTGAGTACTTCACGGCCTACGAGCACACCTTCGGCCTGGCAGTACGGCGTCCCGTGCACGTGCGGTCGGTGGAGGAGGCCGGGGACGGCCGGCTGCGTGTGGAGACGTCACGGGGCACCTGGACCACCCGGGCGTTGATCAACGCGACGGGCACATGGGACCGGCCCTTCCGTCCCCGCTACCCGGGACAGGAGCACTTCCGCGGACGCCAGCTGCACACCGCCGACTACCCAGGGCCGCACTCCGGCGCCTTCGCCGGCAAGCGTGTGGTCGTCGTCGGGGGCGGCACCTCCGCAGTGCAGCACCTGCTGGAGATCGCGGAGGTGGCGGCCGGGACGGCGTGGGTGACACGGCGCGAACCCGTCTTCCGCGACGGTCCCTTCACGGAGGACCAGGGCCGCGCGGCGGTCGCCCTCGTGGCGGAACGCGTGCGGCGCGGGCTGCCGCCGCAGAGCGTGGTGTCGGTGACGGGCCTGCCCATGACCGAGGCGATGCGCGAGGCCCGCGAGCGTGGAGTGCTGAGACGGCAGCCGATGTTCGAGCGGATCGTGCCGGAGGGCGTCGAGTGGAGCGACGGGCGCCGTATGCGGGCCGACACGCTGCTGTGGGCGACGGGATTCCGGCCCGCCGTCGGCCACTTGGCCCCGCTGCGGCTGCGCGAGCCGGGCGGGGGGATCCGCCTGGAGGGTACGCGGGTGGCCGCCGACTCCCGCATCCACCTGGTGGGTTACGGCCCGTCGGCGAGCACCGTCGGTGCCGGACGGGCGGGACGGGCAGCGGCCCGGGAAGTGCTCGGGCTACTCGGCGGAAGGGCAACGTCCCGCCCCCGTACGGCAGTTGAGGAGCCGGCAGAAACGCCCGAACACCGGAGCGGCCGTTCGTCCGAATGTGTGGCCGCACCGGATTCCCGGTCGCGATGACCCTGGGCTCGGAGATGCTTGCGGTGCGCAGGCGACGGGCTGCAGACCACGCACGCGTCCGGCTCAACGTCCCACGCTGGCCGGTGAGTTGTCCCATCAGGAACACAAGGAGAACGCACTACATGAACGTCATCACCAACGCGCTGGCCTGTCTCGCCCACTATGTCGGCTGGCTCGTCTGACGTACGTCCCCAGCGGCGCCGCCCCCGGTCCCCCGGCGGGCGGCGCCGTCGTGTGTGCGCCCGGCGCCCCGGCGGCAGCAAACCGGGGAGACCCCGCGACGGTGCGTCGGAAGCGCGCGCACGGAGCGTGACGGGATGCGGCGAGGGGGAGGTCAGACGGCGTCCGTATGACACCCTGCCCCTGCGGATGTACGGACCCTCCCGTGACGCGGCTGCCCCGAAGGACGGCCTCGGGCGGCTTCGGCCTCCGCGCCCGCAGCTGAACACGATCAGCGGCAACCGCGGACACAGCCGAGCAGAACAAGGAGAGGCCGTGCGGGTCGCACTCTTCATCACCTGCATCAACGACACGCTCTATCCCCGCACCGGGCAGGCCGTCGTCGCCCTCCTGGAGCGGCTGGGCGTGGATGTGGACTTCCCCCAGGGCCAGAGCTGCTGCGGGCAGCCGCAGTTCAACACCGGCTACCGCCGGGAGGCCGAGCCGCTGGCGCGCCGCTACGCACGGGTCTTCCAGGGCTACGACTACATCATCGTCCCGTCCGGTTCGTGCGCGGCGATGGTGCGGGACAACTATCCGCGCCTGGGCACCGAAGGCGTCGAGGGGCCGGTGGCGGCCACGTACGAGCTGACGGAGTTCCTCGTGGACGTGCTCGGCGTGACGGACGTCGGCGCGTACTACCCGCACACCGTGACCTACCACCCCACCTGCCACGGGCTGCGGATGCTCGGCCTCGGGGACCGGCCGCGGCGGCTGCTGGAGTCCGTGGAGGGGCTGCGGCTGCGCGAGCTGAAGGGTGCCGAGGAGTGCTGCGGCTTCGGCGGCACCTTCGCCGTGAAGAACGCCGACGTCTCGGCGGCCATGGGCGCGGACAAGGCCCGCCACATCGAGGAGACCGACGCCGAGGCGGTCTGCACCGTCGACAACTCCTGCCTCATGCACATCGGCGGGGTTCTCTCGCGCCGTGGCTCGGCGGTGCGGCCCGTGCACCTCGCAGAGATCCTGGCAAGCACCGAGGAGGCGGCGCAGTGAGCGGTACGTATCTGGGTATGCCCTCCTTCCCGCAGGCAGCCGCGGCCTCCACCCGCGACATGCGGCTGCGCGGAAACCTGCGGCACGCGACGCACACCATCCGGGCCAAGCGCGCCCAGGCGGTCGAGGAGCTGGGCGACTGGGCGGAGCTGCGGGAGGCGGGCGCGGCGCTGAAGGAACGCACCCTGCGCCATCTCGACCACTATCTGGAGCAGTTGGAGGCGGCGGTGACCGCCGCGGGCGGCGTCGTCCACTGGGCCGCCGACGCGGACGACGCCAACCGGATCGTGACGGATCTCGTCCGCGAGACGGGCGAGAGCGAGGTCGTCAAGGTCAAGTCCATGGCGACGCAGGAGATCGGCCTCAACGAGGCACTCGCGGAAGCGGGCATCTCCGCCTACGAGACCGACCTCGCCGAGCTGATCGTCCAGCTCGGAGACGACCTGCCCTCGCACATCCTGGTGCCCGCCATCCACCGCAACCGCGACCAGATCCGTGACATCTTCCGCAAGAAGATGGGCAGTTGGGGCCGGGCCGCGCCGGAGGGCCTGACCGACGACCCCGCGGAACTCGCCGAGGCCGCACGGCTGCACCTGCGGGAGAAGTTCCTGAGCGCGAAGGTCGGCATCTCCGGTGCGAACTTCATGGTGGCCGAGACGGGCACCCTCGTCGTGGTCGAGTCCGAGGGCAACGGCCGCATGTGCCTGACCCTCCCCGAGACGCTGATCTCGGTCGTGGGCATCGAGAAGACCGTGCCCACCTGGCAGGATCTGGAGGTGTTCCTGCAGACCCTGCCGCGCTCCTCGACGGCGGAGCGGATGAACCCCTACACCTCCACCTGGACGGGCACCACGGGTGACGACGGCCCCTCCGCCTTCCATCTCGTGCTGCTCGACAACGGCCGCACCGACGCACTCGCCGACACCGTCGGACGGCAGGCGCTGCGCTGCATCCGCTGCTCGGCCTGCCTGAACGTCTGCCCCGTCTACGAGCGCGCCGGCGGCCACGCCTACGGCTCCCCCTACCCCGGGCCCATCGGCGCGATCCTCACTCCCCAACTGCGCGGTGTGCAGAGCGATTTGGACGCCTCCCTGCCGTATGCGTCGTCGCTGTGCGGCGCCTGCTACGAGGTCTGCCCCGTCGCCATCGACATCCCCGAAGTCCTGGTGCACCTGCGCGAACGCGTCGTCGAGGGCGGCACCGCCGTGGTCCGCGGCCAGAAGACCACCATCAAGCCCGCGAAGGGCCACGCCGCCGAGCGTGCCCTGATGCGCGCCGCGCGCTGGACCTTCGACCACCCGCGATCCATGCGGGCCGGGCAGCGGCTCGCCGCCCGTACCCGGAGGTTCACCCCCCGGCGCCTCCCCGTCACCAGCGCGGGCAAGGCGTGGTCCGCCAGCCGGGACCTGCCCCGGCCCGCTCCGCAGTCCTTCCGCGACTGGTGGCGGCGCACGCACCGGCACGGCGGCGGAGATGCCGCAGGGACACCGGAGAGGGGGGAGAAGTGAACAGCCGCGACATCGTTCTCTCCCGCATCCGCCGGGCTCTCGCCGACGTGCCGCGCGAGAAGGGCCCGGAGGAGACACCCGTGCCCCGCGACTACTGGCAGCGCCACGCCGCCCGAAACGACACCCAGCGGATCGAGCTGCTCGCCGAGAACCTCACCGACTACCGCGCGGTGGTGCACCTTTGCACGTCCGCGGAGCTGCCGGGCGTGATCGCCGGCCTGCTGCGTCACCGCGGAGCCCGCAGAGTCGTCGCTCCCTGGGCCGTCCCCGACGGCTGGCTGCCCGACGACGTCGAACGTCTCGCCGACTCCGCGGAGCAGTCGCCCCGCGAACTCGACGCCGTCGACAGCGTCGTGACCGGCTGCGCGGTCGCCGTCGCCGAGACCGGCACCATCGTGCTGGACGCCGGTGAGGACCAGGGCAGACGCCGTATCTCCCTGGTGCCGGACCATCACATCTGCGTCGTCCACGCACCCTCCCAGGTCGTCGATTCGGTGCCGCAGGCACTGAGCAGACTCGATCCCACCCGTCCGCAGACCTGGATCTCGGGACCTTCCGCCACCAGCGACATCGAACTCGACCGGGTGGAGGGCGTGCACGGGCCGCGCAGTCTCGACGTGGTGATCACCTCACCCGGCGCGAGCGCCTCCTGACCGGACGCCGGTACTCGTGGATCACGTCGGCGGAGCCGGGGAGCTGGGGACCCGGCACGGCGTCCCCGTGCTGGACACCACGCCGACGCACCCGTCATCCGGGGTGAACTGGCCCCGCCGCCACCGGTGTTGTCCGACGCGCCCGCGGCCCTGCGCAGGGCCGCCGCCCCCTCCGGGTGACCTCCGCCCTCCGTCCCACCCTCCGCACCGTCCACGGGTCTAGGGCGCTCGGCCGTTACGCGGCGGACGCATCGCGCCTAGCGTCACCTGCATGGACATCCGGAGAAGCGACAGCAGCGGAACGCTCGACGAAGCCCTTCAGCGGCTGCATCTGAGCGGCCCGGAACGCGGCGGCTGGCTCAGCAACCACGCACCCATGGCGGTGGAGGCTCTGGTGCGGCACGGGCAGGCACCGGCCGTGCACCGGTGGATCGACCGCTACCGCGACAAGCTGGACGACATGCCTCCGCCGTCCTCCCCCGTCACGGACGCCGGCTGGCAGGACGCGCTCGGCGATCCGGGGCGACTGGCCGACTGGACGGTCTACTTCGCGCACGCCCTGCGGGACCGTCACTGGCAGGAGGTGCTCGCCGAGTGGTGGCCACGGCTGCTGCCCGGCATCTCGGCGGCGGCGACGCACGGCGTGATCCGGGTGGGTCACGCTGTCCGCACACTTCTCGACGGAGCGGACGGTGCGGACTCCGGGAACAGCGCGACGGACATGCACGGGCAGGGGCCCCGCCGTACGGAACTCGCCCACGCCCTCGGCTACTGGGCGGCCAGGCACCAGCCGCTGCCGGGCGTCTCGGTCCTCCCGGCAGCGTCCTCCCCGGCGGACGGACTGGCGGCAGTACCCCGGATCGGCAGTCAGGACGGCGGCATCCGTGAGCGCCTCGCGCAGATCACCGAACTGCCGGGCGCGCCCTCCCCGGAAGGACCGGACCCGGAGCACGTCCGAGCCCGCCTCAAGGATCTCGTCCGGGCGGCAACCGTCCGCTACGCCACCCACGCCCACGGCTCACCCGTGATGCTCGTGCATGCCGCCACCGCACCCAACGCCGTCCTGCGTACGCTGCCCGCGCTGCCGCCGGAGCTGTGGCAGCCGAGCCTGGACGCCGCCTGGTCGGCTGCTGCTGCCGTGACCGCTGCCTACACCCCGGCGGCCGGGGAGCCGCCGGTGCAGGCCCCCCGCGGCCTCACGGCCCAAGACGTCTTCGAGCGGGCAGCCGCCCACGGCGACGAACACGCCGTCAAACTCACCGACACCGCTGTCGATGTCGCAGCCTGGGACGGAGCTGCGGACGGAACTCCCGACGGAGGAACGCCCACCGGGGGTCTCGCGATGGCAGCGGCGCTGCGTTCGATGGCCCTCATCGACCCGGTGACGTAGGGCAGCCGGAGGCCGCGGGGCCGGCCGTCACGACGGAACGCTCAGACCTCCGCGGCGAAGACGCCGTAGGACCGTTCGTCGAACAGCACGAACCGCACCTCGTCGAAGCCCTCCCCCTCGCGGCGCGCCGTGGCCACCGCGATGCGGGCGCCGTCATCGAGGGGCCAGCCGTAGACACCGGTGGAGATCGCCGGGAACGCGACCGTACGGGCGCCCAGCCCCCGGGCCGCCCGCAGCGACTCCCGGTAGCAGGATGCCAGCAGCTCCGAGCGGTCCTCGCTCCTCGCCCAGACGGGACCGACGGTGTGGATCACCCAGCGGGCCGGGAGCCGGCCGGCCGTCGTGGCGACGGCCTCACCGGTGGGCAGGCCCTCGGGGTACTGCGCGTCCCGCAGCCGGCGGCACTCGGCCAGGATCTCGGGGCCGCCCTTGCGGTGGATGGCGCCGTCCACTCCCCCGCCGCCGAGCAGCGAGGAGTTGGCGGCGTTGACCACGGCGTCCACTGTCTGTTCGGTGATGTCGCCCTGGACGAGCGTGACGTTCGCATCCGGCATACGGGTCATCCTCGCACCGGAGGCTGTCATTGTGCGTACCTCTGACGGCGCGTGCACACCCTGGCAGTGACCATGGCGGTGGGATAACTTGCCTCTTCAGCCGTGCCCTCCCATGACCGTCTCCGGAAGGACGTCCCCGATGTCCAGCGCTCCCTCCCGTCGTTCACTCGTCCTCGGCGGCACGGCTGCCGCCCTCGGCGCTCCGCTGCTCAGTGCCAGTACCGCGTCCGCCGCCACCCCCGGCCACGGGAGCGGGCGGGTCACACCGGGCGCGGACGTGGCCGCAGCCGAGGGCTGGAAGGTGCTGCGCGGCCGCAAGGTGGGCGTCGTCAGCAACCCCACGGGAGTCCTCCGGAACACGAGCCATGTCGTGGACTCCATGGCCGCCACGAAGGAACTGAACGTCGTCGGCGTCTTCGGCCCGGAGCACGGCTTCCGCGGCAGTGCCCAAGCAGGCGAGTCCGAGCCGGAGTTCGAGGATCCGCGTACGGGACTGACTGTCTACGACGCGTACGGGGCGGACGCGGCGAAGATGGCGACGCTCTTCCGGAAGGCGGGGGCGGACACCATCGTCTTCGACATCCAGGACGTCGGGGTGCGCTTCTACACCTACATCTGGACGATGTACCACGCGATGGCCGCCGCCCGCGACATCGGTGCGTCGTTCGTCGTCCTCGACCGGCCGAACCCGTGCGGGCGGCGTGTGGACGGGCCTTTGATGACGAAGGAGTTCACCTCGGGCGTCGGGCTGAAGCCCATCATCCAGCAGCACGGCCTGACGGTCGGTGAGCTGGCCGGCTACTTCAACGGCGAGCTGCTGCCCGGCGAGGGCAAGGGCGGCAAGGTCGAGCTGGAGGTCGTACGGGCCCGTGGCCTGGACCCCTCGTCCACCGGTCAGGAGACGGGTCTCCCCTGGGTGCCGCCGTCGCCCAACATGCCGTTCCCCGACACCGCCACGGCCTACGCGGGCACCGGCTACTTCGAGGGCACCAACCTCTCGGAAGGCCGGGGCACGACGCGGCCCTTCGAGCTGATCGGCGCCCCCTACCTGGACTACCGGTACAGCGACCGGCTCAACGCCCGTGACCTGCCCGGTGTCCGCTTCCGCGAGGGCTACTTCGTGCCGACGTTCAGCAAGCACCAGGGCGAGACGTGCGCGGGCGTGCAGCTGCACATCACCGACCCGCGCCGCTACCGGGCCGTTCCCACGGCCGTGGCGATGCTGGCGGAGGCGATGAAGTACGACGAGTTCGCCTGGCGCAAGGACGACGACCCGCGTCCGTACTGGATCGACAAGCTGTCCGGGTCGACCCGGCTGCGGAAGATGCTGGACGCCGGCGAGGAGACCGACGCGGTGGTCGCGGCCTGGGAGTCGGAGGTCCGCGACTTCGACCGCACCCGCCGTCAGTACTTCCTCTACCGCTAGTGCTGTAGCCGGAGGACCGCACGTCCGGCAGACGACCGCACGCGAGGCCCCTGGAGCGCTAACGCTCCAGGGGTTTCTTCGCGCTCTCCGGCAGCCGCAGGTAGACCAGCGCGGAGACCAGGCACAGCGCGGCCACGTACCAGGGGAACGCGTCGGGGTGGCCCAGGTCCTTGAAGAGGGTGCCCATGTACGGTGCGGTCCCGCCGAAGAGCGCCACCGTCAGGGAGTAGGGGAAGCCGATGCCCGCTGCCCGGACGCGGGCGGGGAAGACCTCCGCGTTCACGGCGGCGGCGATCGAGGTGTAGCAGGTCAGCAGGATCATGCCGCCGCACTGGACGAGCAGCAGCGACATGAAGGACTTGTCGATCGCGTTCAGCATCGGCACGCACAGCACGGCGAAGCCCACGGAGAACGTCAGCAGCAGGGGTTTGCGTCCCACTCGGTCGGAGAGCATGCCGCCCAGCGGCTGGAGCAGCGCGAAGAAGGCCAGGGAGATGGTGCCGATCAGCAGTGAGTCGCCCTTGTCGAAACCCACATTGACCTGGGCGTACGTCGGCAGGTACGAGGTCCACGTGTAGTAGGCGATCGTGGCGCCCGTGGTGATGCCGCAGATCAGCAGCGACTCCCGCGGATGCGTGCGCAGCGCTTCGAAGAGCCCGGGCCGGGGTGCCGCCTGCTGTTCGGCGCTGCGGGTCTCCTCCGCGCCGCGCCTGATCCAGAAGCCCACGAGGCTGAGTACGGCGCCGAGGAGGAAGGCGGCCCGCCAGCCCCACTGATGCATCTGCCCGTCGTCGATGCGGGCGACGAGCAGCGCGGTGACACCGGAGGCGATGAGCTGGCCGACGGTGGTCGAGACGTACTGGAAGCTCGAGAAGAGTCCCCGCCGCCCCTGGGGCGCGGACTCGACCAGGAAGGTGGTGGCTGCCGCGAACTCGCCTCCGACGGAGAGCCCCTGGAGCAGTCTGGCGATCACCAGCACGACGGGGCCCACCAGGCCGGCCGCCGCGTAGGTGGGCGTCAGGGCCAGCAGCAGGCTGCTGCCGCCCATCAGCAGGATGGTGACCGTCAGTGCGGCCCGGCGTCCGCTGCGGTCGGCGACGGCTCCCATGAGGAGCCCGCCGACGGGACGCATGAAGAAGCCGACGGCGAAGACGGCGAACGTGGACAGCAGAGGGACGAGGGAGTTGCCGGCGCTCTCGGGGAAGATCTCGGCGGCTATGTACGTCGCGAGGAAGGTGTAGGCGAGCCAGTCGTACCACTCGACGGCGTTGCCGATGGAGGCGGCGAGCAGTTGGCGTCCGGGGCGGGCGGGCGGAGCCTGGTGGGCTGTCTGCGGGGGCCCGGCATCGGTGGGCTGCTTCATGAGCCCTCATCTCCCCAGAATCGACGTGCGCACACGTGTCTGATCGCGGGGCCCGGGAGGCAGCACAGCTTCCGTCCGGGTGCCGACGGGGATGACGGAAGCAGACGTTCCGGTGGGCCGTTGCGCCGTTGCGCCGTTGGGCCGGACCGCCGGCCGCCGTCAGAGTACGGACGCGTCGGCGGGCGAATCGCTCCCTGCCGCCGTGGCGGTGTCCACACCGCCCGCCGCGACCCTGCCGGAGCCGGACCCCGAGCCGGAACCGGAACCGGAACCGGATGGGACTTTCTCCCGTGCGGAGGTGCCGTCGGTACGCGCGTCACGTCGCACCAGTGCCGCGTACCGGCCGTCGGCGGCGAGGAGTTCCTCGTGGGTGCCGCGTTCGGCGATACGTCCCCCGTCGAGTACGACGATCTGGTCGGCATCACGGACTGTGGAGAGACGGTGGGCGATGGTGAGGGTGGTGCGGCCCGCGGACAGCGCGTCGATGGCCTGCTGGACGTCCCGTTCGGTGCGGGTGTCCAGCGCGCTGGTCGCCTCGTCGAGGATGAGGACCGGAGGGTCGCGCAGGATCGTACGGGCCAGGGCGAGGCGTTGTTTCTCGCCGCCGGAGAAACGGTATCCGCGTTCACCGACGAGGGTGTCGTAGCCCTCGGGAAGCGCGGCGATGTGGTCGTGGATCTGGGCGGCCTCGGCCGCGGCGCGCAGCTGCGCGGCGGTGGCGTCGGGCTTGGCGAAGCGCAGGTTGTCCGCGACGGACGCGTGGAAGAGGTACGTCTCCTGCGAGACGACGCCGACGGCGCGGGTGAGGGTGTCGAAGTCGAGGTCGCGCACGTCCACGCCGTCGATGGTGACCCGGCCGCCGGTCACGTCGTACAGCCGGGGCACGAGATAGCTGAGCGTGCTCTTGCCCGAGCCCGTCGCACCGACCACGGCGAGGGAGGAGCCTTCGGGGACGGTGAGGTCGATGCCCTGCAGGGTCGGCCGCCCGCCCTCGCCGCCGTAGGAGAAGTCCACGTCCTCGAAGCGCACCCGGCCCGCCACGCGCCCCAGCGGCACCGGGACGGCCGGTTCGGTGATGTCGACCGGCAGGTCGAGGTATTCGAAGATGCGCTGGAAGAGCGCCAGCGAGGTCTGCATCTCCACACCCGTGGACAGCAGCGAGACGGTCGGGCGCAGCAGCCCCTGCTGAAGGGTGACGAAGGCGACGAGCGTGCCGATGGAGAAGCCCGGTCCGCCGAAGTGGACGAGCACGCCGGCCGTCCAGTACAGCAGCGCCGGGATCGCACCCATCACGATGCCGATGGTGGACATCCGCCAGCGGCCCGCCATGTGCGAGCGGATCTCCAGGCCGACAAGGCGTTCGGACTCGGCGGCGAAGTCGCGGGTGAGGGAGTCGGCTCGGCCCATCGTGCGTCCGAGGAGGATGCCGCTGACGGACAACGACTCAGTGACTATGGCGGACATGGCGGCCATCTGCGCCTGCCGCTGGGTGGTGATCCGCTTGCGTTCCCTGCCGACGCGGCGGCTGATCCACACGAAGAGCGGCAGCAACAGCAGTGAGGCCACCGTCAGCCGCCAGTCGAGGGCCAGCATCGCGGCGACGGTGGCCACCACTCCGGTGAGGTTGGAGACGAGCGAGGTCGCGGTGGAGGTGACGGTGGCCTGCATGCCGCCGATGTCGTTGGCGATGCGGGACTGCACTTCGCCGGTGCGGGTGCGCGTGAAGAAGGCGAGCGGCATCCGCTGGAGCTTGGCGTAGACGTCGGTGCGCAGGTCGTGCATGACGCGCTGGCCGACGGTGGTGGAGAGGTACGTCTGCAGAACGTTGAAGACGCTGCTGACGACGGCGGTGCCCATCAGCCCGAGGGCGAGCAGGCTCAGAAGTACCGTGCGCCGCTCGGGAATCGCCACGTCGAGGATCTCGCGCAGCAGGAACGGGGAGGCGACGGACACGAGCGAGGACGCCCCGACGAGCAGCCCGACGACGGCGAGACGTCCGCGGTAGGGGCGGAAGATGCGCAGGATGCGCCTCAGTTGACGGGGCTGCTGTCCGGCGGCGTCGTCGTCATGGGGCGAGGGGGTCCACTCGATCGTGTCGCGGGGCAACGGGCTCCTCCGGGTCGGACGGCCGGGGTCCGGGCGCGCCGCACGGGGATCCGTGCGGGCTGGTCGCCGGGCGGGCCGCGCGGACGGCCGGGCCGGTCGTCCGAGGTTACGCGGCGCCGTGGGCCCGGCCTGCGTCACCGGCCGAAACCGTCCGGATCCGGACCTCTGACCTGCGCCTAGCATGGGTCGCACACCCGTCCGTACGCGCCTCAGGAGATGCCATGCCGCTGCTCGATCCCGGATCCGGTGCGCTGCGTCCGCAGGCCGACGCCGGCCATCGGCCTGCGTCCGACCGCGTTCCGGACTCCATGGCCGGGGGTACGCCCGAGCCGCTGCGCGGCGAACTGGTGCGGCTGCTGGGCGAGGAGAAGGTGCTGTGGAAGGTCTCGGACCTGGTGCGCTACGCCTCGGACGCCAGCCCGTACCGCTTCATGCCCCAGGTCGTCGTGCAGGCCGGGACGGTCGAGGACGTCTCCGCGGTGCTCTCCTACGCCCGGCGCAACGGCCGCAACGTCGTCTTCCGCGCGGCGGGCACGTCGTTGAACGGCCAGGCGCAGGGCGAGGACATCCTGGTCGACGTACGCCGCCACTGGTCGGGAGTCGAGGTGCTGGGCGAGGACGGGGCACGCGCACGCATCCGGCCCGGCACGACCGTCGTACGGGCGAACGCCGCCCTGGCGCCCTACGGCCGGCTGATCGGGCCCGATCCGGCGAGCGCCATCGCCTGCACCGTCGGCGGTGTCGTCGCCAACAACGCCTCCGGCATGACGGCCGGGACGACGCGCAACTCCTACCGGACGGTCGCCTCCCTCACCCTCGTCCTGCCGTCGGGCACGGTCGTCGACACCGGCTCCCCCGACGCGGACGCGGAGCTGGCCGAGGCCGAACCCGCCCTGTGCGAAGGCCTGCTGGCGCTGAAGTCGGACATCGAGTCGGATCCGGACCTTGTCGCCCGCATCCGCGCCAAGTACGAGCTGAAGAACACCAACGGGTACCGCCTGGACGCCTTCCTCGACGGCGACTCCCCCGTGAGCATCCTGCGCGGACTCGCCGTCGGCTCCGAGGGGACGCTCGGCTTCATCTCCGACATCGTCTTCGACACGCTCCCCCTGCACAGGCGCACTTCGACCGGACTGCTCTTCTTCCCCTCCCTCGCGGCCGCCGCCACTGCCGTACCGCGGTTCAACGAGGCGGGTGCCATGTCGGTCGAGCTGATGGACGGCAACACGCTGCGGGCGTCGGTCAGTGTGGCGGGCGTACCGGACGACTGGGCGCAGCTGCCGAAGGCGACAGCGGCACTGCTCGTCGAGTTCCGCGCGCCGGACGAGGCCGCACAGAACGCGATGGAGAGCGCCGCAGCGGAGGTGCTGGAGGAACTTCAACTCGTCGCACCCGTACCGTCGGTGACCAACGCCTTCACCCGCGACCCCGGCACGATCGGCTTCTACTGGAAGGCCCGCAAGGCCTTCGTCTCGGCGGTGGGCGGCTCCCGTCCGGCCGGGACGACCCTGATCACCGAGGACTTCGCCGTGCCGCCCTCCCGGCTCGCCGAGGCGTGCGAGGCGCTGCTGGAGCTTCAGCAGCGGCACGGCTTCGACGCGGCTGTCGCCGGGCACGCGGCGCACGGCAATCTGCACTTCCTGCTGGCGTTCGACGCCGCCGAGGAGTCGGACGTCGCGCGCTACGCCGCCTTCATGGACGAGTTCTGCAAGCTGACGGTGGAACGCTTCGACGGCTCGCTGAAGGCGGAGCACGCCACCGGCCGCAACATCGCGCCGTTCCTGGAGCTGGAGTGGGGCGAGCGGGCCACCGCCCTGATGTGGCGCATCAAGGAGACCGTCGACCCGGACGGCGTACTCGCCCCCCGGGTCCTGCTGGACCGCGACCCGAAGGCCCATCTGCGCGGCCTGAAGGCCATCCCCAGGGTGGAGGCGGTGGCAGACCCGTGCATCGAGTGCGGATTCTGCGAACCCACCTGCCCCAGCGGCGACCTGACGACCACTCCACGTCAGCGCATCGTGCTGCGCCGGGAGATGATGCGTCAGGCCCCCGCATCACCTGTCAACGAGAGCCTGCTGGAGTCCTACGGCTACGACGCCGTCGACACCTGCGCGGGCGACTCGACGTGTGCGCTGGCCTGTCCGGTCGGCATCGACACGGGCGCCATGATGAAGGACTTCCGGCACCGGCGGCACTCCCCGCGGGAGGAACGCAATGCCGCACGGGCCGCCCGCCACTTCGCGAAGGTGGAGCGGTCGGCGAGGCTGGCCCTCGCCGCCGCAGGCAGGCTGCGTCGCCGCGTGATGCCGCGGCACGGCGACAGGTTCCTCGCATCGCTGACCGGCGCGGCCCGTAAGGCCGTACGCCCCGACCTCGTACCCGAGTGGCTGCCGCAGCTGCCCGCGGCGGCGGCCAAGCGGCTCCCCGCCACGGACCGCGCGAGCGCCGCGGCCGTCTACTACCCGGCGTGCGTCAACCGCATCTTCGGCGAACCGGACGGCCATGAGGGCCCGTCACTCCCCCAGTCCATGGTGATCGTCTCTGCCCGCGCGGGACGTCCGGTGTGGATTCCCGAGGACGTGGTGGGGACCTGCTGCGCGACGATCTGGCACTCGAAGGGCTACGAAGCGGGCAACACGCTGATGGCCAACTGCATCGTGGAAGCGGCGTGGCGCTGGACGGACGGCGGTGAGCTGCCCCTCGTGGTGGACGCCTCCTCCTGCACCCTGGGCCTCGGTGAGGAGGTCGTGCCGTACCTCACCCCGGCCAACCGCAAGCTGCACGAACAGCTGCGGGTCGTCGACTCGGTCGTGTGGGCGGCTGAGGAGCTGCTGCCGCGCCTGACCATCGAACGCCGTTCCGGCTCGGCAGTTCTGCACCCCACCTGCTCGCAGCAACACCTCGGCGACACCCGCCAGTTGCGCGCGGTGGCGGAGGCGTGCGCCGAGGAGGTCGTGGTGCCCGTCGACGCACGGTGCTGCGGCTTCGCGGGCGACCGGGGCATGCTGCACAAGGAGCTGACCGTCTCGGCGACCGGGCGGGAGGCGGCGGAGGTGCTCTCGCGGGAGTTCGACGTGCACCTGTCGGCGAACCGGATGTGCGAGGTCGGCATGGACCTCGCCACTCAGGGGCGGGGTTACCGCTCCGTGCTGCTGGAACTGGAGCGTGCGACCCGGCCCGCCTGAGGCGCCGCACCCCGCGCATGCGCTCCCGGCCGGCCGTGGAGGGCCGGTCCGGGAGCGCTGCACAGGCGGGGTGGGGATCTCTTGCCGGGGGGCGCAGGAGGGCCTGTTCGTCCGGCGGCCCTGTTCGTCCGCGGGCCCTGTTCGTCCGGGGGCCCTGTTCGTGCGGGTCCTGGGGACCGGCGCTACGGACCGAGGACCCGGAAGGTCAGGACTTCGCGCCCGTGTGCAGCGCCACGACGCCCTTGGCCGGGACCGCCGCCTCTGCCTTGCCGTCCTCTCCCACGGTGACGGTGTTGCCCCCGCAGTCGTCCGGTGCGGCCTTGGCGACGTTGCAGTAGGTGCCCGCCGGCAGCGCCGTGGTGAACGTCCGCTTCAGCTCGCCGTCCCCGGCGTTGAGCGCGACGAAGCCCTTGCCCGCGCGGGCGAAGGCGAGTGCGCTTCCCTCCGACCACCAGTCGGTCAGCTCGGCGTTTCCGACGGCGTTCCGGAAGCCGACCATGCCGGTGACGGCCTGCTGGGCGTGCATGTCGGTCCAGCCCTCGGCGCCGCTGGGCGGACCCGCGTCCTTCTCCGACCATTCGTAGCCGGAGTAGACGTTCGGGGAGCCGTACGGGTGGGCCAGCATGAAGGCGTTGGCGAGCTTGTAGAGATCGCCGTCCTTGTAGGTGAGGGTCGAGCCGTTGCGTTCGGTGTCCCAGTTGTCGACGAACGAACGGGCCTTGTCGCTGGGGAGTTTGCCGTCGGCGATGTTCTTCAGCCCGCCGACGTCGCCGCCCTGGAACGCGCTCTTGAGGTGACCGCCGTAGCGGAACTCGTCCACGTCGCCCACCCCGGTGTACTCCTCGGGCTGCACCGCCTCCCCGCCGCCGTGGATGACTTCGGAGACCCAGAAACCGGGGTCGGCCATCTTGCTCTTGATGGCCTGCACGTCCTCGGCCGCCATGTGCTTGGCGGCGTCGATGCGGAAGCCGTCGACGCCCATCTGCCGCAGGCTGTCGAGGTACGCGGCGATGGTGGAGCGGACCTTGTCGCTGCCCGTGTCGAGGTCGGAGAGCCCGACGAGTTCGCAGGTCTGGACGTTCTCACGGTTGGTGTAGTCGCTGATGTCCTTGCGGCAGCCGTGGAAGTCGGCGTCGCCGTAGGTGCCCGGGTAGTCGTACTTGCTGTACTGCGTTCCGCCTGTGCCCTTGCCCGAGCCCGCGGCCATGTGGTTGATGACGGCGTCGGCGATGACCTTCACGCCTGCCTCGTGACAGGTGCTGACCATGCTCTTGAACGCGTCCGCGTCCCCGAGCCGTCCGGCGATCTTGTAGCTGACGGGCTGATAGGAGGTCCACCACTGACCGCCTTCGATGTGCTCCGTGGCGGGAGAGACCTCCACGTAGCCGTAACCTGCCGGGCCGAGGGAGTCCTTGCACGCCTTGCCCACCTCCGCGAAGGGCCTCTCGAAGAGGGTCGCGGTGACGGTCTTCTCGCCGGGCGGGGTCGCCTGCGAGGACCAGGGGGCGAGGGCGGTGACACCTCCGGCCGCCAGAAGCGTGGCCATGGTCGCACCGGTCAGACGCTTGTTCATCGTGTGCGGCTCCTTCGTCGTCCGGCACAGCAGTGCCGTTGAAGGCAGCCACGCGCCAGGCCGCCGTGGGGGGTACGCGACGGAGCCTGCCGCTGCGCCGTGCACGCGTCAAGGCGCGCGCAAAGATTTCCAAGAGATTTCAGCAACATCTTGCCAACGGGCGAATCGTCAACAAGGGGCGGCACAGGGCTGCTTGGGCTGCATGCGCTGATTGAACTGCCTGAGCTGTCAGCGGGAGAGAGCCGCCTTGTCGCCCATGACCACTGCCGGATTCCTCTCCGGGTCCAGGGTGCGCAGCAGGTACTTCATACCTGACTTCGAAAGGCTGACGCAGCCGGACGTACCGCTGCCGTGGTCCACGTGCAACCAGATGCCGCCCCCCTTGGACTGGCCCTGCGGGCGGGTGGGATCGAGCGGTGACGTGCCCTTGACCCTGTTGTAGTCCACTGCGATGACGTGATCGAAGTCGTGCCTCGTCTTCTTCGGCCAGTACGAAGGCGGCGTGAAGGCGGCGCTGTCGGTGTACGGCAGCTTCGAGTCCGGTGCGGGCAGTACGCCGCCGGCGTCGGTGAGCGTGAAGACCCCCACCGGGCTGCGTTTGTCTCCCTCACGGTGTGCGCGGGTCCAGCCCTTGCGGCCGTTGTGCGCCGGCCAGCTGCGGTCCATGTGCCAGTTGCGGCCCTCACGGACGTAGAGCCGCACGGTCGCCTCCGCCGAGTCCTCGCCCTTGCCGTACACCGCCACCACTTGACGTGCGTCCTGCGGGATCCGGCGCTGCAACGAATCGCCCACGCCCGGGACTCGGGTGGGGTCCCGCTTGCCGCCGGTCTCGCCGGACGCCTTGCCGGTGCCGGCCCCGGCTCCGTCCCGCTTCCCGCTGCCGCCTGCGCCTCCGGCCTGGGAGCCGGCGCCGCAGGCGGCCAGAGCCACGACGAGTACGACGGTCGTCGCCGTGACGGCGGCTGCAGGGACCACGCGTGCGGGCGTGCGCTCCGGCGGAGTACCCGCGGCCCGGCGTTCTCGTCCGACTTCACTTCCGCGCATGCCCCCATGGTCCCACTCCGCGCCCGGCCCGCGCGGGCCCCGGGCGGGCGGCCCTGCGAGACGGAGAAAGCACCAGGTCCCGCGGGCACAGTGCCAGTTGAGCCGGACGGCCGTACCGGCACGGAAAACCCGTTGCGCGGCAGCCCACGCGAAGCGACTCTGGGCCGGGCGACCACACCGCCGCCCCTCCTCGCTGCGACCTGCCCGCCGGGTCTCCTCACCGAACGTGCCCTGCCGTCGCCGGCGTGCGCAGCCGTGCCGTCGGCCCTGACCGCTCCGACTCACTCCGACCACCGATCAGCCATGGGACGTCATGCAGATTCGCGACCTTCCGTTCTCCGACCCCGGCGTCCCCGATGTACGTACCGGCACCCGCTTCCTGCTGTGGATCGGCCGCATGCAACTCGGGGGCCAGGCCAGATCGCTGGGCTGGGGCACTCTCCACATGGCGTCGGTCGCTTCCGTACCCGCCGTCGTGGGACTGGCCGTCCAGGCGGTCGTCGAGAGGTCGGGAGCCGGCCTGGTGCGGGCGGGGGCACTGATGGCCGTGCTCGCGGTCACCGTCACGCTGGGCGACACCATGCTCCACCGCACGGCGATCACCAACTGGGTGACCGCCGCCGCCCGGGTGCAGCAGCTCCTGGCGCGCAGGACCGCGGCCCTCGGGGCGACTCTCACCCAACGCGTCGCCGCCGGTGAGGTGGTGGCCGTCTCGACCGGCGACATCGAGAAGATCGGCTGGTGCGTGGAGTCGGCCTCCCGTTTCAGCGCCGCTCTGCTCGGTGCCGTCGGCGTCTGCGCCGGACTGGTCGTCTACGAACCGCAGTTGGGGCTGCTCGTCACGTGCGGAATGGCCGTGCTCGCGGTGACCGTGCTGCCGCTGCTGCCCCGTGCGACACGGCGGGCCGACCTTCAGCGTGAGAAGGCCGGACGGGCCACGGAGCTGGCTGCCGACACCGTCGCGGGGCTGCGCGTGCTGCGTGGCATCGGCGGTGAAGAGCTGTTCCTGACGCGCTACCGCAGCGCGTCGCAGGAGGTGCGCCGGGCGGCGGTACGCACGGCACGCATGTGGGCGCTGATCGAGGCGATCCAGATCGCCCTGCCCGGTCTGCTGCTCCTGGCCGTGGTGTGGCACGGTGCCCGGCTGGCCCTCGACGGACGCATCGGCGTGGGCGAACTCGTCACCGTCTACGGGGCGGTGACCTTCCTGCTCTTCCCGCTGCGGCTCTTCCAGGAGTTCGCCATGGCCTACTCCTTCTCCCGCCCCTCGGCGCTGCGGGCCACCCGGGTGCTCTCGCTGCGGCGGGGTACCGCGGAGGACGCCGGAGGGGCGGGAGCGGGCAGCGGCGCACCGGAAGACGGAGGATGCGGCAACGTCCCCGGCCCCGGGGAGCGGCTGGAGAGCGCCGCGCTCGACGGCGACCTCTACGACCCGGTCACCGGGTTGCGGGCGGCGAGCGGGAAGCTGACAGCCGTCATGTGCGGCGATCCGGACGCGGCGGGCAAGCTGGCGGACAGGCTCGGCGGGCACGCGCCTGAGCGCACCGGAGCTGCTTCGGTACGGCTCGGTGGCGTACCCCTCGACGAGCAGCCGCTGGCAACGGTGCGCGGCGTGGTGCTCGTGCAGGACAAGGACCCCGTGCTGCTGTCCGGGACGGTTCGTGAACTGCTCGACGTGCCCTCCTCCGGAGGGCTGTCCGCGCGGCGTGCGCTGCGGGCAGCGCAGTGCGGCGACGTGCTGGACGCGCTGGTGCAGGGCAGTCCCGAGGCGGACGGGGACGCCCTGAACGCCTCCGTGACGGAACGCGGGCGGTCCCTCTCCGGCGGGCAGCGGCAGCGGCTGGCCCTGGCCCGCTCGCTGGTGGCCGACCCCCGTGTGCTGGTGCTGGACGAGCCGACCTCGGCCGTCGACGCGCACACCGAGGCCCGCATCGCGGAGGGTCTGCGAGGGGTGCGGGCGGAGCGCACGACGGTGGTGTTCTCCTCCAGCCCGCTGATGCTGGACCGGGCGGACTCGGTCGTCCTCGTGCAGGGCGAGCAGGCCGTGGCGACCGGCTCGCACCGCGAACTGCTGCACACCCACGGCGCGTACCGGGCCATCGTCACGCGTGAGCCGGACGCGGACCGGGAGCACATCCCGGCCGGTGAGGCGCAGGAGCGCGTGGATTTCGCGCGGAGTTCCGGTGTGGGCGGCACCGCCGGCGAGGAGCCTGTCGGGGCGCTCGCGGCCCACGGTCCCGGCGCAGCAGGCGCGGTCGACGGAGCCGCCGGAGCAGACGGGATCGACGCAGTGGACGGCGAACACGGGCAGCTTGCCCCGGCGGAAGGAGCTGAACGGGCATGACAGCGGCCATCGGTGCCCCCCTGCCTCCGTACGACCCGGCGGCCGCGGAGAACGCGACGACCCTGCCGGTCGGCGGTCCAGCGACCGTGCGCGCGTACGTGGCCGAGCTGCTCCGCCGGCACAGGCGTGCCTTCGTCACGCTCGTCCTGGTCAACTCCGTCGCAGTGCTCTCCTCCATGGTGGGTCCGTATCTGCTGGGCGGCCTGGTCGAGGACCTGTCCGCGGGGTCGCGGGACCTGCAACTGGGCCGAGTCGTCGGCCTCTTCGTGTTCGCGCTCGCCATTCAGACGTTCTTCGTGCGGGAAGTGCGGCTGCGCGGGGCCATGCTGGGCGAAGAGATGCTCGCCGACCTGCGCGAGGACTTCCTCGTCCGGTCGGTCGCCCTTCCGCCAGGCGTGCTCGAACGGGCCGGCACGGGCGATCTGCTCTCCCGGATCACCACGGACATCGACCGGCTGGCCAACGCCATGCGTGAGGCCGTACCGCAGTTGTCGATCGGCGTCGTGTGGACGGCACTGCTGGTCGGTGCGCTCACCGCCACCGCGCCTCCGCTGGCCCTCGCCGTACTCCTCGCCCTGCCGGTGCTGCTGATCGGCAGCCGCTGGTACTACCGCAGGGCGCCCCGCGCCTACCGCTCCGAGGCCGCCGGATACGCGGCCGTCGCCGGGGCGCTGGCCGAGACCGTCGACGCCGGGCGCACCGTCGAAGCCCACCAGTTGGGTGCGCGGCGAATCGCCCTGTCCGAGAGGCGGATCGCGGAGTGGACGGCGTGGGAGCGTTACACGCTGTGGCTGCGTTCGGTCCTCTTCCCCGTCGTGAACGTCACCAACGTGCTGCTCACCTCGGCGGTTCTACTGCTGGGCGGGGCGTTCGTGCTGCGGGGCTGGATGGACGTGGGGCAGCTGACGACCGGTGCGCTGCTGTCCCAGATGCTCTTCGAACCAGTCGGTCTCATCCTGCGCTGGTACGACGAACTCCAGGTCGCTCAGGTGTCGTTGGGCCGCCTGGTGGGCGTGCGCGAGATCGAATCCGACTCCGGGGAGGAGAGTCTTGCTCCCGAGGGGCGGGAACTGGTCGCGGAGGACGTCCGGTTCGGCTACCGCGCCGGGACGGACGTCCTGCACGGGGTGACGCTGCGCGTGCCCCGCGGGACGCGGGTCGCGCTGGTCGGTCCGTCGGGGGCGGGCAAGTCCACGCTCGGGCGGCTGCTGGCGGGGATCTACGCGCCGCGCACCGGTCATGTGTCGCTGAGCGGCGCGGAGTTGTCGCGGATGCCCGCGGAACGCGTGCGGCGGCACGTGGCCCTGGTCAACCAGGAGCACCACGTCTTCGTGGGGACGCTGCGGGACAATCTGCTGCTGGCACGTACGGACGCGGACGATGCCGAACTGTGGGCCGCGCTCGGCGCGGTGGATGCCGGCACCTGGGCGCGTGCGCTGCGGGACGGGCTGGACACCGAGGTCGGTTCCGGCGGGCTGTCGGTGACTCCGGCTCAGGCGCAGCAGATCGCGCTCGCACGGCTCGTCCTCGCCGACCCCCACACGCTGGTGCTGGACGAGGCGACGTCTCTGCTGGACCCCCGGGCCGCCCGGCATCTGGAGCGTTCTCTGGCCCGTGTCCTCCAGGGGCGTACCGTCGTCGCGATCGCCCACCGGCTGCACACGGCACACGACGCGGACGTGATCGCGGTCGTGGAGGACGGCCGGATCAGCGAACTGGGCGGCCACGACGCGCTGGTGGAGGCTGACGGGGCGTACGCCGCCCTGTGGCGTTCCTGGCACGGCTGAGCCGCAACGGCTGCACACTTCGCGGGCTCTGCCCGGAGAGCTCGCGGGTGTGCGGCGCGGTCGGAGCTGAGGTGCCGTCAGGGTGCGTGTCCGGCTGGAGCACTGTCCGGCGTGCGGGCAGTGCCTCGACGAGGCGCGGTGTCATCGGGGTGAAGCCGGGCGTGCCGTCCCGGCGTGTGCGGGCCGCCGACCTGGTCGGTCCCGGTCCCTCAGCCGATCACTCCGAGCGCTATCAGGCAGCCCGCCCCGCCGAACAGCATGAAGAGCGGCATCAGCAGCCTCGTCTCCACCCACGCCCCTGCCCGGAAACGCATGAACTTCGGGGTGCCCAGCGGGTACCAGCGCTTCCCCTTTATCGGCACGGGCCAGAGGATCGGGCATCCGGAGATCGTGATCGCATCCCCGATGTTGTGCACCAGCGCGCCCAGCACGATGGGCAGTCCGAGCCACAGATATTCCTGCCCGGGGCCTGCGAAGAGCCAGTCGGAGCCGTTGCCGGGCTTGTCGAGGACCCCCGCGAGGGACCAGGCGCTGGTCGCTCCGAGCAGCCAGACCAGCACGTCGCTGGAGACCCGGGCCGCCCGCCACAGCAGCCCCTCCACGGCGAGCACCATGTGGATGAAGAGGATCACCAGCACCGCCCAGCGCCCGCCGAAGACCGCTGCGGCGGAGAATCCGGTGCCGAGGAAGAGCGCCCAGGGCCATGTGTGCGTCAGCGTGCGGTGGCCGCCGGAACGGCGCCGTTCCCCTCCGCTTCGCGTCGCGTTGTAGACGCTCTCCGAGATCTTGTCGATCACGCCGCACAGCGCTCTGGACAGCGGTCCGAAGGCACGGGATATGGTCGCCGACTTGTGGTCGAGGTCCGGCGCCAGGGCAGCACCGGAGCAGATCAGTGCGCCGGCGAGGAGAACGGGCCAGGGCATCGGATGGTCGAGCACCGCCGCGGCGGCCCCCGCTCCGAGCCAGGCTGCCGCTCCCGACAGCGAATGTGCCGGTCCCATCATGATCTGTCTCCCCGCCCCTGTCGCTGCCGCCCGTACCGTCCTCCGCAGTCGGCTCTGCCGCCAACTGACCGCTGCCTGCGCCGTGATGGACCGTCCCGCTGACGCCTGGCCGGCGTCACAGCGTATCGGCAGATGA
The DNA here is from genome assembly GCF_042653885.1 of Streptomyces ovatisporus. Classification (NCBI taxonomy): domain Bacteria; kingdom Bacillati; phylum Actinomycetota; class Actinomycetes; order Kitasatosporales; family Streptomycetaceae; genus Streptomyces; species Streptomyces ovatisporus. The sequence continues at coordinate 494,416 of NZ_JBHSFH010000006.1, forward strand.
TCACCACAGGAGCACCGGTTCCCGTAACCGGGACGGAGGCAGGCAGTATGGGGTGCGTGACAGCCACCCTTATCGATCAGATGCCGGACGACGCCGATCCCGACGCCCTCTACGAGGCCTTCGCCGGCTGGGCGGAGGAGAGGGGTATCTCCCTCTATCCGGCGCAGGAGGAGGCGCTGATCGAGGTGGTCTCCGGTGCGAACGTGATCCTCTCGACGCCGACCGGCTCCGGGAAGAGCCTGGTCGCCGCGGGCGCGCACTTCACCGCTCTCGCCCGCGACGAGGTGACGTTCTACACCGCGCCGATCAAGGCGCTGGTCTCGGAGAAGTTCTTCGACCTGTGCAAGATCTTCGGCACCGAGAACGTCGGCATGCTCACCGGCGACGCGTCCGTCAACGCCGATGCTCCCGTCATCTGCTGTACGGCCGAAGTGCTCGCGTCCATCGCGCTGCGGGACGGCGCCGACGCGGACGTCGGGCAGGTGGTAATGGACGAGTTCCACTTCTACGCGGAGCCCGACCGCGGCTGGGCATGGCAGATTCCGCTGCTGGAGCTGCCCCATGCACAGTTCGTGCTGATGTCGGCGACCCTCGGCGACGTCACGCGCTTCGAAGAGGACCTGACACGACGTACGGGGCGTGACACCGCGGTGGTGAAGTCGGTGAGCCGGCCGGTGCCGCTCTCCTACGAGTACCGCACCACCTCTCTCACCGAGACGGTCACCGAACTGCTGGAGACGCACCAAGCGCCCGTCTACATCGTGCACTTCACGCAGGCTCAGGCCGTGGAGCGTGCGCAGGCGCTGACGAGCATCAACATGTGCACGCGCGCCGAGAAGGACGAGATCGCCAAAATCATCGGCAATTTCCGCTTCACCACCCGCTTCGGACGCAACCTCTCCCGCTACGTACGCCACGGCATCGGCGTGCACCACGCGGGCATGCTGCCCAAGTACCGCCGACTCGTCGAACGTCTGGCGCAGGCGGGGCTGTTGAAGGTCATCTGCGGCACGGACACACTCGGCGTCGGGGTCAACGTGCCCATCCGCACCGTGCTGTTCACCGCTCTCACCAAGTACGACGGCACCCGCGTCCGTACGCTCCGGGCCAGGGAGTTCCACCAGATCGCCGGCCGGGCGGGCCGCGCCGGCTTCGACACCTCCGGTTTCGTCGTCGCGCAGGCTCCGGAACACGTCGTCGAGAACGAGAAGGCACTCGCCAAGGCCGGGGACGACCCGAAGAAGCGCCGCAAAGTCGTGCGCAAGAAGGCGCCGGAGGGCTTCGTCAACTGGGGTCAGCAGACCTTCGAGAAGCTGATCGCCTCCGACCCGGAGCCGCTCAACTCCCGCTTCCGCGTCACCCACGCGATGCTGCTCTCGGTGATCGCCCGCCCCGGAGACGCCTTCACGCAGATGCGGAAGCTGCTGGAGGACAACCACGAGGACCGCCGCTCGCAGCTCCGCCACATTCGCAGGGCCATCGCCATCTACCGCTCGCTGCTGGACGGAGGAGTCGTCGAGCAGCTCGACGAGCCCGACGCGCAGGGCCGGACCATCCGCCTCACCGTGGACCTCCAGCAGGACTTCGCGCTCAACCAACCGCTCTCCACCTTCGCGTTGGCCGCCTTCGACCTGCTCGACCCCGACTCGCCGTCCTACGCGCTGGACATGGTCTCGGTCGTCGAGTCGACCCTCGACGACCCGCGGCAGATCCTTGCGGCGCAGACCAACAAGGCCAAGGGCGAGGCAGTCGCCGAGATGAAGGCAGAAGGCATCGAGTACGAGGAGCGGATGGAACGGCTGATGGACATCAGCCATCCTCGGCCTCTCGAAGAGCTGCTCTTCCACGCCTACGGTCTGTACCGCAAGTCCCACCCCTGGGTGGGGGACCACCCCCTCGCTCCCAAGTCGGTCGTCCGCGACATGTACGAGAAGGCGATGACCTTCTCGGAGTTCGTCTCCTTCTACGAACTCGCCCGCACGGAGGGCATCGTGCTGCGCTATCTCGCCGGCGCCTACAAGGCCCTGGAGCACACCGTCCCCGATGAGAAGAAGTCCGAGGACTTCCAGGACATCATCGAGTGGCTCGGCGAAATGGTCCGTCAGGTCGACTCCAGCCTGCTCGACGAGTGGGAGCAATTGGCCAATCCCGAGGACGAGAGCGCCGAGGAGGCGCAGGAGCGGGCCGATCAGGTCAAACCGGTCACCGCCAATGCGCGCGCGTTCCGCGTCCTCGTGCGGAACGCCATGTTCCGGCGGGTCGAGCTCGCCGCACTGGACAAGGTGGCCGAGCTGGGCGAGCTCGACGGCGACGCCGGCTGGGACGAGGACGCCTGGGCGGAGGCCATGGACGCCTACTGGGACGAGTACGACGGCCTCGGCACCGGCCCCGACGCCCGCGGGCCGCGGCTCCTCCAGATCGAGGAGGTCCCCGAGGAGGCGCTGTGGCGCGTCCGGCAGACCTTCGCCGACCCCGCCGGCGATCACGACTGGGGCATCTCCGCGGAGGTCGACCTCACCGCCTCGGACGAGGAAGGACGCGCCGTGATCAAGGTGACGTCCGTGGGCCAGTTGTGAGCACTCAGCACGCCGCGACCAGGGAGCAAGCACGATGACCAGCCCCGCCGAACAGCTCGCCGGGCTCCTCGACCTGGAACAGATCGAGATCAACATCTTCCGCGGGCGCAGCCCCCAGGAGAACCTCCAGCGTGTCTTCGGCGGCCAGGTCGCCGGACAGGCCCTGGTCGCCGCGGGGCGGACCACCGACGGGGAGCGGCCCGTACATTCCCTGCACGCGTACTTCCTGCGGCCGGGAACACCCGGCGTTCCCATCGTGTACCAGGTCGAACGGGTAAGGGACGGGCGCTCCTTCACGACCCGCCGCGTGGTCGCTGTCCAGCAAGGCAGAACCATCTTCAATCTCACCGCTTCTTTCCATCAGCCGGAGCCGGGTATCGAGCACCAGGTGCCGATGCCCGATGTCCCCGACCCCGAGGGCCTGCCGAAACTCGCCGAGGAGCTACGGGACCACCTGGGCGAGCTCCCCGAATCGCTCGAGCGCATGGAGCGCCGGGTCGCGTTCGACATCCGCTACGTCGAGAGGCTGCGCTGGGACGCCGATGACCTGAGGGAGGCCGAACCGCGAAGTGGCGTGTGGATGCGAGCGATCGGCTCCCTCGGTGACGATCCCCTCGTGCACACCTGTGCGTTGACCTACGCCAGCGACATGACTCTCCTGGATGCCGTACGCCTCCCGGTCGAACCGCTGTGGGGACCGCGCGGCTTCGACATGGCCTCCCTCGACCACGCCATGTGGTTCCACAGGCCGTTCCGCGCAGACGAATGGTTCCTGTACCAGCAGGAGTCACCCATCGCGACCGGTGGCCGCGGCCTGGCCCGGGGTCAGATCTTCGACCGGGAAGGCAAGTTGATCGTGTCGGTGATGCAGGAGGGCCTCTTCAGAAAGCTGGGCGCCTGAAGTCACCGTCGCGACGCCACCAGGCAACTCCCCGGCGTGGCCCGCGCACCCTGCTGAGCAGGTGCGCCCTGCGCCGCAGCACCGCAGGATCGGCTGCCCTCGCCGGCTTCCGTCCGGTGTCCCGGCCCCTGCAGTCAGGTGCCTTCACCCAGCCCTGACCGGACGCACCTCCTCCGGCAGTGCCGGGTGGGCTCCCAGACTCCGCTCCGGACTGCGGCCGCCCGGCGGGCCGGGAAACAAGCCCGGCTCCGTCGGGGCCTGCCGCACCCGACCCGGCGGACACCTCCCCCGCAGCTGCGCCAACCACCGGTCCCGGCGCCTCCGCCGGTGCTGGCGTCGACAGCTCCTCCCGGCCCGGGGCCCCTCCACCCGCTCCGGGCGGCTCTGCCCGCCCCTCGGAAGAGGCTCCGACGTCCGACGAGGCTCCCCGCTCTTCCCCCCGCTCTGCTTCCTGCCCCTGTGCCGCACGGGCGTCCTGCAGTTCCGCCTCCAGCATCAGCCGGTGCCAGAGGATTTCGTCCTCCGCCTCCGCCACGCAGAGCCCTTCCGCCACCTCTCTCGTGGCCGACGACTCCCCGCGCACCACCATCAACTCAGGTCTGAGAGCCTGCAGAAGGGCTCGTTCGGCCCTGTCCGGGACGGCCTCCTCCAGCACCTCTGGAGTCAGCACCGCCGACCGGGCCGCGGCAACTTCCCATGGCCGCCCTGCCGCCTGGCGGCAGAGCTGGCCGACCCGTCGACCGCGCCAGTGCCGGGGGCGGTAGTCGACTCCTTCACCCAGCAGCACCCGCAGTCCCCGCGGGACGGCTCCGGTGAGCAGTTCGGGGCGCCGCCCGGCGAACGCCTCCAGCTCCCTGGCCAGGTACAGCCAGACCACAGACCTGTAGCGATTGACGTAGAACCGCACCGGACTGAAGCAGCCGCCCCGCGCAAGCCGCGCGAATCGGGCCGTGCAGATGCCCAGCAGTTCGGCACCCTCGCCGGCGTCCACCACGCGTAGACGCTCCTCCAAGCTCTGCGGAAAGCCGGCCGACTCCTTCAGCCGGTTCAACTCCGCCCGCGCAACGCGGCGCGGGTCCTTGGCGCCGCCGTCGCTGCGGATCTCCCCGATCTGCACGGCCAGCTCCAACACCTTGGGGCGCAGCCCCAGTTCCCTCGCGGCCGTGCTCATCGCCACATCGTCCCGCATCGGTCTCCCCCGTCGTCCTTCGCGTCTCCGCTACTCGGTGACTACTGACAGTGACGACACTAGACCGCCGCGAGACTTCGCGCCTCCCCTGTGGATAACTCCCCCGCCGGGCTGCTACGTCCCGTTGCGCGCGGGCAGTCCCAGATGCTCGCCGACGCGGTTGACCAGCAGGGTCATCTCGTACGCGACGGCGCCGACATCCACCTCCTCCCCCGTGAGCACACACAGGCAGCTTCCCTCGCCCGCAGAGGTCACGAAGAGCAGACCTTCCTCGAATTCGATCATCGTCTGCCGTACGCGTCCCGCCCTGAAATGTGCTCCCGACCCCTTCGCGAGAGACTGCAGACCGGACGCGACGGCAGCGAGATGCTCGGCGTCCGCCTTCTCCAGGCTCTGACTGTTCGCGGTGACCAGACCGTCGGTCGAGAGCACCATCGCGTGCCGCACGGACGATATCCGGTCGGTGAGGTCGTCGAGCAGCCAGTCGAGCCCTGTGTTCAGCGCCATTCCGGCGTTCCCCCTTCTTCTCATCAGCTGCCGTGCCACCCTTACCCACCACGAAGCGGTGAGCAACCACTCGCTCACGTGCCGCGTTTACAGCCACGGTCGACGTACGACGGGCGCAGTATGTACGGATGGCTGAGAAGATGACGGAAGACGAGTGGCGGCGCTTCATCTCCGGGGGCACCCGTACCGCCAAGCTCTCGACAGTGCGCGCCGACGGCAGCCCGCACACCGCCCCTGTGTGGTTCGTACTCGACGGCGACGATGTCGTCTTCACCACTGGTGAGGCAACCGTCAAGGGCCGCAACCTCGCCCGTGACGGACGTGCCGCCCTCTGTGTGGACGACGAAACGCCCCCTTACGCCTTCGTCGTCATCCAGGGCCGGGCCGAGTTGAGCGACGATCTGGACACCATGCGGCGCTGGGCGACGCGCATCGGCGGGCGCTACATGGGCGATGAGGTCGCCGAGCAGTTCGGTGCGCGCAACGCCGTCCCCGGTGAACTGCTCGTGCGGGTGCGGATCGAAAAGGTCGTGGCACTGTCCGGCATCGCCGACTGACCGCCCGAGACTGCCCGGGGCACCGGCCGGGCAGTGCGCAATCATGGCGTTCATGCCGCACGAGACGAGTGACGAGACCGCCCGCGTACGTGAGTTCTTCGCGGTCCGCGCTGCCGGATGGGACGCACGGTTCCCGGATGACGGGCCCGCCTACGCCATGGCAGTGGACGAGTTGGGCCTGCACGAGGGCGATGCCGTACTGGACGCGGGCTGCGGCACCGGACGGGCGCTGCCCGCCCTGCGTGCCGCGGTGGGCCGGGACGGCACCGTCCTCGGAGCGGACCTCACTCCGGAGATGCTCGCGGCGGCTGCCGAAGCCGGCCGGCAGAACCTGGCGCACCTGCTGGTCGCCGACGTGTCCCGGCTCCCGCTGGCCGACGGCTGCGTGGACGCCGTCTTCGCCGCCGGTCTCATCTCCCATCTGCCCGGCCCCGCGTCCGGACTGTCCGAACTGGCACGTGTGGTACGCCCGCACGGCAGGCTCGCGCTCTTCCACCCGGTGGGCCGTGCGGCCCTCGCGGCACGCAAGGGCCGCACGCTCACAGCGGACGACGTGCGGGCCCGGCCCAACCTGCGTGCGCTGCTGGCGGCTTCGGGATGGGAGCTGACGTCGTTCACCGACGAGGACGACCGCTATCTCGCCCTGGCGTCCAGGACGCCGTGAGGCCCCGAACCGGGCATCCCTCACGCCCCTTCGACCGGCGGGCTACTTCGCGTCGTGCGGCACGGGGCAGCCGGTCGACGGCCGCCCGGACGCGCCCGGAAAAGTACCCAGGTCCTCGATGCGATAGCCCGTGGGGTAGCCCGGATACCCCTTGATCTCCGGATTCTGGCGGGCGTAGTGGGGCGAGCGCCGAGGCGGCAGCAGCCGGACGGCACGCGCCCTCAGCCGCAGCGCCCTCTGCACGGCCCGGCGGACGGCAGGACGTGGCGGGGAGTAGCGGAACGTCCGCAGCAGTGAGTCGTCCAGCAGTGCCTTGCTCGCGCCGCGTACCGCCGGGGCGAGAACGGAGGGGTACCAGGAGGCCATGAGGTCCAGGGTCGCGTCCGAGACTGTGCGCGACTGCGGGTCCCAGGCGAAGCGGGCCTCTTCGTAGTCGTCCAGGCACTTCTCGAATTCCGCGTAGCAGGAGGGGATCTCACTGATGCCCATGTGCCTGCCGAGAGTGCGGTAGTAGACGGCGGACGCGTGCTGTTCGTGCGGGGAGAGGCGCCGCCAGCCGTAGGCGTCGAGCCAGCGCTTGGGCATCACCACGAAGGTGCACAGCACGTAGCGCATGTCGTCGTCGGAGATGTCGTAACTGCGGTGCATCTGATTGATCCGGCGGATGGCCGTGCGGCCCTCGTCGGAGGAGAAGCCGTGTTCGACGACGGCGTCGAGGAGCAGGGCTGTGTCGTCGTAGCGCTTCTGGGTGCGTTCCGTCAGTTCGGCCGTGCGCGCGAGCAGACGTCCGATGCTGGGTACCGCATAGGTGCGGTACAGCGCGAGTTCGAGGGAGCGCGCGTAGTCCCAGGGGAACTCATAGGTGGCACTGAGCCGGTAGATCTCCAGGAAGTCGGCTTCCGGGTCGAGTTGCAGGATGTGCTTGAGCCGGTCGTATCGCTGCACGCTGCATCCCTCTCATCTGCAGCCCTGCCCTGTCGGCCGAACTGACTCTAGAGTTAAGGTTCCCGGCAACTGACGGAAGGGGAGACAGTGGCCGCCAACGACGACGACGCACTGTACGTGCTGACGGCTGTACTGCTGACTCCCGCCCAGTTCCCGAGTGTTCTCGGCGATGACTACCCCGAAGCCTGCGCGCGACTCGGCCTGGAGCCCTACGCAGAGGGCTACGGGCTCGTCCTGGGGCAGGACGGCGACGGCGCCCGCTGGACGGTCGCCACGGACGACGTGACGCTCGTCGCCTGCGCAGTCGCCGCGTGGGACTGCGGCATGGAGTACGACCTCTCCCCCTCGGAGAGGTCCGTGGCGGCGGTGCTCCCCGGCTGGCCACTGGCTCTCGCCGTGGCGGCACCTGGGGTGCCCGCCCCGCACGATCCCGAGCCCGACCCGGAACAGGGAGTGGGCCACGACGTGCTCGTACCGCCGGACACGGAGGAATGGGGACCCGCTCAACGGCGGCTCGGCGCCGACGAGATAGCACTGCAGTGGGCGACCTGGCGCGAACAGGTCGACGACGAGGTCGAGTTCGTCGAAGCCGGAGAGAAGCCCAACGAGTCGGTGAGACGCGTCCTCGACCAGGTGCGGGCCTACCTGGACGACCCACCGCCACCCGGTCGGATCCGTTCCGCGTTCGCGTCCGGGGACGCGCGCACACTGCGCGCCGACGGGCCGGGCTGGAGCATGGTGGCCCGCACCGACGACATCGCCTTTCTGCTGCTGGACGAGGAGCCGGGAGAGGTGCTTCCCGTCGGGCGTGGCAGTGAACTGCCGCAGCTTCTCGAGGCACTCGACGAGGTGGCCCTGCGCCCGGCGGCCTGAACGTCCGCCGCCCGACGTCTCACACTCGCGGAACGGGCGCGGCCACCGCTCGGGGCTGCCCGCCCCACGGAGGAGCCGGGCGGGCGTTGCGTATCACGCCCCGGCTGGGCCGGTGAGAGACGGAGAAACTGTCACGAGCAGCGGAGCCCCGCGAGGACACGGAGCAGTGGCAGCCGGCCCGGTCGCACCTGGACCGGACCGGCGCACCATGCGTACGAGCGTCAACGGCCCCGTGGATGGATGCCGCCTCAGCGGCAGGGTGCCCGCCTCAGCGGCGCAGCTCCTTGCGGCTCACTCGGCGCAGACGCCGGCGCTGCGAGGGGTCGAGCGTCAGATAGGCGACGACCGGAACGCCGATGATCACCGCCAGGGCGATCCAGAACGATGTCAGCCACCACAGGAGCAGCCCCACGGCCACACCGCCGACGGCGATCTTTCCTCTGTTGGTCATCTCCAGCCTCCTCCGTGACGGCGTGAGCACGTCCGTCACTGTCCAGTAAAACGCGGTTTCCGGCTTCCGGGTTCCCTCCGCGTTTCCGGTTCCGCACGGCTCTGATGTACGGTCGGCCCCTTCGCAACCACTAGTCAAATTTGAGGAATGCGTGGGCTCTGTGACTCCGACCGTGACGACGCCCTCCCAGATCCCCCCGCTCGCCCGAGCCGCCGCCGTGCTGCTGCCCGCCGATCCGCCGCGCCTGTCACGTATCGCCTTCTGGCGCCCCGACGGTGCCCCGCCCCTCCCGGGGCTCGACGATCTCGAAGACCTGACCGTCGCACTGCCCGTTTCCGGACGGGAAGAGGGCAGCACCGTCGCTTCGCGCACTGTGCCCTCCCTGACACTGTCCGTGAGGGACGCGCTGCCCGTACTCACGCGGGTGCGGGCAGCGAGAGCAGAGGCTGGAGACGACCGCCGGCCTTCAGGGGCCGCCTTCTGGGGTGCCGCCTGTCTTCTCGCCCTGCGGCTGGCGGCGCGCGGACGACTGCTGCCGGGACTGAGCGAGACCGCCCACGACGCCTGGCGGTTCGGCCCTCTCGACGCGGCGGACGTCGAACAGCTGCAGAACCTCGCAGCAGCCATGCCGCCGGAGGCCCATGCCGTCCCGCTGTCCGGGACGGACGTCTTGCGGCTGCCGGAGCCGGAGAGCGAGATCCGCGCTTTTCTCGGCGCCGTCGCCGACGCTCTGCCCCGCACTCCCGCGGCTGTGCCCGCCGCCGGAGGTACGGCCTTCGCCGCAGTGCCGGCCCAGCACATCCCCGAACAGCGCGACTGGGCCGCCGACATCGCGGCCGGTCACGACGCGGGCGTGCGGCTGTCGCTGCGCATCGAGGTCGCCGGTCTCCCCGGCGACGACGGGAACAGTGTGCCCGTCATCTCCGGGACGGACGACGGCGAGGACGCTCCCGGCGCCGCCTTCTCCGGCCCGCCGCGCTTCTCCGCCGTTCTCCAGCTGCACAGCCTCACCGACCCCACCGTCGTCGCCGACGCGGCCGAGGTCTGGGCGGGCAGCTCCCCGAGTCCGGCGGCATTCGGTCCGCACGTGCGGACCGAAACACTGCTGACTCTGCGCCGCGCGGCTGCGGCATGGGACGGCCTCACGCCTCTGCTGTCAGCAGCGGTACCGGACCGCGTGCCACTGGCGGAGGAAGAAATCGCCGAACTGCTGTCAGTCTCCGTCTCCATGGCTCTGGAGGCTGCGGGGCTGCACGTGCACTGGCCCGGACAGCTCGCACGGCGGCTGACCGCACACGCTGTCATCAGCCCGGGAGGACAGCGAGACGCCGCCGGCCAGGACTCCGGGTCCGCACTGCCCTCCAGCCTGCCGGCCGACGCGCTGCTCAGCTTCGACTGGCGCCTGGCCGTCGGCGAAACGGAACTGACCGGGAACGAACTCGACGAGCTGGCCGAGGCAGGACGTCCTCTCGTCCGGCTGCGCGGCCAGTGGGTCCTGGTGGACCCGGCCGCGGTACGCCTCGCGCGGGACCGCAAGAGCCGCAAACTCACGACGGTCGACGCGCTCGGCGCGGTACTGGCGGGCTCGTCGGACGAGGGCGGCGAACTCGTCGAGGTGCGGGCCTCTGGCTGGCTCGAGTCGCTGCGCCGCCACCTCACCGGCCACGGAGCGGCGGACGCTCCCCTTCCTCGCCAGCCGGAGGCGCTCGCCGCGACGCTGCGCGACTACCAGCTGCGCGGTCTCGCCTGGCTGGAGCAGATGACGTCACTGGGCCTGGGCGGATGCCTCGCAGACGACATGGGGCTGGGCAAGACCGTCACACTGATCGCCCTCCACCTGCGCCGTCAGCAGCAGCCTGCCACGTCCGGCCCGACGCTGGTCGTCTGCCCGGCGTCCCTGCTGGGCAACTGGGAACGGGAGATCGAACGCTTCGCGCCGGGCACACCCGCGCGCAGGTACCACGGCACGGCTCGGAGTCTGGAGGGCCTGGCCGACGGCGAGTTCGTGCTGACGACGTACGGGACCATGCGACTGGACGCGGGACGGCTGGCCGGTCTCCCGGCGCCCGGCTGGGGCCTGGTCGTGGCCGACGAAGCACAGCACGTGAAGAACCCGTTCTCTGCCACGGCCCGCGCCCTGCGTACCGTCCCGGGCCGTGCCCGCGTCGCACTCACCGGCACACCCGTGGAGAACAACCTGTCCGAGCTGTGGTCGGTCCTGGACTGGACGACGCCCGGACTGCTGGGCCGCCTGGGAACCTTCCGCAGGCGCTACGCACAGGCGGCGGAGGGCGGCGACCCGGCGAGCGCGGAGCGACTCGCCCGCCTGGTGCGCCCGTTCCTGCTCCGCCGTCACAAGAGCGACCCCGGCATCGCCCCCGAGCTCCCGCCCAAGACGGAGACCGACCGCACCGTCTCACTCACCGCCGAACAGGCCGGACTGTACGAGGCAGTCGTACGCGAGGGGCTGTCGGAGATCTCCGGCAGCGGCGACGACTTCGCACGACGTGGACTCGTCGTGAAACTGCTGACCTCGCTCAAGCAGATCTGCAACCACCCCGCCCAGTACCTCAAGGAGGACGCCCCCGTGCTGACGGGTCGGTCGGGGAAGCTGGAGCTCCTCGACGAACTGCTGGAGGCGATCCTCGCCGAGGAGGACCCGGGCGGCGTCCTCGTCTTCACGCAGTACGTACAGATGGCGCGCCTGCTGGAGCGTCATCTCACCGGACGCGGTGTACCGACGCGGTTTCTGCACGGAGGCACGCCGGTGAAGAGACGCGAGGACATGGTGCGCGACTTCCAGAACGGCGCCGCTCCCGTCTTCCTGCTCTCGCTCAAGGCGGCGGGCACGGGCCTGAACCTCACACGTGCCGCACACGTCGTCCACTACGACCGCTGGTGGAACCCCGCGGTCGAGGACCAGGCCACCGACCGTGCGTACCGCATCGGCCAGGACCGGCCCGTGCAGGTGCACCGCCTGATCGCCGAAGGAACGGTGGAGGACCGCATCGCCGGGATGCTCCAGCGTAAGAGGGCGCTCGCCGACGCGGTGCTCGGCTCCGGCGAGGCAGCCCTCACCGAACTCTCGGACAGTGAACTGTCCGACCTCGTCGCGCTGCGAAGGAGCGGGGCATGACACAGCGGGACGGAACACGCCACAGCGGAGGCATCACGGCCGGTGACGGGGAGCGGGAGCGTACGTTCGCGGCTCTGCCGCCCTCCCGGGGCCGCGCCTTCGCACGGACGTGGTGGGGCACACGGTGGCTGAAGGCCCTCGAGGACACCGCGCTGGACGGTGAACAGCTGCGCCGTGGACGCGGATTCGCGCGCCAGGGAGCGGTAGGTGCGGTCACGGTACGTCCGGGCCGCGTCACAGCCGTCGTGCGCGACCGCGACGGCACCGCTCACCGCGCCGATGTGCTGCTGCAGGAACTCACCGAAACCGACTGGCGCCGTCTCCTGGAGGTGACAGCCCGGGAATCCGGCCACCTGGCCGCGCTCCTGGACGGTGAGATGCCACCGCGCCTGGTGGAGGACGCTCAGAGCGTGGGCGTCGAACTGCTGCCGGGCATCGGCGATCTGGACCCCGAATGCGGCTGCGAGGCATGGGACCACTGTCCGCACACGGCGGCACTGTCCTACCAGCTGGCACGGCTGCTGGACGAGGATCCCTTCGTGCTGCTGTTGCTGCGCGGCCGCACCCAGCGGGAGTTGCTCGATGAGCTCGGCGCGCGCAGCACAGCCGGCGCGGCGTCCGCAGCAGGAACGGCGAGCGCCCACGACCCCGCCGGGAGCCGTGGCGGATCCATGACGGGCGGAAAGCCGCAAGGCGTCCCGGCGGAAGAGGCGTTCGCTCTGGGCGCGATCCTTCCTCCGCTGCCGGCTCCGCCGCCACCCGTCGAAACCCCTGGCGGCGCACCGTCGCTGGAGGGCGTGGGCACGCCGCCGGCGACCGGAGTGGACGCGGGGGCACTCGAATTCCTCGTCTCGGACACCGCCTCGCGGGCACAGCAGCTGCTTCGCGACGCCCTCTCGCCCTCTCATGCGTACAGTGCGCCGCCCGTGCCGCTCACGCAGTTCCAGGACGCGGTGCGACTGGCGGCGGCCGGTCCGGACCAGCGCATCGTCGAACGCCTCTCGGCGAACTGCGGGATTCCTCCGGTGTCCTTTCGCGCCGCAGTACGCGCCTGGGAACTGGGCGGCCTCGTCGGACTCACCGTGTGGGAGGAGTCGTGGACCCCGGAAGCGGAGGCGATGGCACGCGCCCGAGACCAGCTCGCGACCGCCTGGGCGGAGGAGGATGCACCTCCGCCTCAGCTGCACGTGAACCGCGCCCGCTGGAACACTCCCGACGGTTGCGCCCAGTTGCGGTACGGACCGGACGGGCGCTGGTGGCCCTACGCCATGGAGCACGGAACATGGTGGCCCGCGGGCGGCGCGGAGGCGGACCCGGCAGCTGCACTGGCGGTCGCACTGCGGCAGAACGAACCCGGCCGGGGCGAGAGGAGTTGAAGCCTCTCGCCCCGGCCGGGGTGAAGTCACTGTCCGGACCCTGTGGCGTCGCACAGGCGCATCGCCACAGGGTCCCGCAGTCTTACGCGTTCGCCTCCAGCACCGGGAGGTACCCGCTGGTCTGACCGGACTTCGTCGGGTGGTAGGACTCCCCGACCGGCACGGTGACGCTGTGCAGCCACGAGTCGCCGGAGCAGATCTCGTGTCCCGTGAAGGAATCGCGCACGTCACCGAAGGTGAAGCCGTGGTCGGCGGCCCGCTTGGCGATGGTGTCGTTCAGTACGTCGGACGCGGAGTTGATGGCCGCGCGCGACTTCTCGCTGAGGCCGACGGAGCACTCGCCGTCCAGCTTGTACATCCGGGGGTAGCCCAGCACCACGACCTTGGCGGAAGGTGCCCGCTCGGTGATGGCGTTGTAGACGGAGTCGAGCTGGCCGGGAAGGGTGCCGCTGATGTATCCCTTGGCCTCCTCGATCTTGGAGATGCACACGTCCTCGCCCTGCAGGACGCACGCCTGCATGGTGTCGGCGAAGCTCGCGTCGTTGCCACCGATGCTGATGCTCACCAGACCGGTCGAGTCGCTCAGCGGCCCCAGCTGGTCGTTGAGCACATCTCCCGTGCGGGCGCCGGAACACGCCGTGAAGTCGAAGGACGAGGGGGAGTTGGCCGCGGCCCACTGCTGTGCGTAGGCGTTCGCACTGCGCTTGCAGTCGCCGCTGTCGGAATCGTAGTCACCTGCGCCGAGGCCGGATGAGTAGGAGTCACCGAGGGCGACGTACCCGGTTGCTGCCTCTTGGGCGGACGCGGCGGCGGCACCGAAGGTGGTCACTCCGACGCACGCCACGACCGTGGCCGTGGCCGTCCATCTGTTGAGCTTCATGAAACCTCTCATGGTGGGGGGTCGACATGGAGGGTGCTTTTGTCATGCAGGAGTATCAGGTCCCGGCGTTGACTGGAAGTGTTCATGCCAAAGTTGTCACAGAGGCGAACGCCCAACAGAGCCAAGGGTGTTGACGATTCCGCACAAGATGCCCCAGGGAGACCCCAGCCCATTCAGCGGACTCGTCACGGCGGGTAGCTTCCACCCCGTCAGATCTGTACCCGCCCTCGACAGTGGAAAGTTGACGCGCGTAAGTACGATCGCTGGACAGACGGCGCGGGAAGGGACAGGAGCGACTGCCGACGCACAGGTGCCACGAGGAGAGCGATGAGCCCGACGTACTACGAGGATGTCTCCCCCTCGACCCGGACCCTCGCCCCCCGCGCCTGGTACGCGGTCTCCGACGCGAAGAGACTGCCGTTGAACGGGGTCTGGGCCTTCCGCCTCTCCTCGACCGCGGACAGCTTCGGCACCGAGTTCACAGAGGACGGCTACGACAGCGCCGGCTGGGACGAGATCACCGTCCCAGGACACTGGGTGCTCCAAGGACACGGCGCCCCGGCGTACACGAATGTCCGCTACCCCTTCCCCGTCGACCCGCCGCGCGTACCCGACGAGAACCCGACAGGCGACCACCGCTGCGTGTTCGACCTTCCCGCCGACTGGCCCGGCGGGGGCGAGACGGTCCTGCGCTTCGACGGAGTGGAGTCCTGCGCCCGCGTGTGGCTCAACGGCCAGGAGCTGGGCACCTTCCAGGGCTCCCGGCTCCCCCACGAGTTCGGCGTCACCAGCGCTCTGCGGCCCGGCCGGAACGTACTGGCCGTACGGGTACACCAGTGGTCGGCGGGCAGTTACCTCGAGGACCAGGACATGTGGTGGCTCCCGGGCATCTTCCGCGACGTCACCCTGCTGCACCGGCCCGAAGGGTCCGTGGACGACTACACAGTGCACTCGTCGTACGACCACACGTCGGGCGAGGGCACGCTGCGCGTGGACTGCCGGCCCCAAGGACGGGTGACCGTCCCTGAATTGGGCATCGACGCCGCCACAGGCGAGAGCGTCACCCTGCCCGTCGAACCGTGGACCGCGGAGACACCCCGCCTGTACGACGCCCTGCTGACCACCGCAGGCGAGACCGTGCCCTTCCGGATCGGCTTCCGCACCGTTCTCATCGAGGACGGGCAGCTGAAGGTGAACGGGAAGCGCATCCTCTTCCGGGGTGTCAACCGCCACGAGTTCCACCCTGAACACGGACGTGCGCTGGACGAAGCCACGATGCGTCTCGACGTGCAACTGATGAAGCGGCACAACATCAACGCCGTCCGCACCAGCCACTGCCCGCCGCACCCGGCGTTCCTGGACCTGTGCGACGAGTTCGGTCTGTGGGTCGTCGACGAATGCGACCTGGAGACACACGGCTTCAGCGAACTGGGCTGGCAGGGCAACCCCGTCGACGACGAACGGTGGACCCCCGCACTGCGCGACCGCGCCGAGCGCATGGTCGAACGCGACAAGAACCACCCGTCGGTCGTCATCTGGTCCCTGGGCAACGAATGCGGTTCCGGAGCGGGCCTGAGCGCGATGTCCCGATGGATCCGTGAGAGGGACCCCTCCCGCCCCGTGCACTACGAGAACGACCAGAAGTGCCCCGACTCCGACCTCTACTCACGCATGTACGCCTCGCACGACGAGGTGGAGCTGATCGGGCAGCGGAAGGAACCCCCGCTCGAGGACGCCGCTGCCGACGCGCGCCGCCGCGCCCTCCCGTTCGTCCTGTGCGAGTACGCGCACGCCATGGGCAACGGGCCCGGCGGACTCAGTGAATATCAGCGCCTGTTCGAGACCTACGAGCGCTGCCAGGGCGGTTTCGTCTGGGAGTGGATCGACCACGGACTGCTCCGCCACACCGACGACGGGCGAGCGTACTTCGCCTACGGAGGGGACTTCGGGGAGGAGGTGCACGACGGGAACTTCGTGTGCGACGGGCTGCTGCTGCCCGATCGCACCCCCTCCCCCGGCCTGACCGAGTTCGCCAAGGTGATCGAACCCGTCCGCATCGAGCCCGGCAGCCCCGGCAGCCATGGAAGTTCCGCCACAGTGCTGGTGCGCAATCTGTACGACTTCGCCGGTCTGTCGCACCTCGACTTCGAATGGTCCTGCCAGGTGCAGGGAGAAACCGTCGCCGGAGGGCCGCTGGCGGTGCCGCCGCTCCGGCCGGGCGAATCCGCCGCCGTACCGCTTCCGCCCGCTCCCGGCAGCGCCGGCTCCGAACGCACCGCCCACGCCGACGCGCGGACTGCACCACAGCCCGGAGGCGGACCGTCCCGCAGCGGCGAAACCCTGTGGACAGTACGAGCCGTACTCGCCCGGGACTCCCCCTGGGCGGCGAAGGGGCACACAGTCGCATGGGGACAGCTGAGCGGCGCTCCGGCACCCGCCGGCGGTCGGCCCGGACTGCGGGGGGCGACCGGTCCCGCCCGTCACGAAGGCGAGTCGATCACCCTCGGTCCCGCGGTCTTCGATGCGGCGAGCGGCGTCCTCACCCGGCTGGGACCGCTGGCACTGACCGGTCCGCGACTCGACGTGTGGCGCGCGCCGACAGACAACGACAACGGCGCTCCGTGGCAGCCGGAGACCCGGAACGGCCCCCTGTGGCGCCGCCACGGGCTGCACCGGATGAGGCACCGCACGGACACCGTGGCGGCCGGTGCGGACGGACTGCTCGTCCGGACCCGGGTGGCGCCCGCGGGCACCGGCCTCGGACTGCGCACCGCCTACCGCTGGAGCACCTCCGGCGGCCGCCTGCGGCTCGCCGTGACCGTCGAGCCGGAGGGCGGCTGGGACTTCCCACTGCCACGGCTGGGAGTGCGTCTGGGCGTTCCGGCCGCGCTCGGCGACGTCACCTGGTACGGCGGCGGACCGGGTGAGGCCTACCCCGACACACGCGCCGCATCCATGACGGGCCTGTGGCACAGCACGGTCGACAACATGCAGACGCCGTACGTGCGTCCACAGGAGAACGGTGCACGTGCCGATGTCCGGTGGGCCGAACTGCGCGACACTTCAGACGCATCCGGCGGGACCGGGCCCCACGGCCCGGGCCTGCGTATCGAGGCGGACACGCACCGATTCTGGCTCACGGCGCGGCGCTGGACGAGCGAGGAGCTGGATGCGGCGGAGCACACCACGGACCTCGTCGCCGGGGAGACGGTCTGGGTGAACCTCGATCACGCCCAGCACGGCATCGGCTCGCAGTCCTGCGGCCCGGGGGTCCTGCCCGCGCACCAGCTGACGGTGGCACCGGCCGAGTTCGCCCTGGTCTTCAGCATCCCGGACTGAAGAACGGGCCCGGTTCCTGAAGGGCGGGCGGGATGTCCGGGCCGCGGCAGGGGTCCCCGGGGCGTCCCGCCGGCCCATCAGTCGTGGGGCCGCCGCCCCGTGACGGCGGCCCCCGGCGGTCCCGTTAACCGCCGGTTGCCCGGCCCTGCGGACGCGGGGCTACGCGCCCCCCTTGACCCCCACACCTGCGTAGCCGTGGTGCATGCTCAGCTCGTGCCCCCCAGGAACCGGGCCGTCGGGCCGCCACAGAGGCGGCCGCACGAAACCGGGTTCCATCAGTTCGAACCCGTCGAAGTACGGCATCAGCTCCTCACGGCCTCGCATGATGAGCTGCGCTGTCGAGCTCTTGTAGATCTCCGCGGCCTGCTTCAGCGCCTCACCGCCGTCGAAGTCCGCGGTGATGTGGGAGAAGATCAGACAACTCCACTCGGAGAGACGGCTGGTGAGCGCCCGCACGATCTCCAGTGGTCCTTCGTCGTCGCGGACGAAGTGCAGCACCGCCACGAGCATCAGAGCGACCGGCTCGTCGAAATCGATCAGTTGCCGGGTCGTGGGGTGGTCGATGATCGCTTGAGGGTCCCGCAGATCGGCCAGTACGAAGCCGACGTTGCCGGAGTTGGTCAGTTTCGCGCCCGCGTAGGTCGCCACGATCGGGTCGTTGTCGACGTACACCACACGCGTCTCCGGCGCGATGCCATGCGCCACTTCGTGCGTGTTGGGCGAGGTCGGGATACCGGTGCCGATGTCGATGATCTGCCGGATCCCGCGCTCTGTCACGGCGCGCACCGCCCGGTGGTGGAAACCTCTGTTGCCCTGCGCAGTCGGACGCATGAACGGGGCATGCCCCAGCACGCGCTCGGCAGCTTCCCGGTCGACCTCGTAATTGTCCATCCCGCCCAGGAAGTAGTCGTACATACGGGCCGGATGCGGAATGGTGGTGTCGATCTGGTCAGAGCTGAAGCCCCTGTCCGACACGTCGCATCTCCTTCCGGTCTGTCACCGGTCAAGCAAGCAGGAAGTCGGCTTCGCCGGCCTTCGCGCTCTGGATGAACTTCCTGATCGCGTGGGGGGTGTAGATGAGTGCGGGCCCGTCGGGGTCCGTGGACTGGCGCAGGGCGACCCGCCCGTCCGCCAGCTTCAGCGCCTCCACACAGCTGCCGCCGTTGCCTCCGCTCCAGGGCTTGTGCCAGCCCTCGGTGCCGAGATGTTTGGCGGGCATGCCGTTGTAGATACGACCCATGGTTCAGATCTCCTTGCGCATTGCACTGAGGATCGCCTCCGTCCGCGACACCGGCGCGGCCTGGGCGCACATCCGGTCAAGTGCCTCCAGGAAGGTCGTCACCTCGTCGCGCTGGTCGAAGTAGACGGCGCCGACCAGGCTCTCCGAGCAGGCGACGTCCGGCAGTTCCTCCAGCGGGAAACGGAAGAGATGGAACGGTCCGTACATCGCCGGGTGGGGACCGGCGCTGAACGGCATGACCTGTAGCCGGACATGAGGCTTACGGGAGGCGTCGATGAGACGGTCCAACTGCTCGCGCATCACCCCGGAACCGCCGAGGGAACGCCGCAGCACCGTTTCGTCCATCACCACCCACAGCATCGGCGGCTCGTCCCGTTCCAGGACGGCCTGCCGTTCCAGACGGAGCGCCACCTGACGCTGGATCTCCTCCTCGGGCGCCTGCGGCATCCCCGCCCGCAGCACAGCACGTGCATAGCCCTCTGTCTGCAACAGGCCGGGTACGTAATGCGGTTCGTAGGCCCGGATGACGTGTGACTCGCTCTCCAGACTGACGAAGGCGCTGAACCACTCGGGCAGTACGTCGCGGTAGCCGTGCCACCAGCCGGGCTGGTTCGCCTGTCGCGCCAGGGCGAGGAAGGCGTCGATCTCCGACTGGTCGGTGACCCCGTACGTCTGCAGCAGCTTCTCGACGTACAGGACTTTCAAGCCGACTTCGGCCTTCTCCATGCGCCGGACCGTGGCGTGAGTGACGTCGAGCGCGTGGCCGGCCTCTTCGTACGACAGCCCGCTGCTCTCCCGCAGATGCTGCAGACGCCTGCCCAGAACAACCCGTAGAACGGTGGGTGCCCCACCGCTCGCACGAGAGTCCGCCACTATCGCTCGCCTCCAACTGGTGTCATGGGCAAGCAGTTTGGCACGGACGTCGCGTGAGAGGACAGCCTGGCTCGAACGATTCTGTAATTTGCATACTGATCCTTGCCAGGTGTGAGCGCACAGACCATAGTGGAGCTGTGGCTTCCCCCCATGACGCCCTCTCATTAGAAGATCGGCCCCCCGTTGTGTCGGCTCGACCACTGCGCGACGCGTTCCGTCTGCCCGCGCTGGACACCTCCGTCGCGCAAGCGCGCAGACGAGTCCTCGACCGCCTGCACGACTGGCATGTCGATGAAGAGACCTGCGACGACGCTCAGTTGCTGGTCTCGGAACTGTTCACCAACGCCGTACGGCACACCGCAAGCCGGAAGGTCAGCTGCGAACTGTGGCTCGTGGGACGGCGGTTGTGTCTCGAAGTCACGGACCAGGGCGGCGGGCCGCATCCCAAGGAGCCGCGTGCGAACGACGCCGTGGACGCCGACGGCGAGAGTGGACGCGGTCTGCTGCTCGTCAGCGTCCTCGCCGACGACTGGGGCATCCGCCCCGGCACTCTGTGCAGCGGACCTTCACGGGGCCACGCCGTGTGGGCGGAGCTGACCTGTTCACGCTGCACCACGCACTACTGATCGCCGCAGTCACCGCCGCAACCGCCGACGCCCCGGATCAGCGCGGGCGGGAACGTCACGGAATCCGTCCGGGCGTAGGCCCCACGTACACCGGCACCCGGCAGGGGGCGGCTCCGCCGCGTGCCTCGGCGGCGGGCGTCCCGCATCCGCACGTCCCGGGGCTTCGGGCTCCGGTTAGGCTGTCGCGTATGGACAGCACGTACCGGCACACGGTCACACCGCCCCCCGCGTCCCTCTGAGGGCGCACTTTCCCGTCGGCGGTTTCCCACCGCCTGCGTTCCGGCAGCCACGATTCCGCTCCCTACGCGGAGCCACGCTCACAGCGTTCCGGCCCTGAGAGCCGGCCGGCTGCCCTTTCGAGCTGCGCCCTTCCGATGACCGTCAACACCGGCCTTCAACGGATCAGGACGCACACCGTGTCATCTTCCTCAGCACCGTCCGCTGCCCGCTCCTGCGCGCCTTCCCCCGCCCGCACAGACGCCCGCCCCGCCACGGCCCAGCACCACGGCCCGCGCGGACCCCTTCTCGTACTCGCTGCGGCCGCCCTGTGGGGCACCACCGGCACGGCCGCGAGTTACGCTCCAGCCGAGGCCTCGCCGCTGTCCGTCGGGGCAGCCACCATGGGCGTCGGCGGCCTGCTGACCTTCCTGCTCGCGGGACGCTCCGTACTTCACGTCCTGCGCGCGGGCCGTTCCGTGCTCTTGTGGGCGCTGCTGGGAGGCGTCTCCGTCGCCGTCTACCCGCTGGCGTTCTACAGCTCCATGGCCGACGCCGGAGTGGCCACCGGGACGGTCGTGACCATCGGCTGCTCCCCTGTCTTCGCAGCCCTGCTCGAACGGCTGCTGCTCGGAGTCCCGCTCACCTTCCGCTGGCTGACGGCCACGCTGTGCGCCGGTACGGGGTGCGCGATGCTGACGCTGACCGGTCCGGAGAGTCCGGCGTCCGCCGGCGAGGTCCCCCGCGGGCTCGCTCTCGCGCTCCTGGCAGGAGCGGCGTACGCCGTGTTCACCTGCTGCGGCGCCCGCATCATCCGGTCAGGCCACTCCTCGCGGGCGACCATGGGCACGCTCTTCGGGCTCGGCGCCCTGGTGCTGCTGCCCGTCCTGGCAGTGACGGGCGGACCACTGCTGAGCGAGACGCGGGGGCTGGTGGTGGGCGCCTACCTGGCGGTGGTGCCGATGTGCCTCGCGTACGTGCTCTTCGGATCAGGGCTGACCCGGCTCTCGGCGGGCGCGGCGACGACACTGTCGCTCTTCGAACCGGTCGTGGCCGCGGTACTGGGTGTGGTCGTCGTCGGTGAACGGCTCGGCGGGCGGGGGTGGCTGGGGACCGGCCTCGTACTCCTCGGGCTGCTCGTCCTCACCGTCGCCGGCGGTCGGACGAGCGAGGAGGACGGCGCGGTCACCGAACGCTGACGGACAGCGGCGGGCGTCCCGGTGGCCGCTCCACCGGGACGCCCGCCGTTCGCTCGTCCTCCCGCTGACGGCTGCCAGCCGTCAGCCGTCAGCCGACGAATGACGGATGACGGATGACAAGTCCGGCGGACGTCAGCGCTTCGCCGCCTGCTGTGCCTCGGCCGCCTTCTCGCCGCCCCCGTGCTTGCGCTGCAGCCAGATGCCGAGAGCGAGGACGACCGCCCCGACGGCGACGGACATCACCATCTGCTCCCGTCCTTCCTCGTCGTAGAACATGTAGCCGATGACGAAGAGGATCAGCCCGATGGTCGCGTACGTCAGATACGGGTAGAGCCACATGCGTACCGTGTGCCGCTCCGGGGTGTCCCGTTCGATCATCGGCCGCATCCGCAGCTGCGAGAGGCAGATGACGAGCCACACGAACAGCGCCACGGCTCCGGAGGAGTTGAGCAGGAACTGGAAGACGGTGTCCGGCGAGGTGTAGTTGAAGATCACGGCGACGAACCCGAAGGCCACCGAGGAGCAGATCGCGATCATCGGCACACCCCGCCTGTCCACCCGCGAGAAGGACTTGGGCGCATCCCCGCGCCGGCCCAGCGAGAAGGCCATGCGCGAGGCGGTGTAGAGGCCGGAGTTGAGACAGGAGAGCACCGCGGTCACCACGATCACGTCCATGATCGTCCCCGCGTGCGGAATGCCGATCTCGTTGAGCGCGGCGACGTACGGTCCCTCGTCGACCACTGCCTTGGAGTTCCACGGCAGCAGCATGACGACGAGGAGGATGGACCCGAGGTAGAAGCTGCCGATGCGCCAGATCACGCTGTTCGTCGCACGGCGCACCATCTTCTCCGGGTGGGCGGATTCGCCCGCGGCGAGGGTCACGATCTCACTGCCCATGAACGAGAAGACGACGAGCAGCATGCCGGAGAGGATCGCTCCCGGGCCGTTCGGCAGGAAGCCGCCGTGCTCGGTCAGGTTCGCGGTACCGGTGGCCTCGGAGCCGGGGAGCAGCCCGAGGACGGCGAGGCCGGCGATCACGATGAAGGCGGTGATCGCGACGACCTTGATTCCTGCGAACCAGAACTCGAACTCGCCGTAGGAGCCGACCGAGGTGAGGTTGGTCGCGGTCAGCAGCACCATCACGATCAGCGCCCAGGCCCACTGCGGGACGGCGGGGAGCCACCCGGTGAGGATGGTGGCGGCAGCCGTCGCCTCGACAGCGAGGACGACGACCCAGAAGAACCAGTAGAGCCAGCCGATGGTGAAACCGGCCCAGCGTCCGAGGGCGCGGTCGGCATAGGTGGAGAAGGAACCCGACGAGGGATTCGCCGCAGCCATCTCGCCCAGCATCCGCATGACGAGGACGACCAGCAGTCCGGCCAGCACGTAGGAGACGAGGATTCCCGGCCCGGCCTTGGCGATGCCCGCTCCCGAGCCGACGAAGAGCCCGGCTCCGATGACTCCGCCGATCGCGATCATCGACAGGTGCCGGTTCTTCAGCCCGGCCTTCAGGGCACCCTGCTCCGCGGAGCCCTCCGGAGAAGGCGGGTGCCCGGAGTGCTCCGCGTCGGCACTCTCTGTCACATTCGACGCTCGCACGCCCATCTTTCGTTCCTTCAGTTCCCTGGGTGAAATCGCGCTCTGCGCTTCATTCGAAGGCTTCTGCGCGAAATCACTCCGCAGTCAGAGTCAGTGGGCCACTAGAAACCCGCACCGAGGGACCGGTCAAGGTGACCCGTGTCTCATCACCGACAGCGAGCGGATGCCTCCCGAGCGGGGTCGGGCATCCGCGGAGTGATCCTCGGAAACGACGCATACGGCCCACCCGCGTCCTCACACGCCCACACGCCCCCTCCACTCCTCCTCCGCACCCACCTCCGGCCATCTGCGCGCCCGCCCACTCCCGCAGACGCGGTGCGGCGGAACGCCTGTGACGGGGAAGGCGTTCCCCGAATAGATCCCGGCGGGCGGGACCGGCGGGACACCGGACGGAGGCAGCTCCATGGAGAACAAGCCGGGGCACGGCAGCACAGACGACGGAGAGAGGAAGGGCGACTGGGACGACGAACTCGTTCTGGACGAGGAGTTCATACGCAGCGCGCAGTCGAAGGAGCCTGCCGCACGGACGAGGATGCTGCAGGAGCGCTGGCGCGACCGGCCGCCCGAGCCCCAGCTCTGGCGGGCCGACGAGCCGCCGGCGGGATGGTTCTTCAGCAAGAGCCGCCGAAGGGAGCGCAAGCGGCGGCGCGGCAAGGACAGCTGAACCCGCCGCCAGCGGGCGACGGAGTGGCCGCCGAGCTCCCGTCCGCCACGTCGCCGCATTCGCACACCTGGAGCCGGCGGGAGCACAGCAGGCCCCTCCGTCGCCACCGCGGATCCGCCGCGAGGACGCCCGCACAGCGCTTCTTTACCGCCGACCCCATTTCGATCCGGCACCATATGGGCGGAGAATGTCCATATCGGTAGCGCTATGAGCAGAGCCTCCCTAATGTATTCGCACATTCATGCGACATACTCGTGCCGCACCTGGCAGGCTCTCCGGCAGCTCGGAAAAGGCGAAAGGCGAAACGATGACAGACGGCACCCTCGGCGATTCCCTCACGGCGCCTGCCGCTGACGCCCCGCTCGGCCGCGACGACCTGCTCGACCGGGCGCAGCCGTACAGGCGTGAACTGCTGGCGCACTGCTACCGCATGATGGGCTCGGTGCACGACGCCGAGGACCTGGTGCAGGACACCTATCTGCGGGCCTGGCGCGCGGCAGACCGTTTCGAGGGACGTTCCTCCCTGCGCACCTGGCTCTACCGGATCGCCACGAACGCCTGTCTGACCGCCATCGAGAGCCGGGGCCGCCGCCCGCTGCCCTCCGGCCTCGGCGCACCCAGTGACGACCCGGAACGCCCCGTGGTCGAAGCTCCGGACGTGCCGTGGCTGGAGCCGGTGCCCGATGCGATGTTCCGGGGCGAGCAGCCTTCGGACCCCGCCTCGGTCGTCGTCTCACGCTCCAGCATGAGACTCGCCCTCGTAGCCGCGCTTCAGCACCTCCCGCCCCGGCAGCGGGCCGTACTGCTGCTGCGTGAGGTGCTGAAGTGGCGTGCGGCCGAGGTCGCGGAGCTGCTGGAGACCACCACGGCGAGCGTCAACAGCGCCCTGCAGCGTGCACGCGCGCAACTGCAGTCGGCGGAGCTCACGGAGGACGAGCTCTCCGAACCCACCGACCCGGCGCAGCGCGAGCTGCTCGACCGCTACGCCAAGGCATTCGAGAACTCCGACGTGACAGCGATCGTGCAGCTGTTCAAGGAGGACTCGGTCTGGGAGATGCCGCCGTTCCCCGAGTGGTTCCGCGGCCGCGACGCCATAGCGCGGCTGATCGGCGCACAGTGCCCTATAGGTCCCGGCGAGGGACTCATGCTGCCCACCGCCGCCAACGGGCAGCCCGCCTTCGCGCTCTACAGCCGGCACGAGGGCGGGGACTACCTCCCGTTCCAGCTGCACGTCCTCACGCTGGACGGCGAGCACGTCCAGCGGGTGACCGCTTTCTTCGGCGACGACCTCTTCCGCAAGTTCGGCCTCCCGGAGTCGGTGCCTCTGGACGCCCCCCGGCACTGAGCAGGTACGGCGGCGGGCGGCGGTGTGACACGGAAGGCAGGGCCGGGGCGGCTCACGCCCGCAGCAGATGGTCCATCGCCAGCTGGTCGAGGCGTTCGAACGCCATACCGCGCTGGGCAGCGGCATCGACGTCGAACTCTTCGAAGGCCGTGGTGTCCGCGAGCAGTTGGGCCGGCGTCTCCCCCGGTCCGAGTGTGGGCCGGGCGAGCTGGTCGAGCCGTGCGGCGCGCAGGGCTTCCTGGACTGCGGGGTCGGCGCGGAAGGCGGCAGCCCGTTCGCGGAGGACCAGGTAGTTGCGCATGCAGCCTGCGGCAGACGCCCATACGCCGTCGTAGTCCTCGGTGCGCGGTGGTTTGAAGTCGAAGTGCCGCGGACCTTCGTAGCCTCCGCTCTCCAGCAGGTCGACTGTCCAGAAGGCGGCACGCAGGTCGCCCGCCCCGAAGCGGAGATCCTGGTCGTACTTGATTCCCGACTGTCCGTTGAGGTCGAGGTGGATGAGCTTGCCCGACCACATGGCCTGCGCGATCCCGTGCGGGAAGTTCAGGCCCGCCATCTGCTCGTGCCCCACTTCCGGGTTGACACCGAAGAGTTCGGGCCGCTCCAGACGGTCGATGAAGGCGAGGGCATGTCCGACTGTGGGGAGCAGGATGTCGCCGCGCGGCTCGTTCGGTTTCGGTTCGATGGCGAAACGCAGGTCGTAGCCCTGCTCGGTGACGTACTGGGCGAGGAAGTCGAAGGCCTCCTTCATCCGGTCGAGCGCTGCGCGTACGTCCTTCGCGGCCCCCGATTCGGCGCCCTCACGGCCGCCCCAGGCCACGTAGGTCCTCGCGCCCAGTTCAGCTGCGAGGTCGATGTTGCGCATCGTCTTGCGCAGGGCGTAGCGGCGTACGTCGCGGTCGTTGGCGGTGAAGGCGCCGTCCTTGAACACGGGGTGCGAGAAGAGGTTGGTCGTCGCCATAGGGACGGTCATGCCGGTGGAGTCCAGCGCCTGCCGGAACCGCTTGACGTGCGCTTGGCGCTCGGCGTGCGGTGTGCCGAAGGGGATGAGGTCGTCGTCGTGGAACGTGATGCCGTAGGCGCCGAGTTCAGCCAGCCGCTGCACTGCCTCCACCGGATCGAGCGGGGTGCGGGTCGCCTCGCCGAAAGGGTCGCGTCCCAGCCAGCCCACGGTCCACAGACCGAAGCTGAACTTGTCGTCCGGTGTCGGCTGGTAGTTCATCCCGTCGCCTCTCTCCGGGTGCGCTCCGAGCGCGGTGGCACAGTGCGCAACCCCTATTCGTCATGACCGTTGACAAATTAGTATGCGCCCAGGGCCGCACCCGTGGGAAGACGTGGGAGAGGGAGCTGAGAGGTTCATGTCCGCACCAGAGGGACCACTCGTCGTCGGCGTGGACAGCTCGACGCAGTCGACCAAGGCACTCGTCGTCGACGCCGCCACAGGCCAGGTCGTCGCCCGTGGCCAGGCGCCCCACACCGTCACCCCGGGCCCTGGACACGAGAGCGACCCGGAGGAGTGGTGGAGCGCGCTGGAGGCGGCCCTCGATCAGTGCGGCCGGGTCGTGCAGGAGGCGGCGGCGGTCTCCGTGGGCGGCCAGCAGCACGGACTCGTCACCCTCGACGCGGACGGCCGCCCGGTACGTCCTGCGCTGCTGTGGAACGACGTACGGTCCGCGCCGCAGCGCGACAGGCTCATCGATCAGCTCGGCGGCCCTCAGCAGTGGGCGGAACGGATCGGGAGCGTCCCCGCACCGGCATTCACCGTCACCAAGTGGGCGTGGCTGTGCGAGAACGAACCGGACGCGGCAGCAGCCACGGCGGCTGTCCGGCTGCCGCACGACTATCTGACCGGACAGCTCACCGGAGCGGGCACCACCGACCGCGGTGACGCCTCCGGCACCGGCTGGTGGGCGGGTGCCGAAGAGTCCTACGACGAAGGAATGCTGGAACTGGTCGGTCTCTCCCCCGAGTTGCTGCCCCGCGTACTCGCACCGGGCGAGGCGGCCGGCACCGTACGTTCGGGGCTGCCCCTGCCGGCGGGCGCGCTCGTCGCCGCGGGCACGGGCGACAACATGGCCGCCGCCCTCGGGCTCGGCCTGAGGCCTGGCCGACCCGTGCTGAGCCTCGGCACCTCGGGCACCGTCTACGCCGTCTCCCAGGCGAGGCCGGCCGATCCCACCGGCACGGTCGCCGGGTTCGCCGACGCGCGCGGCGACTGGCTGCCGCTGGCGTGCACGCTCAACTGCACGCTCGCTGTCGACCGCGTCGCCGCTCTGCTCTCCCTCGACAGGGAAGCAGTGGAGAGCGGAGGAGAGCTCGCGCTGCTGCCCTTCCTGGACGGCGAGCGCACTCCCAACCTTCCGTACGCCTCAGGGCTGTTGAGCGGCCTGCGGCACGACACCACAGCCGGCCAGGTTCTGCAGGCCGCCTACGACGGTGCCGTCTTCTCGCTGCTGCGCGCCCTCGACCAGGTCCTCGGGGACGGCAACCCGCCGGACACGCCGCTGCTGCTCATCGGCGGCGGAGCGAAGGGCACGGCGTGGCGCGAGACGGTGCGGCGTCTGTCCGGCAGACCCGTACAGGTGCCGCGCGCCGAGGAGTTGGTGGCGCTGGGCGCGGCGGCCCAGGCCGCGGGTCTGCTGCTGGAGGAGGACCCTGCGGCAGTGGCACGCCGCTGGGGCACCGCAGAAGGCCCCTACTACGAGGCCGTCCCCCGCGACGAGGCCGGGCTGACCCGGATCGCGGACACCCTCTCAGGCGCGGATACGCTGCTGCGGCGGTCCTGAGCCGCAGCCCCTCGCGACATTTCGGCACGCCCCGGAGGATGGGACCTTGATGGCGATCCCCGCACCCAGTTCACAGCGGGAGATGCGGCAGCGCAATCTGTCCCGGGTGCTGTACGCCGTCGCAGGGGCCGGTCACGTCTCACGTGCCACTGTGGCGGCGCGGATCGGGCTGACCAGGGCGTCGGTCTCCACCCTCGTCGAGGAGCTGCTGCGAGCAGGCTTCCTGGTGGAGCTGGGTCCCGGCCGCTCCGGGGGCGTGGGCAGACCGGGCAACGCGCTGGCACTCACCGACCTCGGACCCTGCGGCATCGGCGCGGAGATCGGCGTGGACCACCTCACTGTGTGCGCGGTCGATCTGCGCGGCCAGGTGCGTGCCCGCCAGACGGAGGAGGCACCGAACCGGGGGGCGAGCCCGGCAGCCGTGCTGGACCGGCTCGGATCACTCGTCGAGCGGGTCACGGTCGACGCCGGTGCGGCGGGACTGCGGCCGGCGGGACTGGCCGTCGCCGTGCCGGGGCTGGTCACCCGTTCCTCCACGACTGTGGTGCGCGCCCCGAACCTGGACTGGCACGACACCGACGTCGCCGAGCACTTGTCCGGTCCACGCCCGCTGACCGTGGACAACGAGGCCAACTTCGGTGCCCTGGCCGAGCTCTGGCAGCGAGAGGCGGACGGCGCGCCTGGCGACTTCATCCACGTGTCCGCCGAGGTCGGGATCGGGGCCGCCGTCGTGCTCGACGGCGAACTGCTGCGCGGCAGACGCGGGTTCGCCGGTGAGCTGGGCCACGTGCCCGTGGAACCCGACGGTCCGGACTGCGCGTGCGGCGGGTCGGGCTGCCTGGAGCAGTACGCGGGCGAGGCTGCCGTGCTCAGTGCCGCAGGCGTCGAAACGCACGGCGCGGGCGGCCGCAGCGCGGCACTCGCGGAACTGCGTGCCCGGGCCGAGCGCGGCGACCCCGGCGCACTGGCGGCTCTGCGCCGGGCAGGCAGGGCGCTCGGTATCGCCCTCGCGGCGGCCGTGAACCTTCTCGACCCCCGGGCAGTGGTGCTGGGCGGCGCACTCGCCGGCCTCGCGCCGTGGCTGCTGCCCGCGCTCGAAGCAGAGCTGCAGCGGCGCACAGCGGCGCCCGGCGCAGTGCCCGAGCTGGCCGTGTCCGTGATCGGAAGCGAGGGCCCGTCACTCGGTGCGGCGCACTCCGTCGTACGAACGGTGCTGAGCGACCCGCTGCCGTACGCCGCCGCACGCTGAGCGCACGGAACGAGCCGTATCGGCCGCTAATCGACCACACCGGAGAATTCAGCACTTCGGGCGAAAGACAGACGGATGCCACCGCACTGTCCCCGCGCGCCCACACATGCTCGACCCTGTGACACGACGGCACCGATGGCAGAGACGGCATGGCGCAGCGGCAACGCTCCTGTCCGGCACGGCACTTGCCCTGAGCTGTGTCGCCCCGGCGGCGGCCTGGTCCCAGCCCCCGCCCGGAGCGGAACGCACCGGCATACCCTCACCGGGCACCGGCGGCAGCAGTCCCGGGCCGCAAGAGCCGCACGAGCCCCGCCCGTCGGCGGACACGAACGGTCACTCCTCACCGGGTGGTCCGCGTCGCTCGGCCGAAGCGGACGATGCCGTCCGGATCGAGCTGACGGCACATCAGGGACGATGCCGCTGGGCCCGGCTCGTGGTCGTCGCCGGGGGCGTACGGGTGTGGCTGGTGGCGGGTCGTCCCTGCGTCCCGGAAGCGCCGCAGCCCGCTCCCCCGCCGAAGCCCGTACCGCCCACGCCTCCTCCTCCGCCGGCCGCACCCCCGCCGACGCCAGCACCCGAGCCGCCGCCCTCCAGCAGCCCACCGGCCGCTCCCGCTCCTGTGGTGCACCGGCCGAAACCGCCCGGGCCGGCACCCAGTCCCTCACCGGCCCCCGCCCGCAAGCCGGAGGCGGAGCCGCCGCCGTCACCGTCACCGTCACCGTCACCGTCACCGAGAACGTCCCGCCCGGCGGTACCCGCACGGCTCACTCCCATCCAGCCGCCGTCCGAAGGCAGGCTGCCGCTGGTCACCCGGACCCTGCTCATCGTGGCTCCGGCCGTGCTGGCCGCGGCGGCACTGCGTTCCCGCAGCAGCCGCTCCACTTCCTCGTCCGGCAACGGCGCCGCATCCGGCTCGTCCCCGTTCTCCGGCTGACCCGGCTGACCCGGCCGGCCTGCCGTTCAGCCGCCTCTGCCCGCTCTTCGCCTCTCCGTCCGCTTGCGCTCACGTACCGCCTCCGACACCACACGGGAGATACCCATGCCCGAATGGCTGGTCCTGGTCCTCGGCATCCTCATGGCCTGCGCGGTCGTGGTGAGCCTCGTCGTGCTGCGGCAACGGCGGTCCACCGACGACGATCCGTCCGAGACGCCGGACGTGATCGAGTACATGACGATGATGACCGGCGTGGTCTACGCCATCGTGCTCGGGCTGGCCATCGCCGGCGTCTGGGAGGCCCGCAACGTCGCCGACGAGGTGGTGGCCGACGAGGCGCAGGCGCTGCACGAGGTGTACGAGCGGGCGCAGGTCCTTCCCTCCGCCGAACGCGACCGCATCAGGTCGGACGTCGACGACTACGTGCGCCACACCGTCAGCACCGAATGGCCGCACATGAAGAAGAGCGGCGAACTCACGGTCCGCGGCGGGCAGTTGCTCACCGAACTGCGGGAGGACGTCCTGGACTACCGGCCCCGCACCACTCGCGAGGAACAGGCGTACGCGGCGATGGCCGACCGGGTCGCCGCCGTCGACGCCGCCCGTACGGAGCGGGAGGGGAGCGCTGAACCGACCCTTCCGGGGGTGGTCTGGGTCGGCCTCTTCGCGGGCGCGGTGGTGTCGGTCGGGATGCTCTTCGCCCTGCAGATCCAGCGTTCGGCCAGGGAGCTGCTGCTGGCGGGACTGTTCACGGCGCTCATCGCGTTCCTGCTCTTCCTCGTCTGGCGGTTCGACTCGCCCTTCTCGCGGGGCCTGACCGACCCCATGGACGCGTTCACCTCGCTCTTCCCCCGCTCGACGAGAGGATGACGGCCGCGCCGGAGTGCCCCACGCACGCCTGGTGGCAACGCCGCAGGTGAATGAGATGCTGACGGTTCCCGAATCCGGATCACGAAGGAGGGAGCCGGGGTGTCCTCGCTCTTCCCCGCGCTGAACGCCGCGCCCGACCGCACAGCGCTGCGCTTCGGCGACCGTACGCTCAGCTACAGCCAACTCGCTGCCGCAGCAGGGGAGACGGCCACCCGCCTGGGCAACGCGAACCGGGTACTGGTGTGGGCGGCCCCGGCTCTCGAGACGGCCGTCGCCGTTGTGGCCGCGCTACTGGCCGGCGTCCCCGCAGTGCCTGTCAATCCTCGCAGCGGGGAGCGGGAACTCGCGCACATCGTCGCCGACAGTTCGCCCTCGCTGGTGCTCGCGGAGGCGGACACCCCACTGCCGGAGACTCTGGGCGGACTGCCGCACGCCGACATCGCCACGGTCGCCGAAGGCGACACCGCGCAGTGGGCCCTCGCCCCCGGTCCGGATCCCGAATCGGCGGGTCTCATCGTCTACACCTCGGGCACCACAGGACCGCCGAAGGGCGTTGTTCTCTCCCGCCGTGCGATCGCCAGCAACCTGGACGCCCTGGCCGACGCATGGCAGTGGACCGAGGACGACGTGCTCGTGCACGGCCTGCCCCTCTTCCACGTGCACGGCCTGATCCTCGGAGTCCTCGGACCGCTGCGCCGCGGTGGCACGCTGCACCACCTGGGGAAGTTCTCACCCGGGGGCGTGGCGGCGGCCCTGTCGGCCGGCGGCACGATGCTCTTCGGCGTGCCGACGATGTACCACCGGCTCGCGGAGGCGCTGGAGAGCGAACCGGGCCTGGTGCCGGCCCTGTCCGGAGCGAGGCTGCTGGTCTCCGGCTCGGCTCCGCTGCCGCTGTCCGACCACGAGCGCATCACTGCCGCGACGGGGCGTCACGTCGTCGAGCGGTACGGGATGTCCGAAACGCTGATCAACACCAGCGTGCGCGCCGACGGTGAACCACGGCCGGGGACGGTGGGAGTGCCCCTGGCCGATGTGGATCTTCGACTCGTCGACGAGTCGGGGCAGCGCGTGGGCTCCGGAGACGGGGAGAGCGTGGACGTCGTCGGAGAGGTGCAGGTACGGGGACCCAACCTCTTCACCGAGTACCTCAACCGCCCGGACGCGACCACCGATGCCTTCGACGGCGGCTGGTTCCGTACGGGGGACATGGCGACGCTGGACCGCGAGGGCCACGTACGCCTGGTGGGCCGCAAGGGCACCGACCTCATCAAGAGCGGCGGCTACAAGATCGGGGCGGGAGAGATCGAGAACGTGCTGCTGGAACACCCGGGGGTCGCCGAGGTCGCGGTGACGGGGGCTCCGGATCCGGACCTCGGGGAGCACGTCGTGGCGTGGATCGTGGCCACGGACCCCTCGGATCCGCCGTCCGCAGAGGAGTTGACGGAGTTCGTGTCGGCGCAGCTGGCTCCGTACAAGCGGCCGCGCACCGTGCACTGCCTGAAGGCCCTGCCGCGCAACGACATGGGCAAGGTCCTCAAGAGGGACCTCGTGCTGCCCGAGCCGGGCCGGGCGGGAACGGTGTGATTGTGAACGCTCGGGACGGGATGCGGCTCTGCGCTGTCTCTCCTGCTACCTAAGTCGGGGAGGCAGCTGCCTTCGGCCGACAGCGCGGCGGCAGCAGCGCTCTTAGCGTGCGGCCATGAACAAGATTCTTGGCTTCATCAGTTTCGTCCTGATCGTGCAGGGTGTCGGCGGCGTCGTCCACTATTTCTCCGGCTGGTTCGACGGCTGGGGCCTGATCAACCGCGTCGGGTTCCTCCAGGGCTACGAGATCTTCGCCGCCTGCGTCCTTGTCGTCCTCGGCGTGGCGGTGGGCGCGGCCTCGGACAAGGTGGGAAACCGGGCGGACTAGGCACCGACAGGGGCCTCCGGCGCAGGCAGGCGCTGCCCGGGGGCGCCCGGTCGAGGCGTGACGGGCGCCGCTCCTCCGGATGCGCGGCAGCTTCGCGTGCAGCGTGGCGGAAACCGGGGAGTGGCGAGCGCTCCCCGGCCGGCTGACGAGCGACGACGGCGCTGTCAGCCGCGGGTGCCGGAACCGTCGAGCGGACCGGGCGCCAGGCCATGGGAGTCGAGCCAGCGCAACGCCTCGGGGGTCTGCGAACCCCGTCCCCCTCCGTGGTCGCCGAACTGCCACACGACGACTTCCTTGTCGGCGCCTTCGTAGGCGTTGTACGCGGCGAACCCGGTCGACGGAGGGCAGACGGGGTCCATGAGCGCCACGCTGAAGAGCGCGGGGACGGCGGCCCGTCGGGCGAAGTGCAGTCCGTCGAAATAGTTGAGGGTGGTGAAGACCTTCTCGGGGTCGACGCGCATGTGCACGCCGAGGTAGTGGGCGATCTCCGGATACGGCCCCGCAGCGGCGAGTTCGACGCCGCGGCGGATGTGGGACAGGAACGGCACATCCGGCAGGCAGGCAGCCACCTCTGTGCCGAGCAGCCCCGCCACCGCCAGCGCCAGTCCCCCGCCCTGGCTGTGCCCGGTGACGGCGATACGGGCCGGGTCGACGGCCGGGTACGTCCGCAGGGCATCGACAGCCCGCGCAGCGTCGGTGATCAGGCGACGGTAGTAGTGATGCGCCGGGCCGTCGATGCCGCGCGTCATGAAGCCCCCGACGTACTGCGGGCCCGGTACCGGGTCCGGGTCCGGAGTGTCGTGGCCTTGACCGCGGCTGTCGACGACGAGATGGGCATAACCTGCCGCGCTCCACAGCAGATGGTCGGTGTGCAGTCCTCTGCCGCCGCTGTAGCCGATGTAGCTGACGACTGCGGGCAGCGGGCCGTCGGCGCCCCGCGGCAGCAGCAGCCAGGCAGCGACGGGCTGACCGCCCCAGCCGGGAAACCGGACGTCGTAGGCGTCCACCGTGCGCAGCGGAGAGTCCGTCAAGCGCCGGAATTCCGCGGGCGTTGCTGTCCGTCCGGCTTCCCGCGCGGCGGTGAGCGTCCTGGTCCAGAAGTCGTCGAAGTCCTCCGGTTCCGGGACCGAGGGCCGGTAAGCACGAAGCACTTCCAGCGGCATGTCCGTCAACGGCATGTCTTCCCCCTCACACGTGCGTAACGGCAGGCCACAGCATCGCATGGCGCTGCGGAAGCGGCGGTTCGCTGCGCACGGCGCTCTTGGGACCGGCTGCGGGTGGTATCCGTGCTTCATGGACTGGTTTGCGGCATCCGACTACTGGCTGAGCCGGCTCGTGCTGCAGCGCGCGCTGGCCGGCATCTATCTGGTCGCGTTCGTCTCGGCGGCACTGCAGTTCCGCGCCCTGATCGGTTCGCGCGGTTTGACGCCCGTCCCCCTGTTCGTGCGGCGCGTACCTTTCCGTGCTTCGCCGAGCCTGTTCCACTGGCGGTACTCCGACCGGCTGTTCGCGGTCTGCTGCTGGGCAGGTGCGGCGCTCGCTGCATCAGTCGCGGCGGGCGCCGCGGACGCGGTGCCACTGTGGCTCTCGGTGCTGATGTGGGCCGCGCTGTGGCTGCTCTACCTCTCGGTCGTCAACGTCGGGCAGCTCTGGTACAGCTTCGGCTGGGAATCGCTGCTGCTGGAGGCCGGTTTCCTGGCGATCTTCCTCGGCAATGCACGGACGGCGCCGCCTGTGCTGGTTCTCTGGCTGCTTCGCTGGCTGCTCTTCCGCGTCGAATTCGGGGCGGGGCTCATCAAGTGGCGCGGCGACAGGTGCTGGCGGGAGCTGACGTGTCTGGACTACCACCACGAGACTCAGCCGATGCCGGGCCCGCTCAGCTGGTTCTTCCACCGGCTGCCGAAGCCGCTCCACCGCGTCGAGGTGGCGGCGAACCATGTGGCCCAACTCGTCGTGCCCTTCGGACTTCTGCTGCCGCAGCCCGTCGCCACAGTCGCAGCGGCCGCCGTCATCGTCACGCAGCTGTGGCTGGTGCTGTCGGGGAACTTCTCGTGGCTGAACTGGCTGACGATCGTCCTGGCCCTCGCCGCCGTGGACAGTTCTCCCTTCGCCGCTCCGCCGTCGTACGACGAGTCGCCCCTGTGGTTCGTCCTTCTGGTCTGCGCCGTCGCCGCGGTGATGCTGGTGCTCAGCTACTGGCCCGCACGCAACATGATCAGCCGCCGCCAGCAGATGAACGCCTCCTTCAACACGCTCCACCTGGCCAACACCTACGGGGCGTTCGGCAGCGTCACCAAGCTGCGCCACGAGATCGTGATCGAGGGGACCGACGAGGAACGTCTCACTGAGGAGACGCGCTGGAAGGAGTACGAGTTCAAGGGCAAGCCGGGCGACGTGCGGCGGCTGCCTCGCCAGTTCGCGCCGTACCATCTGCGGCTGGACTGGCAGATGTGGTTCGCCGCTCTCTCACCGGGCTATGCGCTCGGCTGGTTCGAACCGTTCGTCGCACGCCTCCTCGAAGGCGACCCTGACACGCTGCGGCTGTTGCGCCACAACCCGTTTCCGCAGTCGCCGCCCGCACACGTACGGGCGCTGCTGTACCGGTACCGGTTCACGACCTGGCAGGAGCGGCGCGAGACGGGCGACTGGTGGCACCGCACGCTGGTGCGCGAATACCTTCCGCCTGTGGCAGCCGCGCCGGAGAAGGGAACGGACCGGACGGGCTGAGGGCCGCTGCCTGACGACCGCCCGGGCATGCCGTCGCAGGCCGGATCTGACATCTCCATTACGCATGCCGCCGGCGACAGGGAGTGCACTGGTCAGCGCTCTACGGTGAGACTGTGAGCACTCCTCCCCGCGCCACGGAACAGCAGGCCGACGACGCCGGCGACCCCGCACAGGACATTCAGCAGGGCACCCGGTACGACGGCCGGAATCGCACCGAAGCCGCACACGACAGCCCCCTCACGAGTCGCCGCGGCACGCTGTTCGACCTGTGTGCCGTCACAGCGGCTGCGCTGCTGTTCACCGCCGCCGCCATCGTGGGCCGCTCTTACCCCGACAGCAAGGAGACGCTGCGGCTGCGCTGGCCCCCGATGTCCGCCTACTGGCTGCCGCACTGGGGGCCGGGCACGTTTGCCGCGCTCACTTTCGCCGTACTGGTGGTCGCCTACGGTCCTTCGCTCGCCCGGACAGTGCCATGGCGCATGCTGCTGCTCGGCTGCTGGTCGGCTGCCATGGCGTGGAGCTGGTCGCTCGCCCTGGTCGACGGCTGGCACAGGGGTGTCGCCCATCGGCTGGCTGCCAAGTACGAGTACCTGCAGTCGGTCGGAGAAGTGGACGACGTCGCTACGACGCTTCGCGAGTTCACCAGCCGCATCCTCATGGACGCCCCGGACAACTGGCCCCCGCATGTCGCCGGCCATCCCCCCGCCGCTCTGCTCACTTTCGTCGGCCTCGACCGGCTGGGGCTGAGCGGCGGCGGCTGGGCCGCGGCCTTCGCGATCACTGTGGGAGCCTCGGCTGCGGCAGCGGCGCTGGTGACTGTGCGGACTCTCGTGACGGAGGATGCCGCCCGCAGGTGTGCGCCGTTCGTGATGCTCGCTCCGGCAGCGGTGTGGATGGGGGTGTCGGCGGACGGGTACTTCACCGCGGTGAGTGCCTGGGCCGTCGCTCTGCTTGCACTGTCGGCGACACGGACAGTACGGGCACCGCGCACCGTGGCACTGTGCTCCGGTCTGCTGTTCGGCCTGACGTGCTACCTGTCGTACGGCCTCGTCCTGATGGGGATCATCGCCCTGGGCGTGCTGGTCACGGCGCGTACTGTGCGCCCCGTCCCGTTCGTGCTGCTGGGAATGATCCCCTGGTTCGCCGTCTTCACCGCAGCCGGATTCTGGTGGTTCGAGGGATACTTCACCCTCGTCGAGCGCTACTACCAGGGGGCGGCGCGCGTCCGCCCGTACGCCTACTTCGTGTGGGGCAATCTGGCGGCCCAGGTCGCCGTCGTCGGCCCGGCAGTGGTGGCTGCGCTGCGCCGGACGAGCGTGCTGCGTACGGCCGTCGACCGCGCGCGGCGGCTGGGCGCGCTGAGAGTGCTCGTCGCAGCGGGGGTGTGCTGTCTGCTGGCCGCGGACCTTTCAGGGATGAGCAAGGGCGAGACAGAACGCATCTGGTTGCCGTTCACACTGTGGCTGCTGCCTGCGACCGCACTGCTGCCTCTGCGTTCGATGCGGTTGTGGCTCGGGGCGCAGGCCGGGCTGGCGCTGACGGTCAACCATCTGCTGATCACGGGGTGGTGACAGCAGGACGAGCCCTGGGCGCCGGGCCGGCCTATCCGTCGGCCCGGACACCGGCTCTTCCCGTTGCGGTGCTCTGCACTGCTCGGGCTGGTCTTCCGACCACGGTGCGCATCGCGCCGAGAGCTCGCAGACAGAGGAACGGCCGCTCGTG
This sequence comes from Streptomyces ovatisporus, assembly GCF_042653885.1. Classification (NCBI taxonomy): domain Bacteria; kingdom Bacillati; phylum Actinomycetota; class Actinomycetes; order Kitasatosporales; family Streptomycetaceae; genus Streptomyces; species Streptomyces ovatisporus. The sequence goes on from NZ_JBHSFH010000006.1 coordinate 531,769, forward strand.
GCACTGCCATTCCTCGACGACGCTCCACCCCGCGCCGGCAGCCTGCTCACGCAGAGCGGCCCGGCCCAGACGTGCCCACAGGAACGCGGGCCCCTGTCCACCGGTGCCGTCGTCCAGCCGGACCTCTATCCGCTCCTCCACCTCCGCGGATGCCGCCTCGACGTACAACAGTCCGTCCGGCGCGAGGAGTTCGCGCACCCGGTTCAGCAAGGCCACCGGGTCGCCGCCGATGCCGATGTTGCCGTCCAGCAGCAGTGCGCTCTGCCACCGTCCTTCCCCGGGCAGAGGGGCGAAGACGGACCGCTTCAGAGCTGCGCCGCCGGACCGTCTCGTACGGGTGACAGCAGCGGGGGACGTGTCGACGCCCAGGACGGGCAGCCCCATGCGGGACGCCGCCGTCACCAGACGTCCCGGGCCGCAGCCGATGTCGAGTACGGCACCCTCACAGCGCCGGAGGACGCTCATGTCCGCGGAGTCGGCGCCCGCACACCACCGCTCCACCTCCAGTGGCAGCAGCCATCCGTCGGCGCGGCGCAGGAAGAGAGGACCTGTGCCCGCGCGCAGTGCGTCGGCATAGGGGTCAGCATCGGCACACCACGGAGGCGCCGGTGCGCTCACGGTGCCACCGCCCGGCTGAGGTTCGCGTGCACTGCAGCGAAGTCTCCGGAGCAGTGCACGGCGATCTGCGCGGCGTCGGCAGCGGTGTCCACATCGCGCAGTGCAGGCAGGTCCCGTACGGTCAGGCCCGCATCCACGAGTCGCTGCCGCTGCACCTCGCCCGTACGGTCGGTGGACATCGGCACTCCGCGGACAAGGGCAGGACGGGGGCGGGCGAGCCCGAGCGCCCAGAAACCACCGTCCATGGCCGGTCCGAACCACGCGTCGCACTCGTCCCACGCATGCGGGCCGGTGGCAGGGGCCAGCAGTCCGGCGGTGATCTGAGGTGTGTCCATACCGATCAGCAGGGCCGGACCGTCGCACTGTGCGAAGGCCGATGCGATCCGCTCGTCCAGTCCGCCCCGGCACTGCGGTACGACCTCGAACCCGTCGGGGAGCCACTGTCCCGGGCTTCCGTCCAGCACCAGAACGCGTCTGCGCGCAGGCGTGCGTGCGACTGTCCGCAGGGTGTCGCGGAGTGCCGCTTCCGCGAGCTGCGCGGCCTCCTGAGGACTGTGCGGCGGGGTCAGACGTGTCTTGACCCTGCCGGGCACCGGTTCTTTCGCGATGACGAGAACGGTCGTCGAGGAACGTGCGGCAACGCGGGGACCCCAGGCGGCTTCGGCTGCGCGAGCGGCAGATCCCGAATCCGTACCGGGATGCCTCAGCGGCGCCGGTGCCGGAACCCCGTCTGCGGGGCCTCGGCCGGGTCGGGGAGCTCCGCTCATCGCAGCACCGCCTGCATGTCGCGAACTGCATGCCAGGTCCCACGCCAGGTGCCGGTCACCTTCGACTTCCCCGTACGCGGCAGGTAGTCGACCTCGGTCTCGAGGATCCGCCAGCCCGCGTCGGCCGCGCGGACCACCATCTGCAAGGGGTAACCACTGCGCCGGTCGCTCAGTTCCAGGTCCAGCAGCGCCTCGCGCCGTGCCACGCGCATCGGCCCCAGATCGTTCAGGCGTACTCCCGTGCGGCGTCGCACCATCTGTGAGAGGGCCCGGTTGCCGAATCGCGCGTGCACCGGCCACGCGCCACGCTGCACGGGGCGCCGGCGTGCCAGCACCAGGTCCGCGGAGCCCGCCCGTACCGGGGCGGAGACGCGCGGGAGCGCACCGGGATCGAGGGTCGCGTCGCAGTCGCAGAAGGCGACGAACTCGGCCCGGGCCGCGAGCAGTCCGGCGTGGCAGGCGGCTCCGAAGCCACGGCGTTCCTCGTTCACGACCGTCGCCCCGTGTGCGCGGGCGACGGCGGCGGACCCGTCCGTCGAACCGTTGTCCACGACGACGGCACGCCATCCCGCCGGGATCCGCTTCAGGACCCAGGGCAGTGCCTCGGCCTCGTTGAGACAGGGGAGAACGATGTCTCCCTGCCAGGGCTGGGAGTTAGTCATCTGCCTCACCCTACGAACCCAGAACGGGCATAAGGGACCGACGCACCTTACAGAAGGCTGACGTCCGCGCCCTGACCACGTCCGCGGCACCCCCGCCGGCCCTTGCCGGTGCCAGACTCGCGACATGCGAACGAAGCCCATCCCGCGGCCCCGCCGGGTCCTGGTCGTCGATGACGACCCGACAGTGACGGAAGTGGTCGCCGGGTACCTCGACAGGTCCGGATTCGTGGTCGACCGCGCCGCCGACGGGCCGGACGCACTCGCCCGCGCGCAGGCCGCACCGCCCGACCTCGTCGTGCTGGACCTGATGCTGCCCGGCCTGGACGGTCTGCAAGTGTGCCGGAAGCTCCGCGAGGAACGGCCCGTCCCCGTGGTGATGCTGACGGCGCGCGGGGACGAGGAGGACCGCATCCTCGGCCTCGAGGTGGGCGCCGACGACTACGTCACGAAACCCTTCAGCCCGCGTGAACTGGTACTGCGCGTCGAATCGGTGCTGCGCCGTGCAGCCGCGCAGCCCGCGGACGGTCCGCTGCTGAGCGGAGGTGGCATCACACTCGACCCCGCCGCCCGTACGGTCTCGGACGCACGCGGCCCTCTCGCGCTGACGTTGCGTGAGTTCGATCTGCTGGCGCACTTCCTGCGGCATCCGGGGCGGGCCTTCAGCCGGGAGGAGTTGATGGCGGAGGTGTGGGGCTGGGACTTCGGCGACCTGTCGACAGTGACCGTGCATGTGCGACGGCTGCGGCACAAAGTCGAAGCCGATGCCGCCCGTCCGCGTCTGATCACCACGGTGTGGGGCGTCGGCTACCGCTTCGACGCCCCGGACGAGGGGCGCACGTCGGACGGTTCGGACGGTTCGGGACACAGCTCAGGCAGCGGAGGCAGCGGTGCGTGATCTCCTGCTCATTGCTCTGTACGCGGCGCTGGGCGCTGCAGCCGTGGGACTGGCGGGTCTGGTGGCGCTACGGGCACTGCGACGCAGGTCGGTCGCCGTCTCGCTGGCGGTGCTGACCGCTGTGGCGGTCGGTTCGATGCTGGCGGGAACGATGTCGGTGGCATGGGCGATGCTGCTGAACAAGCACGACCTCGGCGTGGTGACGACGGTGTGCGCCATGGCCGCCGTTACGGCGACAGTCACGGCTCTGCTCCTCGGACGCTGGGTGATCGGCGGGCATCGCGCCCTGGAGCAGGCGGCACGCGCCCTGGGCGATGCCGGTGACGAGGGCGTCCTCGGCGCCGACGGCGAGGATCCCGGCGATCACAGTCCGCCCGGGGGCGAAGCGGTTTCGCCGCACGTCCGTGCCTCGGGCCGCGTCCACACGAACCCCCTGCCCCGTGGCGGGGGTTACGTGCCACCGGCCACTCCCATGCCCGCCGAACTGGCCTCGCTCTCCCGGCAGTTGGCAGACACGAGCAACCGTCTCGCGGCATCCCGCGAACGCGAACGGGCACTGGAGGCATCACGGCGCGAACTCGTCGCCTGGATCTCACACGACCTGCGTTCACCGCTCGCCGGCCTGCGGGCCATGGCCGAAGCCCTCGAGGACGGCATCGCGGAGGACCCGTCCCGCTACCACCGGCAGATCCGCGGCGAAGTGGAACGACTGACCGGCATGGTCGGCGACCTGTTCGAACTCTCACGCATCCAGGCCGGATCTCTCACCCTCTCCCCCACCCGCATGTCCGTCTACGACCTCGTCAGCGACGCCATCGCCGGGGCGGACGCGCTGGCTGTCGAACGTGGCGTGCGCCTCGCCGAGGAAGGAGTCGAGCAGGTGCCCGTGCAAGTGGACGGCCGGGAGATGACGCGGGTACTCGCCAATCTCCTCGTCAACGCGATCCACCGCACGCCCGCGGACGGGACGGTGGCTGTCGCCGCGCGGCAGGAAGCCGGGGCCGTGGTGCTGTCGGTCACCGATCAGTGCGGCGGCATACCCACGCACGATCTTCCCCGGGTGTTCGACACCGGCTGGCGCGGAACCGACGCGCGCACGCCCACCGAAGGCGCCGGACTGGGACTGGCCATCGTGCGCGGCATCGTCGAGGCGCACCGGGGACGGGCGGCGGTACGCAATGTGCCGGGAGGCTGCCGCTTCGAGGTCACTCTTCCCGCTGCTCGCTGAACTGCCGTTCGGAGCTCGGTGGTCGGGACCGGTCAGCGAGCCGGAACCGGAGCCGACGACGCCCCGAGTTCGGCCTTGGCGAACCGTGTCATCCCCTCCGCGAAGCCCACCTGGGCGCGCCACCCCAGGTCCCTCAGGAACCGCTCGGAGGACGCGGTGATGTGGCGGACGTCCCCCAGCCGGTACTCCCCCGTCACCACCGGCTCGGGCCCCCCGAAGGCCTCCGCCAGCCGACAGGCCATCTCTCCCACGGTGTGCGGCGAGCCGCTGCCCGTGTTGTACGAGTGCAGCTGCCCGGCCGGCCTCTCCCCCAGCGCCTCCAGTGCCACGAGATTTGCCGCGGCCACATCGTCGACGTGGACGAAGTCCCTGCGCTGTGCACCGTCCTCGAACACTCGCGGAGCTTCGCCCCGCTCCAGCGCCGAACGGAAGAAGGAGGCCACGCCCGCGTAAGGGGTGTCCCGCGGCATGCCGTCGCCGTAGACGTTGTGGTAGCGCAGGCTGAGGACCCGGCCGCCGGTCGCACGCGCCCAAGCGGCCGCAAGGTGCTCCTGGGCGAGCTTCGTCGTCGCGTAGACGTTCCGCGGATCGACAGGCGCGTCCTCACCGACCAGCCCGGGTTCCAGCGCCGCGCCACAGCGCGGACACGGCGGTTCGAAGCGGCCGCTGTCCAGGTCCCGTACGGACCGGGGACCGGGCCGTACCAGCCCGTGAAGGGGACAGCTGTACCGGCCTTCGCCGTACACCACCATCGACCCGGCCAGCACGAGACCGTGCACACCGGCCTCGGCCATCGCCTCGAGGAGCACAGCCGTGCCGAGGTCGTTGCAGCTGACATACGCGGCTGCGTCGGTGAACCCCTTACCCAGGCCGACCATTGCCGCCTGGTGGCACACGGCGTCGACCCCCTTGAGGGCCCGGCCCACCGCTTTCCCGTCCCGTACGTCTGCGACGATCCCCTTCCCCGTCGGTGCCGTGTCGAGGACGACCGGCTCATGGCCTGCCGCCTCCAGCACGGAGACGACGTGCGAACCGATGAAACCCGCTCCACCTGTGACCAGTACGCGCATGGGGCCACGCTACGGTCGTGACCCGCTGCGACAGCCCGTTCCGCCCCGTGTGTCAGCGTTCCGTAAGGACTCTGGCCAGACCGTCCTCCCCTTGAGACGATCACCGCATGCACCGCGAACACCTCAGCTGGATCGACGCGCTCACCCCGGCACGAGCTGTCCTCTCATGACGGACGGAACGACGCCGACCGCTCCCGTACAAGTACCGCACGAGACCACCGTCGGCATCATCGGCGGCGGACCTGCCGGACTGCTGCTCGCTCGGCTGCTGCACCAGGCCGGGATCGACAGCGTGGTCCTGGAGAGCCGTGACCGCGTGTACGCGGAGCAGCGACAGCGGGCGGGCATGCTGGAGCAGACGACGGTCGACGTCCTCCGGCAGTGTGGAGCGGGCGAGCGGATGGACCGGGAAGGGCTCGTGCACGACGGCATCGAGCTGCGCTTCGCCGGCCGGGCACATCACATCGACTTCCCCACGCTCGCCGACGGCCGCCGGGTGACCATCTACGCTCAGACCGAGATCGTCAAAGATCTCATCTCCCTTCACCTCGCTCACCTTTCGGGAACCTCGCCCCTGCTGTTCGGTGCAGAGGTACACGCCGTCAACGGCATCGGTACGAGCACGGCAGCGGACGCCCCTGACCGCCAAGAGGACGGAGCGGTTCCCCCCGGCAGCCCCGCGCAGCCCACCGTGCATTACACCCATGAGGGCCAGGAACGCGTCCTGCACTGCCAGTTCGTCGTCGGCTGTGACGGCTTCCACGGTGTCTCACGTGGCGCGCTTCCCGCCTCCGTCGCCCGCACCTATGAACGCGAATACCCCCATTCCTGGCTCGGTGTCCTCGCCGAGGCTCCGCCTGCCTGCGATGAGCTGATCTACGCCCACTCGCCCCGCGGATTCGCCCTCCACAGCATGCGCTCCCCTACGGTCAGCCGCCTCTACCTCCAGGTGCCGAACGGGACGGACCCCGAGGAGTGGTCCGACGACCGGATCTGGGACGAACTCGACGCCCGGTTCGCCCTCGAGAGCAGCCGGGGATGGCGGCTGAACCGCGGGCCCATCACCTCCAAGGCTGTGCTCCCGATGCGCAGCAGCGTCACTGAACCCATGCAGTACGGACGGCTCTTCCTCGCCGGGGACGCGGCGCACATCGTGCCGCCCACCGGCGCCAAGGGCCTCAACCTCGCCGTGGCCGACGTCGCGGTGCTGGCCGACGCGTTCGCCCGCCACCATGCCACCGGCGACACCGAAGCTCTCGAGAACTACTCCGCCGGCCGGCTCCGCCGCGTGTGGCGTGCCGAACACTTCTCCTACTTCATGACGACGACGTTGCACACCGCCCCGGACCAGTCCCCCTTCGACACCCGTCTCCAGCTCGCCCAGCTGGAGCGCATCGCCTCCTCCAGCACCGCAGCCGCCGAACTCGCGGAGAACTACGCGGGACTCGCCCTGCTCGACGGACCCAGCGACGGCACCGCCGGCCCGCGTCCCTTCTCGTAGACGGTCAGCCCCTTCGAGAGGCGCAGCGGGACGAGAACGAGCTCGACGGCGACGGCCTTCCACGCGTACCAGAGGTTCACGACCTTGGCCGGATAGACGCAGGGGATGTCGAGCAGCACATCTCTCAGCCGGAGTTTGCGTTTTCGGGCCGCATACACGAGCGGAGGCAGCGTGAAGACCAGTTCCGCGCCCAGCCACCACAGCAGAGTGGGCACCACCCCGTGCCCCAGCCAGACCGTCATCAGGATGGGCGCGCTCCACCAAAGCGGTGCGGTCAGAATCTCCAGCATCGCCAGCAGCACCCACACTGCGAGTATCGGTTTGCGCCGGATCAACTGCCCCGTGTGCAAGCGCACGTTCTGACAGAAGCCCGCCATCCACCGCCACACCTGCTTGCGCAGATACAGCAAGGTCTCCGGGTCCGCCGCCCATGCGACCGCCTCGCCGACGTAACGCGCGCGCCGCCCGGCGATCTGCTGGGACCAGGTGAAGTCCATGTCCTCGACGATCGTCCGCTCGGGAAATCCACCGAAGCCGACCAGCGCCTCTCTGCGGAAGACCGAGCAACAGCCCGAGCACACCATGGGGCTGTCGGCCCGCTGCTGGATCGGGCGGTGCCAGTGGAACCCGAAAAGGTACTCCACGGAACGGCCCCGCTCCCAGACCGTCCGGGTGAAACGCGTCTGCACGTTCCCCGCCGCGACTACTACGGCGGGATCCTCGAATGCCGGAACGATCCGCTCGATGTAATCCTCGGCCAGGACGGTGTCCGCGTCGACGGCGAGGACGAGGTCCGAAGTGCAGTGCGGGAGGGCATAGTTCTGCGCCCGTGCCTTGCTGCCCAGGTTCCGCGGCGGACGCAGGACCTGTACGCCGTAGCTGCGTGCCACGTCGCCTGTGCGATCGCCTGAGGCGTCGTCGACGACGATCACCTGCTCCGGCGGGACCGTCTGGCCGAGCACCGACCGCAGAGTGGCGGGCAGCCCCTCCTCCTCGTCGTGGGCCGGAACGATCACTGTGACGCTGCGGCGCATGTCCCCACCCCTCGCCCGTCACCACGGCTCCGGCGTCCCTGCCTCCGCAGACACCGGTTCAGAGCGTCACGCCCTATGACTACGGCGCCCACGAGCCCGTACACCAGCACGCTGACCCCGATGACGGGCAGTCCCCCGTGCATGGGCATCCCCCTTCTCCAACACACCGGCGGCTCTCGCCAGGCGTCGTGAAGAAGCTAGCCCGCCTCCATCACTTTGCGTTGCGAATGCTTACTTTCTGTGGAGAAGTCGAGGTCTGTGTACAACTCGCTCACCCCTGCGTGGCATCCCAGCTTCGTTCCCCGGCGGCCTCTGCGGCGACATGCGTTCCCGGGCAGCTCAGGGCCCGCTACGCGGACCGGGCGGCAGCTCCCGTGCCTCCCGCCCGCGGTTCCTGCGTATGCGTCGCCAGCTCCGGCGACGCCGACTCCAGCGGCACCGACCAGGACCGCACCAGCCCCAGCTGAACCGCCTGCCGCGGCAGTACCGCGTCCAGCAGCCAGTCAGCCGCGACACGCACCCTGTTGCCCGGCAGCGACGCCAGGTGGTATCCGCGCGTCACCGCATTGGCCAGCGGTCCCGACAGCGGGACCCCGAGCGGGTTGGCCGCCGCCTGGAGCCCGCCGAGGTCGACCGTGAAGCCCAAGTCGTGGTGCTTGTAAGGGCGTCGCTCGCCGTAACCGTACGAAGCGGCGACGTTCCGCGCCACGGCCTTGCCCTGCCGCACCGCGTGCTGCGCGGTCATCGGCGTGTACTCGCCCGGCTTCGTGAGGTCCGGAACCGCGGCGGCGTCCCCGCATGCGAAAACCTCGGGGTGGCCGGGCACTTGGAGGTATTCGTCCACGCACAGCCGGCCCTTCTCGGAGGGCAGCCCCATCTCCTCCACCAGCGGGTCCGGCCGTACGCCCACGCACCAGATCAAGGACTGCGTCCTGACGAACTCCCCGTCGTCGAGGAGCACCCCCTCGCTCGTGGCCTCCTTCACGGACATGCCTGTACGCACGTCCACGCCGCGTTTCGTCAGCACCCGTTGCGCAGTCTTCGACAACCGCTCATCGAGCTCGGGGAGCACGCGCGGCGCGATGTCCAGCAGCATCCACCGCGGCTGCTTGTCACCGGGCAGCCCGTTCCCGGCCCGACGGTGCTGCCTGGCGAGCGAATCGGTGAACAGCTTGCCGTGCGCGGCGACTTCGGTGCCCGTGTATCCCGCTCCGACCACCACGAAGGTGCATCGCGCGTCCCGCTCGGCGGGGTCGTCGGCCGACGCGGCCATGGTGATCTGGCGCGAGATGTGATCACGCAGATACAGCGCCTCCGGCATGCCCCGGAAACCGTGCGCGTGCTCGGCGACACCGGGGATGGGCAGCAGCTTGTTCACGCTGCCGACGGTCAGCACGAGGCGGTCGTACCGCAGTTCGCCGCCCTGGCCCTCCGGGTCGACGTATGTGATCTTCCTCGACGTGAGGTCGACACCGTCGACCTCACCGAGTACCAGGCGAACCCCACGCAATGTCCCGGCCAGTGACACGGAGACCCGCCGTGGCTCCAGCACGCCGGCTGAGACCTCGGGCAGCAGGGGGAGATACAGAAAGTAATCGTTCGGATTCACCAGGACGATCTCTGCCGCTCCGCGGTACCTGCGCGAAAGCGTCCGTGCTGCCTGATAGCCGGCGAATCCAGCTCCGACGATGACTATGCGGGACCGGCTCACGGCGGTTCTCCAGACCTCGGGGACCTACGCGGACCCTGCTCGCAGTTCCCTCGGCCCCAGTCACCAAACCCGCTGCCGCCCGGCCTCCCACCGGCCACGAAAGGGGTGCGCGAGCACCCTCGGACGTCATGTATTGTTCTTTGTGCGCGAGCGGGGAGGGGCGAAGCCCCCAAACCGACGAGCACCGGGACGTGGCGCAGTTTGGTAGCGCACTTGACTGGGGGTCAAGGGGTCGTGGGTTCAAATCCCGCCGTCCCGACATTGTGACCAGCGGGTCTGCCGGAGATGGCAGACCCGCTGAGTACGTTCGTGTGACGCGTGACGGCGACGTGATGACTCGCGTGTCCGTCTCCCCTTCGGACCGGATTCGGTCACCAGGTCAAGAATCTCAGGCCGTGCGATCGTCCGAGGAACCGGGGGTCTCGCTCTGCTGCTTGCGGTCGGCGCACTCCAGGGCGTCGTCGACGGCGGTGACGGCTTCTCGCGCGGTGTGGGGCAGCAGACGGCCGTAGAGATTGACCGTTGTCGCGAGGGTCGAGTGGCGCAGAGTCTTGGAGACCAGGGCCAGCGGCACCTGCGAGCTGATCATGATCGAGGCGGCGGTGTGCCGCAGGTCGTGCAGAGCGATCCTGGGCAGGTCGATCTCCGCGCCTCGCCGGCGCAGCTCCTGTAGAACGCCTTGGGGACGCAGCGGGGAGCCGTCGCGGCAGCAGAAGACCAGACCCTCCAGCGGTGCGCCCTCGGGTTGTTCACGCCGGGCGTGGGCGGCCCGGCGGGTGAGAGCGGCCAGGACCCGCGGGGAGAGACTTACCCAGTTGCGGCTGGCCCTGGTCTTGGGGTGGCCGAGGTAGAGATGGTTGTTGTCCACGGCGGTGAGGTTCCAGCGCACCAGCAGGATCTTCTCGGCGAGGTGCACGTCCGCCCAGTGCAGCCCGAGGGCCTCACCGCGCCGCATCCCGGTCCCCAGGAGCAGTTCGAACATGTCCGCCAGCTGGTCACGGTAGTGGGTGTGGTTGTGCCGCAGGAAAGCCGCTGCCTGGCTGGGGTTCCAGCAGATCCGCTCCGGCGCGGCCGGACGCGGCATCATCGCGAACCGGCACGGGTTTTCCCGGATCAGTCGGGTCCGCTCTGCAGAGCCCATCGCGCTGGAGAGAGTGGCGGTGATCCGGTAGACGGTTGTCCGCCCGCGACCGCGGGCCAGTTCGGCCTTCGTCCAGGCGGTGAGGTGACGTGGCCTCAGGTGACCCAACGCCATGCGCCCGAAGCCGGGGATCAGGTCACCGGGGACGTGATCCCGGTAGCGCACGAAGGTGGTCGGCTTGAGGCTCCTCCTTCTCACTAAGCCACTCAGTCAGGTAGGCAGCGACCGTGAGGGCCTCGACGCACTGCACACCCGTGCGCTCCGATTCCAGGGTGCGCTCGAGTGCGGCATGCGCGGTTTTGCGGGTGGGAAAGCCGCTGCGGCAGTGCGCACCACGCGTGCCATCGGCAGTGGGGAGATCGACGGCGAAAGCCCAAGAGCCGTGCCGGGATCGGAACTTGAGCTTCGGGCAGCTGGCACCGAACTGCCGGCCGTCGGAACGCCGGCAGCCGCAACGTCGGTACACACGGCCGCGCTTGGACGAATGAGGAGCCACGATGGTCACCTCCAGTGGGTATCGGATGACCCCACCATCTGGGCTCCCGGCTCCCGCGCGGGAGCTGGCGGACCATGGCGTTGATGGTGCGACTGCCATCACGTCGCTGTCACCCGGTCTCCCCCCGGCCCGCTGAGCAGCCAGTACCCCTTTGGAGGGCTCCCGGTTCGGGCTCGTTGCGAGCCCTGGGAAGACCACTCCCCCTACCAAACAACAAGACACTGAAGCTCGCCTGGGGCGCGTGGATCTGCCGCACAATCCATGCCCGCCGGTCGGCGACACCAGCCGGCCTCACTCGGGAAAGGCACGGTCAGCGACGGGCTTATGCCGGGGGCTTGATGAAAAATGCGAACGCCCAGCTCAGGGACCCCGTGCCGGCGGCGCAGATTCGAATCCTGCTGGGCACAGGCGGGTCCGGTCTGCCAGCGAAGAGCCTTGCGACTCGGCTGGCCATGATTGGGGTGAAGCAGGGCTGCCTGTGCCTGTGTGACAGGCACGAGTTTCAGCCCCCGCGCATGCTGCACCCGACCGTCGGAGAAGGAAACGGGAAACAGCATCGAGCGCCTTGTCCATTTGGGAGAGGTTGCCGCAGTCTTTCGTGCAGCAACACCTCGGCCTGAACGGATGGGCTTGGGAGGTTTCCGTGCCACAGCCGTCCACCGAGTTCGGCGAGGAGCTGAGAAAGCGGCGCTTGGAGGCCGGCTTGAGCCTCACGGCCCTGTCGGGCGCCGTGCACTACAGCAAGGCCCAGCTGAGCAAAGTCGAGCGAGGCATCAAGGCGCCCAGCCATGACCTAGTACGGCTGTGTGACGGGGCACTCGGTGCCGACGGAGCGCTGCTTGCCCTGATCGCTCAAGCCGCTCCTGACAAACCTACCGAAGCAACGTTCGGCCAAGTCAACGAGGAGGACTGGATCATGCGCTTATCTCCGGACGGTCTGAACCGGTTCCAGCCCATGGGCCGGCGGCAGGTGATGAGCGTCGGCGTCGCCTCGGCGATGACATGGGGATCGGGTGCATCGGGTTCGCTCTCTCCGGCTGCGGGGGTTGGCATGCTGGAAGCCTCCCGCTCGCTGTTCACGCACTACAGGCGACTCGGCCAGAGCGTGGAGCCCAGTGTGCTCCTGCCGGTCCTGATCGCGCAGACGCACACTCTGCGGGAGCTGTCCGCTCAAAGCGACACCAGCACTCGTCAGCAACTGCTGTCGCTCGGCTCCCGGTACGCCGAGTACGTCGGCTGGCTGGTGCAGGAAACAGGGGACGACCGTGGGGCGCTGTGGTGGACACAGCGCGCAGTCGATTTGGCAGCGGCCGGCGGTGACCAGGCGCTAGCTGGCTACGCACTGGTCCGTAGAGCTCTAGTCACGATGTACCGGGACGACGCTCAGGAGACGGTGGCCTTGGCACGTCGCGCACAGAGCGGCGCACTGCCCCCACGGATCCGGGGGCTGGCCGCACAACGCGAAGCCCAGGGGCACGCACTTGCGGGCGATCCCCGTGCCTGCCTGCGGGCACTGGACCGCGCTCGTACCTTCCTCGCCCGTAAGGACGACGGCTCCGACGAACCAGTGATCGGCAGCATGCACCTTCCTGACCCTGTCGGCATGGTCACGGGATGGTGCCTAGTCGATCTCGGTCGGCCGCGGGAAGCGAGCGAGGAGCTCGATCGCCAACTCGCCTTGGTCGGCGAGAACGCACTGCGTACCCAGGTCCGCTACGGCGTGCGCCGTGCAATCGCCTACGCATCGGCCGGCGAGATCGACCACGCATGTGCACTGGCTGCACCCCTGCTCGACGGCGTGGCAACAGTGCGCTCAGCAACCGTCACGACTGACCTGCGACGCCTCGCCAGGGTTCTCACCCGCTATTCGAATCACCCTTCGGTCCGCCAGCTGGGGCCGCGTCTCAGCACGTTATCGCGCTTATCCAATTCCTGAAGGAGAGACCGCTGTGACCGAGGTTTTCATCAACTACCGCACGGGCGACGGCGAGAAGACTGCCGCTCTCCTCGATCAGGAGTTGTCCCGTCGATTCGGTAAGAAGTCCGTCTTCCGCGCCTCGAAGTCCATCCCTCCCAGTGAGCTCTACCCCGACAACCTCCTGACCGCGCTGCGACGAAGCTCCCTGCTTCTAGTCGTGGTAGGGCCAGCCTGGACGAGCTTCCGCAGCCAGCTGCACAACCCGAAAGATTGGGTGCGCAGGGAGATCGAGCTGGCCTTCTCCCATCAACTGTCAGTCCTGCCGATCCTGGACGGCCGGAAGACAGATCGGCTCAGCAAGGCCGACCTGCCACCTGAACTGGCGCGGCTAGCCGACCTCCAGTCCCTCCCGTTCGACACACACGACACCGAAGCCGGCGTCAAGCGAATCGGTGATGTGGTAGCCGAACTAGTTCCCTGGCTGAACGACTCGACCGACCAAGCCTATGAGAAGTCGCCCGCGCCGGACACCGTGACGAACTCGATCCGCGAAGTGAGCGGAACCGCAGTACAGAGCCGTGAATTCACCGGAGACGTCGGCGGCACCGTCGTGAAGGGTGCTCAGGGCCCTGTCCACGCGGGCAACGGCCACATCTATCAGAACTCCCGCCATGTGTCGGGTGACCGGCAGTTCTCGGGGAACGGGATGACGTATTTCGAAGGCGACAATCACGGGAACGTCCAGCACCGGTTCAACGAATCAGACAGCGGTGAGGACGAAGGCCGGTGAATCAGCACAGCAGTACACGCATCGAGAACCCGCAAGGATTCGTGCACACCGGCACCGGCGACATCCACTTCAACGTCGGCCCCCAACTACAAGAATCGGACAAACCGTCCTTTCGGCGCCTCGCCGAAGACCAACTCGTCCGCCTGCGACGTGTGCTGGTCGCTCCACCCGGCATGGGCGACGCCCGCGCCCTCCTCGCCGACACCGGCACTGTAATTCTGGACGGTGCACCAGGCAGCGGTCGTACCTCCACAGCCCGCGTACTCCTGCGCGAACACCACGGCGACAGCGGCGTCTTTCACGAACTGCTACCGGGTGAGGAGGACGGACTCCACCTCCACGACCCCGCTCTGGTCGAAAACGGCGACCAGTTGCTGCTGGACATGTCCGCCGCCGACGGCCAGCAGTGGAATACCGCCCGAGCCGACCTTTCCGCCCTCCGCAATACCGTGCAAGAACAACACGCTCACCTCGTCGTCGTCATGCCGCACGGCGGCACTCTCGACCCCGACCTGCAGCACTACCGCATCGAAATCAAGCCCCCCAACCGCCTTGACGTTTTCAGGCAGCACTTACGCATGCACGGCATACCGCACGAGCAATACGCTCAATCCGACAGCATCGTCACCGAATTCCTTAATGAGAACAGGCCGATGCAAGAGGTCGCGGACTTCGCCGACTTAGTGCGTCGCGCCAGGGAGTCCGCTCAACCCGGGGAGCACTTCGCGCAGTGGTGTGAGACCGCCAGGGGGGCACTGAACGATTACCGAAAGGACGTCGCCGAAAAGGTCGCCACACTGAGCGAGGCTCCTCAACGGGCTCTGCTGATCGTTGTCGCCACGCTGCACGGAGCGCACGCTGACGTCATCCACAAGGCGACGCAGCTTCTGCTGCGCACGGTCGGGCCCCCGTCGGAGGAAGCCCCGCTGCTACAGCACAAAGACCTCGCCCAACGGCTTGAAGAGATCTCAGCCACTGTCGGGTCAGGCGGAAAGGTGCGGTACACCAAGCTCGACTACGACTCCGCCGTACTCACACACTTCTGGGACCACATGCCGGACCTGCGCCCTCACCTAGGCGCCTGGGCAGCAGACGTCGTAGAACTCAACCACCCGCACGTCGACCCTCCGGCCCGCGACGGCCTCGTGACACGCCTGGCCGGCGAGTACCTACGGACCGGGCGCGGGGACAATCTGGCGTCCCTCGCCGAGCAATGGAGTTCCGGCGCGGCCAGCCGGTCACGACTGGAAGCCGCAGTACAAGCGCTCACGTGCGCTCTAAACGATCCTGCTCACGCCAGAGAATTTCGCGAACGCATCTATCAGTGGTGTGCCTACCGGCAGCTGAGAGGAGAGTTCGCACAGGTGCTGGTCAGGGTCTGCGCTGATGTCATCGCAGCGAGCCATCCGGACCAGGCCCTGCTCAGGCTCTACTACCTGGCCCGGCGCGAGCGCGGCTCAGCTCGTGCCCTACAAGCATTGTGCGACCTGGCGGCCATCAGTCGCCGACTGCGCCGAAGGCTGCTCGACCGCCTGGCACGCTCCCACCTCTCGCTGCCTGACCTCGACATCTTCCTGCGAGCCTGCGAGCCGGTGCAGCTGACGGACTCCCCTGACACCACACGGGCGCTGGTGGAAGAGAAGGGTGTGCAGCGCTCCCTCACCATCGGCTGGCACGCGGTACTGGCCGAACTACCGCGGGCAACGTGGGGGCCGCACGCAGAAAGCTGGCTCCACCGCGCCGCCCTCGACACCGGACACCGCGGTGAGGTCCTGCTCGATCTCCTCGTCAACGCTGCGGAGCAGTGCGAGGAATCGCGGGGCGAAGTCTTCGCCGCACTGTACGCAAGCGCCCGCCAAGCCGAGCGCACTGCTCCGGGAAGCCTCGCGCGCTCCATAGAAACCACCGAACTGCTACTCCACAAGATCAACGTTGCTCAGGGTCTGGAGCCAGCTACACCACCAGCATCAACCGGGGGGACTCGATCATGACTACCGCAAGAAAGACGACAACCGTCTTCCTCACCCTTCTATGCGGCCTTCTGCTCACCATTGCCGGCCTGACAAACCGGTGGCCCACATGGACATGGCCGACGTTGGCCGTGCTTCTCCTCGTTGTTCCCGCAGCGGCGTTCCGGATCGCTTCACTGCGCCGCGGATCCATTCCGGTGAGCTTCGAAGAACAACTCACGGCTCCGCCCGTCGAACGTACGGAACACCACGTCAGCCACGTAGCGCTCCCCAGTCTCTGGGACGACTACCGCTTCGTCTTCTCGGCGAC
Source organism: Streptomyces ovatisporus (assembly GCF_042653885.1). Classification (NCBI taxonomy): domain Bacteria; kingdom Bacillati; phylum Actinomycetota; class Actinomycetes; order Kitasatosporales; family Streptomycetaceae; genus Streptomyces; species Streptomyces ovatisporus. The sequence continues at coordinate 547,880 of NZ_JBHSFH010000006.1, forward strand.
CGTACGCTGGCATCTCATCAAATCACCTGAAACCATGCCCGTGTTGAACCCGGCAGGACTCGCCGTCGAGGCAGTCCTGAGCCGTGCCCGCAGCATCACCGAGAAGCGTGAGCCGACCCAAGCCTCACTCATTCAACATGAGCTCAGCGGTGCTCTGAGTCGTATGAGCCCGGAACCGACAGGACATCTTCAGGCCATGGCGGAAAACATCAACCTTTCCTTGCCCCAACAGGACCAGGAGCGTTTGGAGAGACTTGCTGAAGTACGGAAGGAAGGCGCGGTCTGGGAACACCAACGCAAGTACGAGCAGAGCAAGCGCCAGTACCTCGGTGAAGACGTACTGAAGGACACCGGCAGTGCGGTGGTCTGGTGGCTCGCCAAAAACGAAGAGCACGTGGAAAGGACGGTGGCAGACCTCCCTCTACTTGCGCAGCTCACCTCCGCAGCCAACGACACTGACATACCCGAGCGACTTCAGAACCTCCTGTCAGAGCCCCCAAGCGAGTCGGCCATGCCAGAGAACGCAGAGGTAGAGCCCGAGCCCAAGTCGCAAGCACGGACGGCGGAAGATCACCTCTCCGGCTTCTTCGACTCCATGGGCTTCACCGAGGGAGACATTCGGCGGGGGATGCTGGCCAAACAGATCTCCAACATCATCACGAAACAGAACCAACACGAGACAGCCGAAGGCCTGTTACGCCGATTCGATCCACCGACTGCCTCCACCCAGAACGACCCTGAGGGGCCGACTTCTGACGACGACGCGACCGACGAGACGTCCACGTCCGCACGCACTTAGGAGAAGGCTATGGACAGCGAGTTGGCCATTCTCGCATCCTCGGGAGCAACCACACTGGTCTCCCTCATGGTCACCGACTCATGGACACATGCCCGTGAACTTGTCGGACGCCTCCTGGCACGTACTGGTTCGGACACCGCCGCACTCCCCGACCTGGACAACGCAAGGACTCGGCTGCTCACCGGCGACGGCACGATGGACGAACAGACCGCCTCCGAGGTCAGAAACCAGTGGCACGCCCACCTACAACAGCTCGTCGAAGTCGGGGCAATCACCAGCGACGACCTACGTGTTCTGCTCACCTCGCTGCAGCAACTCGCCGCCACCTCAGCCACACGTCGTGACATCGTGCACAACGACATCAACGGCGGCGTTCAGCACGGTCCCGTCATCCAATCAGGCCGAATCACCGGGCTTACCTTCCACGTCGATCAGCCCTCACCCCCCACCCCGGGTTGAGCACCAGGACGGCGCGAAGGGAAGCACTCACACCAGAGGCACACACATGGCGATCGACGCTGAGGGCTTGTGTCGTCCTCATAGGGCGCCCGAGATTGTGGGGACCACTTGGGGGCCACACGCTGTGCGTGCCGCTGAACAATCCCAGTTCAACCGAACGAGCCAGCGTGCGCCGTCAGAGTCCTGACCTGCACATATCTCCACCGCGATCTGCTGGGGGTCAAGGGGTCGTGGGTTCAAATCCCGCCGTCCCGACAGAAGTTTCGCAGGTGAGGGGCGGTCTCTCGAATTCGAGAGACCGCCCCTCACTGCTGCTGCGACCTGCTACGACATCAGTGGGAGAAATCTGAGTCGCTGGCGGTGGACTGGCTCATCGGGCTGATGGTGTCATCAGGCACTGGCAGCTCCCCAGCTCGTCGTCATCGGCTCATCAGCCGAGCGTGGTGATGGCCGAGGGCCGCGTGCGGGTCGCTGCCGGTCGGGCTGTGGTCGGTGTGGACTGTGGCGGCGGTCAGTCGTGGCACCGCGTGGATCAGCGCGTGTTCAGCTTCGACGGCCAACTGGTGCGCGGCCACGACGGTCAGGCTCGGGTCGACGATGATGTCCGCCTCTGCACGCAGGGCATGGCCGATCCAGCGCATTCGCACCTGCCCCACGCCTCGAATGCCGTCCACCCCTCGCATTGCTTCCTCTGCCCGTTCCACAAGGTGCGGGTCGACGGAGTCCATCAGCCGCCGATACACCTCCCTTGCGGCGTCCTTGAGGACGAACAGGATCGCTGCGGTGATGAGCAGACCGATGACCGGGTCCGCGTATCGCCAGCCGAGGGCTGCGCCGCCGGCGCCCAAGAGGACGGCGAGGGAGGTGAAGCCGTCGGTGCGGGCGTGCAGGCCGTCGGCGACCAGAGCGGCTGATCCGATGCGCCGTCCGGTGCGGATGCGGTAGCGGGCGACCCACTCATTGCCCGCGAATCCCGAAAGGGCCGCGGCGGCGACAGCCCACAGATGGGTGACGTCACGAGGGTTGAGCAGCCGGTCCAGTGCAGCCCAGGCGGCGAGGGCCGCGGAGGCAGCGATGGTGAGGACGATGAGGATGCCGGCCAGGTCTTCGGCGCGGCCGTAGCCGTAGGTGTAGCGGCGGTTGGCCGCTCGCCGCCCGAGCATGAACGCGATGCCCAGCGGCACAGCAGTCAGTGCGTCCGCGGCGTTGTGGATCGTGTCCCCGAGCAGGGCGACCGAGCCGGACAGAGCCACGATCACCGCCTGAACGGCAGTGGTCAGCCCGAGGACGGCAAGGGAGATCCACAGCGTGCGCATCCCCTCCCGGGATGTCTCCATCGCCGCATCCACCTTGTCGGTTGCTTCGTGGCTGTGTGGCGTGACGACGTGCGCAAGCTGGTATCGCAGTCGCGCCCTCCAGGAGCGGTTCGCGTTGCCGTGATCGTGGTGATGGTCGGTGGTGTGGTCGTGCTGTTTCCCCTCCATGACGGACACCGTGGCACACAGATACCATTGCGGCCACAGCCGTCATACCTACTCTGACCAGCTGCAATACAGTCGCAATTACCCTCGGGGGGTATCAGTTGCGCTGGTCGTCCACGCGCCCGCTCCCCCACAATCGGAACCCGCCCTCGTTGCGAGCCTGAGCCACGTCGAGGTCACCGGTTCGCCTTCCGGTACCGGGGGTCATGGTCGATGATGGGCGGCCATGCCACGTACGCGCCGAGCGACTCCCGAACCGCAGGCCATTGACCTGCCGGGCGGGGCTCCCCTGGTCGCTGCACGGGCGGGACTGTTCGCCCTGACCAGCCTGGCGCTGGGAGTGGGGGCCCATCATCTGCTGTCCGGGCAGGCGGTGCCGTGGCTGAGGGTGGGCGCCGCGGCAGGACTGCTGTTCGCCGCCGGTCTTCTCGGCGCGAGGCGTCGGCGTTCCCTGGCGACGATCGCGGCTGCGTGCCTGGCTGCACAAGCCGGACTGCACGAGGCTCTGGGCGGGCTCCATGTCACGCACTCCGCCGTGGGCATGCCTGGCCACGCCCGTGGTGCGCCCCCTGTGGCTGTCGACGAGGGGCTGCTCGGCGCGCACGACGCCTGGCATGTGAGATTGCAGCACTCGGCCACCATGACGGTGGCGCACGTACTGGTGGCGCTGGCCATCGCCGTCGTGATGCACCGCGCGGACGCGCGGTACTGGTCCATGGCGACGAGCGGTGCGAGCCCACTGACTCTCGTCGTGGCCGGGATCGGCCGAATGTTCTCGGCCTGGAGATGGTCTTCGGCCCGGTGCCGGCCGGAACCGGACCGGCGGCCGAGCATCGGCCTGGAGCGATCACCACCGAAACTCTCGGTGCTCGCGGATGTGGTGGTACGCCGCGGTCCCCCGCACGGGTTCGAGACCGCCTGAACCCCACGGGGCGGCCGACGCCTCCCCTTTCCACCACATGCTTGGAGCAAATTCATGTCCCGCACATCCAGACTGACCCTCGCAAGTCGCGTCGGTGTCCCCACGGTTGCCGCCATGGCGCTGGTGATAGCGGCAACCGGCGCGGCCGCCGCGCACGTCGAGGTCGAGTCCGAGGGCGCCCGTGCCCTCGCGAAGAACGTCACTGTCTCCTTCGACGCTGAATCGGAGTCCGACAGCGCCGGAATCACCAAACTCGAAGTCGTTCTGCCTGAAGGCATCGACGCGAAGGACGTCACCTACAAGGAAGGTCCCGACGGCTGGAAGCTGAAGCCCTCGGACGAGGGATACACCGTGGAAGGCCCCAAGGTCGGAGTGGGGCAGAACGCGTCCTACTCGATCTCCGTCCGTCAACTGCCGGACGCCGAGGAACTGGCCTTCAAGACACTGCAGAGCTACGACGACGGCCGGGTCGACCGGTGGATCGAAGTGCCGCAGGAGGGCAAGGCGGAACCAGAGACACCCGCTCCGGTGCTGAAGCTGGCACCGGCCGAGTCCGGCGCCTCGCCTGAGAGCGCGGCCCCTTCCAGTAGCGACGGCGCACAGTCACCCCCGGCCGAACAGCGTGCTGAGCCGGCAGCTGCGAAAGATGAGGGCGGGCTGCCCGCTGCCGTCTGGTTCGTCATCGCGGCGGCCGTCCTCGCCGCCTTGGCAGCGGCCGGCGTGCTCCTGATGCGCCGCGGCGCCAACTCGGGCAAGTAACGCCAATCCGCGTGGGGTGTGCGGATCGGATCGATTCCGTATGCGCGCGCCCCACGCGGAACGGCGCGAGTTGTCGGGCACTGGTCTGAACGGCACGCGACCCGGGGAAGGTTGGGACCACTCCGGGACCACACACCTGCGGATTCGGCCACCCTCGATCTTCTGGGGTCAGGGGGGCATTGATTCGATTCCCGCCGGGCCGACAGTGTGACGTCTCAGAGGTCGTCAGGTCCGTCTCTGCTAGAGGCGCGTCCGAGTCGGGTGAGGAAGCCTCGGCGGTCGAGGCGGCTGCGGGTGACGTTCACGGGACCGGGACCGGTGTTCGGCGCTCCGACCGCCCTCATGACGAGGCAAGATGGCGCGCATGTCTTTGGACACCCCCATACTGCACACCGCCCGCCTGCGATTGCGCCCCTTCACCGACGCCGACGCCGACCTCCTCTTCACGCTGCACAGCAGCACCTACGTGATGCGCTACTGGGACTCCCCGCCGTGGACCGAACGAGCCCGCGCCGAGCGCTTCATCGCAAAGTGCCGGAAGATGGCGGACGAAGGCACCGGGGCGCGGGTGGCCATCGACCGTGTTCCCGACGGGGCCTTCGTCGGCTGGTGCAGTCTGACCGGATGGAACCCGGACTACCGCAGCGCGTCGTTGGGCTACTGCCTCGACGATGCGATGTGGGGCCACGGTTACGCGACGGAGGCCGCGCATGCCTTGCTGCAGTGGGCATTCGACGCGCTGGACCTGAATCGTGTTCAGGCCGAGGCCGATACGCGCAACGTGGCATCTGCCCGGGTCCTGGAGAAGATCGGATTCGTGCGTGAAGGGACGTTGCGGGAAGACTGCGTCGTGAACGGCGAGGTATCCGACTCGTGGGTGTTCGGATTGCTCAGGCGGGAGTGGCGGCCGTCGGCTGTGCCGATTCCAGCCCGCGAAGAGCGGCGTCAAGACCGTCTCTGGTAGAGGCGCGTCCGGGTTGTCGCTTGGATACGGCTTTCGCCCCATGCCCGCATCCCCACAGGTGCACCCTGACCTGCCAGCCCGGACAACTTTTGTGTCCTGCAGGGACATCGCACGATCCGCAGTCGCAGATCGCGCCCTGACACGGCGTCACCGATGTTGAGCCGGCTGACGAGGACGATGACGGCGGCAGGTGCACGGTCGTTCCGGATCTACTGGGCGGATGCTCCGGCTGGGCCGGCTTCACGGCTGGGTCTAGGGTGCGTCGTTTGGATCTTCGTGGGTCGGCGAGCGGCGTCCGGTGCGTCCAGATGCCAGGCGGAGGATCGCCCTCGTACTGGGCGTACTCGGGCGACTCCGACAACGCAGCAGATGGGCGGGCCGGGCGTCGCGAGCCCGCGAAGATCCAAACGACGTGCCCTAGCACTCGGCAGCGTCGAAGGCGGGTGCGAGCGGCGCCAGCGCCGCGCGGAGCTGGTCGGGCAGTGAGCCGGAGGGCACGACCAGTCCTCCGGCGGCGAACTTCCCGGCGGCCCCTGCGTTCCCGGCCGGTTTGAGCCAGCCTTCCAACGCGATGCGAACCGCCGCCGCCACACTCGCTGCGAGGACGCGGGCCGTGTGCGCTCCGGCGTCACCCAGGCGCTCGGCGAGCACCGCCGCAAGAGGGGGCTCGATGCCGGCGGTGGCATCGAGGAACGCGTCGCGCAGCGCGGCCTGAGTGGTGATCAGCAGCAGCGCCTCGCGTTCGCGCTCACCGGCGTTCGTGTACTGCTCGACCACTGCTTCGGTGACGGCGTCGGCCAGGCGCACTCTTGCGGGCCGGACGGCGACCGCTGCCGCGATCTGCGCCTCCCGGTCCGCGGTGACAGCGGAGACGATCGCCTGCTCGCGGCTGGCGAAGTAGTTGTTGTAGGTGCGCGGCGAGACCCCGGCCGCCTCGGCGATGTCCTCGACCCGCACCTGGTCCGGTCCGCGCTCCACGGCCAGGCGCAGGGCCGCCTCGCGCAGCGCCTCGCGTGTGGCCTGCTTCTTCCGCTCCCGCAGTCCTGGTGCTCGTGTCGTCACGGTGTCAGCGTCCCACACGGAACTGCGTGCACGCAAACTTGCGTACACGCACTTTTCCTGTCAGTCTCGAACTTCCCGAGACCGAGACCGGATGAGAGGACGTCACCATGCGAGCAAGAGGAATGACCTACGACACCGGATTCGTCGTGCACGGCCAGCTGTCCCGCGAGCACTTCGACCCCGCGGTGGTGCGGCGCGAACTCGCCGTCATCCGCGACGACCTGCACTGCAACGCGGTCCAGATCATCGGCGGCGACCCGGACCGACTGGAGCTGGCCGCAGGTGCCGCCGCCGAACTCGGCATGGAGGTCTGGTTCTCCCCGTATCCGCTGGAGCTGGATACGGAGCAGATCCACACGCTCTTCCGCGACTGCGCCGAGCGAGCGGAACGGCTCCGGCAGGAGGGGGCCACAGTCGTGTTCGTCGCAGGGGTCGAGCTGAGCGTGATGAACCGCGGGTTCCTGCCCGGAGAGAGCCCCGAGGAGCGGGTCGAGCAGCTGATGAGCCAACCCGAGCGGCGGGCCGACGCAATGCACGAACTCGGCGTGCGCATCAACGCATTCCTCCGCGACGCCGCGGCCGCGATCCGCGAGCGCTTCCAAGGAAAGCTCACCTATGCATCCATCCAGTTCGAGCAGGTCGACTGGGCTCCCTTCGACATTGTGACGTTCGAGTTGATCCGCTCCGCCGAGGTCGCCGACCGGTTCCGGGAGGCGGTGCGCACCCTGGCCCGAGGCCCGAAACCGCTGGCCATCACGGGGTTCGGCACCGCGGCCTACTGCGGCGCGGGAGACCGCGGTGGGCGGGTGCTGGACGTGGTCGAGTACGACCCGGAGACCAGGGCCCCCCTACGGCTGAACGGCATGTACGAGCGCGACGAGGCCGGCCAGGCCGCGTATCTGAGCGATCTGCTGGAGATCTTCGAGACCGAGGGTGTGGACAGCGCGTTCGTGTTCTTGTTCGCCTTGCCTGGCTACCCGCACCGCCCTGACGGCGACCCCAGGGACGACCTGGACCGGGCCGGCCTCGGCATCGTCAAACTCCTCGAAGGGCGCCGGGGGCAGACCTACCCCGACATGGAATGGGAACCCAAAGCCGCCTTCACCGCAGTGGCACAGCGGTATCGGAGGTGACAGGCCCCGCGCACCGTGACGACGGCTCCGCCGGCGATTTCGAGGCTACGGACGCCCAGGCTTCGCCGAGAGGCACCATGTGGTCGATGTCGGGGGCCCGTCGGCCGGTGAAGGTCTTGCCGTCGTAGTGGCAGCGCCTGTGGCAGTGCAGGCGGGGAGAGGGCTGCGAGGCTGCGCATCGTGGTCGACGAGGAACGACGGTGTCCGCGATGTGCCTTCCCCTCCGCAGCGACGACGTCACTGGTCGGGCCGCAACGCCCCGGCACGTCAGCACCGCGCGATCCGGTTCGAGCCGCTGACCGATGATTTCGAGGTCGAGATCGTCGAAGAACGTGGTCATTCCTGAGCGCGGGCGGTGGCCGCTGCCGTTCGGGGAAGAACGGGCTGCCTGAGGATGGTGCGCAGACGCTCAGGTCCGACTTTGCGGAAGTCGCTGAGGTAGATCTCGTGATGCTTGCCGTCCATGCGAAGACCGTGGTCGGGGATGAACTCGTGGTGCATGCGCTCGAGGACCGCGGCTTCGTCGTCGAACGACCCGATGTGCAGCGTCTGCACGCACCGGCCCTCGGACAGACGCTCAAGGCGGACGTCGCCGAGACGTACGGGAGGGGCCTTGGCTCCGGCCAGCTCGACGGCACCTCGGAACATGTCCTGGTCGATCCAGTCAGGGACCAGGAGCATCATCGTCCAGTCCCACCGGGACTTGTCACGCGAAGCCGTGAAGGTGTCCATGTCCTCGGCCCACCACAGCCCCTCCAGGGGCGGGACGACGTAGTCCCGGCCGAGCTCCCGCTTGCTGGCGAACTTCAACTTGTACGCCACCGGATACAGCGCGCCGAGCGCCTCGACGAAGGCCGGTGAGGTGTTCGGATCGCCGTGACCGTCAACCATCAGGTACCGCATGGCGGGCAGGTCCACGACCCGGAACTCGCCTCGTTTCGCCCGGTAGCTGTCGAGGGTCTTCTTGAAGTCGATCTTTTCCGTCATGGGGTACCCGGGCTCGGGCGGTGAGCCACACCCTTCCTGCCTCCAGGAGGCCCAGTGCGTACGGCTCCACGCCCACCGCAGGGCCTGCAGAGCACAGGAGACGGGTCGACGATATCGCTCCCGATCTCGTCGGGACGAGCGGGCTCCGGCTCGATCGCTTCGGGGTGGATGTACTCGAAGAGCTCAAGGCCACCGCCACCGTCTGGCGTCTGGCGTCTGGCGCACAGGCGGGGCTTTGCGCCGTCCTGAACCGCTGGGACGCGCGCCGCCAGCTGGGGGGCCTGACCGCCGGCCTGACGCGCCGGGAACAGCCGGCCCAGTCGACGCGGTTGCATCCACGGAGGGGCCGGCGCCGCACGGACGGGAGCACGGAGACCACGAGGTCGTCCGCCCGACCGGGATCCCGGCCCCGGGACAGCGGCACACCCGCCGCTCAATCGGACCAAGATGTACTTCTGCAGGAGGACAGTTTCGTGACTGACCGGCCCTTGACGCTCATGGCAGTACACGCCCACCCCGACGACGAGGCCACCGGAACCGGAGGGGTCCTCGCGCGGTACGCGGCGGAGGGCATCCGCACGGTTCTCGTGACGTGTACCGACGGCGGTTGCGGTGACGGACCGGGAGGTGTCAAGCCGGGCGATCCCGAGCACGATCCGGCGGCCGTCGCCTTGATGCGCCGTGAAGAACTCAAGGCGAGCTGCGACGTCCTGAAGATCAGTGATCTGGAGATGCTGGACTATGCCGACTCCGGGATGACCGGCTGGCCGAGCAACGACGCCCGCGGTTCCTTCTGGCGGACCCCTGTGGAGGAAGGCGCCGCCCGGCTTGCGGAACTCATGCGGCACTACCGGCCCGATGTGGTCGTCACCTACGACGAGAACGGCTTCTACGGCCACCCCGACCACATCCAGGCCCACCGCATCACGATGGCGGCGCTGGAGATGACCGAGCTGACGCCGAAGGTGTACTGGACGACGGTGCCCCGCTCGATGATGCAGCGGTTCGGGGAGACCATGCGCGAGTTCCAGGAGGACGTCCCGGAGCCGGATCCTGCCGAGGCCGCCGCGATGGCCGAGATCGGCCTCCCCGACGACGAGATCACCACGTGGGTGGACACCACCGCATTCAGCAGCCAGAAGTTCGATGCGCTGGCCGCGCACGCCAGTCAGGGCGAGAACATCTTCTTCCTCAAGATGGGCAAGGAGAGGTTCGGCGAGCTGATGGGCATGGAGACCTTCGTACGGGTCAAGGACGCCACAGGCGCGGCCGTACCCGAGAACGACCTCTTCGCCGGACTGCGCTGATCGGCCCGTCCGACCGGGGCCCGGGAAGTTCACCGGCCGCACGGCGCGATCGAGGAGGCCACGCACCCGCCCCCTGCACCCCGAGCCGTTTGCACCGTTGTCGGGACGCCACCGGTCATGCCCGGATCGACTCAACCGACCGGCGGCCTTGAGGCGACGCCCCACCGCGAACAGGCCTCGACGGACCTCCGCGCCGGCGGGCCCCGGGTCCGGCTGTGCACGGCTGCACACCAGGGCCGGCCGGCCCTGGTGATGAGTTGTCGCGCCCGTACCCGTCACACCTACGACGGGATGCGACGAGGCGGAAGGATGACGTGATGAGTGCGGACACGCGGCGGGAAGAGCTGGGCGTGAGCGGGCCGGGCATGAACGGGCCGGGCGAGGTCGACGAGTCGGCGTTCTCCGGGCTGGCGGAGCGGCACCGGCGGGAGCTGCACGTGCACTGCTACCGGATGCTCGGGTCGTTCGAGGATGCCGAGGACACCGTGCAGGAGACGTTCCTTCGTGCCTGGCGGCGGCGGGAGACGTTCGAGGGGCGGTCGACGTTCCGGGCCTGGCTGTACCGGATCGCCACCAACGCCTGCCTCGACCTGCTGGCCAAGCGCCGCCCGGAGCCCGCAACCGGCGGCGAGGTGCTGTGGCTGCAGCCCTACCCGGACCGGCTGCTCGACGAGTTGCCCGCGGGTGACGCGGACGAGCCGGAGACCGTCGCCGTAGCGCGGGAGACGATCGAGCTGGCGTACCTGGTCGCGGTCCAGCACCTCGCGCCGCGCCCGCGGGCTGTGCTGATCCTGCGGGACGTGCTCGGCTGGCAGGCGAAGGACGTCGCGGAGCTCCTCGGGGACTCCGTCAACTCCGTGAACAGCGCGCTGCAGCGGGCCCGCGCCGGCATGCGGGAGCACCTGCCCGCCGAGCGGCAGGACTGGACCGGCGGCGAGGAGGACGCCGGGACGCGGGAGCTGGTGCGCCGCTTCACCGACGCCAGCGTCGCCACGGACATCCCGGCGCTCGCCTCGATGCTGCGCGACGACGTCCGCTGCTCGATGCCACCCACCCCTGGGCTGTACATCGGCCGCGACACGGTCGTGAACAGCTGGGTCGAGGACGGCTTCGAGGGCATGACGGGACTGCGCGCCGTCCGGACCGCGGTGAACCGGCAGCCCGCCGTCGCCTTCTACCTCTGGCGGAAGGACAGGGGCGCGTACCTGCCGCTGACGATCGACGTCCTGCGCGTCACCGGCGGTGCGATCACCGAGATCGTGACCTTCCACGACGACCAGTTCCCGCGGCTCGGGCTGCCGGAACGCCTGCCGCCGGAGGGCACGGAGTAGTCCCGGTGTGGACGCTCGCGCTGCGCGCCGGCGCGCGTGTCGCGGTGGTCGCGGAGGAGTGGTGCGACGCGTTCGGCGTCGTCACCCGCGGGCGGGTGGAGCTGGAGCTGCGCGACGGCGAACCCGGGCCCGTCCTCGGACGCGACGCCGGGTTCTGGCTCCGCGGCACCGGCGTCCGCGCCCTGCGGAACCCCGGCCGTCACACGGCGAGAGTGCTCGTCATCACCCCCAGGGCCGACCGTCACATGACAGTCGGCGCACCCCGCACGCCAGTCACCGAAAAATGGAGGACCGACATGAACAGCAATGACGACAGGGTCGTGGCAGGCCCGGCATCGGGCCGGACCAGCCACACCCGCCGACTCCGCGGGCTCGCCGTCACCGGCTTCATCGCCACGCTCGCAGCGGTCGTGGCCACCACCCTCGGCGCTGCCCTCGCCCAGGCCGTCGGCGTCGACTTCGAGGTCCCCGATGGTGGCGAGACGATCCCGCTGTCCGGGTTCGCCGTCGTGACCGGCTTCTTCTCCGTCGTGGGCATCGTCATTGCCGCCGCTCTGCTTCGTTGGAGCGCTCGCCCCGCCGAGCGATTCGTGTGGACGGCAGTGTCGCTGACCGCGATCTCCTTGGTCCCGCCCTTCCTCTCCGCGGCGAACACCGCCACCATCACCGCCCTCGTCGCGTTGCACCTCGTCCCTGCGGCGGTGATGATCCCCACCATGGCGCGGAGCCTCCGCACCCGGACCGATTGACGATCCGCAACGTGGTCGGGTGACTTGGCAGTTCTCATCCTGCCGCCCGGGGACCTGCCCCTTACGTGCCGGCCCCGGCGGCCACGACGTCATGACCTGCAACACCCAGGTCACGCTGGTACCAGGTGCCTGGCTCACCGCCGAGGTCGGCCGGGCCGGCCGGACCGACCGGGACGAACCCGGCCTTGGTCAGCACCTTCTGGGACGCGGCATTCTCGCGGGAGGTGGCCGCCCGCAGTGTGCGCAGCCCGTGCCGCGCCGCGGCAAGCCGGCACAACTCCCGGACGGTCGCGGTCGCCACGCCGCGGCCGGTGACGTGCTGCGCAACCCGGTAACCGAGTTCGGCAGCGCCGTCTTCGAAGTCGTACAGGTTGAACCGGCCCAGAACCGAGCCATCATCGACGACGAGCACGTAGAAAGCGCAGATGCCGGCCTCCTGTTCAGCCAGCAAGGCGCTGTGCCGGTCGGCGTACTGGGCGTAGAACTCGTCGCCACGGTCGGGGACCGAGGCAGCGAAGTAGGCGCGATTCGCCAGCTCGAAGGCCAGCACCGCTGGGGCATGCGCAGCATGCAGCCGCTTCAGCTCGGGCACGGGCCGACTCTAGTCAGACGGTGCGCTGAGGCCACCGGAATATCCGCCGGCGGCTGACACCCCAGGACCAGGTCACATGACGACCTACGACGGGAGTACCGGAGCATCACGCCGGCAAGCGCGGCAGTGAACACCAGAACCACACCGGCCAGCTGAAGTTCACCGCCAGTCGCAGCCGCTGGAACTCCGAACTCACCGTGCTCCACGGTCACATCGTCGACCGTCGAGAGGTCCGCCCCGTCCAGCCGGGTCTACGAGGTCCGCCCGGCACCTCGTAGACCCGGATACATGCCCGAGCCACCCCACTCGCTGCACTCGCGGGCACTTGCACGATCCTCGCAGTATGGGGAGCACTGGTCCGGATGTCTGCTGCACTGGAGGCATGTACCTCGATGAGCTACGCACGCTGCTGGCCAGGCATGTCCGCCCCGACTGGACCACCGCCATCGACGGCGTCCTGATCTCGAAGGTCGACCGTCCGGACCCTCCGGAGCCCTCCATGTCCGGGACTGTGCTTGCGGTCATCGCGCAGGGCGCCAAGCACCTCGCACTGGGCGACCGGGTCTACGAGTACGGGGCCGGGCAGTACCTGGTCGCCTCCGTCGACCTGCCCGTCACCGGGCAGTTCCTCCAGGCCGCCCCGGAGCAGCCGGCGCTGGGCTTCGGTCTCGTGCTGGAACCGTCCGCCGTCGCCGAGTTGCTGCTTCAGGCCGGTCCCGGAGACATCCCCCGCTCCGGCACCGGTGCACCGTCGGGGATCGCCGTCAGCGACGCCCCGCCCGCGATGCTCGACGCGGTGGTCCGCCTGCTTCGGCTGCTCGACGAGCCCCGCGACCGCGCCGTACTGGCCCCTCTGATCAAGCGCGAGATCCTGTGGCGCCTGGTCACCGGCGAGCAGGGCGCGGCGGTGCGCCAGCTCGGCCTTGCCGACAGCGGCCTCAGTCATGTCTCCCGGGCCGTGCGGTGGATTCGCGAGCACTACGCCGAGCCCTTCCGGGTCGAGGACGTGGCACGCCTGTCCGGGATGAGCGTCTCCGCCTTCTACCGCAACTTCCAGGCGGTGACCGCCATGAGCCCCATCCAGTTCCAGAAGCAGATCCGGCTCCAGGAGGCACGGCTGCTGCTCGCCACCCACCCGGGCGACGTGACGGGGGTGGGTCACCGTGTCGGCTACGACAACCCCTCGCAGTTCAGCCGCGAGTACCGCCGCCAGTTCGGCGAACCCCCGAGCCGGGACGCCGCCCGCCTGCGGAACACGGCACGCACTCCGGCGGGCGTCCTGACCTGAGCGGGGCGTGCAGCGGCGAGGCGGAGCGAGGACGAGTGGAGAAGGAGGATTGTGCAAGGGCGAGCGAGGATCCTTCTATCATTTGCGCAGGTCAGAGCGGTTCACTGGGATCAGGAGTTCTTCTGCGGAGCAGGAAGATGCCGCTTCGTGGATCCGACCACAACGCGAGGATCACACCATGAAGACCGTTCTGATCACCGGTACGTCGTCCGGATACGGCCGGGAGACCGCCCGCTACTTCCATGAACAGGGGTGGAACGTCATCGCGACGATGCGGACTCCGCGTCCCGGCGTCCTCCCGGAGTCGGACCGGCTCCGCGTCCTCGAACTCGACGTGACGAGGCCCGAGACCATCGAAGGGGCGCTGGAGGCGGCCGGGCCCGTCGACGTGCTCGTCAACAACGCGGGCGTTCCCTCGATCGGCGTTTTCGAGGGGACGTCCATGGCCCGGGTGCGGGAGGTCTTCGAGACCAACACGTTCGGCGTGATGGCGACGACCCGGGCCGTGCTGCCCCAGTTCCGTGAGCGCGGCTCCGGCGTGGTCGTCAACGTGACGTCCAGCGTGGTGCTGGGCCACATGCCGCTCACCGCCGTCTACAAGGCGAGCAAGATGGCCGTCGAGGGGTTCACCGCGTCCCTCGCGCTCGAACTCGCGGCCTTCGGAGTGCAGGCGAAGACCGTCGAGCCGGGCGCCTGCCTGACCACGAACTTCGGCGAGACCGCGCTCGACGGCGACTCCCTGGAAGAGGCCGTCCCGGAGCCCTACCTTCCCTGGGCGGAGAAGGTCATGAGCGGTTTCATGAACCAGGATCTGTTCACCAGGGAGAGCGACGTGGCCGAGACCGTGTGGCTTGCCGTGCACGACACGACCGACCGGCTGCGATTCCCTGCCGGCCCCGACGCGATCCGGCTCGCCGAGGCGAAGTGATCGAGCAGCAGGCAGGGTGACGCCGCGCCGGGTCGACGGAGTGCACAGAGGACGGCGAGGGAGGTGAGCCGTCGGTGCGCTGCGGCTGCGGCTGCGCCTCAAGGCGTAGCCGCATCCACCTGTGGATGCACGTTGTCGATGGGGAGTCCGGTCTGTGGGCTCACGCGCTCGTCGGGCTGCGAAATCTAGCTTGGGAGTCGTCCAGCTCCCACCCTCGACGAGGAATCCAATGATCGAAGCTCACGCGCTCACCAAGCGCTACGGAGACAAGACCGCCGTCGCCGATCTCAGCTTCACCGTACGGCCCGGCGCCGTCACCGGCTTCCTCGGGCCGAACGGCGCCGGGAAGTCCACCACGATGCGGATGATCCTCGGCCTGGACGCCCCGACCGCGGGTCACGTCACGGTCAACGGAAAGCACTACGCCGCGCACCGGGCACCGCTGCACGAGGTCGGCGCGATGCTGGAGGCACGCTCGGTCCACACCGGCCGTTCGGCGTTCCATCACCTGCTCTCCCTGGCGGCCACCACGGGCATACCCCGTAGCCGGGTGGAGGAGGTCATCGACATCGTGGGCCTGCGGGAGGCGGCCGGCAGGCGGGCCGGCGGCTTCTCGCTGGGCATGGGCCAGCGGCTCGGCATCGCGAGCGCCCTGCTCGGCGACCCGGCAACCCTGGTCCTGGACGAGCCGGTGAACGGCCTCGACCCCGAGGGCATCCTGTGGATCCGCAACCTCCTCAAGAGGCTGGCAGCCGAGGGCCGCACGGTGCTGGTCTCCTCGCATCTGATGAGTGAGATGGCGCTGACTGCCGAGCATCTCGTCGTGGTGGGGCGGGGGCGGCTGATCGCGGACACCTCGGTCGAGGAGTTCACGCGGAAGGCGGCGCGCAATTCGGTGCACGTGCACACCGGTGAGACGGACCGGCTGCGTGCCTTGCTGGCAGGTCCGGATGTGGTCGTCACCTCGCAGGAGCGCGGGGCGCTGGAAGTGACCGGCCTGAGCGGCGAGCGGATCGGCCGGATCGCCGCCGACAACGGGATCGCTCTCGCCGAACTGACGCCAAGGCGGGCGTCGTTGGAGGAGGCGTTCATGGAACTCACCCGCGACGCCGTCGAGTACGCGGCTGCCCGGCCCGTTCCGGTGGGCGCGGCCGACCGGAACGGAACCGGAGGACGTGCGGCATGAGCACCGATGTCCTCCCCCGTCCCCGGGCCGCACACGGCCATGTGACGCAGGCCCGGGTTCTGATTTCGGAATGGGTCAAACTCCGCTCCGTGCGCTCGACGTTCTTGACGCTGTTCGCCGCGACGATTGCGATGACCGGTCTGGGGCCTCTCTTCGCGTCCGTCACCGCCGGCCGCTGGCCGGACCTGACCGCGGCCGAGCGGGCAGCCTACGAACCGGCCGCACTGAGCCTGGTCGGCTACTACCTGGCCCAACTCGCAGTCGGCGTACTGGGTGTTCTCGTGATCACGGGCGAGTACTCGACCGGAATGATCCGTGCCACGCTCTCCGCGGTGCCGCGCCGTCTTCCGGTCCTGTGGGCCAAGGCCGCCGTGTACGGAACGGTGGTCTGGGTCCTGATGACTGCCGCGTCCCTGGCGGCCTTCCTGGTCAGCCAGGACCTGCTCGAATCCACGGGCATCGGGGCCTCACTGGGCGATCCCGGTGTCGCCCGTGTCGTCCTCGGCAACGGTCTGTATCTGACGATGCTGGGGTTGCTGAGCGTCGGCATCGGCGCGCTGATCCGCAATACGGCGGGCGGCACGACCACCGTCTTCGCCATGCTGCTGGTCGTGCCGGAAGTCGTCAGGACTCTCCCGGCCACCTGGGCCGAGAGCATCGGCAAGTACCTGCCGAACAACGCCGGACGCTCCGTCGCCGTCCTTGATCCGGGGCCCGCTTCGCTGGCCCCGTGGACCGGCTTCGCGGTCTTGTGCCTGTACGCGGCCGTGGCGCTCGCCGCAGCCGCCGTGGCGCTGAAACGGCGGGACGCGTGATGAAGGTGGCAATACCGCCCGTACAGTCGCGGGGCGCCCTGACCGGATGTCTTCCGCTGCTGCGGGCGCGTGCCCGGCTGTCGCCGACGGCGGTGGACGCGCTGCTGGTTGCCGTGCTCTTCGTCCCGGCCGCCGTCGTCATCCGCGACGACCTCAGCGACCATCCATGGTTCCTGGCCCTCCAGGCGGGGCTGCTGGTTCCCTTGGTGTGGCGTCGGCGGGCGCCGCTGGCAGTGTTCGGTGCGGTGGCCACCACGGCATTCGTCCAGTGGCTCGCCGACGTTCAACTCTCGGCTGACGTAGCGCTGTTGATCGCCCTCTACACGGTGGCCGCGTACTGCGACCGGCGCCGCACATTGCTGGCCGGTGCCGTTCTCGAACTGGGCATCGTGTTGAACTCCCTGAGCTGGGCGCCCGAGGACGGAGTCGTCGGCGACATCATCAGCCTCACCGCCATGGCCGTCGCCGCCGCCGTCATCGGTACGAGCGCCCGGACCAGGCGCGCCTACCTCGCGTCCGTGGAGAACCGAGCCGTA
This sequence comes from Streptomyces ovatisporus, assembly GCF_042653885.1. Lineage (NCBI taxonomy): Bacteria > Bacillati > Actinomycetota > Actinomycetes > Kitasatosporales > Streptomycetaceae > Streptomyces > Streptomyces ovatisporus. Next base: position 565,178 of record NZ_JBHSFH010000006.1, read on the forward strand.
CGTCTGGAGCGCGAACGCGACCAGCGGGCCCGGCTCGCGGTCGCGGACGAACGGGCCCGTATCGCCCGCGAGATGCACGACATCGTCAGCCACAACCTGTCCGTGATGGTCGCGCTCGCCGACGGCGCGGTCTTCGCCCAGTTCCGCTCCCCCGATACGACGACCGCCGCCATGCGGCAGATCTCCGGTACGGGACGGCAAGCCCTCACCGACATGCGGCGGTTCCTCGGAGTCCTGCGGGCGGACGAACCGGACGCCCTGCGGCATCCGATGCCCGGCATCGCGCAGTTGGAGTCCCTCGCCGATCAGGTGCGCGCCGCCGGACTGCCGACCCGCCTCGATCAGACGGGCGATCCGTCTCCCGTCTCCGCCGCCGCGCAGCTCACCGTCTACCGCCTCGTGCAGGAGGCGTTGACCAACACTCTCCAGCACACACCGGTAGGCACTCGCGCCGAAGTCCGGGTCCGGTGCTCCGCAGAGGCGGTCGCCGTCGAGGTCACCGACGACGGCACCTGCACCGACCGCACCGCCCCGCACCCCGGCGACCCAGGATCCGGGCACGGGATACCCGGCATGAGGGAGCGCGCGGCCGCGTACGGGGCGACGTTGGAGGCGGGCCCTCTCCCGCATGGCGGTGGTTGGCGGGTGTCGGCCCGCCTCGGCCTCGGCACGACGCCCGGCCTCGGCACGACGGGAGGCGGCACCGCGTGACGATCCGCATCCTGCTCGCCGATGACGAACCGCTGCTGCGCATGGCGTTCACGATGGTGCTGGAGGCACAGCCGGACATGGAACCGGTCGGCGAGGCCGGTGACGGCGCCGAAGCCGTACGCCTGGCACGGCAGTTGAACCCCGATGTCGTGCTGATGGACGTACGCATGCCCGGCACCGACGGAATCGAGGCGACAGCACGCATCACCCGGGACTGCCGACAGGCCCGGGTGCTCATCCTCACCACCTTCGACCTCGACGAACACGCCTTCACGGGGCTCAAGTCCGGGGCATCGGGCTTCCTCCTGAAGAACGCACTGCCCGAGGAGCTGCTCGCGGCGATCCGCAGCGTCGCCGCGGGGGACGCGGTGGTCTCCCCGCGGATCACACGCCGTCTGCTGGAGAACTTCGCCCACCAACTGCCCGCCGATCGCCGCACGGTGGAGGACGACCGGCTGGAGAGGCTTACGGCACGCGAGCGCGAAGTGCTCATCGAGGTGGCGGGCGGCCTGTCGAACGTCGAGATCGCCGCCGCGCTCCACCTCGCCGAGGCCACCGTCAAGACCCATCTCAACCGGATCCTGACGAAGTTGGAGCTGCGCGACCGGGTGCAGGCCGTGGTCTTCGCCTACGAGACCCGGCTCGTCCGCCCCGTATGAGGGCGGACGGACCGCCGCGCGGTGCCGGCACTTCCTCCAGGCCCACCACCCATGGTCGCCCAGGCGCTGGGCTTCCACCACAGAACCCCTACCCGGGCGGCCCTCGACGCCGCACGCTCTGGAGCCGTCATGCAAGCATCGAGCAGCAGTAGTCACCCGGCCTCCCTTGCCGCCGCCTCTGTGAACGAGATGATCAGCGGCATAGGCATGACGCCGATCGAAGCGGTCCTGGTCGTGGGCGCACTCGCGCTGGTGTCGGCCCGCTGGCTGCCACCGCGCTTCCGGCGCCGGGCCGCCATCGGCGCCGCCGCTGTGTCGTCGGCGTCAGCGGCGGTGCTCGCGGTGGTCGGTCTTCGCTGGCAGATGGTCCCGGTGCTGGCGGCGGTCGTGGTGGTGCTGCCCTTCACGGCCCGGACGATGCTGGGGAAGCCCGGCGGTCGGCGGGTCCGCTGGTGGCTGGCCGGACCGGGTTCGGCCGCCGGCGTCCTGTCGATCGTCGCCGGCGTGGGCGCGGCGATCGCCTTCCCCGTCCCGGACTTCCCCGCGCCGACCGGCAAGTACGCGGTCGGCACCTCCGTCGTCGAGTGGACCGATTCCGATCGGCCCGAGACGTGGACGACCGATCCCGACGACGTGCGTGCGCTGCAGGCCCAGATCTGGTACCCGGCCGAGGCGAGTCCGGACGAGGTGGAGCGAGCGCGGTACATGGGCCGCTCGGAGGCCGAGGCGAACGCCGCCGCCGACGCCGAGGCGGACTACCTCGGGTTCCCCCGGTTCATCTTGGACGGCTCCGTGACGGCCCGCACCAACGCGGTGCCCGACGCCCCGGCCGCCTCCGGCAAGGAGCAATTCCCGGTGGTGCTGTTCACGCCGGGTATGGGCGTCGGGCGCACCACGAACACCGCCTGGGCCGAGGAGTTGGCCAGCCACGGCTACGTGGTCGCCGCGCTCGACCACCCCTACGACACGGCCGCGGTCGTGTTCGCCGACGGCCGGACGGTTCGCAGGGCGAAGCACAGGGTCAGCTCCGACGCCGAAGGCTACCGGTTGGGCGAGGAGTTGGCGGCGGTGAAGGCCCGCGATCTCAGTTCGGCCCTCACCCACCTCGGCCGCTTCGACAGCGGCAAGGTGAAGAGCGTCCTCGCCGGCCGGCTGGACACCGACCGCGCCGCGGTCGTCGGCATGTCGGCCGGCGTGGGCGGTGCCTTCCAAGCGGCCCGCACCGATGAGCGCTTCTCCGCGGTGATCGCCCTCGACGGCTTTCCCTACGACGGCGATCCCGGGTCGTACGACCAGCCAGTGCTGGCGCTGACCCAGAAGATCGGGCTGGAGGACAATCCCAGATATCTCCCCGCTCTGGAGCGGATGCTCAAACTCAGCACGACGACCGGCTACATGCTCACCATCCCCGGGATGACCCACCCGGCCTTCACCGACGCGCCCCTGTGGATGCCGCCGGTGCCGTCGCTGGTGGGCACCCTCGGGCGCACCGAAGGCAACCGCATCATCGCCGAGTTGACGATCGGCTTCCTCGACGCCGAGCTTCGCGGCCGGCCGGCGGACCTTCCCGGCCTCTTCGCCGAGCACGGCGAGCTGAGCGTCTACGGCGCCGGGTGAACAACGGTGGCGCAGCGGGAGCGATCCGGGCTCGTCGCCGCATCCTCGTTGTCTCGCCGGCTGCCGCCGGGCACTGAGGTGATCCGGCGGCGTCGACGTCTGCACGGCTGTTCACACGGTCACTCTGATCGCGGGTTCACCCGGCAGTTGGTGTGAAGGTAGCGGGCAGCGCCGTTCGTGAAGTCGTAGATGGCGACCGTCTGGGTGTCCTCCGACGGATCCGCCGGCGGCATCAGGAAATGCGTCTTGCTCACGGGAAGCAACTCGTATCCGATGCGGTCCGGTTTCTGGAGAAACTCTGCCTGCATCGGGTCGATGTCCAAGGTCAGGTACAGCTTTCCGCCTTCGGCTGACACCTCGTACCGTGCGCCGGGCCGCTCGTAGACGCCTTCGTATGCGGACAGGTCGAGGTTCAGCGTCACATCCGGTACGGGCAGGTCCGGGATGGTGACCGTGCCCAGGCCGGCCAGGATCTCTCGGAATACTCTGCGGTAGAAGCTCTCCCGTGGCCCGCCGTTCGTCAGCATCACTATGGCGGTGTCCGAGTCCGGCAGGAGCCGAAGCCGGGCGTTCTGGCCGATCGTGCTGCCATCGGTCGCGTAGACGGTTTCGCCGTGCCAGTCACACACGATGAGACCGAGCGCCCATTCCGGGCCGAACATGTACGGATCCGGTATGGGCACACGTGAACGCGTCATCTCTCGGACACTTTCCGCCGAGACCATTCGCCTTCCGGTTGGCGCCCTGCCTTCGTTGAGGAGGACGTGTGCCATTGCGAGCACCTCCCGGGTCGTCGAGGTGATGTTGCCGCCTGGGCCGAAGACACGCGGCAGGTAGTCCACCGGTGTGACGACGGGGCCCTCTTCCGGAGAGCGGATCAGGTGTCCGGTCGCGGCCCGGGATTCATCCACCTGCTCACGCCAACTGCTCGTGCTGGTCAGGCCCATGGGGTCGAAGAGACGATCCCGCATGAGGTCGTCCCAGCGTTTGCCGTCGTGCACCTCCAGGATCCGCGCGAGAATCGCGTAACCGAGCGCCGCGCTGTAACCGTGTGTGTGGCCCAGCGGAAAAACCTGGGGTGCGTCGGCGAGGTTCTCGACCAAGCGCTCGTAGACGTCGTCGCCTTCGCCGGGATCCCCGTAGGCTTCCTCGATGCCGTCGGTGTGGCACAGCAGGTGACGAGGGGTGACCTCGGCGCTTGCCTCGGGGTCGGCGACCGTGAAACCGGGCAGGTAGGTCCGCACCGGCTCGTCCAAGCCGACTTTGCCTTCGTCGACGAGCTGCATGAAAGCCAGCGCGGTCCAGGTCTTGGTCATGGAGCCGCACTGGTAGACGGTGTCCACGGTCGCGGGCTCCCGCGTTTCCACGTTCTTGACGCCGACCGCGAACTCGGCCGGCTTCCCCTCGCGGAGCACACCGATCGAGGCGCCCGGGATGCCGTACTCCGCCAGGAGCCCGCGGACCCGGGCCTGGATCCGCGGCACGTCGAGCGTCATCGCGGGAGACCGACCGCGTTCGCGGCATCCGCTTCGAAGTACTCCGTCGTGGCGTAGGCGCCGCCGTGCACCTCGAAGAAGTCCCGAACACCGTCGATCGAGTCGTAGGTGATGATGTTCACCGCCCTGGTCCCGTCCTTGCTCGCGACCGCCACCTTCCACTCGGCGCCCTTGGGGAGCTTGGCGTGGGCCTTCTTCAAGCCGCTCCAGAACTTGCCTTCGTCCGAGACGGTCGACATGGCCATCACATGCATCATCAGCGTTCCTCCTCTTTCCGACGAGAGAAAGCTACGTTGCGTTTCAACATGCGTCAATGAAATGACGACCCTGAAAGGGCTCTGAACAGCGCATTCGTTGCAATGACATTGTGGGTGAATGCAACTCTCCCTATCGGCCGTTGCAATGTATGTTGATGAACGCAAAAGGAGGAGGTGCGCCGGTGCCAGGAGGCAGGTTGACCCACGAGGACCGCCGGCTGATCGCGGCCTGGCTGGCCGACGGGCTCGGGTACGCCGAGATCGGACGACGACTCGGCAGGCCGACGTCCACAATCAGCCGCGAGGTGACACGCAACGGCGCGCCCAGCGCGTACCTGGCCGACCACGCGCAGGAGACCGCCCGTCACCGTGCTCGCCGGCGCAAGCCGACTCGGCCCGCCGAACCGGCGACCGACGGACAGCCGACCGAGCTGATGCGCGGCTTCGTGGACGAGTTCGCAACCCTGCTGGCCGCGACCGGCCTGCCCCGCATGACTGCCCGGGTGTTCGCCTGCCTGCTCACCGCTGACGCCGGCGGCCTGACGGCAGCAGACCTGGTACGCCGACTACAGGTCAGCCCGGCGTCGGTATCCAAGTCCATCGCCTCTCTCGAAGCCATGGAGTTGGTCCTGCGCCAGCCGGATCCCGGCGGGCGCCGCGAGCGGTACGTCATCGACGACGACGTCTGGCTCCGGGCGTGGAAGGCCGACACCGGCGCGCACGGCGAGATCGCGACCGCGGCACAGCGGGGCATCGAGATCTTCGGTGCCGACACGACCGCCGGCGCGCGGCTCGGCAAGATGGGCCGGTTCTTCGCCCTGCTCAGCGAACAGATGAGCGGCAGCACCCTTGCCGAGAGCGTCGTGTACGACGCGCTGACCGTGCTCGCCGCCCTCGTGCACGCCCGCCGACCACTCACCCTGGACGCGCTGGCTGCCGGACTCGACTGGTCACGGGACCGCGCCACCACCGCCCTGGACGCGATCCGGCATCGGCCGGCCATCGCCGATCCGCTTGCCCTGCGGGTCGTCGGGCCCGAGACCTACACCCACACCACGAGACCGGACCGCCTCAGCCCGGCACAACGCGAAGCGCTCAGGAAGTGAGCCACGCGAGTCGCACCGGCACGTCGACGTCGATGTCCGTTCGAGGACGGACCCTTGAGCCTGTCCGGCGCGCCAGGGGCATAGCCCAAGCCGTACGCAGGCAGGCCCCCGGTGCTCGGCCCCGGTTTCACAGGCGGGCTTACGCCACATCGACGCCGGCTGGGTGGGTTAGGGTGCGTCGTTTGGATCTTCGTGGGTCGGTGAGCGGCGTCCGGTGCGTCCAGATGCCAGGCGGAGGATCGCCCTCGTACTGGGCGTACTCGGGCGACTCCGACAACGCAGCAGATGGGCGGGCCGGGCGTCGCGAGCCCGCGAAGATCCAAACGACGTGCCCTAGCACGCGGAAGCTCCTGGTGGGCAGGCGATCTTGGTCGTGAACCCGCCTACCAGGAGCTTCTTCAACGTCCGGACACCTGCTCACTGTCACCGTCCGGACCGGGAATGCCTATTCCCGGGCCTGCCTCGGGTCGACCGGAATCTCCCGCGCCGTATTCTCGGCGCGCTCTTCGGCGATCGACTGCCGCCCTGCGGTCCCGCAGCAGCGGTCGTACTGCTTCCGCCAGTCCGCCATGAACGTGTCGTAGCTGGACCGGCCGACCAGCTTCAGGTCCGCCTCGTCGTTGTGCCAGACGCCGTTGCTCGTCCAGTTCGAGGAACCGACGAACACAAGCCTGGAGTTGGCGGTACCGGCGTAATTGCCGCTGACCATCATGTACTTGTCGTGCGTGTAGTGCCGGGCGTAGCCGTTCGCGTCGGTACTGCGGGTGGTGTCGTGCACGTCGATGTTCGGCCGGTTCTTGAGGTAGTTCTGCACGCTGTCATCGACCATTCCGGCGGTGAGCAGAATGTGGATCTTGACGCCGGTACGTGCCAGGCTCACCAGCTTCTTCGGCAGCTCCAGATAGTTCCGGTCGCCCGGCTCCCCGTGAGAGGTCCACTGGAACATGGCGATGTTGATCGTGGCCGGCGCCTTGATGTTGCTCAGGAAGTCGACCCAGGTGTCGCTTCTCGCGCGGGCCTTGGGCCACTGGTAGGAGGGCGGGGACAGTTTCCTGGCGGCCGTGGCGCTGGTGGAGTTGTAGTAGTCGGGCGCCAGCGGGCCCGGACCGTTGAGCGCCCCCCTGGCCATGGCGGTGAAGTAGCGGACGAAGGAGTTGTACAGGGCGACGTTGCCCTTGACCGTGGCGCTGCTGTTCCACGCGGTGCTGACCTGGGCGCCGGTGGGGTTGGCGCTGCTGACGGTCACCGTCCTGTTCGCATCGTTCCCGCCGCTGAGCATGTAGTACTTCGCGTGCAGGGAGGAACCGCCGAAGTGGGTCAGGCAGCCGCCCGGGCACAGCGCTGCGAAGCTGGAGGCTCGCGGGTCGTTGCCCAACTCGGTGACCATCGACTGCCAGATCGCGTTGTCGCTGTGGACGTCCATCAGCGCCTTGACGATGACGCCGCGCTGGTGTGCGGCGATCAGGGCGTCGGCGAATTCCGGGCCCGGATGTGCGCTGCTGATCGAGTACATGGCGACGCGGATGGTCTGCCCGCAACTGGCGCTGTTGATGGACTCGATGATCGGGCCCATGACCTTCATCTGGGCGGCCGGGTCCTCAGGGTCGTTGAAGCGCGGGCCCGGGCTGGAGGTGAAGGTCCGGTGCTCGCAACTGAGCGGGGCCTTGGCCTTCTTGACCGCGGCGTGCGCTGGAGTCAGCGACAGCACGGTGACGACCAGCGCGGTGAGCAACGTGAACGTTCGCTTCATGAGCGGCCTTTCGCCGGGCTGTTGACGATGAAGAGCCGGGCCGCCGCAACAGGACCACCGGACTTGGGGGGCTGAGGCCAGGAAGGTGGCGGATATAAGTGGAACGACAAGGAAACTCCCACGGCATCAAGTTGGTTGGCTCATGTACCAACTTGCGACATGTGAGAACTTCGAATGGTTGCAGGACGATCCGAACCGTGACATAGCACTTGCCCCTGGAAAGAGCCGCACCGCCCGCGAAGCCCGAGTCGGCCCGGAGGGGTCCCGATGTGCACGGAACTGCACGGAACTGACAGGGCACTGACGGGAGATCGAGGCGTACTTCATCCCGCCCCGCTCCGCTGCCACACTGAGCGCGGGCCGCCCCCGCCGACGTGAGGGCGGCTCCGTTCAGGTGCACCTCTCATCCTCCGTGAGCCAAAAAAAAGGGGTAACAGTGACGAAGTCTCTGCGACGGGGTCTGGCGGTCACCGCCTCGGTGACGGCGTTATTCGCCGGAACGGCTCTGGCCGGCACCGCGTCGGCCGCACCGGTGTCCGCCCGTGCCGCTTCCGCCGAGCGGGCGGCGTGTGCCGCCGGCCACCTGTGCGTATGGGAGGGCAGCGTGCTGCACGACTTCTCCGAGTGCGGGCTGTTCGACTTCCACGGGCAGGGCACCGGCACGGTCGAGAACAACATGGCCGCCGGGACGACGGCGAAGTTCTACGACGGGACCGGCACCACCCGCTGGATGATTCCCGCGGGATCGACCGGCACCGTGGACCTGGACATCGTCTTCTTCGTCCGGCCCTGTTTCTGAGCGGTTCCGCCGTCCCGGACGCCCCGCCCCCAGTGACACGATGGACCCCGTGATCGTCATGATCCGGCAAACCGGTCCCGCGGGGGCGGGGAACCGACGCGGTGCGCGATCCTCCCCGAGACGGCTGAGGCGACCATCCGCTCCGGCCGCGCCTTCCGCACCCTGTCCGGCGCCTGAGCCCGGTGCTGGGCCGCTTCGACGCGGGTGCGATGCGTCATGTTGCGGCGGCTCCCGTGCTCATCCTGAACGGCGAGAAGGACACCGCGCTGCCGGCCCGATCAGGGCCACGTGTTCGCGTAATCGTCGAAGTCGGGGCTCTGCACCGGCACCACGCAGAAGACGAGTCCCGTCGGATCTTGAAGCTGTACGCAGCCGTCCTCCTGCTCACTCAGCTTCCTGGCACCGAGTCCCTCGACACGAGCCACCTCGGCGTCCGTGTCGTCTGTCTCGATGTCGAGGTGGATGCGCGGAGGTCCTTCTTCCAGACGCTGGTGCGCCAGCACCTGTCCGGCCCCGAGCGGCGCCAGCACCGTGAACGGCGTCCCCCGCTCCGGCTGCGGCTCTCGCCCCAGCACTGCCCCCCAGAATGCGATCCCCGCCTCTGCGACATCAGGGGGAGAGTCGATCAGGACGACCTGCAAGCGGCTCCGATGCATGGAATGAGCATCGCACCCCGGGACGCACTGTGCACATCGTCTCGACGGCCCACCGGATCCCTGGTATGCCCTCTCGGCTGCCCTCCGAAGTGCCGGAGGCACTAGGGTGGACGACGCGTACTCGACCGTCATGCCGCCGACTTACGGCCAGGACCACTGGCGCAGAACTTGCAGGACCGCACCGGAGGAGCACGCGCATCTCGGGAGCCGTTGCCAGCGAGCGGCCCCTGCGGTCCCGTCCCGTGGAAACCCGGGACGACGACGTCCGATCAGGAAGCCGGCAAGAGACGAGCGATAGTGGCCAGTGAGCGCATGGCGGCAGTCTTGGCACGCATCACCTCGAACGGCGACCTGACCGAGGCGCTCGCTGACCGGGCTGCAACCGTGGCGGGTGTCAGCGGTCTCGGCGCGGTGGTGACCACCACGGCGGGAACCACCGAGAGCATCTGGTCCAGCGGGGCGACCGACTCCGCGCTGGGAACCCTTCAGTTGACGCTGGGAGAGGGCCCCTCCGTCGACGCCGCACGGCACGGCGTTCTGGTGCTCGAACCGGATCTGGCCGACATGCCGATACTCCGCTGGCCTGCCTTCGCCAGCGCGGCCGGCGAGCTCGGGGTGCGCGCGGTGTTCGCATTCCCGCTGCGGATCGGGGCGATCCGTCTCGGCGTGCTGGAGCTGCACCGTGACACGCCTGGCTCGATGAGTACGGGTCAGATCAGTGACGTCCTCGTCCTCGCCGACGTGCTGACCTCGATGCTGCTACGCCTCGGTTTTGACGGCGAGTTCGTCGTCCTGCGTACCTCAGTGCACCAGGCCACCGGGATGATCGCCGCACAGCTGGGCGTCGGCCTGGACGAGGCACTGGTCCGCCTGCGGGGCCACGCTTTCGGCAGCAACCGTTCCATCGATGAAGTCGCTGCGGACGTCGTGGCGAACCGGCTGGACTTCAACGACTGCCTTTGAGGCACCCGACCCACACACCGGCCAACGGACAAGGCTGCTCCTCCCGCCCGGCGGAGGAGAGCGCGACTGGAGGAAGACTCACGATGCGTGAACAACGACTGGTCACGGTGTTCGTGGAGTTGGCGGACACCCTCGTCGACGACTTCGACGTCATCGATCTCCTGCACACCCTGGCCCACCGCTGTGTGGAACTGCTGGACGTACAGGCCGCCGGACTCATGCTCGGCGACCAGCACGGCCGGCTGCGGCCGGCCGCGGCCTCCTCGGAACACGCCCCTCTGCTGGACATGTTCGAGTCACAGAGCGAGGCCGGGCCCAGCGTGGAGTGTTTCCGCACAGGGCAACCGGTGATCAACGCCGATCTCGACGATCCGCGCTGGCCGCGTCTCAGGGAAGCGGCGGGCGAAGCCGGGTTCGCCTCCCTCCACGCACTCCCGCTGCGTCTGCGGGGCGAGATCATCGGCACCCTGAACCTCGTCCACAGCGAGTCCCGCACGCTGAGCGACGCGGACATGCACGTGGGTCAGGCCCTGGCGGACATCTCCACGCTCAGCGTCCTGTCCCAGCGCAGTCTCCGGGAGGGGGAGATCCTTGCGGGCCAGTTGCACAACGCCCTGACAAGCAGGGTCACGATCGAGCAGGCCAAGGGGGTCCTGTCCGCGCGGCTGCGGATGCCGATCGATGTAGCGTTCACGGTGATGCGGGATCACGCACGGGCCCATGACGAGCGGCTGTCCGTCGTCGCGCGCCGGATCACGGAGGGCGACGAAGCGCTGTTCTCCGCGCTGGCGGGCGACAGTCGATGACAGCAGTCGGCCACGACTGCACCGCGCCGCCGCCCGGTACGCGCTGAGCCGTCGGGTGGACGGTGAGCTCATGCCGGGGGCCCGCGAACCGCTCAGGAGACGCGCGGTCCGGGCCGGCAGGAGGGCGACGGCAATCCGGACCGGGGCCGTCAGGACTTCTGTGCCAGCGATCTCGCCTCCGCCGAGGAGATGGCCTTCCCGAAGGCCTGTACGTCGTCGACGGTCCCGTCGAGGCCCTGGAAGAACTTGTTGTCCGACAGCCCGCGGCCCACGATGAACCTCTCCGACGACGCGAAGTCGCTCTCGCGCGCGACGGTTTGGGCGAGACGGCCGTCGACGTACAGGCGGACCTCGTCGGCGGCGTCGTCGTAGACACCCGTCAGGTGGGTCGGTTCGCCGGCCCTCACCCCGGACTCCGAGGCGGCCTCGTCCGCCTCCGCCTCCGCGTCCTCCGCGTCCCGCTCCGGGATCCGCATCTCCCAATGGGACTCGTCCGCGTCGTACCGGAGCATGAAGGCGCTGGCCTCCGACGAGTCCTGGCTCACCACAGTCTGCGAGACGTCCGTGCGGTTCAGCTTGACCTGAGCCGATACGGAGAAGCTGCTGCTCGTGTCGACCAGGGGACCCTGCGACGCCACGAACTGGCTCCCGTCGAGCGGCAGTACCCCGTTCACGGGTCTTGGACGGGACGCGCCGAAGAGCGAGCCGTCCTTGCCGTTGCCCGAACTGTCGGGCGTCACGCTCGGGCCGTCGGCCTTGTTGAACAGCCACTGCACCGCGGCGTTGCCGACGGACGGGGGCGAAGGCCGGGTCTTGCTGGGCTCGGGCGAGGGCGCCTGGGTCTTGGAGGGCTTCGGAGGGGGCTGCGAGGTGGACTTCGCCGTGGCCGTCGCACGGGAAGGGCTGGGAGTCTTGACCGGAGCCGGCTCTTCCTTGGCCGACAGTGACGGCCCCTTGCTCTGCGGATTCCCCGTGGTGGAGCCCCCGACGAAGCCGAAGGCGAAGGCCGCCCCGACGGTGCAGACGCCGGCGAGCGCGGTGCACCGAACGACCAGGTCGGCGCGTCGCCTGCCGTTCGTGCGCGCGCTGCCGGTGGCCCCCGCCGCAAGGGCCGCATGCCGCCCCTTGCCGGTCGCCTGGCCTGCGAACCCCTGGCTTCCGGCCCCCGGGTACGCGGGCATCGGACCCTCGGACGTCCAGCCGCCGGCCGGCAGAGCACCGGTCGCCGCGGTGCCCGTCATGTCCGCCCCGGGCATGAGGCTCACGCGGGTGACGTCCTCGTTCACACCACGGGCGGCGTGCTTCGGACCGCCCCACGGCAGCAGCGCTTGCGCGAGCAGCGCGCCGCAGTCGTATCGCACACTCCCGAGGTCGGCGACGGCCCCGGAGCAGCGAGCGCATCGCTCCAGGTGCGGCGCGACCTCGGTGGCGATGTTGGCGGACCTCGTATCCGCGTAGGCCAGCACCAGCCGGTGGTAGCGAAGGCATTCGTCGTGCATGCCGTCCCGGAGGACCTGGACGTACGAGCTGTAGAACTCTTCCAGCGCACGGCGGAGGAGCAGGGACACCTCACCGGGGCCCGTACCCGTCAGCCGCCCGGTCAGCGCGCTGTCGTCGCCCTCGACCGTCTGGTGCCACAGGATCGTCTGGCTGTGGTACGGAAGACCGGCGAAGGCGCGGGCGGCGAGGGAGAAGGGGCTTCCGGCTGCGGCACTGTCCCCCGGCATCATCGCGCCGGTTGCGTCGGCCCAGGCGGCCAGTTGCGGGTTCAACGCGACGCGGTGGTTCCCTCGCGCCCACCCGGAAGCTGTCCGCAGGACCCAGGAGAGCGCACAGGGACGTACGGCACCGCCCGCGCCGCCGTCCACCTGCTGGCGCAGCGCCGCCTGCCACGCCCGGTAGGCCAGTTCACCGGCGGCGTGCGGGTGGACGGCACTGACGGCCGCGAAGGCCCGTACGGCGGGGAAGTGACGCTGCTCGAGCTCATGGAGCGCGGAGACGGAGGTCTCTCCTCGTGCCCGTACGAGGCGGAGAAGCTCAGCGTCCGAGAGGTTCACGCAATCCATCCGTTTCCCCCTGTCGGCTCCCGGCGGTTCACGGCGTCTGCGTCGCGAGGCAAGAGGGTCACGGGGCGGCTCGGTCACGAGACGAATGCTTCGCGTGCGGGTTCGACGCCGGGGATCCGCGTCGATGTCATGGGCGGTCGCCGCCAAGTCCAGCGCAAACGAGCCGCGAGCGCCATAGTCGGCGCAGCCTTGGGCCAAAGGTCTTTCCGCCGGTGAGTGGGTTGGTGGCGAGTGGTGTCGGTTCGTCCCGTCGGCGTCCGTCCACGAGGCAGTCCGATCACACGCACCGTCGCCTCCGGACAGCGCCGGGGGCGAATCCGACGTAGCCGTACACCCTGTGGCAGATCGAGTCGTTCTGCCTCTCGTGGTCGGGACGCCGGTTGCTCACCCCCAGCCGGCCACGCCCCGCCCGAAGGCCGCGTCACCGCCCGGCGCGAGTGCGTTGTGGGCGTGATCGCCGAGAGCAAAGCGGGCGAAATGGCGTGTTGCGGCACGAACGCGATGCTTCTTGTCAATAGCTTCTGATCGTGCCTCCCGCGATCCCTCTGATCGCGATCCAACCCCCCTCAGAAGTGGAGATGTGATGCGCAAGCTTCGCGAAGCTGTCGTAGTGGCCGCCATGGTCGGCAGCGTCAGCATGCTCGGTGCCGGTGTTGCGACCGCCCAGGAGCTCCCGACGGTCAACTGCGAGCAGGACGCCAGCAGCACCGACTTCAACCTGAACGTCGAGGGCACCGTCACCACGGCGGGCAGCGACGGCGGCGACGCCGACGCCAGCGCCACCCAGCAGATCTGCGGCATCGGCAACGAAGAGAACACCAACACCGCCGGCACCGCCGTCGGGGGCCTCGGAACCGGTGTGCTCGCGGCGGCACCCGTAATCTAAATCGCCAGACCGGCGTCACCGCCGAATTCAGGGACCGGGCCCGCTGGCCCGGTCCCTGAGTCGTGCCGTCAGCCGACGGCCCCTCCCCGCCCCCGGATGCCTCGGCCCCGAACGGTCAAGCCGTCTCGAAAGGCACGGCCAGCGACTCGGGGGACAGCGGCTGCTCCGGGGACAGCGGCTGCTCGGTCCAGATCGTCTTGTTGCCGTCCCTGCTGTACCGGCTGCCCCAGCGGGTGGTCATCTGCGCGACGAGCCACAGACCCCGTCCGCCTTCGTCGGTCTCCCGCGCCCTGCGGAGGCGCGGCGCGGTGCTGCTCGGGTCGGTGACCTCGACGATGAGGGCGTGCGGGGAGCGGATGAGGCGCAGTCCGACGGGACCGCCCGCATAGCGGATGGCGTTCGTGACCAGTTCGCTGACGACGAGTTCGGCGGTGAAGGCGATCTCCTCCAGGCCCCACGCGGCGAGTTGTCTCGTCGTCGAGGACCGCGCCCGGCCGACCGACGCGGCCTCGGCCGGCATCGTCCAGCTCATGGTGTGCCACGGAGAGATGGTGCGGGTGCGGGCGAGCAGGAGTGCCACGTCGTCGTTCCGGTGGCGCCCGTCGAGGAGGTCGTGCAGGAGCACCGGCCCGATCTCCTGCAGCGGTTCGTTGTTGCGGCAGCGTTCCTGCAGAGCGTCCCGGAGCCGGTGCATGCCTTGTTCCAGGTCGCCGTCGCCGCTGACGAGGCCGTCGGTGTAGAGGGCGAGGACGCTGCCCGGTTCCAGGTGCACGACGTGGCTTTCGAAGGGCATACCGCCCACGCCGAGGGGCGGGCCGGGTGGAAGGTCGAGGATGCGGGCGTCGCCGTCGGGGGTGACGAGGACGGGAGGCGGGTGGCCTGCGCTGGCCATGGTGCACTGCCGGTCGATGGGATCCCAGACGGCGATCAGACAGGTGGCCCCGCCCGTGTCCCCCTGATCCGGGGCGGCCTCGGCGGCCAGGTCGTGGACGAGGTCGTCGACATGGTGCAGAAGGTCGTCGGGATCGAGTTCGAGGGCTGCGAGCGTCTGGATGGCTGTGCGCAGACGTCCCATGGCTGCGGCGGCGTACAGGCCGTGACCCGTGACGTCCCCCACCACGAGGGCAGTCCTCACGCCGGGAAGGGGGATGGCGTCGAACCAGTCGCCGCCGACCCTGTTTCCCCCGCCTGCCGGACGGTAGCTGCCGGCTGTCTCGGCCGCCATGGTGCTGGTGGCCGGCCGCGGGAGGAGCCGCTGCTGGAGGGCGCCCGCCGAACGGTGCTCCCGGGTGTAGCGGCGCGCGTTGTCGAGCGAGATCGATGCGCGGGAGCAGATCTCCGTGAGGAGCACCCGCTCGTCCTCGGTGATGGGATCGGCCTGGTCGGTACGCCAGACCGCGACGAGACCGAGACCGATGCCCCGGGCCTTGATGGGGGCGATGGCGAGCGAGTGGCCGCCGGGCGGGACGAACAACCGCTGCTGCGCCTCGCCGACGGCGTTGATGCCGCCCCGGCGGTCGGTGACGACGGCTTCTCCGCCCTGGACGGTGCGCAGGTTCTCGTCGTCGGCGAGCGGGGGGCACGGGGTGCCGGGCGTGAGAAGTCCCTCCGGCCAGGGCCCGTTGGAGGCCCCTGCGACGCGGACGAGGTGCTGGCGGTCCCATCCGCGGGCCTTGGGCGGGTCGTCGCCGGCCAGGACGGATTCCGCGAGTTCCACCGTGGCGAGATCCCCGAGTCCCGGAACGAGGATGTCCGCGAGATCCTGTGCGACCTGGCGGACGTCCAGGGTGGCACTGATCCGGGCAGCGGACTCCCGCAGCAGGTCGAGATGCTTGCGCATACGTGCCTGCTCGGTGGTGTCACGCCAGAAGGACAGCACGCCGCTCCGGTCGCCGTGCACATCCGCCAGGGGCAGGACGCTCTGGGAGACGGTGCGGCGCCGGCCGTCGGTACGCAGTGCCGCCTCCCTGTCGAAGACCGGACGGCCGGTCGCGGTCGCCTCGCGCAGCACGGCACGGAAGACCTCGGCGTCCGGTCCGTACAGCACTCCGCCGAGGTCGGGCGCCCCGGGAGGAACGTTGGTGCTCAGGACGTTCAGGTCCAGATCATGGACGGCCATCCCCCGCTGCTCGGGCTGCGCGGCGAGGGCGCGGCGGATCGCGACGCCCTGCTCGCACTGGTCGGCGGTCTCGGCGGGCGTGGCGAGCACGATCCAGCCGGTCTCGCCGTCGCCCTCGCCGTCGCCGTCGCCGTCGAGCGGAGTGACGCGGAGAGCCACCTCGCGTTCCGTGCCGTCCCTGTGACGCAGCCGTGTGAAGCCCTCCACGGGCAGCGCGCCGCGGGGCTCCGGAGCGGTCACGAGGTCGGTGAAGGGCTTCCCCGTCACCTCTGGGGCGGTGTGCCCCAGCAGGTCATTGGCTTCCTGTGACCAGCCCGTCACTGTCCCCGCACCGTCGAGTACGACGGTTGCTGTGTAGGGGAGACAGAATCCCAGTCCTCTTCCAGGTCGGTGAGAGGTGGTTGCCATGGCTTTCTCCGATCCACGCATCCATTGTCCCTCGGGTCGCGCCCGAGCCGGTCTCACCACCGGACGGCCGGACAGCGCAGCGCACGCGCGGGATCGTCGGTGAAGGCCCCGTAGCGCGTGGTCACGGCCGGCTGGGGGCGTCGAGCAGGTCGAGACGGCGGGCGGGTCGGGGCGTCGAGCGGGTCGAGACGGCGGGCGCCGGAGCCGTGTGTGACCGCCTCAGGCTGACCGCACGCGGGGACCGCGCCGGGGACGAGGGCGGGCGGCGGCGAGGGACTCTGGCGAGCGATCAGTACGCGGCGACCGGCCGCCGGATCTCCGTCCAGAGACCACGGGAGCTCAGCGGTCCCTCGCCGTGCACGTCCGGGAGCGGCTGACAGGAGCCGGTGTCCGGCACGCCACAGCGCGGACTCAGGGGGGCTGGCATGCTGTTCCCCTGCCGGTGGTGCCGTCCCGCCGGAACAGGCAGTCCGGTCACCGCCCCCACGACGTCCCTCCGGAATGGTGCGAATGAGGATCCCCCGGCAACTCGGACCCCTGGAGCGGCAGTTCGCGACTCCGGAACGTGTCTGGTACGCGGCCTTCGGCTCCAACATGCATCTTTCGCGACTCGGCTTCTACCTGACCGGCGGCAGACCGCCCGGAGCGCGGCGCACCTGCCCGGGGTGCCGCGACTCCCGGCAACCCGAGCGGACAGTGCCGGTCATGCTGCCGGGCGAGCTCTACTTCGCCCTGGAATCGCCGACATGGACCGGCGGCCTCGCCTTCTACGACCCCGACGGCGCCGGTGAGACCGCGGCGCGGGCGTATCTCCTCACCGCCGGGCAGTTCTCCGACATCGCCGCTCAGGAGATGCACAGGGAACCGGGCCATGACCTGGACCTGAGCAGGGTGCTCGCCACGGGAAGAGCCGAGATGGGGACGGGCAGGTACGAGACGTTGATCTGCCCGGGACTGCTCGAGGGACACCCCGTTCTGACCTTCACGGCTCCCTGGGGACGCGACGACGTCTCCTGGAACCCTCCGGCCGCCGCCTATCTGTGGCAGCTCGCCTCGGGACTGGCGGAGGCGCACGCGTGGCCCGCCGAGCGCATCGCCGCGTACCTCACGTCACGCCCCGGAGCGGCCGGCTGCTGGACCGCTGAAGCCGTGGCCGAACTGCTGACGACGTCCGAGGTGAACGCGGACCCGGCCCGCGACGCCGGCTAGGGTGCGCCGTTTGGATCTTCGTGGGTCGGCGAGCGGCGTCCGGTGCGTCCAGATGCCAGGCGGAGGATCGCCCTCGTACTGGGCGTACTCGGGCGACTCCGACAACGCAGCAGATGGGCGGGCCGGGCGTCGCGAGCCCGCGAAGATCCAAACGACGTGCCCTAACCGCCGAAGATCCCCCCGAGCAGACCGCCCAGCAGCCCGCCCGAGTCGTCGTGCTCCCCACCGCCGTCCGAGCCGCCGTTTCCCTCGGAGCCGCCGGAGCTCGACGACGTACCGTCCTCGCCCCCGTCCGCACCGCCGGACGATCCCGCGGACCCTCCGCCCGCAGTGCCGGGCTCGGACGACCCGCCACCGTGTGAGGTTCCGCCTGACGCCTCTCCCGGCGGGGAGGAGTCCTCGTCCCGGGCGGGGGGCTGCGAGCCGGTGTGCTTCCCGCCGTCCTCGACGGCGCCGCCCTCCGGCCTGTCGCCGTCCGCAGGCTCCGACGACGTACCTGTTGCGGGCGGTTTGCCGGGCGGGGACACGTCGGCCCCCTCCATCGGCCCGGGCGGGGCAATGTCCCGGTCGGTCGACGCCGGCACCGGCTCACCGTCATGAGGCATCTGGCCCGAGTTCATGGCGCCGACCGTGAAGACGACGGTCCCCAGCGTCGCTGCCGCACCGAGGCCGAGCGCGACCCGCTTGCCCCGACGTCCCGTACGGGGAGGATCGTGCGGGTGGCCGGGGCCCGGAGCCGGCTCACCTGGCGCGGCCTCTTCGGTGTGCAGGGACGCGGCTTCCCCGGCGTGCTCCGGCGGAGTTTCCTCTGTGTGTCCGGACGGGGCTTCTTCCGGATCTTCGGATGCAGGATCGTCGGTGTGCTCGGACGCCGCTTCCCCGGGGTGCGGTGAGGGGGCTTCCTCGACGTCCTCGGAGGAGGCTTCCCCGGCGTCCTGGGAGGGAGCGTCGTTCTCACGCGGCCGGTAGGCGTCGAATATCGCGTCGACCTCTTCCACGGCAGTGAGCGCGCACGGGCATCTCGAAGAGTCGTCCACCTGGATGCGTGCCCCGCACCTGGAGCACTTCTGTGCTGCCACGGGCGGTCCTCCTCAATGGAAACGGGTGCCGCGTCCTGCCGGAAGGCCCGGAGGCCGGCCGGACCGCCGCATCCGTTCGTCCCTGTCGTCGCGACGTCTCTTAGCGGTGCCGTTCCGTGCGTCGGCGCCGGCGCACGGGTGTTCCACAGAAGGTAACTGGTTCTCGGCCGTATGTACGAAGATTCTGTGTTGAGGTGTGCACTCCGCCCGTCCCTCTGTCCCGGCCACGGCCACGGTTGATCACGGTCGGATGCGATCTTGCCGCGGCGAGCAGCACGGAAGTGGATGAGGGCCCCGGAGTCACGGGGACACGGCCGGACCGGCCGGCGTCAGCTCTGCTCCTGCGCACCGGCGCGCCGTGGACGCCTCTGCTTCGGTACGGTCACCTGCCCGGCCGGCGGTCCTCCCGGCGGACCGGAGCTTCCCCTGGGCACCAGATGCCTTGACACACTGCTCAACTTCTCGACTGTCTCTTCCAGTTCGCGTGCCGGCCGGGAGTTCCCGACCACGCCCGCACCGGCGCGCAGCCAGGTCTCGCCCCCACGGGAGAACAGGCTGCGCAGCACCAGAGCGGCATCCATCGAACCGTCCTGACCCACCGTCATCACTGTTCCGGCGTAGGGACCGCGCGGCTGCGACTCGTACCCGCGGATCGCCTCGTACGAGGGCCGCTTGGGGACGCCGGACGCGGTGACGGCGGGGAAGACGGCCGCGAACGCGTCCCAGGGGCTGCCTCCCTCCGGGAGCTGCCCGGCGACCCTGGAAGCCAAGTGCTGGACGGTACCCCGGCACTTGACCGTCATGTACTCCTCCACCACCACCGTCTCGGGCTTGCACGGCCCGCCCAGCTCGTCCACGGCGACCTTCACGGAAATGGCGTGCTCGTGCAGTTCCTTGGGGTCCGCCAGCAGTTCTTCCCGCAGCTGTGCGTCCGTTGCGGGGTCGCCGGTCAGTGCACGAGTACCGGCGAGCGGCTGGCTGGTCACGCGGCCGCCGGCCGAGATCTCCACGACGGTCTCCGGACTGAAACCGAGGGCCCGCATGCCGGCCATCGACATGAGGAACGACCGGGCAGGCGTGTTCGCGCGACGGCCCGCCATGTACGTGGCGGCGAAGTCGATCTCGCCTTCCACCGGCACCACCCGTGAGAGGACGACCTTCTGGAACCGGCCGTCGCGGATGTCCCGGACACCGGCCTCGACACCCTCGCAATACGCCGGGCCGCCCGACTCCAGCCGCGCATGCGCCGTCCGCGCGGGTATGCGCGGTTCAGGGTCCATCCGGGACATGACCGCCTCGACGGAGGCCAGGGCGTCGCTGCTCATGCTCCGTAACACTGCGCGGGAGCCGTTCAGCGTCACCTCGGTCTCCGGGACGGTGAGGTGGAGGAGAACCTGCTCTCCGGCCTCGGCGCCCGCGATGGCGTAGGCGAGTTCGAAGGCGGACCACCCGTACGCCCGCCAGTCCTCGATGTCCAGGCCGTCCAGGAACTCGCGTACCGGCTCCAGGGGGTCTCCGCGCCATGGACGTTCCCTCGTCGTGCCGTTCTCCGTGCACCGGACGGTGCGGGGACCGAGCACGATCTCGGCTGCCGCACCGCCGGCGTACGACCAGCCGTCGGGCCCCTCGTAGACGACGTATGTGTCGAAGAGGCCGGAGGTGGCGAGCCCGGTGGCGACGGCGAGTGGTTCACCGGAGGTCTCCACCACTGCGGTGCGGTAGTGACTCTTCATGGCATTCCCTTCAGGCCCTGACGGCGCGGTGGTGAGGCCGTGCTCCGGGGCATCGGCGTGGACTTCCGCCAGGCGTCGACGGACGATTCCCACCACGCGGACCGGCGGGGATTTCGCGTCAGCTCGGAGAATCCGGGCGGAATTCCGTAGCGGTACGCAGGACCGGCCGGCTGCGTCGGCTGCCATGGCCGGGAAACTGCGCCGGAGGATTGAACTCCGCCTTCGGCCGCGGTCCGCTCGGAAACCGGCAAGGAACATAACCGGCTGCCGAGCGCGGCTGTTTCCGGAGTTAAAGGTTCCGAACTGGGAGAACCGGATAACCGTCTGGAGTGGTGCGCAGGTGCGTGCTCGAATGACATTGACACCTCGGCCTGATGGACGATGCCATGACTGCGGCTGCGATGACGCCCGTGCAGACCGGCGATTACCCTACCCGCCGCCGAGTCGCCCATCAACGGGCCGGATTTGGGTGCTTCCCGCCCGCGGCGGTCAAGCTTCTCGCTTCCCGGGAACTCGTGCCGGAGCTCCGCCGAACCGGCCCAACGCCGTTCGTCCCGGCACGAGTTGGTGGAACCCCTCGGATCACTTCGGATCACTTCGGATACGGCTCGGATACGGCCGTCCCTTTTCCCGGAACCGGGGCAGCGATTTCCCACCATGAGAGATTCGAGAAAACCTTGAGCAACGCTTGAGTCAGGGAAATCCGTGACGGGCACTCCGGGTGGCACCGGTTCACCTTCGTCGGCCTGATCCGCCGGACGCTCCGGGAGTGATGCAGTACGGGCAACGGGTCCGGCGGCAGAGACTGCGCGGTTGCGATGCCGCGGAAGTCCCCGGCAGGCGACTGCGGTGACCACGGGACGCACCCGGGGCCACCGCAGCCCTCACGAGATACCGCTCGGCCCGGTCAGTCCACGACGACCTCGGCCCGTTCACGGTCCCGCGTCTCCGCGAGACCTCCGGCGAAGTTCTCCTCGACCTCGGCCTTCTCCGCGGCGTCGGGGTCGGGGTTCGTGCAGGACACCCCCGCGGTGGATCCCGACATCAGGCTGGAGCACGGACCCGGCTTGATGTCGGGCAGGCCGAGGATGTGCCCCAGCTCGTGGGAGGCGATGCGCGTGGTGTGGTACCCCTGCTGCACCGCCTCGCGGCCCATGTAGACGGTGCCGTTGCCGAGGCTGGTGGTGACGGCGCGCGGCCAGCCGTCGTCGGCGACGATGCGCACATTGGCCTGCTCGCCCGCCTCGGCGGCTTCGAGCCGGACACCGGTGACGCTCTCGTTCCACACCTGCACGCCGCCCGCCACCGCCTCGGCGAACTCGGCGGAACCGCTGGCATCGTAGGTGAGGACCACCGGCGCGGCGGTGTCGTGGGGTGCTTCTGCCGGGGCGGCGACTGCCTGGCCGCTCAGCAGAGCGACAGCCGTGAGCGGCCCGACGAGGGCCGTCCGGACAAGATTACGGACCAACACATCAGCCTCCTGGTGGGGGACAGAGCTCCAGTGTTGGCGTGTTCATGCCCCAAAGCGCCCGGCGGAACCTCCGAACCCGGTCTCCGGCGAATTCTCGGCGGTTTGCCACAACGAGGCGTCGCGCGGGTACGCCTCGTTGCGGGCCCAGGTTCGCTCCGCCCCGGCCGTGAACGCGCGCGTCCCCTGGACATGACGGGGCGTCAGAGCCGCTTTGGGGCGGCCTGGCTCGGTTCGTCGCACACCGTTCCGGCCCGGCGCCGCCCCTCTTCGGCCTTGAAGGAACCCGGCGCGACGGACCGCTGCGCGGGAACCGTAGGCTCGGAAACATGGTTGATCCGGAGAAGTCTGAACCCGACGCCCTGTACGCGGACGCGGACCAGGGGGTGCAGGAAGCCCGGCAGCGCGTTCGCATCGCGGCAGCCGGAACGGACAGCGCCCAACTCGAGACCGCACTCGACGAATTGGAAGCGGCGCTCGCCCACCGCGAGGCCGCCCGGCTCCGTCCACGGGACGACGACTGGGTCCTCACAGCCCTCGGAGCGGCGAACGCCGTCGACGCGCAGTTCCACGGCGACGCAGCGGCCCGCCCCGACAAGGACGACTCCGGCACAGCCACGGACTGAGGCGGACGCGACCCTTCGCGCGGCGAGCTGAACCCGTCCGCAACCCGGGTCGGCCGGACAGGACGACAAGCAGCCGGAGACTCCCTCACACGCTCGGAGCACCCTCAACTCCCCCGCCGGGCCCGGCAGTCGGCTCCCCGCCGACCGGACGCTCGCGCAGCTCGTGCGGAAGGCGTGCGGAAGGCGTGCGGAGGTGCCCTGCGTATGGCTGCGGCCGGGGACGGGGCGCGGCATACCCGGCCGGCGAGGCGAGGGCACGCGAGCCGTCAGAGCGCGAGTGTGTCGTACGGGCTTACGCCGTACACGTCGCGGTAGAAGGCCGCGAACCTGCCCGGTTCGGGGAACCCCCACCTCGCGGCGACGGCCGCGACCGTCGCCCTGTTGTTGGCGTCGGTGTCGGCGTCGGCGTCGGCGTCGGCGTCGGCCCCGAGCAGGTCGAAGTGCGCACGGTCCAGCCGGACACCGCGCATGCAGCCGAGCGGGCTGCGGGCGTGGTGACGGGCGAACGCGGTCCGCAGCGCATAAGGGCTCACCCGGGCCGCCCCGGCGATGTCGGTGACCGTGATGTCGGTGTGCGCGTGCTCCTCGATGAACGCGACCGCTCGGCGGACGGCGCCCGGCGTCGCGTCACTGCCGTCTCTCGAAGTGGGCTCCGGAGCACCTGTGTTGGGGAACGTGGCCAGCGCGCTCTCCGCGAGGCAGCGCGCCATTTCCCCGACGACGAGGGGTTCGCGCATCGCGTCGGGACGGGCGGCCAGGACGTCCCGCACATGTGCGACGGTGTCGCGCCACCGGTTCGCGAGCCCGGCCGAGGCGGGCCGCATGCCGGTGAAGCGGAGGGAGTCGGGCGACTGGCCCTCGGCGAGGAGTGCGTTGTGCCCGAGGACGGTCTGCCCGAGCACGATGGAGCCGAAGTCCAGCTGGTGCGTCAATGCGGTGAAGGGTCTGTCCGGAGGGGAGAGCGCGGCGATCTCGCCCGGCCCGGCACGTCCGCTGCCGCCGTCCCACCGGTGCTCGACCCAGCCGGTCCTCGGCTCGACGACCGCGAGGCACCCCAGCGGATCGACGTCGAAGCCGGTCTCCAGGGGCAGCGTCACATCGTCGACGCAGAACGAGCCGAAGTCGAAACGCGCGTGCCTCATGAGCCTGCTCTGCTCCGTGCCCTTCATCCGCAGGCTGGTGCCCAAGGCCGCGATCAGGAATTCGCGGGCGACGTCGAGATGGGAGGTCTCGAACACGCGCTGCTGCTGTGCTTGCGTCCCGGGGACGGCCCCGGCCGCGGTGGTGGTGTCCATGAGCTCTCGCACCGGGGCGATCAGGTGTGCAGGGTGTGGCCGGGTGGCCGCCCGTACACGTCGTGGTAGCGGGCAGCGAAGGCACCGGACTGGGGAAAACCCCAGCGGGTCGCGATGTGGGGGACCGTCGCCCCGGTCGTGGGGTCGGTCGACTGGAGGTCCCGGTGAGCGCGTTCCAGACGGACCCGACGCAGGTAGCCGAGCGGGGAGGTGCCGTGATGCCGGGTGAAGGCGGCCTCGAGCGCCTCGAGCGTCGTGGCTGCCGCTGCCGCGATGTCGTCCGGCGTGATCGGCTGGTCGGCGTGCGCGTCGATGAAGTCGACAGCTTGACGGACGGCTGCCGAGGAGGCCTGGCCGGGACCGGGCCGGTAGTCGGCGGTCATCGTCGTGTTCGGGAACGCCCTGACGGCTGCGGCGCCGAGCAGGCTGAGCGTCTGTGCCCGGACCAGCGGTGAGCAGAGGGGGCTGTCGGGCGTCTCCAGCTGGTGGCTGACGAACCCGACCGTGGACCGCCAGAACCTGTCCATCTCCGGGGAGACCGGCCTCGTACCGAGGAAGCGCACCTCGCTGTCGCCGTCGTGCTCGGCGACCGCCCTGTCCACGGCCTCCTCGGGCACGCAGAGGATCTCCGCGCGGAGGCGGTCCCAGCCGAGCCGGATGGGCACTTCGGCCGGGTAGAGCGCCGTGTCACCGATCCTCAGCCGGGTCTCCTGGCCGTCCGAGGCGATACTGAAGATCCCACCGGTGACGAAGACGAACATCAGCTTTCCGTGGACGGTGAAGTCGGCCCTCGTGTCCATCGTGTGGACGAGGTGGTCGAGACTCATGCCGCCCGCGTTCGTACGGCGGAAGCTGAAGGTGAAGCCCTCCGCGGAGCCGGGACTCTGCCGGCACTCGCCGTACATCTCCTTCGTCACGCATTCCGCCGTCGCCGGATCCGAGGTACCGAACTCGAAGTGCTCCACCCGGAGCCGCTGCTCGGGGTTGTCCGTCATCACTGCCTCCACCGGGTGGTGGATGGATCTCACAGTCCTTCTTCCGACCGTACTCCTCGCTCCCGCGATGACGGTCGCGCCCGGAGCACGGCCTCGGACCGGCTCGTTCCAGGCGCGCCGGGCCGACCGGGACCGGGTGGACCGCGCAGCGAGCAGGTACGGAAACCTGCTGGTGCGAGGGGGCTGAGGGGTGGTGCCATGTCAGGACGGCGGCATCGCGGGCGGCTCTTCAGGAGGGACTGCGGTCCCTGGCCCGGCGGCCTCGGATTCCTGCGACCGCCCCGGCCTAGTGACCTGAGTCGGAGTTTTGGCGTTGGTTGGGTGTGACTCGTCCTGGACCGAAGCT
>NZ_JBHSFH010000007.1:0-195227 GCF_042653885.1 Streptomyces ovatisporus
TAACCCCCGGCGACTCAAAATCGAGCCGCCCCGAAACTCACCGAACCGATTCCGCAACCCATACAGGCACAACAAAACCAGCCCCGCGAAACCGGGGAAACAACAAACCCAGAGACTGCCGACGAACGGCAAGAGCGTCACCACAAACACAACGGCTTCGCGGCAACTGTTCGAGCTTACACCACGCCTTGAGCGACCCCAAAACGGAGTCCGGGGCCGCAGCCGGGCGGCTCTCAGCCCTTCCCGGACGCCAGTTCCCGGCTCCGGTCCCGTGCGGCTTCCAGGGCGTCCAGGACGGCGGCCCTCACGCGGTGGTTCTCCAATTCGCGGATGGCGTTGATGGTCGTGCCCGCGGGAGAGGTGACGTTCTCGCGCAGTGTGACGGGGTGGTCGCCGCTGTCGCGCAGCATCGTGGCGGCTCCGACCGCCGCCTGGACGATCAGGTCGTGCGCCTTGTCCCGCGGCAGCCCCAGCAGGATGCCGGCGTCCGTCATCGCCTCGACCAGGAAGTAGAAGTACGCGGGCCCGGAACCGGAGAGCGCGGTGGCGGCGTCCTGCTGGCTCTCGGGTACGCGGAGGGTCTTGCCGACACCGTTGAAGATCTCCTCGGCGAGGGCCAGATGGGCCTCCGTGGCATGCGTGCCGGCGGAGACGACCGACATGGCCTCGTCCACCAGGGCGGGGGTGTTCGTCATGACGCGGACGACGGGCGTACCGGGCTGGAAACGCTCCTCGAAGAGGGAGGTGGGGATGCCGGCCGCGCCACTGATGATCAGACGCTCGGCAGGGGTGTGCGGAGCCAGCTCGTCGAGCAGGGGGCGCATGTCCTGCGGCTTGACCGTCAGGATGAGGGTGTCCGCGCTCTTGGCGGCCTCGGTGTTGCTGACGGCCTCCACGCCGTAGCGGTCGCGCAGTTCCTGTGCGCGTTCGGGACGGCGGGCGGTGACCAGGAGGCGGGACGGTGACCAGCCGCCCCGGAGCATGCCGGAGAGCAGTGCCTCACCGATCTTTCCGGTGCCGAGGACGGCGACTTTCTGGGTCATGGAGCGGTTCACCTCGTCCAGTACGTACGCGTGCTCCTGGTCATCCTCGCACCGGAGCGGGGGCCGCTCATCCACCAGCCGGGGCGGCCGGCTGGTGGATGAGCGGCCCCCGCCGCGTCACGGGTCACGCGGTGCGACGCCGCAGAGTGGCAGCTCCGACGCAGAGGACGAGGAGGGCGGATCCCGCGACGACGACGGCGTCCCGTACGAAGTCCCCGGTGGGATCCGTGTGCTGGAGGACCTCGTTCATGCCTTCTACGGCGTAGGACATGGGCAGGACGTCGGACACGTACTCCAGGACGGGCTGCATGGTCTCCCGGGGTGCGAAGAGGCCGCACAGCAGGATCTGCGGGAAGATCACCGCCGGCATGAACTGGACCACCTGGAACTCCGACGCCGCGAAAGCGCTCACGAAGAGCCCGAGCGCGGTGCCGAGGATGGCGTCGAGCAGGGCGATGAGGAGCAGCAGCCAGGGCGAGCCCGCGAAGTTGAGGTCCAGCAGCCAGACGGCGACCCCGGTGGCGATCGAGGCCTGGACGACGGCGAGGACGCCGAAGGCGAGCGCGTAGCCGGCGATCAGGTCGCCCTTGCCGAGCGGCATGGACAGCAGGCGCTCCAGCGTGCCGGACGTGCGTTCGCGGAGGGTCGCGATGGAGGTGACCAGGAACATCGTCACCAGCGGGAAGATGCCGAGGAGGGAGGCGCCGATGCCGTCGAACGCGCGGCGGTCGGCGTCGAAGACGAAGTAGAGGAGTACGAGGAGCAGTACGGGGACCAGGAGCAGCAGCGCGACCGTGCGGGGGTCGTGGCTGAGCTGGCGGAGTACGCGGCGGGCTGTGGCGAGGGTGCGGGAGAGCTTCATGGCTGTGCTCCGGGCGGAGAGGGAGTGAGGGAAGGCGAGTCGTCGTCGCCCGTCGGTGAGGGCTGCCGGTCAGGGAGTGGCGCGTTCGGCCTCGCGGGCCGCGTCCACGAGGTGCAGGAAGGCGTCCTCGATGGAACCGGTGTGCGTACGGGCGCGGAGGGCGTCGGGGGAATCGGCGGCCAGGAGGCGTCCTGCGCGCATGAGCAGGAGGTTCTGGCAGCGGTCGGCCTCGTCCATGACGTGGGACGAGATCAGGAGGGTGGTGCCTCGCTCCGCGGCGAGGCGGTGGAAGAGGTTCCACAGGTCGCGGCGGAGGACGGGGTCGAGGCCGACGGTGGGTTCGTCGAGGACGAGCAGCTCGGGTGATCCGAGAAGCGCGACCGCGAGCGAGACGCGGGAGTGCTGGCCGCCGGAGAGGTTCCCCGTGAGGGACTCGGCGTGCGAGAGGAGGTCGACGTCGCCCAGTGCGCGGGTGACCTGGCCGGCGCGCTCTCGGCGGGGGATGCCGAGTACGGCCGCGTAGTAGTCGAGGTTCTGCCGGGCGGTCAGATCGCCGTACACCGAGGGGTTCTGGGTGACGTAGCCGACTCGGGCGCGCAGGGACTTGGAGCCCGCGGGGCGGCCGAGCACCTCGAGGGTGCCGTCGACCTTGGCCTGGGTGCCGACGATCGCGCGCATGAGCGTCGACTTGCCGCAGCCGGAGGGGCCGAGCAGGCCGGTGACGGTCGCCGGGGCGACGTCGAAGGAGAGGTCGTCGATGACTGTGCGGCTGCCGCGTACGACGCTCAGCCCCGCGGCCCGGACTGCGGGGGCCTGCGCTGCGGGGGGCGGGGAGGAGCCGGTTGCCGTGGTGCGCCCGGCCGGAGAGTTATTCATCATGCGATGAA
This sequence comes from Streptomyces ovatisporus, assembly GCF_042653885.1. Taxonomy (NCBI): domain Bacteria; kingdom Bacillati; phylum Actinomycetota; class Actinomycetes; order Kitasatosporales; family Streptomycetaceae; genus Streptomyces; species Streptomyces ovatisporus. The sequence goes on from NZ_JBHSFH010000007.1 coordinate 2,793, forward strand.
TTGTGGGACCGCGGATCGAGAACCGTCAAGCGAAAGACGGGTCGACTGCGCGCAGCGAGGCGAGCAGGCCGCGACCACGCATGGCTTGATTACGGCCCCGATGCAGCACTTTTCACTCAGGGTGCATGTGCCGACTTGCAAATCCATGCATCGGACTGGACACAATGAAGCCTCCTGTACAACGAGCTCGCCGAAGGAGCTTCGATGCGGCCGAGCAGGCACGCCGGACGGACACTCTTCGCCGCCGTCGCCCTGCTGTTCGCCACGCTCCTCACCGTCGAGAGCGCATATGCCCAGGTCGCACGGGAAGTCCCTCGAACCGTCACAGCAGTCGCACAGCCGTCGCAGTCCGCGTCACCGCACTCCGGCACCGGGGAGGACGACTGCCGGCCCCGGCACACAGCGCGTCACACGGGGCACGTTCCGGCCTCGCCCGTACCGCCGGGACAAATGTGCGGTTGCGATTTTCGTACGGAGCAGGCGCACGCGGCGATGGACTCGGTCACTATGCGTGAGACGACACGGGTAGCGAGATCCGCGGCCCTGCCACTCCTGCATCAGACGTTGCGCTGCTGATCTGCCCGCCGCGCCGACAGGCGTGAGCCCACAGGCAGAACCCCCACACATGCAGGGCGCCGGGGAGCGCCCTGCACCCTCATGCAGCGAAACGAACCCGCCCCGCACGGATGACGCGCGACGAGGCGGGCTGGAGGCGTACATGCATTCGGAACTCAGAACCCGCGACAGTCTGCGGGCCGACATCACCGCGTCCCTCGTGGTCTTCCTCGTCGCACTGCCGCTCTGCGTGGGCGTCGCCGTCGCGTCGGGGGTACCGGCGGAACTGGGCCTGATCACCGGGATCGTCGGCGGTCTCGTCACCGGCTTCCTGCCCGGCAGCAGCCTGCAGGTCAGCGGGCCTGCGGCAGGGCTGACCGTACTCGTCTACGAGGCGGTGCAGGCGTACGGCCTCGGCGTGCTCGGCGTGCTGGTGCTGCTCGCCGGGGTGCTTCAGCTGGCCATGGGTGCCCTGCGGCTCGGCCGGTGGTTCCGGGCGATCTCCGTCGCAGTGGTGCAGGGCATGCTGGCGGGGATCGGACTGGTTCTCATCGCCGGCCAGGTCTACACGCTTGCCGGCGCGGAAGCGCCGGGCTCGGGCCTCGGGAAGCTGGCGGGGCTGCCGGGTCTCGTCGGTCACGCACTCGGCTCCGGTACGGCTGTGACGGCGGCGGCCGTAGGTGTCGGGACGATCGCGGTGCTGGTGCTCTGGCCCAAGTGGAAGACGGTCGCGAAGGTGCTGCCCGCACCGCTGACCGCCGTCGCACTGGCCACTACGGTGACCGCGCTGTTCGACCTGCCCATCGCGCGTGTACGGGTGCAGGGCCTGCTGGACGCCGTACAGCCGCCGCAGGCACAGGACTTCGCCGCGCTCGCGTCTTTCGGCGTGCCCGCGACGGTGGTGGCCTTCGCACTCGTGGCTTCTGCGGAGTCGCTGTTCAGCGCCGCCGCTGTGGACAGGCTGCACGGCGGCCCGCGTACGCAGTACGACAAGGAACTCATGGCACAGGGCGCGGGCAACGCCGTCTGCGGTGCTCTGGGGGCACTGCCCATGACGGCGGTCATCGTTCGCAGTTCGGCCAATGTCGCGGCAGGAGCGCGCACCAAGCTCTCCCGTGTACTGCACGGGGTGTGGCTGCTGCTGTTCGTGGCGGCACTGCCGGCGGCGCTCGGCGTGATTCCGGTCGCGGCACTGGCCGGGGTGCTGATGCACGCGGGCTGGAAGCTGATGCCGCTGCGCGACCTCGGGCCTCTGTGGCGGAAGCACCGGGCCGAGGCTGTGGTGCTGGGGGTCACGGCGACTGCGATCTTCACGGTGAACATGTTCGAGGGAGTGCTGATCGGACTGCTGCTCGCGGTGGTGAAGTCCGCTTGGGAGATCTCCCACGTCCAGATCGAGACGGAGGACGCGGGTCAGGGGCGGCCGCTGCGCGTCCGGGTGCTGGGCAACGCCACCTTCCTGCGGCTGCCCAGGTTGCTGGACCAGTTGGAGGCGCTGCCCGCGGACCGTCGCGTCGAGCTGAGCCTGGCGGGGCTCCGGCACGTCGACCATGCCTGCGGGATGGCACTGTCCGCGTGGGAGGAGGAGCACAACTCGCGTGCTGCCGCGGCGTCTTCGTCACCGGCGGAGCGACCGCCCGAGCGGTCAGCGGGCGCAGGGCGCGCGCCGGGGTGACGGTCCGGTTGCGGGCGCGCAGCGGGACACCCCGCCCCGCGCCCGCAGAGGACGCCCGTCGCGCGGTTCACCATTCGCGGCCGGGGGACAGTGCTGCGACCGGGAAGGTTCACCGGCTCGCCACGCCCGGCAGCTTCCCGGCAAACTTCCCGGCCACAGCAGGCCACAGCGCTAGTCGGCTTCGTGCAGCGCCTTCTGATCCGTCGCGCCCTGCTGTTCGATCGCGCTGATGGCGCGCCGGGCCGCCGCAAGCTCATCGATGTTCCGGCGGTGCAACTCGACGTTGTCCTCGAGCAGTTGTGCGTACTTCTGCGTCAGTTGCTTGTACTGCTCCTCGCGCGCGGCGAGCATCCGGGCGCGCCAGGTGGCCGCGATCTGCCAGACCAGCACGATCAGCAGAACGAAGACCCCGCCGGTCCCGATGGCCGCCGCCCACACACCGGCGGGATCGGCGGCGAGGACGATCAGTTGCTGGCTCACTGCGCTGCCCTCTCTCCGGTCTCCCGCGTCCGCACCCGGGAGGTTCGCACCGATGATGCGCAGCCGGCGAGGCGGCGGGAAAGGCGGAGCAGCGGAACTGCGGGCTTGTTCAGGGTTCTCCCCGAGGACGTGCCGCCGGCGGTTCGGGGTAGCCCTCAGGGGTCGGCCGACTCAGGGGCGTCGGGCCCCGTGCCGGTCCCGGTCGCGTCTGCTCCCGGCGGGCGCATGCGGCCCTACTGCTGACCGCCCAGCTGGCTCAGGTCCCGTACGGCGCCCTTGTCCGCGCTGGTGGCCATGGCCGCGTACGCCCGGAGCGCCGTGGAGACCTTGCGCTCGCGGCCGCGCGGAGCGTATTCGCCGTTCAGCGCGGCCCGGCGTGCGGCCAGCACCTCGTCGTCGACCTTCAGCTCGATGGTGCGGCCGGGGATGTCGATGACGATCTCGTCGCCGGTCTCCACGAGCGCGATCGTGCCGCCGCCCGCCGCCTCCGGGGAGACGTGGCCGATGGAGAGACCCGAGGTGCCACCCGAGAAGCGCCCGTCGGTGATCAGCGCACACGCCTTGCCGAGGCCGCGGCCCTTGAGGAAGGACGTCGGATAGAGCATCTCCTGCATGCCGGGGCCGCCCTTGGGGCCCTCGTAGCGGATGACGACGACGTCGCCCTCCTTGACCTGCTTCTTGAGGATGGCGTCGACGGCCTGCTCCTGCGACTCGACGACCACCGCCGGGCCGGAGAAGGTCAGGATGGACTCGTCGACGCCTGCCGTCTTCACGACGCAGCCGTTCTCGGCGAGGTTGCCGTGGAGGACGGCCAGGCCGCCCTCCGTGGAGTAGGCGTGCTCGATGTCGCGGATGCAGCCGCCCGCGGCATCGGTGTCGAGGGAGTCCCAGCGTTCCGACTGCGAGAAGGCCGATGCCGACCGGACGCACCCGGGCGCCGCGTGGAACAGCTCCGTCGCCGTCGCGGAGGGCGAGCCGCCGCGGATGTCCCAGCTCTTCAGCCAGTCCGCCAGGGACGGGGAGTGGACGCTGTGCACGTCCTCGTTGAGCAGTCCCGCTCGGTAGAGCTCACCCAGGATGGCCGGGATGCCGCCCGCACGGTGCACGTCCTCCATGTAGTACGTGCCGTTGGGCGCGACCTTGGTCAGGCAGGGCAGCGAGCGGGAGAGCGCGTCGATGTCCGCCATGGTGAAGTCCAGCTCCGCCTCCTGGGCGGCTGCCAGCAGGTGAAGGATGGTGTTGGTCGAGCCGCCCATGGCGATGTCGAGCGCCATGGCGTTCTCGAAGGCGGCACGTCCGCCGATGTTGCGCGGCAGGACGGTGTCGTCGTCCTGGTCGTAGTAGCGCGTGGCCAGTTCGACGACCGTACGGCCGGCGTCCTCGTACAGCGCCTTGCGGGCAGTGTGCGTCGCCAGCACCGAGCCGTTGCCCGGCAGTGCGAGACCCATGGCTTCGGTGAGGCAGTTCATGGAGTTCGCGGTGAACATGCCGGAGCAGGACCCGCATGTGGGGCAGGCGCTGTCCTCGATGCGGCGCATGTCCTCGTCCGAGACGCTGTCGTTGGCGGACTCGGCGATGGCGCTGATCAGGTCGAGCTTGCGGACGGTGCCGTTGACGAGCGTCGCCGTGCCCGACTCCATGGGGCCGCCGGAGACGAAGACGGTGGGGATGTCGAGCCGCATTGCGGCCATCAGCATTCCCGGCGTGATCTTGTCGCAGTTGGAGATGCAGATCAGGGCGTCCGCGCAGTGCGCCTCCGTCATGTACTCGACGGAGTCGGCGATCAGGTCGCGGGACGGCAGGGAGTAGAGCATGCCGCCGTGGCCCATGGCGATGCCGTCGTCGACCGCGATGGTGTTGAACTCACGCGGGATACCGCCCGCCGCCTTGACGGCATCGCTGACGATCCGCCCCACGGGCTGCAGGTGCGTGTGGCCGGGCACGAACTCGGTGAAGCTGTTGGCCACCGCGATGACCGGCTTGCCGAAGTCCTCACGCGCTACGCCCGATGCCTGCATGAGGGCACGGGCGCCCGCCATGTTGCGGCCGTGGGTGACGGTGCGGGACCTCAGCTCGGGCATGGTGGCACTCCACTTGTACGGTGCGTGCGCCTCTTGCGGCGACACACGGGTGTCCGTCCGGTGCTCGCTGCCGGGCTCGGTCGCACAGCGGACGCTTCGTCGTACACAGTGGCGCGCGCCGTGGTGTGGAGCGGCGGGGGCAGCTCACAGATTCAGCAGGTTCCCGAGAGTACGCCCCGGCGACCGGGATCTGGACCTTCGGACCACATCTTGAGACCGGACGACCGGTCCGTGGGCACGGTGGGGAGGTGGGCTCTCGTGGCTCTCCAGCTCGTGCGCACGGCGTCCGGAGCCTCCGGGTCGCGGGCCGTCCGTGCCTCCGGGGACGAGTCAGCCGGTCAGATGCCGCTGCACCACCGGGGCCAGTCGTACCACCAGCTCTTCGGCCGGCACTGACGCGACGGGCTCCACCTTGATGACGTAGCGCAGCAGCGCCGTCCCCACGAGCTGCGCCACTGCCAGCTCCACGCGCAGCTCCGCGTCCGGCATGCCCAGACCTCCGGCCACGCGGCGCAGCAGGTTACGCCCGATGAGACCGCGGAAGATCGCTGCCGCCGTCTCGTTGTTGACGGCTGAACGCATGATCGCCAGCAGCGGGTCCCGGGTGACCGTGTTCTCCCAGATGCCCAGGACGTAGCCCACGAGCTGCTCGCCCCACTGCTCACGGCCGCCGGACAGCAGCAGATCGGGGATGCCCATGGCCGGGGCGAAGGCGCCCTCGACCGCAGCGACGAAGACCTGCTCCTTGGTGCCGAAGTAGTGGTGGACGAGGGCCGGGTCCACCCCGGCGCCCCGCGCGATGGCCCGGACCGACGCCTTGTCGTAACCGCTCTCCGCGAACTCGGCGCGCGCGGAGCTGAGAATCCGGTCGCGGGTGTCCGGTTCGCCCGCGACCTTCTCGGCCGAAGCCGGGCGGCCGCGTCTGCGGCCCGGCCCGGCGGCGCTCACCGGTGCCTCTGCGGAGGCGTGCCGGTGCCGCCCACGGCAGCCGCGGCGAGATGGAGGCGGGTGTAAGCCAGCGCCTCGGCGAGGTCGGTCTCGCGTTCGGCCGCCGACATGGCACGGCGGGTGTTGACCTCGACGACGACGTGACCGTCGAAGCCGTTCGCCCCCAGTCGCTCCAGGAGCTCGGCGCACGGCTGCGTGCCACGGCCGGGGACGAGGTGCTCGTCCTTGTTGGAGCCGTTGCCGTCCGCGATGTGCACGTGCCCGAGCCGGTCGCCCATACGGTCCACCATGGCGAGCGTGTCGGTGCGCGAGGTCGCCGTGTGCGAGAGGTCGATCGTGAAGTGGCGGTAGTCGTCCTGGGTGGGGTCCCAGTCGGGGGCGTACGCCAGCATCTCGCGGTCGCGGTACCGCCACGGGAACATGTTCTCGACGGCGAAGCGGACGTCCGTCTCACCGGCCATGCGCCAGACGCCCTCGACGAACTCCCGCGCGTAGTTGCGCTGCCAGCGGAAGGGCGGGTGGACGACGACCGTCGACGCCCCGAGCCTCTCCGCCGCGTGCCGCGCTCGCTGGAGCTTCGTCCAGGGGTCCGTCGACCAGACCCGCTGCGTGATCAGCAGACAGGGCGCGTGCACCGCGAGCACGGGCACCTCGTGGAAGTCCGAGAGCCGTCGCAGGGCTTCGATGTCCTGGCTGACCGGATCGGTCCACACCATGACCTCGACGCCGTCGTAGCCGAGGCGCGCAGCGATCTCGAAGGCCGTCGCCGTGGACTCCGGATAGACGGAGGCCGTGGACAGGGCGACCTTCGCATCGGGTACGCGCACCGCAGGTTGAGCCACAGCAGACAGCCTAAGGCTCCCGCCGAGTGATCAGCCGGGCGTTCGGCGGGCACACCTCCACGGCCCACACCCTGGTCACGCTGCTGGTCACGTGCCTGCCGGAGCCGCCTTCCGGGGTCCGGGGGCGTCCCGCGGCGCGCCCGCGCCAGTGAGCGATCTCACGCGCGCCGCAGGTGGTCGAGCCGACGGAGGATCACACCCTCGCGCAGTGCCCACGGGCAGATGTCCACCTCCTGCACGCGGAAGAGGTCCAGGGCGCCCTCCGCGACGAGGGCGCCGGCGAGGAGTTGACGGGCCCGGCCCTCGGAGACGCCGGGCAGCTCCGCACGCTCCGCGGCGGGCATCGCGGCCAGCCGCGGCACCCACTCCTCCAGCGAGCTGCGGCTCAACTGCCGCTTCACGTACGGGCCTTCGGTGGAGCGCGCCGCACCGCCGATGCGGGCCAGCTGCTTGAACGTCTTCGACGTCGCCACCACGTGGTCCGGGGGGTTGAACCGGTTGAACTCACCGGCGACGCGGGCGATTTCGGCCCGTACGTGGCGTCGCAGCGCCCGCACGTCCTCCGCGTCGGGCGGATCACCGGGAAGCCATGCGTTGGTCAGACGGCCCGCGCCCAGCGGGAGGGAGACGGCCGCGTCGGGCTCCTCGTCCTGCCCGTACGCCATCTCCAGCGAACCGCCGCCGATGTCGAGGAGCAGCAACTGGCCCATGGACCAGCCGAACCAGCGGCGGGCGGCGAGGAAGGTCAGCCGTGCCTCGTCCTCGCCGGAGAGGACGTCGAGCTTGACGCCGGTCTCCTCCGCGACGCGTGTGAGCACGTGTTCGGCGTTGGCCGCCTCACGGACCGCGGACGTGACGAACGGCAGCAGGTCCTCCACTCCTTGGTCCTCGGAGACCTGGAGGGCCTCGGAGACGGTGGCGGCGAGGCGGTCGACACCGTCGGGGCTGATCGCGCCGTCCGCGTCGAGGAGTTCGGCCAGCCGGAGCTCTGCCTTGTGCGAATAGGCGGGCAGCGGACGCGCGCCGGAGTGCGCGTCGACGACGAGGAGGTGGACCGTGTTCGAGCCCACGTCGAGGACACCGAGTCTCATGGAGTGCACGCTAGCCGTATCCGGCGAAGGCGCGGTTACGCTGGGGCACGTGGGAAAGACGAAAGCGGCGAAGCGCCAGAAGCAGGACGAGGCGGCACAGCTGGGACGTGGGGCACAGACTCCGCCACCGGCATCACCAGCCGCACAGGCAGCGGCATACTCCACCCCGGAGGTGACCCCGGCGCCGGGCGCGGGCCCCGACCCCGCCCACCCCCGCACGGAGGAGACCGCTCTCGACTTCCCGCGTGCCTGGGTCGAGTTCCCCGACCCCGCCGACGCCGACCAGGTCTTCCGCTGCGACCTGACCTGGCTCACCTCGCGCTGGAACTGCGTCTTCGGGCAGGGCTGTCAGGGCATCCGGCCCGGCCGGGCGACGGACGGCTGCTGCACGCTCGGCGCCCACTTCTCCGACGAGGACGACGAGAGGCGCGTCGCTTCGCACGTGGCCCGGCTCACCCCGGAGACCTGGCAGTACCACGACGTGGGCATGGCCACGGGGTGGGTGCAGGAGGCGGCGGACGCCGAGGACGACGAAGAGGACGACGCGGAAGGCGAAGTCACCGAGTACGAGGGGGAGCTGGAGGACGAGGACGACTACGGCAATGGCGACGGCGACGGCGACGCGGACGACGGTCCCGAGCGGCAGACGCGCCGTATCGACGGTGCCTGCATCTTCCACAACCGTCCCGGATTCGCCGGCGGTCAGGGCTGCGCCCTGCACATGCTCGCCCTGCGCGAAGGCAAGGAGCCGCTGGAGACCAAGCCCGACGTGTGCTGGCAGCTGCCCATCCGCCGCACGTTCGAGTGGGTGGAAAGGCCGGACGGTGAGCAGGTACTGGTCGTCTCCATCGGCGAGTACGACAGGCGGGGCTGGGGCTCCGGCGGTCACGACCTGCACTGGTGGTGCACCTCCGCCCCCTCGGCTCACGGAGCGGGCAAGCCGGTGTACGAGTCGTACAGGCCCGAGTTGACCGAGTTGATGGGCGAGTCCGGTTACGAGCGGCTCGCCGAGCTGTGCGCGCAGCGGCTCGCCACGGCTGCCGCGGCCGCCACCCCTTCGGGTTTCCCTGCTCTGCCCCTGCTCGCCCCGCATCCCGCCGATCCCGCTCCCCCGAACTGACCGGCCGGGGCCGCCGGTTCACCCCGGCTGCGTACTCGGCTCCGAGGGCGGTGGTTCCGAGGGGGGCGGCGTCGTCGGCTCCTCCGAAGGCGGCGGCTCGGAAGGCGGCGGAGTCGTCGGCTCCTGCGAAGGCGGGTCGCTCGGCGGCGCCGAGCCCGAGCCGCGGCCCTGGATCGTGACGACCGCACCCGACGGCGCCACCCGGATGTGCGCTGCCCAGGCCCCGGAGGGTTCACGGCTGCGTACGACCGAGACCCGTACTGTCGCGGACTCCCCGGGACGCAGCACCCCGCTCGTACTGCTGAACGCGAGCCAGGCGGCACCACCGGACATCGACCAGCGCACCGGTGAACTGCCGCTCGCCGTCAGCCTGATGAGCGTCGCTCCGCCCACGGACCGGGCGTCGACGTGGAGCCTGCCCGCTCTCTCGCCGCCCGCGCCGTCCTTGCCGCTCCTGTCCTTCTTGTCGCCCGAACGCCCCTTGTCCTTCCGGGAGTCGGCATCGGAGCCGTGGCTGCGTCTGTGTCCGTCGTGAGCGGAGCGGTCCTGAGCGGCGTTCTCATAGGGCTGGGCCCTGAGCGAGGAGTCCTCGTCGCTCTCGGAGGCGGAGATGCCCGACCCGTCCGACTCGCCGGTCAGGGGCGCACCGCGGTAGGCCGCCCACAGGGCGAGCACGGGTGCGGCGACGACAGTGGCGACGACGGTGGTCGTCACGGCCCGGCTGCGCAGCCGGTCACGGCGCGCGCCACGGTCCTTGACCTCCACGGGGAAGCCGGTCTTGTCGAAGCGAGGCGTGTGACGGGCGCGCGCCCGGCGTACCGCGAGCACGGCCGCCTCGACGGCCGGCCTCGGCGCTTCGAGCACCGCGAGCACCGCCGTGCCCGCGGGCGCCGTGCCGGGCCACGGCACACCGGCCATCGCGCGCTCGGCGGCCCGGCGGCAGTGCGTGCATTCGTCGACGTGCCGGACGAGTTCGCGCCGGAAGGCCGGGCCGAGCAGCAGCTGGTCCTCTCCGGCGAGACCCGCGACGGCGGCGCAGCCGCCCGACTTCACGACGGCCAGGGCCGCGCGCGTGCGCTCCACCTCGCAGGCCGCTTGCGAGAGCAGCGCACTCGTGGCCTCCGTCGTCTGGGAGAGCACGGCCGCGACCTCCGGAGCGGGGAGCCCGTGCCGTACGGCGAGTTCCAGCGCCTCACGCTGCTCGGGCGTCGTCCCGGCGGCCTCCGGCCATGCGAGCGCGGCCAGTTCACGACGGCGCTGGGTACGGGCGGCCTCGGAGAGGTGGGGCGCGGTGGCGGGGACGCCCGGGCCACGACCGCTCCGGCCGCCGCCGGACTCGCTGCCGCTCTGCTCCGCGAGCCGGCGGAGGCAGACCCAGCGCGCCAGTGCGTACAGCCACGGGCGGTGCAGGGCGGGCCGGGAGGGGCCGCGGTCCTTCTCGTGCTGGCGCTCGGCGAGGACGAGCGCCTCACCGAGGGCGCTCGTCGCGGCGTCGTGTTCGCACATGACCGACAGGCAGTACGTGAACAGGCCGTCCAGGTACGGCTCGTAGCGCGCCATGCCGCGCTCCTCGACCGCGGTCGCCGGGCCGGGTGCGCCGGTTGCGGCAGTCGCCGCCGGGCCGGGTGTGCCGGTTGCCGCGCCGGGGTCGCCGGTCGGGGGTGTGCCCGCCCCTGTGCGTCCGCGGGGGAACGCCGCACCGGCGCCCGCCGCGGCGCCGACTGCCGCGGCGGGCACGGGTGTCGGGACGGGGCCGCCCGGCCCGGATGTCGAACCTGCCGCCGACGGCGTGCCGTTCGCGGGGTTGACGCCTTCGGTGCCCGTCGTCGCGGCCTTCGCCGAGGCTCCGGTTCTGCTGAAGACCCTTGGCTGGCCGGAGCTCTGGTGCTGCTTCGGCCGCCGCCTCCAGTGCGCACGGTGGGCACCGGTGGCGTGCGTGGAGTGGTCGCGCCTGCTGCTCATCCGGTGACGGTAGGCGGGCGACGTGCCCCGTGAGGACCCAGTCGCCCACGTTTAATCCTTACGGGTGACTATCTCCCTCGAAAGGGGACGCGGCGCACGTCAAGTCCCGCCTATGGCACCACTCCTGGGTGTTCTCGCCGCCGGCTCCGCGCTGTCGGAGGTGCCGACTACGGTGGCGTGCATGGCTGCCCGCAAATCCTCCGGCAAGGACCGACCCGCGTACCGCTGTGCCGAGTGCGGCTGGCAGACAGCCAAGTGGCTCGGCCGCTGCCCCGAGTGTCATGCGTGGGGGACGGTCGAGGAGGTCGGCGGCGCCCCTGCCGTACGGACGACCGCGCCCGGCCGCGTGTCGGCTCCCGCGCTCCCCATCGGTCAGGTCGACGGCACGCAGGCCACTGCGCGCAGCACGGGCGTCGACGAGCTGGACCGCGTGCTCGGCGGCGGCCTCGTGCCCGGCGCGGTGGTCCTCGTCGCGGGTGAGCCCGGTGTGGGCAAGTCGACGCTGCTGCTGGACGTGGCGGCGAAGGCGTCCGACGCGGAACACCGCACCCTGTACGTCACCGGGGAGGAGTCCGCCGGGCAGGTGCGGCTGCGGGCGGACCGCATCGGCGCCATCGGCGAGCACCTCTTCCTCGCCGCGGAGACGGACCTGTCCGCCGTCCTCGGACATCTGGACGAGGTGAAGCCCAGCCTGCTGATCATGGACTCCGTCCAGACCGTCGCCTCGCCCGAACTGGACGGCGCGCCGGGCGGCGTCTCGCAGGTGCGGGAGGTGGCCGGTGCCCTCATCCGCGCCTCGAAGGAGCGGGGCATGTCCACGCTCCTCGTCGGACACGTCACCAAGGACGGTTCCATCGCCGGGCCCCGGCTGCTGGAGCACCTCGTCGACGTGGTCCTGCACTTCGAGGGGGACCGGCACGCGCGTCTGCGACTCGTACGCGGCGTGAAGAACCGGTACGGCGCGACGGACGAGGTCGGCTGCTTCGAACTGCACGACGAGGGCATCACCGGGCTCGCCGACCCCTCCGGCCTCTTCCTCACCCGCCGTGCGGAACCCGTCCCGGGCACCTGCCTCACGGTGACGCTGGAGGGCCGCCGGCCGCTGGTGGCGGAGGTGCAGGCGCTGACCGTCGACAGCCAGATCCCCTCCCCGCGGCGCACCACGTCCGGTCTGGAGACCTCCCGGGTCTCGATGATGCTGGCCGTTCTGGAGCAGCGCGGACGTATCAGCGCCCTGGGCAAGCGGGACATCTACAGCGCGACGGTGGGCGGTGTGAAGCTGTCCGAGCCGGCTGCCGACCTGGCTGTCGCCCTGGCGCTGGCCAGCGCCGCCAGCGACACCCCGCTCCCGAAGAACCTGGTGGCCGTCGGCGAGGTGGGTCTCGCCGGTGAGGTGCGCCGGGTCACCGGGGTGCAGCGCAGACTCGCCGAGGCGGCCCGCCTCGGTTTCACGCATGCCCTCGTGCCGGCCGATCCCGGGAGGATTCCGCCGGGAATGCGCGTCCGGGAGGTCGCCGACATAGGGGAGGCCCTGGCCGTACTGCCGGCCCGCCCCGCGAGACCTGGCAAGATCGAGTCCGGCGCCGCCGAACCGGCGCAGTAGGGCGCCGCGCGCGCCGCCGGTAGACTTTGCCCCGGTCTCGCCCGTACGTACGCACGACCGAAGGAGTGCCGTGGCAGCCAACGACCGGGCAGCAGCTCCCGGCAAAACCGGTGGGGGATCCGGTGCCGAGGGCCTGATGCGCGCCACACTGAGCGCGGTCGCGCCTGGTACTGCCCTGCGTGACGGCCTTGAGCGGGTCCTGCGGGGCAACACCGGCGGACTGATCCTCCTCGGCATGGACAAGAACGTCGAGCCGCTGTGCACCGGCGGATTCGTCCTCGACGTCGACTTCACGGCCACGCGCCTGCGCGAGCTGTGCAAACTGGACGGCGCGCTGATCATCGACCGCGACGTCACCAAGATCGTGCGCGCCGGCGTGCAGTTGGTGCCCGACGCCTCGATTCCCACCGAGGAGACGGGCACCAGGCACCGCACCGCGCAGCGGGTGTCGATCCAGACCGGATATCCCGTGGTCTCCGTCAGCCAGTCGATGCGGCTGATCGCGCTCTACGTCGACGGTCAGCGGCGTGTTCTGGAGGACTCGGCAGCGATCCTCTCCCGCGCGAACCAGGCTCTCGCCACGCTGGAGCGGTACAAGCTACGGCTCGACGAGGTCGCGGGCACGCTCTCCGCCCTGGAGATCGAGGACCTGGTCACGGTGCGCGACGTCTCCGCAGTCGCGCAGCGGCTGGAGATGGTGCGCCGCATCGCCACGGAGATCGCCGAGTACGTCGTGGAGCTGGGCACGGACGGACGCCTCCTCTCGCTCCAGCTCGACGAGTTGATCGCCGGCGTCGAACCGGAGCGTGATCTCGTCGCGAGGGACTACGTGCCGGAGCCGAGCGGACGCCGCTCCCGTACGGTCGGCGAAGCGCTCAACGAGCTGGACAGGCTCAGCCACAGCGAACTCCTCGAACTGCCCACCGTGGCCCGTGCGTTGGGTTACAGCGGCGCCCCCGAGACGCTGGACTCCGCGGTCTCGCCGCGCGGCTACCGGCTGCTGGCGAAGGTGCCGAGGCTGCCGGGCACGGTCATCGAGCGGCTGGTCGAGCACTTCGGCGGCCTGCAGAAGCTTCTCGCCGCCAGCGTCGACGATCTTCAGACTGTCGACGGTGTGGGCGAGGCACGTGCCCGGTCCGTGCGCGAGGGGCTCTCCCGGCTGGCGGAGTCCAGCATCCTGGAGCGGTACGTCTGACGAGCTGAGGGGGCGTCGCGCACGGTCGTGTGGTCGTGCGCACTGCGGGCGGGGCGACTTCGTCCGAGGGCCGGAACCTCGGAGCCCGGTCCGGCCGGACTGAGCCCGGGCCTCAGGCGGCCTCCCCGGCCTCCCCGGTCTCGCGGGTCTCCCGGGTTCTTCAGACTCCCGTTCGCCGGCCCGTCAGTCTTTCAGTTCGAAGGATGCGTCGACCTTCTCGACGCCCGCGAGGTCGACCTCGATCTCGTACTCCCCCGGCTTCGCCGAACCCTCGGGCGGCGTACCGCAGTCGGCCGAGCCGGCCTTGCGGTACCAGGTGAAGGTGTGGGTCGCGCTGCCGCTGCCGGGCAGCTGGAAGAGCGCCGGCTTCGCTTCCCGTGCGCAGTCGTCCGACGCCCAGATCTTCTTGTCGTCGGAGTTCTTGATCGTCACCACCGTGGCCGTGCGGCCCAGGTCGAGCTTGCAGGCCGTACCGCGCTTGTTCTTGACGGTCAGTTCGAAGCGGGGCTTCTCCCCCTCGGCGTAGTCCTTGTGCACGCTTCGCAGGGACACCGTGACGTCGGAGCCCTTGCAGCCGGGCAGTTCGGATCCCGCGGGCACCGCCGCGCCGCCGCCCGAGCCGGTGGAACCACCGCCCGCGCTGTCGCCGCCGTCCGTACCGCCGGCGCCGCTGCGGCCGGGCTCCCAGCCGGAGCCGCCGTCTCCCCCACCGCCGGAGGCGCCGTCCCCGCCGTTCTCCCCGCCGTCGTCGCCTGATCCGCCGTCGGAGGTGCCGCCCTCGTCCGACTCGTCGCGCCCGCCGGGGCGTTCGCCGACTGTGGGGCCCGGATCGGTCGGGCCCGGCGTGATGCTGCTGGCCGGTACCTTGCCGCCGTCGCCCTTGCCTTCGTCGTGGGAGCCACGGCCGCCGAGTCCCAGTGCCCAGACGACCAGTAGGACCAGCAGCGCAAGGATGGCAAGAGCAACTGCCCTTCGCCGCCAGTAGATGGAGGAAGGGAGCGGTCCGATCGGATTACGCAGAGATCCCACGCGCAAACCTTACGAGACAACCCGGGCCGTACAGACCTTGCCCAGTGCACGATGAGGCAACTTTTATGATGAACGCCCGCACGGACACAGAGCTGCTGCCGAAATCCCCGCGCACATGGGGTCGATGACCGATCCGACAGCCGGTACGACAGGCCCTGCCGCGAACTCCGGGAGTCTCCGCCGCTCGCGTCCGCCCCGCCCCGACACGTCCGGCCGAAGGCACGCTCCCACGGGGCGCTCGCCGCGCGCCCCGCACCGGATCTGCGATCTCGCCCCTGGAACGCCCGACTTGACGCCCGCGGGCCTCAACAGGCGCGTGCCGGAAGCGCACACGGAGCGAAGAGTCTCAACCGACCCGTTCCCGCCTGTGCGTCGCGTTTCTCGGGCGCGTGCCCACGTGTCAGGATCGGTTCTGCCATGACTGCGACCACCGAGACTGCACGCACCCCCGAGCCTGAGCGCGGGTCGGCCATCGCCGACGAATCCGTCGCACAGACCGCTCGCGCCCTCCACTCCCCCGTCGTCGACTGGTTCACCGCACACGCCCGCGACCTTCCCTGGCGCCGCCCCGAAGCGGGCGCATGGGGAGTGATGGTCAGCGAGTTCATGCTCCAGCAGACACCCGTGAACCGGGTCCTGCCCGTGTACGAACAGTGGCTGCGCCGCTGGCCGCGCCCCGCCGATCTCGCCGCCGAACCGCCCGGTGAGGCGGTACGCGCCTGGGGCCGGCTCGGCTATCCCCGCCGGGCCCTTCGCCTGCACGGCGCGGCAGCCGCCATAGCGGAACGGCACGGCGGCGACGTACCCCGGGAACACCCACAGCTGCTCGCGCTGCCCGGCGTCGGCGAGTACACGGCCGCCGCCGTCGCCTCGTTCGCCTACGGACAGCGGCACGCCGTGCTCGACACCAACGTGCGCCGGGTCTTCGCACGCGCGGTGAACGGGAAGCAGTACCCGCCGAACGCCACCACCGCGGCCGAGCGCAAGATGGCCCGCGCCCTGCTTCCCGAGGACGAGTCGACGGCTGCACGCTGGGCCGCGGCGACGATGGAGCTGGGTGCCCTGGTGTGCACGGCGCGCACCCCGGCATGCGGGCAGTGCCCGATCGTCCAGCAGTGTGCCTGGCAGCTCGCGGGCGCACCGGAACATGTGGGGCCCTCGCGCCGCACGCAGACCTACGCGGGCACGGACCGGCAGGTCCGCGGAAAGCTGCTGGCCGTGCTCCGCGAGGCGGTCGGTCCGGTGCCGCAGGCAGCCCTCGACCGGGTGTGGGGCGATTCCGTTCAGCGTGCCCGGGCACTGGACGGGCTCGTCGCGGACGGACTGGTCGAGCCGCTGCCCGGCGGGGTCTACCGGCTGCCGCTCAGCTGACCCCGCCGGACCCTTCGGTGCCGCCGGGCGCGGCGGCACCGTCCTCCTCGTCGTCGACGCAGCCGCTCCAGGGCTTGCTCATGTCGAGCCCTTCCACGTCCCACTGCTGGGTGAGCGAGTACCAGTTCCCGGAAGGGTCGCGGAAGAGGGCTTCGATGCCGTACGGGCGCTCCTGCGGTTCCTGGACGAATTCGACGCCCTTCGCCTTGAGCTCGGCGTACGTGCCCCGGCAGTCGTCGGTGGCGAACACGCCTGCGCCGAGCGCGCCCTTGTTGACCAGGGCCAGAACGGCCTCCCGCGACTCCGGGTCGAGGCCCGGACCGTCGGGGCGCATCAGGGTGAGCTGGACGTCGGGCTGGCCGGGAGGGCTGACGGTGACCCACCGCATGTCGCCCATGTTCATGTCCATGCACTCGGTGAAGCCGAGCGTTTCGACGAAGAACTTCTTGTCCCGCTCCTGGTCGGTGGACCAGACGGTGGCGATTGCCAGGCTCTTGATCACTGCGGACTCCGGATCTGTGGTGGTCGAGGAGGGGACGAACGGCGCGAACGCCGCACCCCCACTTGTGAATCACCATGTCAGAGCCGTTCTCGGCCCGCTTCTCCGTTGTTGCGCTCTTCTTCGCGCTCTTCCGCCCGTCCTGTCCCGCCCGGCGCCGCACCCGTCTTGAATCCGCCCGTGAAGAGCATCGCGTAGCACCCGGGGATCATCGCGGCCGCCCGGTGTCCGTGCCGCTGCCTGTACTCGCTGGGGCTCGTGCCCGTCTGCTTCTTGAAGCGCGCCGAGAACGTGCCGAGGCTGGTGAAGCCCACCGCCATGCAGATCTCGGTGACCGTGAGGTTCGCGCAGCGCAGCAGCTCCTCCGCCCGCTCGATGCGGCGGCGGCTGAGGTACTGGCCCGGCGACTCCCCGTACGTGGCCTTGAAGGCACGCACGAAGTGGTAGCGCGAGTAGCCCGCGCGGGCGGCGACCGCGTCCAGATCGAGGCCGGGATCCGCCCACTCACGGTCCATGGCGTCCTTGGCGAGGCGCATCGCGCGCAGCCGGGCCATGCCGGGGGTGTTCATGCGCGTAAGGCTGTCACACGGGTGTGACGCTCCCCGAGGGCTCGGCGGACGGCTCGCTCGCCTGCTCCGGCTCCTGGTCGCCGCCCTTGAGCGGCACCTCCTTGATCCACCAGGAGGCGGCGAAGCAGATCACGGCGGTGGCGGCGGCGATCAGGAAGACGGTGTGCGTACCGTCGGCGACGGCGTGTTCGTAGAGCTCCCTCACGGGGGCGGGCAGCCGCTCCAGCGATGCGGCGTCCAGCTGTGCGGGCACCTCGCTCCCCGCGCCGGCGGGCGACCCGGAGGCGGCCGCCTTCTCCGTCATCGTCTCGCGCACCCGGTCCGCGAAGAGGGTGCCCATCAGGGCGACGCCGAAGGAGCCGCCGATCGTACGGAACAGCGTGGTCGTGGACGAGGCGACGCCCATGTCCTTCAGGTCGACGCTGTTCTGTGCGATGAGCATGGTCAGCTGCATCAGGAAGCCCATGCCGGCGCCGAGCACCACCATGTAGAGCGCGGAGGTGGTGCGGCTGGTGCCGACGTCCATCTGGGCCAGCAGGAAGAGGCCGACGGGGATGAGCGCGGAGCCGATGATCGGGTACGCGCGGTACCTGCCCGTACGTGTGGTGGCACGGCCGGTGACGACCGAGACGACCATCATCGGCAGCAGCACGGGCAGGAGCAGCAGCCCGGAATTGGTGGCGGAGGCTCCCTGGACGCTCTGCTGGTAGAGGGGCAGGAAGGTCATGGCGCCGAACATGACGAAGCCCAGCAGGAAGCCGATGAGGGTGACGAGCGAGAAGTTGCGGCTGCGGAAGACGCCCAGCGGCAGCACGGGTTCGGACGCGCGTCGCTCCACGAGGAGGAAGCCGGCGACGGCGGCGGCGGCCAGCACGCAGAGGCCGACGATCGGGCCCGAGGACCAGTCGTACTCCGTGCCTCCCCAGCTGGTGACGAGGACGGCCGCGGTGATCCCGACGGTCAGCAGCGCCGCCCCCGCGTAGTCGATCCTCCCCTGGGAGCGGTGCCCGGGCAGGTGCAGCAGCGTGGTGACCATGGCCAGGGCCACGGCTCCGAGGGGGATGTTGATGTAGAAGGCCCAGCGCCAGCCGAGGTGGTCGGTGAGGGTCCCGCCGACGAGTGGTCCGCCGATCATGGCGAACGACATCACGCCGGCCATCATGCCCATGTACTTGCCGCGCTCGCGGGGCGGTACGAGCTCACCCATGATCGCCATCGCGCCGACCATGAGGCCGCCCGCGCCGAGCCCCTGCAGGGCGCGGAAGCCGATGAGCTGGGACATGCTCTGCGCGGCGCCGGAGGTGACGGAACCGGCGAGGAAGACCAGGATCGAGATCAGGAAGACGCCCTTGCGGCCGTACATGTCGCCGATCTTTCCCCAGAGCGGGGTGGAGGCGGCCGTGGTGAGGGTGTAGGCCGTCACGACCCAGGACAGGTGCTCCAGCCCGCCCAGCTCTCCGACGATGGTCGGCATCGCGGTGCCGACGATCATGTTGTCGAGCATGGCCAGCATGACCGCGATCATCAGCGCGAAGACGGCCGTCCCGACGCTGCGCGGACCGTCGTGCCCGTTGCCTCCGCCTTTGCTCTCCGGCTCGACGGCCCCGCCGCCGTGCGTGCCGTCGCCTCCGGCGTGCGGTTCTTCGCTCGCAGCCATGGGATCCCCCGCCTCACTTACTTGCCGTCCGGCTAGTTCAGTACCATGGGCAAGGTAGGACGGCCACTAGCCGGGCGTCAAGTAAGTTTTTCGGGACGAGGAGCCGAGGCTCATGAGCAGGGGCAACACGCGGCAGCGCATCCAGGACGTCGCCCTGGAACTCTTCGCGCAACGCGGCTACGAGAAGACCTCGCTCCGTGAGATCGCCGAGCATCTCGACGTGACGAAGGCGGCCCTCTACTACCACTTCAAGAGCAAGGAGGACATCGTCGTCGGCCTCTTCCAGGACCTCGCAGAGCCCTGTGACGAGGTCGTGGCCTGGGCGGAACAGCAGTGCCCGGTCAGCCTGGACGTGAAGCTGGAGGTGCTGCGGCGCTACAGCGAGGCCCTCTTCGCGGCGGCCCCGCTCTTCCGTTTCATGCAGGAGAACCAGGCGACGATGCGTGAGCTCAGCATCGGCGAGACCTTCAAGAACCGGGTCCGGACCCTGGTCGGCATCCTGCAGATCCCGGACGCGGCGCTGACCGATCAAGTGCGCTGCTCCGCCGCCGTGTTCACCATTCACACGGGGATGTTCAGCCTGCACGAAACCGAAGGCGACCCCGAGGACAAGCGGAAGGCAGTCCTCGAGGTCGCCCAGGAACTGGTGACCACGGCGCACCGGAATCACGGCTGAGGGCCCGCCGCCCTGCGGCGCAGGGGCACGCCGAAGGGGTCAGACCTTGACGCCGTGTGCGCGCATCGCGTCGACCGGGTCCTTGCCGGAGCCGTAGTCGGCACTGTTGCGGATCTCGAAGTGCAGGTGCGGGCCGGAGGAATTGCCCGTGGAACCCGAAAGGCCGATCTTCTGGCCGGTCTGCACCTTCTGACCAGGCTTGACGCTCACCTTCGAGAGGTGGGCGTACTGCGAGTACGTGTTGTCGTCGTGCTTGATGACGACGGCGTTGCCGTACGAGGAGCCGTCGCCCGCGCCGTTGGGGCCGGCCTTCACGACGGTGCCGCTGTTCACGGCCTTGACGGGCGTGCCGTTCGGAACGGCGAAGTCCTGGCCCGAGTGCTTCTGGGCCCAACGGCCGCCGCTGTTGCCGTAACCGGCGCTCAGTTCGTACTTGCCGGCGACCGGCTTGGTCCAGGCGTTGGCCTTCTTCGCGGCCTTCTGGCGCTCGGCGCTCCTGGACGCCTTGCCGTCCTCCGCGCGCTCCGCCGCCTTCTCCTCGGCCTGTGCGGCCTTGCTCTGCTGATCGGCCTGGGCCCGCGCGGAGTCCGCGAGCAGGGACGCGGTCTGTGACGCGAAGACGTCGCCCTGCCCGGAAGCGTGGGCGGCAACCGCCGAGCCCGCACCCAGGACCATCGACGCGCCGAGACCGGCCGCTATCACCGCGGACCGGGTACGGGCACGGCCGAAGGGCTTGCGCGCGTCCTTGGGGGTCTTCGACATACGGGTACTACCTCCGAATGGCTTGGGGGGACCCCGAGCCGTGGGACCTCGGGGGGACAAAACATTGGTAACCCGTCCCATCCGGCATACCAAAGAGGGTTATTACTAATGTGGCCGGTAAGGACAGAGCAGACAGGAAGCACCCTTAAGGATTATTCGGACAGCATCCAAGCGGCCGTCGCGCTGCGCTCGACGCTCCGTGCCGGGGCTGTCCGGGGTCCGAACCACCGCCGCGTCCGGCGGTTCCGCCCCTCCTAAGCCCGCTCGTAGGCGGCGGGCGGGCTGTGCGTCACCTCACCCGGGGAGGCCCCGTGAGGCCGCTGGACTCGGCTCGGACCCGGCCGCTGTGTGGTCCACGTCGCATCACCGTGCGCGTACCGGCGTGCAGGGAGCGTGCATGCGCCGCCCGTGCCTCCGGCGGGTCTTCAACTCTTCAACTCCCGCGCCTGCGCCCGCGGCGTCACTTACGATCCGCCCATGGAGCCCGCCACCCTGGCCACGCGTCTCGCCTCCAGCGCGGTCGTGCCGATCGTCAAGAAGCTCTTCGTGCACGAGGGCGCGGGCGCGGGTCTTGTCGACAGGCCGGTCAGAATCTCCGGCCTCGTCTCTTTCAGGGGCGAGCAGCGCACCCTCACGGAGAGGGATCTGCGCAGGCTGGCCGGGGAGTTGACCGACAGGGCCGTCAAGGCGTCCGGGCCGCACGAGGCGCCCGACCCGCCGACGCGGCGTGAGCTGGCCGACGCACTCGCCACCGCGCTGCACAGCATCGGCGACCTCGACATGGACGACGTACAGGCCGTGCGCCTCGGACCCGAAGGACTCGCGCGCCAACTCGCGGCCCCCGCCTCGCTGTCGGAAGCCGCCGAGGCGCACTTCAGGCCGCTCCTGCACACGGCCTGCCTGCACATCCTGAACTTCTTCAGCCGGCGCTCGACGTTCATCCCCCGCACGCTCACGGAGCAGACCCAGCAGCTCGACCGGCTCGTCAGCATCACCGACCTGCTCCTGGAGCGCATCCCGGCCCGGTCGGCCGAGGACGCGCGCTTCGAGCAGCGGTACGCCGAACACATCGCCCGCAAGCACGGTGAACTGACCATCTACGGACTGGACACCGACCGCACCCGCGAGTGGCGTCTCGACTCCGCCTACATATCCCTCGAAGCCACCCGGGACGCCGGCGACTCCCTGCGCACGGCGACCCCCCTCGCCGCCGACCGCGTGCTGGCCGTCAGCGACCGCGTCCTGCTGCGGGGCGCCGCGGGATGCGGCAAGACCACGCTCCTGCAGTGGCTGGCGGTGACCGCCGCACGGCAGACGTACGACGAGCACCTCGCGCATCTCCTGGGCCGCGTCCCCTTCGTGCTTCCCCTCCGCCGCGTCGTACGGGACGGCCTGCCGCCCACGCCGGACCGTTTTCTGCACGCCGTACGCAGCAGCCTCGCGGGGGCGCAGCCGGCGGGGTGGGCCGAGCGGGTGCTGAGTGCCGGCCGCGGGCTGCTTCTCGTGGACGGGATCGACGAGGTACCCCAGGCGCACCGGGAGGAGACCCGCCGCTGGCTGCGGGAGTTGATGGGCGACTTCCCGGGGAATCTCTGGCTCGTCACCTCCCGGCCTTCGGCCGTACGGGAGGAATGGCTCGCGCAGGAGGGGTTCGCGGAGCTGTCCCTCGCGCCCATGTCGCGGCACGACGTGTCGGCCTTCATCAAGCGCTGGCACAGTGCCGCCGATGCGGAACCCGGCCTGGCGGACGCCCTGGTCGCGGCAGTACGCACCAACCCCGACCTCGGCAGACTGGCCGTCAACCCGCTGATGTGCGGCCTGTTGTGCACGCTGCACCGGGACCGGCGCGGGAGCCTGCCGCACGGTCGCCGGGACCTCTTCGACGCCGCCCTCACGATGCTGCTGGAGAGGCGCGACCGGGAGCGCTCCGTGCCCGTCGCGGACGGACTCCGGCTGTCGAAGGACGTACAGATCCAGCTGCTGCAGCGGCTGGCGTACTGGATGATCCGCAACGACCGGGCGGAGATGGAGGAGCGGGACGTCGTGGCCCAACTCGACCGCTGCGTCTCGCGGATGGCGTACGTCGAGGCCACGCCCTACGAACTCTTCCGGCACCTGCTCGACCGCTCGGGGCTCCTGCGCGAACCGGCCGAGGGCCGGGTGGACTTCATCCACCGCACCTTCCAGGACGCTCTGGGCGCCAAGGCAGCAGTGGAGGAAGGGGACTTCCCGCTGCTGCTCGACAACGCGCACAAGGACCAGTGGCAGGACGTCATCCGCATGGCGGTCGCGCACGCGCGGCCCGCGGACCGCGCACGCCTGCTGCGCGGCCTGGTCGCCCGGGTACCGGCGGGCGACGGCCGTGACGGTGGCGACGGGAGCGACTCCCCGAAGCGTCAACGCTGGTCCGGGCAAGGCCAGTTGAGCGGGGGCGGCGTGCGCAGCCTGCTGCTGGCGGCGGCCTGCCTCGAACAGGCCACCGACGTGCCTCCGCAGGTGCACGCCGAAATCACGGAGAGGACGGCACAGCTCCTCCCACCCAGGTCGACGTCGGCGGCACGTCATGTGGCCGACATCGGCGGTCCGGTGCTGCTGAGCCTGCTGCCGGGGCCCGAAGGGCTGACGGACGAGGAAGCCGTCTGCACCGTCGTGGCCGCGTCGAGGACGGGGACGGACGCCGCGCTGCCGGTGCTGGCCCGCTTCCGGAACGGTTCGTCGCTCGATCTCAGACGCCAGCTCGTCTGGGCCTGGCACCGGTTCGACACCGACGAGTACGCGCGGGAAGTCATCGCCCACCTGGACGAGTCGGAGCTGTACTTCTCCGCGCACGATGTGAGCCACCTCCGGGCGCTCGCCGGCATGGGCGGACGGGCACGCGTCCAGATCGTCGGGACGTACCATCCGCGGCAGCTCGTCGAACACGTCGACTCCGAACGGCTGACGCATCTCTGGCTGCGGGACGGCTACGCGCGTCACGACGGCGAGGACTGGCTCGCCGCCTTCCCCAACCTGCACACGCTCGTACTGCCCGGGACGACGCCCCGATACGTGCGGCAGACCCTTCCCTCCCACCTCTCCGTCGTCATGGAGAGCGAACTGAGCTGAGGCGGCTGAACGTTCGGGGGCCCACGGCGACAACTGCGGCCAGTGGTACACCATTTGCCGCGGGCCGGGCGGCGTGAAGAGTCGTGGCCCCCGGCCCCGGCGCCCGCATAGGCTGGGAGGGTCCACGGGACTGACAGGCAGTCAGTGCCGAGGACCAAGACGCGGGCAGGTTCGACCTCCCCGTCCGCACGACACCCGACCTGCGCCCCGGACACCGGGCGCCGAGACCGAGCAGCCGACACCAGCCGAGAGCCAGCAGCCCTGCCGGGAGCCCCGCAGCCCATGGAACCCGTTGTACGACTTGCGTCGTCCGCCGTCGACCCGCTGATCAGCCGGCTCCTGGCGCCCGCACCACAGGGTCCCCCGACCTCGGCACCCAGGACTGCGGCAGCGGCCCGGCCCGCGTCCGTGCCCGAGGGGCCGGCGCAGCTCATGGCCCGCCTCGTGTCCTTCCGCGGTGAGGACCCCGCGATCGGCTGGCAGGAACTCTTCGACGTGGCACGCGAGTTGGTGCGGCTCGGCCTGGAGGCCACCGAACAGCGGCTGCCCGACGGGGAGGAGGAGGGTGTCGCGGCGGTGCTCGCCCGCACCCTGTGGGTCATCGGAGAGCTGGACACCACCGACGCCCAGGCCGTGCGGCTCGGCCCGCAGGACTACGCGCGCCGGCTGCGTTCCGCGGTACCGGGCGCCGACCGTGAACTGTCCTCCGCCGCCGCCTGGTTCCACGACAGCCTGCTCGTCACGGTCTGTCTGCACTTCCTGCACCTGCTGATCCTGCGCTTCCCCGGCCTCGCCGAGGGACAGCCGGAACGGAGCCACAGAATCGGCCAGCTCGTGGACCTCAACGACGTGGAAGCGCTCCGCGGCAGGCCCCGGCCCGCCGCGCAGGACGCAGAGTTCGAGGCGCGGTACCTGCGGCACGTCGCGGAGCAGCACAACCGCCTCACCATCTACGGCATCGACCTGCCCAATCCCAACGCCCCGGACAACTGGTCGCTCGACGCCACCTATCTGAGCCTGGCGGCGGAGTTCAGCCCCGGCATCGGCCAGGACGGAGCCGCGGAGGCGTCCCTCCCCGGAGACGCGACGACGCCGCACGACGCCGGTCCGGCAGCTCCCGGTGAACCCGTCATGACGGCCGACCGGGCCCTGGCCGGTCACGAACGCGTACTGCTGCGCGGCGTCGCCGGTTCCGGCAAGACCACCCTCATCCAGTGGCTCGCCGTGGCCACCGCACGCTCCGCGCTGCCCGAGGAGCTGCGGAACCTGCACGGCCGCATCCCGTTCGTACTGCCCGTACGCCGCTTCGCCCGCGAAGGCCTCCCCGCGCCGGACGACTTCCTCTCGGCCGTACGCCATCCGCTCGCCGGCGAGGCCCCGGAAGGCTGGGTCGTCCGCGTACTGGCGGCGGAACGCGCCGTCCTGCTCGTCGACGGCATCGACGAGGCGCCCGAGGCCCAACGGGACGCCGTCCGCGACCAGTTGCGCAGGCTGCTGCGGATCTACTCCGGCACCCTCTGCCTCGTCACGTCGCGCCCACCCGCCGTGGACGCCGACTGGCTCGCCGAAGAGGGCTTCACGGAACTCAACCTCGCCCCCATGAACCGCGACCAGGTCGCGGCCTTCGTCACCGCCTGGCACCACGCCGCACGCACGGACGAGGGCAAGGACCACTCGCGGCTGGACGAGTACAAGGAGATCCTGCTGCGGTCCATCCCGCTCTTCCGTGAACTGCGGGTGCTGGCCACCAATCCGCTGATGTGCGGGCTGATCTGCGCCCTCAACCGGGACCGGTCGGGAATGCTTCCGCAGGGCAGACGGGAGCTCTACGAGGCGGCGATGGAGATGCTTCTTCAGCGGCGCGACCCGGAACGCCGGGTCCTCTACGCGGACACCGTCGACCTGCAGCGCGCACCCCGCGAAAGGCTGCTGCGCAAGCTCGCCTACCGGATGCTCGTCGAGGAGAGGGCCGTGCTCGACCACGACAGCGCCCTCGGTGAGATCACCAGGAGCGTCGCCGCGATCCCCGCCGTGGCGAGCCAGGGCGATCCGCAGAAGATCTTCGACCATCTCCTCCTCCGTACCGGGCTGCTGCGTGAACAGGCCGACGGCTCCGTCGAGTTCGTGCACCGCACGGTGCAGGACTACCTCGCGGCCAAGGAAGCCGTCGAACAGGGCGACTTCGACCTGCTGCTGGAACACGCACACGAAGCGGACTGGGAAGAGGTCATCCGCATGGCCGTGGCCCACGCCCGTCCCGGCGAGTGCGCGATCCTGTTCAACGGCCTGCTGGCGCCCGGCAGGACGGGGATGAAGCGCAACCGCAGGCGACTGCTGGCTGCTGCGTGCCTGGAGCACGTCACCGAGCTCGATCCGGAGACCCACGAACGGGTACGCCGCGAGACGCGGCACATGGTGCGTCCCGGCACTGTCGCCGCAGCGCGCGGACTGGGCTGGGTCGGCCCCATCGTGCTGGAGATGCTCCCCGACCCGACCACCGTCTCGGACGACGAAGCGCACCGGCTGGCCGTCACCGTCACCCGGATCAACGACGACGCCGCCGTGGACTACCTCGCCCGGCTCCGCCACCGCAGGTCGCTGACGCTGCGCGCGGAACTCGCACGCGGCTGGCGCAACTTCGAGACGGAGCGGTACGCCACGGAGATCATCCAGCACCTCGATCCGGAGGGGCTCTACTTCCCCGTGTCGGACCGTGTGGAGCTTGCGGCACTGCGGCAACTGGGCGGCCGGGACCGGGTGCAGATCGTCGGCCACTTCACGCCGGGAGAGCTCGTGGACGGGCTGGCAGTCGAACGGCTGACGCATCTGTGGCTGGCCTACGACCTCGGTGCGGGCATGCGGATGGAGTGGCTGAGCGCGTTCCCCGCGCTGACCACCCTGCGCGTCAACCCGCGCCTGCCGCGGGTCAGCGGCGTACCGGAGGGTGTGCGCATCATCGCCTGAGCCTCGGGCGGCGACCGGGGCGGACCGCCCGCGCGGGCACCGGACCGAGCGCCGGACGGAGCGCCGGACAGCAGCGGCCTGTGCAGACGGAGAAGTCCCCCGCCACGCTGTGACGGGGGACTTCTCCGTACTGCTCTGTACTGCCTTCAGCCTTCGGCCGACGGCCTTACGCCTCCTTGGAGAGGTTCGGCCCGCCGCCTGCCGCGGACTCCACCGGAGGTGCGTCCGGCAGAGCGGACTTCTCCTCGCCGCGGAAGGTGAACTTCTTGTCCTCGTCGTTCTCGCCCTCGGTGTCCACGACCACGATGTGGCCTGGACGCAGATCACCGAAGAGGATCTTCTCGGAGAGCAGGTCCTCGATCTCCCGCTGGATCGTCCGGCGCAGCGGCCGGGCACCCATCACGGGGTCGTAACCCCGCTTCGCGAGCAGCTCCTTGGCGTCGGTGCTGAGCTCCAGGCCCATGTCCCGGTCCTTCAGCCGCTCGTCCACCTGCGCGAGCATCAGGTCGACGATGCGGATGATGTCGTCGCGGGTGAGCTGGTGGAAGACCACCGTGTCGTCGACACGGTTGAGGAACTCCGGGCGGAAGTGCTGCTTCAGCTCGTCGTTGACCTTGGCCTTCATCCGGTCGTACCCGGCGCTGACGTCACCCTGGCCTGCGAAGCCCAGGTTGAAGCCCTTGGAGATGTCCCGGGTGCCGAGGTTGGTCGTCATGATGATGACCGTGTTCTTGAAGTCCACGACCCGGCCCTGGGAGTCGGTCAGACGACCGTCCTCCAGGATCTGCAGCAGCGAGTTGAAGATGTCCGGGTGTGCCTTCTCGACCTCGTCGAAGAGGACCACCGAGAACGGCTTGCGGCGGACCTTCTCGGTCAGCTGGCCGCCCTCTTCGTAGCCCACGTAACCGGGAGGCGAACCGAACAGCCGCGAGACGGTGTGCTTCTCGCTGAACTCCGACATGTCGAGGGAGATCAGCGCCTCCTCGTCGCCGAAGAGGAACTCGGCGAGCGTCTTGGAAAGCTCCGTCTTACCGACGCCGGACGGGCCGGCGAAGATGAACGAACCACCGGGACGCTTGGGGTCCTTCAGCCCGGCGCGCGTACGCCGGATCGCCTGGGACAGCGCCTTGATGGCGTCCTCCTGCCCGATGACGCGCTTGTGCAGCTCGTCCTCCATGCGGAGCAGGCGCGAGGACTCCTCCTCGGTGAGCTTGAAGACCGGGATGCCCGTGGCCGTGGCCAGGACCTCCGCGATCAGCTCCTCGTCCACCTCGGCGACGACGTCCATGTCGCCGGCCTTCCACTCCTTCTCCCGCTTGGCCTTCTGGGCCAGCAGCTGCTTCTCCGTGTCACGGAGGGAGGCGGCCTTCTCGAAGTCCTGCGAGTCGATCGCGGACTCCTTGTCCCTGCGGACGTTCGCGATCTTCTCGTCGAACTCGCGCAGGTCCGGCGGTGCGGTCATCCGGCGGATGCGCATGCGGGAACCGGCCTCGTCGATCAGGTCGATCGCCTTGTCCGGCAGGAAGCGGTCCGAGATGTACCGGTCGGCCAGGGTGGCCGCACCGACCAGGGCGGCGTCCGTGATGGAGACGCGGTGGTGCGCCTCGTACCGGTCGCGCAGGCCCTTGAGGATCTCGATGGTGTGCGGCAGCGACGGCTCCGCGACCTGGATGGGCTGGAAGCGGCGCTCCAGCGCTGCGTCCTTCTCCAGGTGCTTGCGGTACTCGTCGAGCGTCGTGGCACCGATGGTCTGGAGCTCGCCGCGGGCCAGCATCGGCTTGAGGATGCTGGCGGCGTCGATCGCGCCCTCGGCGGCACCCGCACCGACCAGCGTGTGCAGCTCGTCGATGAACAGGATGATGTCGCCGCGGGTGCGGATCTCCTTGAGTACCTTCTTCAGGCGCTCCTCGAAGTCACCGCGGTAGCGCGAGCCCGCGACCAGGGCGCCGAGGTCCAGGGTGTAGAGGTGCTTGTCCTTGAGGGTCTCGGGCACCTCGCCCTTCACGATCGCCTGGGCAAGGCCCTCGACGACCGCGGTCTTGCCGACGCCGGGCTCGCCGATGAGCACCGGGTTGTTCTTCGTACGGCGGGAGAGCACCTGCATGACCCGCTCGATCTCCTTCTCGCGCCCGATGACCGGGTCGAGCTTGGATTCGCGGGCGGCCTGCGTCAGGTTCCGGCCGAACTGGTCCAGCACGAGGGAGGTGGAGGGCGTGCCCTCGGCGGGGCCGCCTGCGGTGGCGGCCTCCTTGCCGCCGGAGTAACCGGAGAGCAGCTGGATGACCTGCTGCCGCACCCGGTTCAGATCGGCGCCCAGCTTCACCAGGACCTGGGCGGCGACGCCCTCGCCCTCGCGGATCAGGCCGAGCAGGATGTGCTCCGTGCCGATGTAGTTGTGGCCGAGCTGAAGGGCCTCACGGAGCGACAGCTCCAGGACCTTCTTCGCACGGGGAGTGAAGGGGATGTGGCCGGACGGGGCCTGCTGCCCCTGGCCGATGATCTCCTCCACCTGCTGACGGACCGCCTCGAGCGAAATCCCGAGGCTCTCCAGTGCCTTAGCGGCGACACCCTCACCCTCGTGGATCAGGCCCAGGAGAATGTGTTCGGTGCCGATGTAGTTGTGGTTGAGCATCCGGGCTTCTTCCTGAGCCAGGACGACAACCCGCCGCGCGCGGTCGGTGAACCTCTCGAACATCGTTAATCGCTCCTCAGAGCGGTCAGGCAGTAAGGGGACGCTCCCCTCTCTGTCCTTCCGCAGCTTAGTCCCGCGAGCGGGGACCGCTCATTCCAACTGCCGACACCGGTCCGGCTGAACCTTCGGCCGACCCTGCTTCCGTGGATAGCACAGCAGGGCCTCCTTCCCCGAACAGTCGACAACAGTTCCAACCCGATGGTGCGAGACGATGTTCCCGCAGGCCAGGCGTATCCACCCTGATTCACTACGCCCATGGCGAACGGCCCTTGATCGAAGCGGCCGCCGCTGTCCCTCGACACCCTTCACACCCCCGTGCCACCAGGCATTGTCCCGTCTCCACGCTCGGGCCGGCCCCCTCGCCGGGAAGAGGCGGAACCGACCCTAGAGCCTTCCTACCCGCTCGTACTGACAGTCCATGCCGGGGTGGGAGGGGCCAGCTGATCGCATCCGCTCAGGGCGAACAGCCTTGCGGAGGGCGGTGGGCGCGGATTTCACGTCGAGTGCATGCACGGGCACGCACAGGCAGTGCGCGGTGGAACAGGGCGTCAACTCGGCCGGGAACTCGAGGGATTCGCCGGGCGGCGCGGCTGCCGGCGCCGTACGGGGTGGAATCGGCCGGCGGGGCAGAGAGCGCCAAGTCTGGTGCCGCAGCGGCGACGGCGGGAGGTGATCACCGGCCCCGTCGCGTCATACGGCTCTGTGAGCGGCTCCGGCTGCTCGTCCCGGCAGGCAGCGCGTACGGCTCGCCGGGACCGGCGGAGCGGCTGGAGCGGGGCGGCCACCGGGAAGCGGCCTGTGCGGCCGTTCCCCACCACCCTTCAGCCCCTGTGACCTTCTCGGCCCTCGGGAGGCCGCCGCGTGGCTGCGGCCCCCCGAGCCGGGGCGTGAAAGCGGATCGCATCCATCTCGTGCGGCCCGCCGGTGCTCGGGGAACGGAATGCCACCACGCACCTGTGCGACGTGCCGCACGCGACTTCCGGGCTCAGCCGTTGGCCTTCTCGTAGGCCTCACGGATATTGGCGGGAACACGGCCACGGTCGTTGACGTCGTAACCCTGGTCCTTGGCCCAGGCACGGATCTTCGCGGTGTCCTGGCTGCTGCCGCCACCCGAACCGGAAGCGCGGCCCTTTCCACGCGCAGAACGGCCACCGGTTCGACGGCCGCCCTTCACATAGGGCTCCAGGACGGAACGGAGCTTGTCCGCATTCGAGGTGGTGAGGTCGATCTCGTAGCTCTTACCGTCCAGTGCGAACGTGACTGTCTCGTCGGCCTCGCCGCCGTCGAGGTCGTCGACCAGAAGAACCTGAACCTTCTGCGCCACCGCTTACTCCCATTCGTCATCGATAACTTCGATTACTGATACTGACGACGAAAGCAAACCGCTTTTCGGGGAGAAACACAAACCCTCTGTTGAGTTTGTCCGCCTCATCTGCGGGATTGGTGGGATCTTTCGGACAAAGCGCCGCGGGCAAGCACCGCCCGAGAGGCGTCACCGAGCCGTCACTCAGAGATGCAGAAGCATGCGGCTGTTGCCCAAGGTGTTCGGCTTCACCCGTTCGAGACCCAGGAACTCGGCCACACCTTCGTCAAAGGAGCGCAGGAGTTCGCTGTAGACGTCACCGTCGACCGGTGTCTCACCGATCTCCGTGAAGCCGTGCTTGACGAAGAAGTCGACTTCGAAGGTGAGACAGAAAATTCGCCGCACACCCAGCCACCGGGCGGTGTTCAAGAGCTTCTCCAGGAGGAGATGCCCGACTCCGCTCCCCTTCAGCGCCGGGTCCACGGCCAGCGTCCTGACCTCGGCCAGGTCCTCCCACATCACGTGCAGCGCACCGCAGGCGACGACCTCGGCGTCGTGGTCCCGTTCGGCGACCCAGAACTCCTGAATGTCCTCGTAAAGGGTGACCGTTGCTTTGTCGAGCAGGATGCTGTCGCGCGAGTAGATGTCGATGAGGCGGCGCACGGCGCGGACATCCGAGGTCCGGGCCCGGCGAACGGTTACTTCTGATACGGAAGAGGGTGCTGACGCCATGAACGGACGCTATCGCCCGTACCGAACGCGAACGCCTTCGGGGGCGTGACGGCTTCCCCGGGGCTTCTGCGAGAGGTTCCGCCGCGCCTTCCCCGGCGTTCCCCTCCGTTCCCGCGACGCCCTTCCGGTGGCCCTTCGAGTGACTCTTCGAGAGGTTCTGCGAGAGGTTGTACGAGAGGTTGTACGAGACGTTCTGCGAGAGGTTCTGCGAGTTGCCTTCGCAGAAGAGACTTCCGGCGGGTGCGCGGAGCCGTCTTCAGTGTCCGTCTCCGGATGTGCTCCCGGGTGCTCTCTCCGGAGCCTCGACGCGCACCTCGTTCAGTTGTACGACGCGCAACGCGTCGCGCAGCGCATCAAGCTGTTCCGGGGTCATACGCGAGAAGAACTCGACGAGAGCGGCGGCGGCGTTGTCACTGGAAGCCCAGGCTTCGTTCATCAACGCGGCCGAGTACGCAGCCCGCGTCGAGACGGCCTCATAGCGATAAGCGCGCCCTTCCTGGCGCCGCCGGAGCCAGCCCTTCTGATGGAGGTTGTCCATTACGGTCATCACCGTGGTGTAGGCGATGGCGCGATCGCCCCGCAGATCCTCCAGGACTTCCCGCACGGTGACCGGACGGTTCCACCGCCATACGCGCGTCATGACGGTGTCTTCCAACTCTCCCAATGGCCGAGGCACGCGGTGAATAATAGTCGGAGTTGTCCCGAATACCGCGGGCCCGGCTGCCGGTCAGCCGTCTTTCTTCTGCCGAGCGCTCTCCGCGCGTGCGAAGGCGGCATCCACAGCCGCGTCTTCCTTGGCCTTGTTGGCGCCGCCCTGGCTCTTCACGATCGTCACGATGAGGGCGGTGAACGCCACCGCCATCACGAAGGGCGGGGTCAGTGCCGCGACGTACTCCATGGCTGTCGGCCTCCTCGGTGAACCGGACGTCCAGCCTACGGCAGGGGTACGGCGCCGCTGCGGGCCGCTCCCGTGCTGCGCGCGGCCCGTCCGCCGCCCTGGGCCGGGCCGGGCGGCTCGGCGGGGGCGGGCGGCTCCGCGGCGGCGGACGGGGCGACGGACGGACCGGCGGACGGACCGGCGGACGGGCGGGGCGGACTACGAGGAGCGGCTGACGTTGCGCTCGTAGACGAGCCGGAGGCCGATGAGCGTGAGCCACGGCTCGTGCTCGTCGATGGCCGCCGCCTCGCCCAGCACCATCGGGGCCAGGCCGCCGGTGGCGATGACGGTCACGTCGTCGGGGTCGTCGGTGAGCTCCCGTGCGATGCGGTCGACGACCCCGTCTACCTGGCCGGCGAAGCCGTAGAGGATGCCGGACTGCATGGCCTCGACGGTGTTCTTGCCGATGACGCTCCGCGGGCGGGCCAGTTCGATCTTGCGGAGCTGGGCGCCCTTCACGCCGAGGGCGTCGACGGAGATCTCGATACCGGGGGCGATGACGCCGCCGACGTACTCGCCGCGCGCCGAGACCGCGTCGAAGGTCGTGGCCGTACCGAAGTCGACGACGACGCACGGTCCGCCGTACAGCTCGACCGCCGCCAGGGCGTTGATGATGCGGTCGGCGCCGACCTCCTTGGGGTTGTCCATGAGGATCGGCACGCCCGTCTTCACGCCCGGCTCGACGAGCACCGCGGGGATGTCGCCGTAGTAGCGGCGCGTCACCTCGCGCAGCTCGTGCAGGACGGAGGGGACGGTGGAACAGATGGCGATGCCCTCGACGTTGTCGCCGAGCTCCTCGCCGAGCAGAGGGTGCATGCCCATCAGGCCCTGGAGGAGCACGGCCAGCTCGTCGGCCGTGCGGCGTGCGTCGGTGGAGATGCGCCAGTGCTCGACGATGTCGTCACCGTCGAAGAGGCCCAGCACTGTGTGGGTGTTTCCGACGTCGATGGTCAGCAGCATCAGACATCCACCTCTTCGCGGTCGTCGTCTGTGTCCGGGGCGTGCCCGCCCTCGCGGAGGTCGAGCCCGATGTCGAGGATCGGGGAGGAGTGGGTGAGCGATCCGACGGCGAGGAAGTCGACGCCTGTGGCGGCGTACTCCGCGGCGTTCTCCAGGGAGAGGCGTCCCGAGGACTCCAGCTGGGCTCGCCCCGCGACGAGCGTCACGGCGGCGGCCGTCTCGTCGGGGGTGAAGTTGTCGAGCAGGATGAGGTCGGCGCCCTCGGCGAGGACCGGCTCGATCTGGTCGAGACGGTCGACCTCCACCTCGATGGGTACGTCCGGGAACTCCCGGCGTACGAGTCTGAACGCCTCGGCGACCCCGCCCGCCGCGACGACGTGGTTGTCCTTGATCAGCGCGGCGTCGGAGAGGGAGAAGCGGTGGTTGGTGCCGCCGCCGCAGCGGACCGCGTACTTCTCCAGGGCACGCAGGCCCGGCGTCGTCTTGCGGGTGTCGCGGACGCGGGTCTCCGCGCGGGTCGCGTCGGCGGCCGCCGCTGTGGCGGCGCGGCTGAGCACGTCGGTCCAGCGGCGCGTGACGGTGGCGATGCCCGACAGGCGGCAGAGCAGGTTCAGCGCGCTGCGCTCCGCCGTGAGCAGGTCCCGGGTGCGGGTGCGGACGGTCAGCAGCCGCTGCCCGGCCACGACGCGATCGCCGTCCTCGACGTGGCGCTCCACCTCGAACTCGTCGGTGCAGACCACGGACAGGACGGCTTCCGCGACGTGCAGCCCGGCGACCGTGCCGTCCTCCCGGGCGGTGAAGTCCCCCGTGGAGACGGCGTCTTCGGGAATGGTGGCCACTGTCGTGACGTCCACGCCGTGATCGAGGTCCTCCTCGATGGCGAGGTGCGCGATGTCCTCGACCTGTACGGGGTCGAGGCCGGCGCCGGCGAGGAGCGCGGCCAGGTCGGGGTCGAGTCCGCAGTCGAGAGGGTCGAGGCCGTACGGGCTGTCCGCCGCGGCTGCGTCCGAGCAGCCGCAGGCGTCCCCGCAGCCGCCGCCGGAGCCCGGCGCCATGGCCGGGGCGCCCGGGCCGCCGATCTGGAGCAGGGGCACGTCGACGGGCTGGGGGCGTCGCTCCTCCGGTGAGTCCGGGAAGGGGCTGGTCACGGCTTCTCCATCAAGGGTGTGAGGGTGGCCTGGCCGTGTGGCGGCCGTGGGGCTGTGCGGGCTGGGTCGGCTGTGCGGGGTGAGGTGCGGGTCGTACGGGCTGGGCGTCCGGCGGCTGGTCCGTGGACCGTTCCCGCGGCGGGCGGCGCCGCGGAACGGTCGGGGGAAAGGCCGTCGTCCGGGTCGTCCGGACGTCGAGACTACGGCCCCCCTCCCGCAGCTCCACGACGAGGTGGCGGCCCCAGGCCGCATCGTCGCGCCCGGGGTGGTCCTCGCGCCAGTGGCAGCCGCGGGTCTCGTGCCGCCGCAGTGCCGCGGCGACGAGCACGCGTGCGACGAGAAGGAGGTTCGCCGTCTCCCAGCTCTCCACACCGGGGTCGGCGGGCTTGTCCGCGGCGCCGGCGACGACCGCCTCGAGGCTGGCCGCGGCCTCGGTCAGGCTCGCCTCGGAGCGGAGCACTCCCGCGCCGCCCGTCATGACGCGCTGGATGACGGGCCGGGCCTCGGGCGGAAGCAGGGGGGCGACGGGCAGCCCGCCGGGAACGCCGGAGTGCTCGGCGGCTCCCGCGCGGGCGGCGGGGTCCCCGGCCCCGGTCCCGGCCCCGGAGAACGGCGTGCGGGACGTGAGGTCCCCGGCGAGGTCTCCGGCGATGTGCTCGGCGATCCGCTCCGCGAAGACGAGCCCCTCCAGGAGGCTGTTGGAGGCGAGGCGGTTCGCGCCGTGCACGCCGGTGCAGGCGACCTCGCCGCAGGCGTAGAGCCCCGGCACAGTCGTACGTCCGTACAGGTCCGTACGGACACCGCCGCTGGCGTAGTGGGCCGCGGGCGCCACGGGAACGAGCTCCGTCACCGGGTCGATGCCGTGGCTGCGGCAGGCGTCGAGGATGGTGGGGAAGCGGCTCTCCCACATCCGGGCGCCGAAGTGACGGGCGTCGAGGAACATGTGCTCCGTGCCCGGCTCGGCGCCCTGCTCGGCCGCCCGGCGCATGATCGCCTTCGCCACGATGTCCCGCGGCGCCAGTTCGGCGAGTTCGTGCTGCCCCGTCATGAAGCGCACGCCGCCTGCGTCCACGAGGTGGGCGCCCTCTCCCCGTACGGCCTCGGAGATCAGGGGCTGCTGGCCCTCCGCGTCCGCCCCGAGATAGAGCACCGTCGGATGGAACTGGACGAACTCCAGGTCGCTCACCTCCGCGCCCGCGCGCAGCGCGAGTGCGACACCGTCACCGGTGGAGACCGACGGGTTGGTGGTCGCCGAGAACACCTGGCCCATGCCGCCGGTCGCGAGCACCACTGCCGGGGCGTGCACCGCTCCGACGCCGTCGTGCTGGCCCTCGCCCATGACATGGAGGGTGACGCCGGCCGTGGCACCGTCCGGGGTCCGGAGCAGATCCAGCACGAGTGCGTTCTCGACCGTGCGGACACTCGTACGGCCGTCCCGCACCGCGTCGACCAGTGCGCGCGAGATCTCGGCACCCGTCGCGTCGCCGCCCGCGTGGGCGATGCGGCGCCGGTGGTGGCCGCCCTCGCGGGTCAGTTCGATCCGGCCGGTGCTCGCGTCGGTGTCGAACTGCGCCCCGGTCGTGATGAGGCGGCGTACGGCGGCGGGGCCTTCCGTCACGAGGAGGCGGACGGCCTCCTCGTCGCACAGGCCGGCGCCCGCCACGAGGGTGTCGTCGAGATGCTGGGCCGGGCTGTCGCCCTCGCCGAGAGCCGCGGCGATGCCGCCCTGCGCCCAGCGGGTCGACCCGTCATCGAGTCGGGCCTTCGTGACGACGACCGTGTCCATGCCTGCGGCGGCGCACCGGAGGGCGGCGGTCAGTCCGGCGACGCCGGAGCCGACGACCACGACGTCCGCGTCGATGCGCCAGCCGGGCGCGGGGGCGCGGAGGGCGGCGCGCGCGGCGGGTATGCCCTGCTGCGCCTGTCCGGAGCCCTGCTCGGGCGGCTGGTCCGGCTGGTCCATGGGCTGGTCCGGCTGGTCCGTGGGCTGGTCCGTGCGGCCGGTCACCGGCGTACCCCCAGAAGGTCCATGGGAAGGGTGACGTTGTCGATGAGCCGGGTGCTTCCCACCCGCGCGGCGACGGCCAGCACGGCCTCGGGTCCGTCGGGTGCCTCGGGCCCGTCAGACCCGTCAGGCACGTCGGAGGAGCCTCGGACGCGCGCCGTGTCCGGCCCACGTGCCGTGAGCTCTGTGAAGTCGGCGGGGTCGATGAGCGCCAAGTAGTCGACGCCGAGGGGTGGTTCGGCATGGGCCGCCGCTTCGAGGACGGCGCGCGCGGCTGCCAGCGCGGCGTCGGCGCCGCCGCCGTCCCGGAGCGTGTCACGGGCGGCGAAGAGGCCACGGGAGAGGGCGAGGGCGCTCTCCCGCTCGGCGGGTGAGAGATAACGGTTGCGGCTGGAGAGCGCCAGACCGTCCGGCTCACGGACCGTCGGAACGCCGACGATCCGCACGGGGAAGTTGAGATCCCGCACCATCCGCCGGATCAGGGCGAGTTGCTGTGCGTCCTTCTGCCCGTACAGCGAGATGTCCGGGGCCGTCAGGTGGAGAAGCTTGGCGACGACGGTCAGCATTCCGTCGAAGTGGCCCGGCCTGTACGCCCCTTCGAAACGGTCGCCCATCGGTCCCGCGGCGATGCGGACCTGCGGCCCCGCCCCCGACGGATCCGCCGCCGATCCGGGGTAGACCTCCTCGACCGAGGGTGCGAAGACCACGTCCGCGCCCGCCTCTTCGGCGAGGCGAAGATCGGCGTCGAGGGTGCGGGGGTAGCGGTCGAGATCCTCGGACGGCCCGAACTGAAGGGGGTTCACGAAGACGGTGACGACCACCAGCCCCTGCGCGCCGACACGTTCGCGAGCCGTACGGATGAGGGAGGCGTGACCGGCGTGCAGAGCCCCCATCGTCATGACGGCGGCCCTGAGGCATGGCTCGGCACTGCTCAACTGTGCGGCCGTCTCGCGCAGTTCGACCGCGGTACGCACAAGCCGTATGCCGCCAGGGGCAGTCGGGGACGGCTCCGGCGTGCCACCGGCCGACTGGCCCGGTGCGCTCCCCACGGTAGTGCTCGCGTGTCCTGAGGTGCGGTTCACTGGCCTCGGCCTCCTTCGGACAGTACGTCGAGCAGGTCCTCGGCGCGTTCGGGTTCGAGGAGGCCGTGGGCGAGGGCGCGGTCCGCCGTCGCGCGCGCCATGGCCAGGTAGCCGGCGACCATGCGGGGTGCGTGGGCGCCCAGTTCGGAGATGTGCGCCGAGACCGTACCGGCGTCGCCGCGGGCGACGGGGCCGGTGAGCGCGGCGTCGCCGGAGCGCAGGGCGTTGTCGAGCGCGGCGCCGAGCAGCGGCCCGAGCATGCGGTCCGGAGCCTCGACGCCGGAGGCGCGCAGCAGCTCCATGGCCTGGTTGACGAGCGTGACGAGATGGTTGGCGCCGATGGCGAGTGCCGCGTGGTAGAGGGGGCGGGCCTCTTCGGCGATCCACTCGGGTTCGCCGCCCATCTCGATGACGAGGGCCTGCGCGGCGAGCCGCAGCTCTTCGGGCGCCGTGACGCCGAAGGAGCAGCCGGCGAGGCGCTGCACGTCGACGGGTGTGCCGGTGAAGGTCATCACGGGGTGCAGTGCGAGCGGCAACGCCCCTGCGCGCAGGGCGGGTTGCAGAACGCGGGCGCCGTACCGTCCCGAGGTGTGCGCGATGAGCTGGCCCTGACGTACGGCGCCCGTCTCCGCGAGGCCCGTGACCAGCCCCGGCAGCGCGTCGTCGGGCACGGTGAGCAGGACGAGATCGGCGCGGGCCAGCACCTCGGCCGGGTCGACGAGCGGCACCCCGGGCAGCAGCTCCGCGGCGCGGCGCCGCGAGCGCTCGGAGACGCCCGACGCTGCGACGGGGCGGTGCCCGGCGAGCCGCAGTGCGGCCGCCAGCGCCGGGCCGACGCGGCCGGTGCCGACGACGCCGACGTCGAGGCGCGCGGGACGGTCCTCTGCCCTGGTCCCCCGGGCTGCATCCGGGGGCGGGTCTGGGTGCTGTGGGTTCACGGGCGGGGAGCCTTCCGTCTGCCGTTCCGGTCCTCGCGGGTACCGGACGTCTCCCCGCCATGCTATGCCTTCGGCGGAGCGCGGGGACGCGGGCGG
Source organism: Streptomyces ovatisporus (assembly GCF_042653885.1). NCBI lineage: Bacteria > Bacillati > Actinomycetota > Actinomycetes > Kitasatosporales > Streptomycetaceae > Streptomyces > Streptomyces ovatisporus. The sequence continues at coordinate 40,870 of NZ_JBHSFH010000007.1, forward strand.
TTCGCCGCCGCGTAACCCCCCGTCGCAGGGGCGGCGGTTCCACGGCCGTGCGCGGCCGGGGTACGCGTTTTTCCGGCGGACCCACGTCGGCGCCTGCCGGGCCCGCGGCGCGGTACGCCCGGCACCGTACGGAAATCGCTGGTGCCCCTTCGTCCGCGGGCGCGAGGATGCCGCCATGACCGACTCGGAGCGGGACAGACGCAGACGGCAGCTCGACGCGTGGGGCGGCGCCACGCGCACCCTCGCTCCGGTCCCCGGGCGGGAGCGCATCGGTGAGCGGCTGGCGCGGCTGTCCGAGCAGGGCGCCCAGGTGTACGACTTCGGCGACTGGACCGATCAGTACGGCAGCGAGGACGGCGTCGTCGGCGAGCTGGAGCGGCGTACGGCCGCCGCGCTGGGCATGGAGGCCGCGGCCTTCTTCCCCACGGGGACCATGGCTCAGCAGGTGGCGCTGCGCTGCTGGGCGGGCCGTACGGGGAACGACACCGTGGCGCTGCATCCCCTGGCGCATCCGCTGGTCTGTGAGCGGGACGCTCTCCAGCTGCTGGCCGGACTCCGCGTCGTCCGTCCGACGGCAGAGCCGCGCATGCCCACCGCTGCCGAAGTACGGGACACTGACGAGCCGTTCGGCACCCTGATGCTCGAACTGCCGCTGCGCGAGGCCGGGTTCGTGCTGCCCACCTGGGACGAGCTGACGGCGACCGTCGAGGCGGCCCGTGAACGGGAGGCCGTCGTGCACTTCGACGGGGCCCGGCTGTGGGAGACAGTCACGCACTTCGGTCAGCCGCTGCCGGCTGTCGCCTCACTCGCGGACACCGTCTACGTCAGCTTCTACAAGTCTCTGGGCGGCCTGTCCGGGGCGGCTCTCGCCGGCCCGTCGACCCTGATCGAAGAGGCCGTCGCATGGCGGCACAGGTACGGCGGTCAGCTCTTCCAGCAGTGGCCGGCCGCGCTCGCCGCCCTGGCCGGGCTGGACCTCGAACTGCCACGGCTGCCCGAGTACGTGCGGCACGCGGCGACAGTGGCCGGGGCCCTGCACGAGGCGCTGGCCGGGTCCGGCCTGCCGTGGTGGCGGGTGTGGCCGCGGGTGCCGCACACGCACCAGTTCCAGGTCTGGCTGCCGTACGAGGCCGAGGAGTTGACCGAGGCGGGTGTGCGCCAGGCGGAGGAGACGGGAACGGTGCTTTTCAGGCGGTGGTCACGGCCGCCGGGCGCACCGCCCGGGACCGCGTCGGCCGAGGTGACGGTGGCCGGGCCCGGACTGTCGTGGAGTGCGGAGGACGTACGCGCGGCGGTCGCCGAGTTCCTGGAGATACACGCGTCCGCGGCGCCTTCCGGGTCCTGAAGCCACGGCCGCCGCGGCCTTGCCGGACGGCACGGTCGTCACGCGGCGCCGCCTCCCGCCTGGACCAGCCGCGTCTCGTACGCGAGAACCACGGCCTGCACGCGGTCGCGCAGTCCGAGCTTCGCCAGGATGCGGCCGACGTGGGTCTTCACCGTCGCCTCCGACAGCACGAGCTGGGCGGCGATCTCTCCGTTGGAGAGGCCCTGCGCGACGAGGGTGAGGACCTCCGTCTCCCGGTCGGTCAGCCGCTCCAGGCCCCGGGCGAGGGGCTCGGACGTCGCGGAGGGCAGCACGGTCGAGAACCGGTCGATGAGGCGGCGGGTGGTGCTCGGCGCGACCACGGCGTCGCCGCTGTGCACGGCGCGTATGGCGGCGAGGAGGTCGCCCGGCGGCACGTCCTTGAGCATGAAGCCGCTGGCGCCCGCCTTGAGCGCGGAGAAGGCGTACTCGTCGAGGTCGAAGGTGGTGAGGATCAGCACCTTCGGTGCGCTCGGGCCGCCCTCGCCTCCCGCACAGATACGGCGGGTCGCCTCGACGCCGTCGACGTTCGGCATCCGCACGTCCATCAGCACGACGTCGACGGCTGTGGAACGCAGTTGCGCCAGGGCCTCTGCGCCGTCACCCGCCTCGGCGACGACCTCCATGTCCTCCTGCGCGGTCAGCACCATGCGGAAACCGGTGCGCAGCAGCGCCTGATCGTCGACGAGCATCACGCGGATGGTCATGGGTTGTCCCTTCGAGGGGTGGGCGAGGGTGGTCGGAGTGGGGTCCCGGGGGCGGCCGGGTCCGGCGACCGGTGCGGGGTCAGTGCGCGGCCTTCAACGGCAGGACCGCGCATATCCGGAAACCGCCGCCCGGACGCGGGCCGGTCTCCAGGCTGCCGCCGACCATGCCGACGCGTTCGCGCATGCCGATGAGGCCGTGGCCGAGTCCGTCGGTGCCGCCCTCCTCGTACATGTCGCGGTCCGCGCCCCGTCCGTCGTCCTCGGCGAGCAGGGCCAGTTCGTCGGGACCGTAGTGGAGGCGGACGGTGGCGCCGACATCCGGTCCGCCGTGCTTGCGGGAGTTGGTCAGCGCCTCCTGCACGACGCGGTAGGCGGTGAGTTCGATGCTGCTGGGCAGCGGGCGCGGTGTCCCCTCGATGGCGAAGTTCACGGTGAGGCCGGCGCCGCGTACCTGCTCGATCAGTTCCGAGAGCTGGTCGACGCCGGGCTGCGGGACGTACTCGCCGGCGCCGTCGCGTCCGGAGGCGCCGTCCGCACCGCTTTCGCCGGTGCGCAGCACGCCCAGCAGGCGGCGCATCTCCGCAAGTGCCTGACGGCCCGTGCCCGAGATCGTGGAGAGCGCCTGCTTCGCCTGGTCGGGGGCGGAGTCGAGGACATACGCGGCACCGTCGGCCTGCACCACCATCACCGAGACGTTGTGGGCGACGACGTCGTGCAGCTCCCGCGCGATGCGGGCACGTTCGGCCGCGGCCGCGATCTTGGTCTGTGCCTCCCGCTCCTTCTCGAGCCGGGTGGCGCGCTCCTCCAGCTGCGCGTAGTAGGCCCGCCGGGTACGCAGCGAGTCCCCCAGCACCCAGGCGAGCACGAACGTGACCGTGAGGAAGATGTCACCGAGGATCGTGCCGGCGAGGGTCTGGTTGTCGTCGGGCCAGCGGAGCGTCGCAATGGTGGGCGCCGCGACGGCCCCGCCCAGAGCGAACCGGGACGCCCAGCGGATGTTGCGGGACGCCACCGTGAAGACGATCACCAGCATGGCGAAGTTGCCGGGCCCCACGTCGACGTGCGTCACCACCTGTGCGACGCCGGTCCCCGTGGTGAGGACCAGCATCTTCTCCGGGGCGCGCCGGCGGAGCGCGACCACCAGGCACAACGCGAGGACGATCGGGACGGCCGCGGTCTGCTCCTTCGGCCCCTGCGGCAGACCTTCGCTGTCGGACTCGACGCTCGAGATGAACCACACCGCCGAGATCATCAGCAGCAGGACAGCCCAGCAGCTGTCCACCCAGGTGGGGTGCCGGCGGATGAAATCGTAAATGCGGTTCACATCACCCAGCGTATGAAGGGCGAGTACGTCCCGGGGTCAGCCCGGCGACCGATACAGGGGCCGTGCATCTACTCCCCAAGGTGGAGGAGGCGGCTCCGGCGCACTGCCCGCTGCCCGTCGCCCGCTGCCTGTTGCCCGGTGCCCGTCGCCCGTCGCCCGCTGCCCTAGCGTGGTCCCGTGAACGAGCCCGAGAACCGGTCTCATCCCGGCGGCGGCCGGAGCGACGACCGGTGGACGACCTGGCGTGCGGCGGCGGAACGCGCGCTCTACGGCGCGGACGGGGAGCCGGAAGGCGGAGGACGGGCCACGGTGGGATTCTTCGTGCGCGAGCGGCCCGGCTCCCATTTCCGTACGTCCGTGCACGCCTCACCGCTCTTCGCGGAAGCGGTGGCGCGGCTGCTGCTGTACGTCGACGAGGCGCTCGCCCGTCCCGCCGAGCTGACGCTGGTGGACGTCGGGGCAGGCGCGGGAGAGTTGCTGGCCGGGGTGCTCGCCGCGCTTCCGGCGGAGGCCGCGGGCCGCGTACGCCCGTACGCCGTCGAACGTGCGCCCCGTCCGGAAGGGCTGGACGAGCGCATCGTCTGGACGCCCGAACTGCCCACCGGAGCGGGGCTGGTGGGGCTGCTCTTCGCGAACGAATGGCTCGACAACGTGCCCGTCGACGTGGTGGAGACCGCCCCCGACGGCGTGCCGCACACGGTGCTCGTACGGCCCGCCGACGGGGCGGAGCGGCTCGGCGGACCGCTGGGCGAAGGTCCCGACGCCGACTGGCTGACGGACTGGTGGCCCCTCGGCCCGGAGGACCCGCCGGCTACGGGGGCCCCCCGTCCCGGCGCGGCTGCCCGTCCCGGGGCCGGTCTGCGAGCGGAGATCGGCCGTCCCCGCGACGAGGCGTGGGCAGCGGCCGTCCGCACTCTCGACCGCGGCCTCGCCGTCGCCGTCGACTACGCGCACTCCCGCGACGACCGTCCGCCCTTCGGCACGCTCACCGGTTACCTCGACGGCCGCGAGACCCGCCCGGTGCCCGACGGCGGCCGCGACCTGACCGCCCACGTGGCGCTCGACGCCTGTGCCGCGGCCGGAGCTCTGGCAGCGGAAGAGAAGCAGCCCGGCGGACGCGGGAACGGTGACGGCGGCCGGACGGACGGCACCGGCGCGGCGTCCCCGGCGCTGCTGTCCCAGCGCGATGCCCTCCGGGCGCTCGGCGTCCGCGGGACGCGGCCCCCGCTGAAGCTCGCGTCCACCGAACCCGCCGAGTACGTACGGCGGCTGGCCGCCGCGGGTGAGGCGGCGGAGTTGACCGATCCGGCGGGGCTGGGCGCCTTCAGCTGGCTGGTACAGCCCCTGGGCGGTGTCTCCTCGCCCTTCGGCTGAGTGGGCCGCGCACGGCGGACGCTCCCCTCACGTCATCCACCGTTCCGGACGTGCCTCGCGCCGCCCCAGCCGCGAACGTTCCGCCTGCGCGGAGACGAGCGCCTCCGCCTCCGTGGCGTCCCGCAGTCTCGCTGCGGTCCAGCCGTTCGCTCCATGATCGACACAGACGTCCGCGAGGCGCATCCTCCGCTGCCACGGACCCTGCTCGTAGCGGACGCTCTGCACCTTCGCGTGCGGCACCAGCGTGGTGCACCGCCGGAGCAGCCCGCTGCGCGTGACGAAGACGGCGCCGGTCACCCCGTGCCCGTAACCACGCCAGAACAGCGGCGTGCACCAGCGCGCACGCTGCGGCACCGGGGTGACGACCTCCGTCACGGCGTCGAGTCCCAGCCCGGGGAGGATCCGGCCGAGCACGTCCGCGACCGCTGCCCGGGAGGCGACGGGTATCAGCACGCCGCCCTTGTCCTTGCCCGCACCGGCGGTCTCCAGATCGACCCGCAGCCAGTCACGGCGCCGCCACAGCAGAGGCTCGGTGATCTTCACGGACTGCACGCGCCCCGGGGGTACGGTCGCGTGCTCGCGGTCCAGCAGGCCGTGATCGAGACGCAGGCCGTCCGGCGACTCGGCCACCGTCCAGTCGTACTCCTTCAGGAAACGGCCTCCAGTGCTCGCCCAGACGCCGCCCAGCGCGGGGAGGAGGGAGGCGAGCCCGGCCACGAAGCTGTCGCTGACCGCGAAGACGACGCCGGGTACCGCGATCATCGCGAGGAGGGCGCCCCAGCCCGTCCCCATCAGCAGCAGGCCCGTCACGAGAGTGCGGGTGTCCACGCGCAGCAGTTCGCGTGAGGGAGCCTCCCCCGCCTCGGGTGCGGCCTCGGGTGCGATCCCCGCAGCGCGGGCGAGGAGCTCGGCGCGCAGCTCGGCGGCGTCCCGCTCGCTGAGGAAGGCCAGTTCGTCCTTGGCCTCCGTGCCGACCACGTCCAGCTTGAGCTTCGCCACCCCGGCGACACGGGCGAGGAGCGGGCGGCCGACGTCGACGGCCTGGATGCGGTCCAGGCGGATGTGGGCGGTACGGCGGAAGACGAGGCCCGTACGGATGCGCAGCTCGGTGTCGGTGACGAGGTAGCTCGTGAACCACCAGGAGAAGAAGCCGTACGCCGCCGCCGCCGGAAGCAGCACCGCGAAGGCGACGATCAGCCACCCCGTGGTCAGGTGCGAGAACCACTCCCGGGTCCGCTGGAAGTCGTGCAGGGAGAAGGCGATCAGACCGGCGACCGGCGCCCAGGCCCGGCGCCACGGCGTGACGGGGTGGAGCCGCCGCCCGGCCGGTCGCCGCGGCGAGCCCGACTCCCCGGGCGCTTCCTGCGCCTGCGGCTCGCCGCGTACCCGCACCGCATGTTCCGGCGCTTCCCGCGCCTCCTCCGGCACGCCGCTCACAGCCCGGCCGACCGCGCGCCGCCCAGCTCCGTGAGCCGGTCACGCAGCCGCTCCGCCTCGTGCGGGACGAGACCCGGGATGGTGGCGTCCGTCGTCGCAGCCGCCGTGTGCAGCTGGAGACGGGCCAGGCCGTAGCGGCGTTCCAGCGGCCCGGACGTGACCTCGACCAGCTGCATCCGTCCGTAGGGGACGACGGTCAGCTCACGCCACAGCACGCCGCGACTGATCAGAAGGTCGTCCTCGCGCTCCGCGTACCGCCACGAGCGCCAGTTGCGCTCCATCGCGCCCCAGCCCCACGCCGCGCCCGCCAGCGGCAGCAGCGCGAAGGCGGCCCAACTCGGGCCGGCGGTCAGACCCAGCAGCGCGGCCAGCCCGAGAGCCGTCGGCAGCATCGTGAGCAGCAGGACGAGCCGCCGCACCTTCAGCAGGGCCCGCTCGACACCGTTCCACTGCTCGCCTGCGGCATGCCCGTCGAGCGCCTTCTCCGGCGCGCTCTCCGGCACCTGCCCGGAGCCGCCCCCGGAACGCTGCTCATGCCCCTGGCCGTGCCCCGGCGCCTGGCCGGGCCGACCCGTCCCCGTCGTCATGCGCCCAGCGTATGCCGCGCCCGGAAGACCGCACAGGCCTGTGGACAACGTGGAAACCGCGACCGCCCCGAGCCGTCACGGCAAGGGGTGCAAGACTGAGACCCATGAGTCAGCGGACGACGACGGGCAGCGCTGCCGGTACGCCCCGGACTGCGGGAAGGCGGACGACGGTCGGTGTGGGCGGTGCCGCCGAGAGCACCGACATGGTGCTCAACATCGGCCCCCAGCACCCCTCGACGCACGGCGTGCTGCGGCTGCGCCTCGTCCTGGACGGCGAGCTGATCAGCGAAGTCGAGCCGGTGGTCGGCTACATGCACCGCGGCGCGGAGAAGCTCTTCGAGGCCCGCGACTACCGGCAGATCATCGTCCTCGCCAACCGCCACGACTGGCTGTCCGCCTTCTCCAACGAGCTGGGCGTCGTCCTGGCCGTCGAGCGCATGCTCGGCATGGAGGTCCCCGTCCGGGCGGTGTGGATGCGGACGCTCCTCGCCGAACTCAACCGCGTGCTCAACCACTTGATGTTCCTCGGCTCCTACCCCCTGGAACTGGGCGGCATCACGCCCGTCTTCCACGCCTTCCGCGAGCGGGAGGAACTCCAGCACGTGATGGAGGAGCTGTCCGGCGGCCGGATGCACTACATGTTCAACCGGGTCGGCGGTCTGAAGGAGGACCTGCCCGCGGGCTGGCAGGGCAGGGCCAGGCAGGCGGTGGCGGACGTACGCTCCCGGATGGACGTCTTCGACCGGCTCGTCACCGGGAACGAGATCTTCCGCGGCCGCACGCGCGGAGTGGGCGTCCTCGCCCAGGAGACGGTGCACGCCTACGGTGTCAGCGGCCCGATCGCCCGCGCCTCGGGCGTCGACTTCGATCTCCGGCGTGACGAACCGTACTTGGCGTACGAGGAGCTGCAGGACACCCTCAAGGTCGTCACACGCGACGAGGGCGACTGCCTGGCACGCTTCGAGGTCCTGCTCGAACAGGCGCACAACTCGCTCGACTTGGCCGACGCCTGTCTGGACCGGCTCGCGCAGCTGCCGCCGGGCCCCGTCAACCAGCGGCTGCCGAAGGTGCTCAAGGCACCGGAGGGGTCCACGTACGCCTGGACGGAGAACCCGCTCGGCCTCAACGGCTACTACCTGGTCTCGAAGGGCGAGAAGACGCCGTACCGCCTGAAGCTGCGCTCGGCCTCGTTCAACAACATCCAGGCGCTGACGGAACTGCTCCCGGGGACCCTCGTCGCCGACATGGTGGCGATCCTGGGCTCGTTCTTCTTCGTCGTCGGGGACATCGACAAGTAATCGGCAAGTAATCGGCAAGCAGCCGTCGAGGCAGCGGTCGGGCAACGGCGCACCCCACCCGGGCGACCGGAGCACCCCTGCCGGGCTGCTCCCGCGCGGTGCGCGGGCGTCAACTGGCGTTACGGACCCGGGTCTCCTTCGGGCCCGGCTTCGTCCTGGAGCCGCCGGCCTGCCTGTGCCGGGCCTTGGACTCGGCGCTGCCGGACCTCGTGCCGCCCCCGGCCTCCGCACCGTTCGCCTTCCCGGCCGAGCCGGTTTCCTCGGACTCCTCGGTCTCCTCGGACTCCTCCGCGCCGTCGGAGCGGCCGGACGGCTTCCCTGCACCGGCCACGGAGCCGGACTGGGACGTGCCGCCTTCCGCCGGTCCTGCCGGGGACTCGTCCCCGGCCGAGCCCGCTGAACCGTCCTTCGCGGCAGGGCCCTTGCCCGTCCTGTCCGGCTCGGCTGTCTTCCCCGGCTCGGGTGCGCCCCCGGTCCTGCCCGCCGCGCCCCCGGCCGCCGGCTCCGACTCTGGCTCTGCCGCTGGCTCTGCCGCTGACTTATCCGTGCCCTGCACGTCCCGCTTGCCCGCCGCGCCCCCGGGCCGGGGACGCGGGGCGGAGGGCTTCCCGGAGGCGTCGGGCGTCTCACGGTCCGGCGAGGAGTCCTCGCCCTTCGTCGCGGCCGACGGCCCGGCGGCCGTCGCCGCGGACTCGGCACGCAGCGACGGGCCCGCCGTCCTCTCCTCCGGGTCGGCCTTCTCCTCAGCGGGCTTCGTCCCAGCCCCGGCCCTCTCCTCGCGGGCGGGCCCGGCCGGTGCGGGAACGACTCCCGCCTCCTGCGCCGACTTGCCCTGCGGGGTGGGCGCGCTCCCGGACCCGGGCGCGGCCCGGCGTGCGGTCCCGCCCACCGCCTCCCGCGGCTCGTCCGCCTCGGCCCCCGTACGGCCCGCGGTGCCCGCGCTGCCCGTACGGCCCGCGCTCCCCGTGGTGACGGCACCGCCCGTACTGCCCGTACTGCCCGTACCGCTCTTTGCGAAGGCACTGCCCGGAACGTCTGTGCCGCCCGCCGGCCGCACAGGCTCGGCGGACTCGCGCGGTTCACGCGAGCGGGGCGGTGTCGGCGCCGTCTTCTTGGCGCGCCGCTTCGGCTTGGACGTGCCCGTGCCGAAGAAGTCGAAGGCGCCGCCCTCGAGGTCCGTCCCGCGCTCGTCGGGTGCGGGCTTCGGCTTCCGGTTCGCCCGCTCCCGCTCCAGTTCCTGCTCGCGCTCCCGCTCGCGCTGTTCCTGCTCCTGGCGCTCCTTCTCCTGCTGCTCCAGCTCCTCCTGCCGCGCCTGCTCCTCACGCTCGACCTTCCGCGCGAGGTTCCGGCTGAGGTGTTTGAGCGCCTCGTTGGCCTGCAGGTACGTCAGCGGGGTCGGCGCTCCGGACGGGCTCCTGTGGTCCGTCGCCGACGACGTGAGCGCCTTCGTCGGCTCGCCGGACTCGATCTCCAGCTGCCGCCGTACCTCCAGGGCCCTCGCCCGCTCGGTCTCGGCATGGGCGTACCGCCGGAGCAGATCCGCGTGTTCGCTGCGGAGCTCGGCCAGCTCGGACCGCTTCTCGCGCAGCCGCCCCTGCAGCTTCTCGCGGGCCTCGCGGATCTCCTCGACCTCGGATTCCAGTTCGGCGTACCGCTCTTCGGCACGCCAGTCGGCGCTGGTCTGCTGTGCCTTGAGTTCGCCTACGCGTCTGCCTGCCGCCCGGTCCCAGGCGCCCAGTGTCAGCGCACCGGTGACGGCGGCCGCCGCGGCGGCGAGCGCGCAGACCCGCAGCAGCACCGTGTCCGTATCGGAGAAGCCCGGCTCGCCGAACAGCCACGCACCTCCCGCGCAGATCAGCGCGGCGGCAGCGATGCTCGCCGGAGCGAGTGACCGGTGCAGTGGCTGCGATTGGCGATGGCGTCCACGAGGCATGGCCTGGAATGTACCGTGCAAGGCTCCCGTCAGGCACCGGCCATGGGGCATTGTTACTCCCCCGCCACCCGCGGCTGTCTGCTTCGCCCTCCGCTGTCCTCTTCGGCGCCCGGACCTGGCACTGCTCTCCGCGGCCCCCGGAAACGGCCTCCCTGTGCGCGGTTCGCCGGAGCTCGGCGGCCTCCGGTGGCGCTCGGCGGCCTCCGGTGGCGCTCGGGCGGGCGGCTCACCCGCGCCGCCCGCCGCCCGCCCGGCTCGTGCAGTCCTGCCGGTTCTGCCGGTCTTCCCGCCTGTCTTCCTGCCTGTCTTCCTGCCGGTCTTCCTGGCTGTCTTCCTGCCTGTCCTGCCCGGTCAGAGCAGGTTCTTCTCCTTGAGGTACTCCTCAGCCACGTCCTTGGGCTTCTGCCGCTCGGCATCGACCTTCCGGTTGAGGTCGGTCAAGTCCTCGGTGGTGAGCACCTCGGTCAGCTCGCCCAGGGCGTCCGCCACCTTCTTGCCGCCCGCCTTCCCGGCGTTGACGACGGGCAGCACGTTGTCGGCGTTCTGCAGCTGCTTGTCGTCTTCGAGGAGGACCAGGCCGAAGTCCTCCAGCGTGGCGTCCGTGGTCGTGGTCAGCACGAGCTGGTCGGTGCCGTTCTTGACGGCTTCCTTGGCCTGGGTGGTGCCGACGCCCTTGGGGTCGATGTCCGTGATGTCGATGCCGTAGGTCTTCTCGAGACCAGGACGGCAGAACGGCCGCTCCTCGCACTCGTCGCTGGCCGCCAGCTTGATCTTCTCGCCCGACTTCCCGAGGTCCGTCAGGGTCTTGAGCTTGTGCTCGTCGGCGAAGTCCTTCGTGACGGCGAACGCGTTCTGGTCCACCGCCTCGCCTGCCGGGAGCACCTTCAGCCCGCGGGGCTTCGCCAGCTTCTCCAGCGCGGCGACGGTCTTCTTCACGTCGCTGGAGGCGACGGGCTCGGCCTTCGGCCCGTTCTTCTTCGCGTTGAGGAATTCCGCCAGCGTCGCCGCGTACTCCGGTACGACGTCGATGTCGCCCTTCTCCAGGGCGGGTTCGTACAGCTCGCGGTTCTTCAGCTTGCTGATCGACGTCTCGTAGCCCGCCTCGGTCAGCAGCTGTGCGTACAGCTCCGCCATGACCTGCGACTCGGTGAAACCCGCCGAGCCGACGACCAGTTCACCCTTGGAACCACCGTCCGCCGAGCCGCCGCCCTCCTTCTCGAGGCTGTTCCCGCCGCAGGCCGTCAGGGCCGCCGCCAGCATGGCGACACTCCCGCAGGCCGCCACCAGGCTGCGCGTGCGGCGGGGACGGCGCGCCCCGGGGGGACCCCCGTACGCCTGCTCGGGATGTGCTGCCTTGTTCATGAGATCCACCATTCGTCAGATGCCGGGTCACAGGAGGTCGGAACGCCCGGGCAGGAGGCCGTCAGGCCGTCGGCTGCGCGGGGATCACCTTTTCATCGAACTTGTCGGGCGTCGATCGGGAAGGCGAATCCGATCGCGGACCGGTGGCCGGCGGCGGCTGCGACCTGCCGCTCCGGCGGCGCCCCCGCATCGGGTCGAGAGTGCGCTGGACAACCACCAGTACGCCCTCGACCAGCAGCGCCAGCGCTGCGACGAGCGCGGCGCCCGCCACGACCTGCGGGGTGTCGTACGTGCCGAACCCCGCGGTGATGATCCGTCCCAGACCGCCGCCGCCGGGCAGCGCGGCCAGGGTGGCGGTCGCCACGACCTGCACGGCAGCCGAACGCACGCCCGTCATGATCAGCGGGAAGGCGAGCGGCACCTCCACGCGGGCCAGCAGCTGCCGGCCGGACATGCCCATGCCGCGTGCCGCTTCCACGACGTCGCGGTCGGCCTCGCGCATCCCGACGTACGTGTTCGTCAGCAGCGGCGGCAGGGCGAAGAGAACCAGCGCGATGATGGTCGGCAGGTCGCCCTGCTTGCCCAGCGGGCTCAGGGTCAGCAGCACCAGCACCGCGAACGTGGGAACCGCGCGCCCGGCGTTGGAGACGTTCACCGCCAGCGCCCCGCCGCGTCCCACGTGGCCCAGCCACAGCCCGACCGGCAGCGCGACGACGCAGGCGGCGCCGAGACAGACGGCGGTCAGGTAGAGGTGCTCGGCCAGCCTGTGGACGACGCCCTCACCGCCGGTCCAGTTGGAGCCGGTGGCCAGCCACGTCCACGCGTCCAGGAAGAAGCCCATCGTCACGCCCCCTTGCCGACGGCGACCGGAGCGGCACCGCTGCCACCGGCGCGGGACGGCCGGCGGGCGCCGCCCCCCTCGTCCGGCCCTGCCTCGGGGTCCCGGCCGCGCCGCGACCTGCCGCCGGTGCGGACCCACGGCGTCAGCAACCGCTGAAGCCCGAGCAGCAGTACGTCCGCCAGCACCGCCAGAAGCACACAGATCACCGACGCGGTCAGCACCTGCGCCCTGAAGAAGCTGTCCATGCCCTCGTAGATGAGGTTTCCGAGCCCGCCGAAACCGACGATCGCGCCGACCGTGGTGAGCGCCACCGCGGAGACCGTCGCGATGCGCACGCCGGCCATCAACGCCGGGAGGGCGAGGGGGAGTTCCACCCCGAACAGCAGCCTCCCCGGCCCGTAGCCCATGCCGCGGGCGGCCTCCCGGGCGTCGTCGGGGACGGACTCCAGCCCGGCCAGGATGTTCCGTACGAGGACGGTGAGCGAATAGAGCACCAGCCCCGTCACGACCACCGACGCGCCCACCCCGAACAACGGCAGCAGCAGGGCGTACATGGCGAGCGAGGGGACGGTGTAGAGCACCGTGGTCAGCCCCAGCACGGGGCCGTACGCGCGCTGCCAGCGCCTGGCCGCGAGCGCGAGGGGAAAGGCGACGAGCAGCGCCAGCAGCACGGAGACGACAGTGATCCACACGTGCTGGACCGTGGCGTCCGTCAGCTCCTGGCTGCGGGACGTGACGTATTCGGCGCAGATCCACTCGTTGGCGGAAAGGCAGTCGCCGGCCTTCCCCGCCGCTCCGGCCAGGACCACGGCCCCGTCAGCGCCGGACACCCAGCTCACTCCGCTCACCCCGCTCGCCTTGCACTCGTCCCGCCCTCGCTCCGACGCCGCCGGCGTACGGACGCTCTCCGTGCGCCCGTAAGCATGCCGGGAGACCTTACAGTCCGCTACCGGCAAGCGCCCCGAACTGCCACACTCCTGCAACACAGCCTTCATACGGGCCGCGGCAGAATCCCCTGGGGCACCGGACCGGGCGAGCGCAGCCGGCCCCGCGTCCAGCCGATCCGAGCGACGAGATTGAGACCATGATCCGCTTCGAGAACGTCACAAAGCGCTACCCGGACGGCACGACAGCCGTGCACGACCTGTCACTCGAGGTCGCGGAAGGCGAACTGGTCACGCTCGTCGGGCCGTCCGGCTGCGGCAAGACGACCACCATGAAGATGGTCAACAGGCTCATCGAGCCGACGTCCGGACGGATCATGCTCGACGGCGAGGACATCTCCGCGGTCGACCCCGTCGAACTGCGCCGCCGCATCGGCTACGTCATCCAGCAGGTCGGCCTCTTCCCGCACAAGACGGTCCTGGAGAACACCGCGACCGTCCCCTACCTGCTGGGCTGGCCGAAGGCCGAACGCCGTGCACGGGCAGCCGAACTGCTGCAGCTCGTCGGACTCGATCCCGCCCGCTACGGCGACCGCTACCCGGACCAGCTCAGCGGCGGCCAGCGCCAGCGGGTCGGTGTGGCCCGGGCCCTCGCCGCCGACCCGCCTGTGCTGCTCATGGACGAACCGTTCGGCGCGGTCGACCCGGTGGTCCGGGAACATCTGCAGACCGAGTTCCTGAAACTGCAGTCGACGCTCCACAAGACCGTCCTCTTCGTCACCCACGACATCGAGGAAGCCGTGCGGCTCGGCGACCGCATCGCCGTCTACGGCGACGGCCGCATCGAGCAGTTCGACCCGCCGGCGAAGGTGCTGGGCGCCCCCGCCACCCCGTACGTCGCCGACTTCGTGGGTGCCGACCGCGGGCTCAAGCGGCTCTCGGTCACCCCGATCGAGCGCGGCGACCTGGAGCAGCCGCCCGTCGTCCACCTCGACGACCCGCTCGACAAGGCCCGTACGCGCATGCGCACCGAGGGCGCACGCTGGGCCGTGGTCCTCGACGACGCGGACGAGCTGCACGGCTGGCTCTCGGCGGAGGCGGCCGACGCCCCCGGTGCCGGGCCCGAAGACACGACGGGCGACTCCGGCCCCGTGACCGTCGCCGACCACGCACGCCGCATGGAGGCCTGGCTCCCGCTCGGCTCACCCCTGAAGCAGGCGTTCAGCAGCATGCTCCAGCACGACGCCGGCTGGATCGCGGTACTCGACCACGCGGACCGTTTCGTCGGCGTCCTGACTCCCAGCCGTCTCCACGAGGCGCTGCGACGCTCGATCGACGCGGACGAGCGGGACGTGAGCAGGGACGAGGTGGAGCTCGAGACCGTCGCGGACGTCTGAACTCCCACGCCCCGCGCCCGCCCGTGTGCCGCTCAGGGGCACGGGCACGGCTTCGCATGCCTGATCACAGAGTCGGGCGGCCGGTTGACCACCGGTGGCCCTCATGCTTCACTCCAGCGCATGAACGGCACCGAGCTGCACCCCTGGCGGAGGGTCCACCTGGACCTGCTCCGCTACGTGGGCTGCCTGTGTCGTCCGTCCTGCTGATCAATTCCCGCCACCGCACGCGCTCCCGGTGAGCGCTGTGCCACCGGTCACCTGCCAGGACGGTTCTCCTTGTCATCTGCATCTCCCGCACCCGCGTCCCCTCTGCCCGCCTCCGGTCCGCAGACCGCGCACGAAGCCGCAGACCCGGGCCGCGCCGCCCCCGCGGCACCAGGCGAAGCGGAGCTCCTCGACTTCGTACGCGCGACGGCCGCCGACGAACAGCTCGTCGCCTCCCTCCCCCTCGACCCGGACGGCCGTACCTGGCTCCGCCTCAACGGCCCCGGCGGCAGCGAGGCCTGGATCATCGGCTGGCCGCCGGGCACCGGCACCGGCTGGCACGACCACGGCGGTTCCCGGGGCGCCTTCGCGACGGCCCAGGGCGAACTGACCGAGGAGGCCCTCGCAGCCCGCATCCCGACGGAGGGCTGGAAGACGCTGGAGCTGGCCGACGGCGTGGACCGTGTGCGTCAGCTGTCCGCCGGACGGGGCCGGGCCTTCGGCCCGCACCACGTGCACCAGGTGCTCAACGAGTCGGGGGAGACGCACGCGGTCTCCGTCCACGCCTACTACCCCCCGCTCCCGCTCATGCGTCGCTACAGCCGTACGGGCGCGTTGCTGCGCCTGGAGCAGGTCGAGCGCCCGGGGGAGTGGGAATGATGCGCCTGGAGCGGGTCGCGCGCCTTGGGGCCTCCCCGGGCCCGAAGGGCCGAGGGGGCGAACGGGAATGACCGCCGCCGCCCGCCCGGACGACCCGCACGGCCTCATGCCCCCTCCCGGCGATCCCGGCGATCCTGCCCGTCCCGCCGGTCCTGCGGGTCCTGCCGGTCCCGCCGGGGAGCAGCCCCCCAGCCGCATCGACGCCCTGCTCGACGCCGTCCGCGCCGGCCTCGGCGGCCGCCTCGCCCCGCAGGCGGCGGCCGTCGCCCAGCGGGAGGGCGCCCTGCTGGTGGACATCCGTTACGCCGCTCTGCGGGACCGCGACGGCACCGTCCCCGGTGCTCTGATAGTCGAACGCAACGAGCTGGAGTGGCGGCTCGACCCGACCTGCCCGCACCGCTCCCCCGCAGCGACGGGCTTCGGCCTGCGGATCGTCGTCCTGTGCAACGAGGGCTACGCGTCCAGCCTCGCCGCCCGTTCGCTCCGCGAACTCGGCCTGCACAGGGCGACGGACCTCGTCGGCGGCTTCCAGGCTTGGCGTGCGGCCGGACTACCCCTTGTGCCTCCCGTCCGCGCCGCCGAGGCTGATCGGCCTACGCTGGAGACATGAACCCCTCGCGCGGCCACGTAGCCGGACTCCCCCAGTGGAACCGCTGTGCAGTGATGGGGGTGGTCAACGTCACCCCGGACTCGTTCTCCGACGGCGGCAAGTGGTTCGACAGCGAGATCGCCGTCAAGCACGGCCTGGACCTGGTCGCCGAGGGTGCGGATCTGGTGGACGTGGGCGGCGAGTCCACCCGTCCCGGTGCCCCGCGCGTCGACGAGGCCGAGGAACTGCGCCGGGTGCTTCCCGTCGTCCGCGGTCTGGCCTCGGAGGACGTCCTGGTGAGTGTGGACACCATGCGCGCCTCAGTCGCGGAGGCGGCCCTGGCGGCGGGTGCCGTACTGGTCAACGACGTCAGCGGCGGACTCGCCGACCCCCGGATGGTCCCGGCGGTCGCCGAGGCGCAGGTCCCTTTCGTGGTCATGCACTGGCGCGGCCAGTCCATCGACATGAACAACCGTGCCGTCTACGGCGATGTGACCTCCGAGGTCGTCGGCGAACTGCGGACGAGCCTCCGGCGGGCCGTCGACGGGGGCATCGCACCGGAGCGCATCATCGCCGACCCCGGACTCGGCTTCGCCAAGCAGGCCCCGCACGACCTGCGCCTCGTCGCCGAACTCGGCCGACTGCGTGCCGAGTTGGGGCACCCCCTGCTGATCGCGGCGTCTCGCAAGCGGTTCCTCGGGCGCGTACTGGCGGGCCCCGACGACGTGCCCGTCCCACCTGCACGCGAACGGGACGCGGCGACAGCCGCCGTGTCGGCACTCGCCGCACGCGAGGGCGCCTGGGCGGTACGGGTCCACGAGGTACGGGCGAGCGCGGACGCCGTCCGCGTGGTCCGCGCCGTGGAGGCAGCCGCAGACCCGCGGGACGCGGCGTCCGGCCCGGCCGGCGGCACCGGCGGAAGCGCGGGGCGGAACCCGTGAGCCACGGCGCGAGCACCGACATCGAGGCGGTCGAGGCCGCCAACACCGCCCTGTACGACGCGGTGGAACACGCCGACCTCGCCGCGCTGACCGACCTGTGGATGGACGACGGAATCAGCGTCGTCCACCCGGGCTGGCCCACGCTGACCGGCCGCGAAGAGGTGCTGCGCTCGTATGCGCTCATCATGGCCAACACCGACTACGTGCAGTTCTTCCTGACAGACGTGGACGTATCGGTCCACGGGGACACCGCGCTCGTCAGCTGCACCGAGAACATCCTCAGCGGCGGCCCCGCCGAGGACGACGGCTCCGCGGGACCGCTGGTGGGCGGTCTCGTCGTGGCCACCAACGTCTTCCGCCGTGCGGAGGACGGAAGTTGGAAGGTCTGGTCGCACCACGGCTCACCCGTCCTCGTCGAACGCGAGGACGAGGACGACGAGGACGGCCTCGACGACGGGGACGTCCACCTCTGACCTCCGTCCGCTGCCGGCCCGCACTTCCCGGTCCGCACTGCATACGCGTCACCCTGTGTGTGGGCTGTGCCACTCGTTCGCACCAGCCGGGTGGAATCCGCGCGTGACCCGCGACGCTGTCGGGTAGGCACCCGCCCCGGGTCGGCGGTCTTGCGGCTCGCGGGTAGATTCGAGGCGGAATCCGCAGGATGTTCGAGCCGTGACGGCGCATTGTGCGCTCAGGGGCCATGACCAGGACGCAGGACAGGAGGGATTCGCGTGGACCGGGTCTCACTGCGCGGCCTTCGGGTCCGCGGGCATCACGGAGTCTTCGAGCGGGAACGGGAGGAGGGTCAGATCTTCGTCGTGGACGTCGAACTGGGCCTGGACACCCGGCCCGCCGCCGAAGGCGACGATCTGACCAGGACCGTGCATTACGGCGTTCTCGCCGAGGAGATCGTCTCCGTCGTCGAGGGAGACCCCGTCGATTTGATCGAGACCCTCGCCCAGCGGATCGCCGACGTCTGCCTCGCACATACGCCCGTACAGGAAGCAGAGGTGATCGTGCACAAGCCGGACGCACCGATCACCGTGCCCTTCGACGACGTGACCATCACTATCAAGCGGAGCCGCGCATGACGCCGAACAGTGACCCGACCGTACAGCCGGTGCCCGCCTCCGTCGTGCGCCAGGTCGATGCCGCCGACACCACACTCCACAATCCGCAGCCGGCGGTGATCGCCCTCGGCAGCAACGTCGGCAACCGCCTGGAGCGCCTGCAGAGCGCTGTCGACGCGCTCGCCGACACCCCGGGTCTGGCGGTCAAGGCGGTATCGCCCGTCTACGAGACGGAGCCCTGGGGCGTGGAGCCCGGCAGCCAGTCGTCGTACTTCAACGCCGTCGTGCTCGTACGTACGACGCTCCCGCCCGGCTCGCTGCTGGAGCGCGGCCAGGCGATCGAGGAGGCGCTGGAGCGGGTGCGGGACGAGCGCTGGGGACCGCGGACCATCGACGTCGACATCGTCGCCTATCAGGGCGTCGTCTCGGACGATCCCGGCCTGACCCTGCCCCACCCCCGTGTGCACGAGCGCGCCTTCGTCCTCGTGCCGTGGCACGACGTGGATCCGGGCGCCGAGGTACCCGGCCGCGGCACGGTGGCCGAACTCCTGGCCGGGCTGGGACGCGAGGGAGTCGCACCGCGCACGGACCTGGAACTCAGCCTGCCCGAGTAGTCGTTGGGAACCCCGTGAAGGAACTGCGTATCCCTGTCCTGGCAGGTGTCTTCGTCGTCGCCGGGGTACTGGCCTGGGCGGCGGCTCGCCTGTGGAACTCCCTCGGCACCCTGCCCGGCGTCCCCTCCGCCTCGCCGATCGTGCTGGCCGTCATCGCGACGGTCCTGCTGGCCACCGCCCTGTCGCTGCGTTCCAGACTCAAGGCACAGCGCGAGCGGGTGCCCGGCGCCAAGGGCGTCGACCCGATGATGGCGGCGAGGGCCGTCCTCTTCGGCCACGCCAGCGCGCTGGTGGCCGCACTGGTCGCCGGGGTCTACGGCGGGGTCGGCGTCTTCCTGCTGATGGACAGCTCGGAAGCCCCCGCGCGGGAGGACCAGACGGTCTACGCCGGGCTCGCAGTCCTGGCAGGTGCCGCCGTCGTGGCCGCAGCCGTCTTCCTGGAACGGGTCTGCCGCCTCCCCGACGACGATGACGACAACCCCCCGGCCGCCACGGCCGCGTGAGCAGTTCACGGACGGGCCGGCCCCGCCGAGCTGCTTCCCGGCGACCCGCGAGGCGCACGACGGAGCGGGACCAGGCTCAGCGCAGGATCAGGCTCATCGCCTCGGAGCGCGTCGCGGCGTCCCGCAGCTGCCCCCGTACGGCAGAGGTGACGGTCTTCGCACCGGGCTTGCGTATGCCGCGCATGGACATGCACATGTGCTCGCACTCCAGGACGACGATCACGCCGCGCGGTTCCAGTATCCGCATCAGCGACTCGGCGATCTGCGTGGTCAGCCGCTCCTGGACCTGTGGACGCCGCGCGTAGACGTCCACCAGCCGGGCCAGCTTCGACAGCCCGGTGATCTTGCCGTCGACGGACGGGATGTAGCCGACGTGTGCGACGCCGTGGAACGGCACGAGGTGGTGCTCGCACGTGCTGAACACCTCGATGTCCTTGACCAGGACCATCTCGTCGTGGCCCAGGTCGAACGTCGTCGTCAGCACGTGCTCGGGGCGCTGGTGAAGACCGGCGAAGAGCTCCCTGTAGGCACGCGCCACCCGGGCCGGCGTCTCCCTCAGCCCCTCGCGCTCCGGGTCCTCGCCGACCGCGAGCAGAAGTTCACGCACGGCGTCCTGGGCCCGCTTCTCGTCGAAGACGCCTGCCGCGCCCTGGTCCTCTTCACCGAGCATCACCGGGTCGGTCATCTGTCGCCTCGCTCCTGGTACTGGTACAGCAATGAGCCGCGCCCCTCAGGTCGGACAACCCGGGGGGCGCGGCATACATTCCACGGCCCGCTGTGGGCCGTCACACACAGACCGGTCTAGTTCTCCGTGGGGTCCACCGGTTCGACGATGGCGTCCGAATCACGGGGCCCGATCTCCTTGCCGCCGCTCTTCTCGAGACTGGGCGTCGCACCGTTCGCCAGTGCCGGCGAGGAAACCGGAGGCCGCGTGGACGGCGTCCGCCTGGAGGAACCGGTCCATGCGGGACGGCTCGGACGCTTGACCACGGGGGCGAAGACCTCGGCGATCTCCTCCTTGCCGAGCGTCTCCTTCTCCAGCAGCGCGAGCACGAGGTTGTCGAGGACGTCGCGGTTCTCCACCAGGATTTCCCAGGCTTCGTTGTGCGCCGTCTCGATCAGGCT
Organism: Streptomyces ovatisporus; assembly: GCF_042653885.1. Taxonomy (NCBI): domain Bacteria; kingdom Bacillati; phylum Actinomycetota; class Actinomycetes; order Kitasatosporales; family Streptomycetaceae; genus Streptomyces; species Streptomyces ovatisporus. Next base: position 61,083 of record NZ_JBHSFH010000007.1, read on the forward strand.
CTTGACCTCCTCGTCCACCAGCCCGGCGACCTCCTCGGAGTAGTCGCGCTGGTGGCCCATCTCCTTGCCCAGGAAGGGCTCGGACTGGTCGGAGCCGAACTTGATCGCGCCGAGCCGCTCGGTCATGCCGTACTGCGTGACCATGGCACGGGCCGTCGCGGTCGCCTTCTCGATGTCGTTGGCCGCGCCCGTCGTCGGGTCGTGGAAGACGAGTTCCTCGGCCGCACGTCCGCCCAGCATGTAGGCGAGCTGGTCGAGCATCTCGTTCCGCGTCGTCGAGTACTTGTCCTCGTCGGGCAGCACCATCGTGTACCCGAGAGCACGGCCTCTGGAGAGAATCGTGATCTTGTGAACGGGGTCGGAGTTCGGCGAGGCCGCCGCCACCAGAGCGTGTCCGCCCTCGTGGTACGCGGTGATCTTCTTCTCCTTGTCGCTCATGATCCGGGTCCGCTTCTGCGGTCCGGCCACGACCCGGTCGATCGCCTCGTCCAGATACTTGTTGTCGATCAGCTTGTGATCGCTGCGCGCGGTGAGCAGCGCGGCCTCGTTCAGCACGTTGCTGAGGTCGGCACCGGTAAAGCCGGGCGTGCGGCGCGCGACGGCACCCAGGTCCACGTCGGGAGCCATCGGCTTGCCCTTCTGGTGGACCTTGAGGATCTCGTGCCTGCCCTGCATGTCCGGACGGTCGACCGCGATCTGCCGGTCGAAGCGGCCCGGACGCAGCAGCGCCGGGTCCAGGATGTCCGGCCGGTTGGTGGCCGCGATCAGGATGACGCCGCCCTTGACGTCGAACCCGTCCATCTCGACCAGCAGTTGGTTCAGCGTCTGCTCGCGCTCGTCGTGACCGCCGCCCATGCCGGCGCCGCGGTGACGGCCGACGGCGTCGATCTCGTCGACGAACACGATCGCCGGAGCGTTCGCCTTGGCCTGCTCGAACAGGTCACGTACCCGGGAGGCGCCCACACCGACGAACATCTCGACGAAGTCGGAACCGGAGATCGAGTAGAAGGGGACCCCCGCCTCACCCGCGACCGCGCGGGCGAGCAGCGTCTTGCCGGTGCCAGGCGGGCCGTAGAGCAGCACGCCCTTGGGGATCTTGGCCCCGACGGCCTGGAACTTGGCCGGCTCCTGCAGGAACTCCTTGATCTCCTGGAGTTCCTCGCACGCCTCGTCCGCCCCCGCGACGTCGGAGAACGTCGTCTTGGGGGTGTCCTTGGTGATCAGCTTGGCCTTGGACTTGCCGAAGTTCATCACCCGGGAGCCGCCGCCCTGCATCTGATTCATCAGGAACAGGAAGACGACGATGATGAGCACGAACGGCAGGAACGAGAGCAGCATCCCGACGAACGGGTTCTGCTGCTGCGGCGCCACCGTGTAGCCCTTGGGGATTTCCCTCTGCTCGTACTTGCTCTGAAGTTTCTTGGCGAGGTCGACACCTTGGTTGTCGATGTAGCTCGCCTTGATCTTGTCGCTGTCTTCGACCTTGGCGCCGTCCTTGAGCTCGAGCTTCACGATCTGCTCATCGCCGGTCGTGAGCTCGGCGGACTTCACCTTGTCCTGGTCGATCGCCTGGACGACCTGTCCCGTGTCCACCGTCTTGTAGCCGCCGGACGAGCCGACGACCTGCATCAACACGACCACGGCGAGGACGGCCAGCACGATCCACATGACCGGCCCGCGGAAGTATCGCTTCACGTCCATCCATACGGAGCGCGCGCGCCCCGTCCCTCCTGCCACAGTGAGTTGAAAACGCTGACCTTCGGACGGTACCTCAGCATTGTCTCAAGGCGCCGCCGAGGACGGCCAACAAGAACCGTCCTGGCTCCTCCAACGGAGCGCGGCCCGGCATGGTTCCCGCCGGGGTCCGCGCGACTCGGCCTCCGTGCGTGCTCAGCCCCCGTAGACGTGCGGCGCGAGCGTCCCGACGAAGGGAAGGTTGCGGTACTTCTCCGCGTAGTCGAGCCCGTAGCCCACGACGAACTCGTTGGGGATGTCGAACCCCGCCCACTTCACGTCGATGTCCACCTTCGCCGCGTCCGGCTTCCGCAGCAGCGTGCAGACGTTCAGCGAAGCCGGCTCGCGCGAACCGAGGTTGGACAGCAGCCACGAGAGCGTCAGCCCGGAGTCGATGATGTCCTCGACGATCAGGACGTGCCTGCCCTTGATGTCGGTGTCGAGGTCCTTCAGGATCCGGACCACACCGGAGGACTGCGTGCCGGCTCCGTAGGAGGACACCGCCATCCAGTCCATGGTGGCCGGGGTCGACACCGCACGCGCCAGGTCCGCCATGACCATCACGGCGCCCTTGAGGACACCGACGAGGAGCAGCTCCCTGCCCGCGTACTCCGCGTCGATCTCCGCGGCCAGCTCCGTGAGCTTCGCGTCGATCTGTTCCTTGGTGATGAGGACCGACTTCAGGTCGGTGCCCATGTCTTTCTCGTCCACCCGTGCCGCTCTCGGTCGAGGTCTCGGCCCACCCTGCCGCCGGCCGGCGACGTCCCCGCGAAGGGAAGGTCAGCCGGTCGGTGCCGGCGGGGTCGGTGAGCAATGCCGAAAGACCAGTCTGCCACCCTGCCTTCCGGCTTCGACACGCCCTGGCAGATTGATGGGCCGCTGGCCCCGCCAGGCTGTGATCAGCCGGTCGACTTCCTCGAGGTGACGTGCGAAGAGCGAGCCCGCCGGCGCACCCGCCGCGATGGCCGCACGGCGCAGCACACGGCGGCGTACGGCGGAGGGCAGCGCGAAGAGCCGGACCGTGTCCAGCTCGACGCCGTCCCAGCCGTCCGTGCCGGGCACGTCGGTGCGTACGGAGCGCTCGGCCTGGAGCGCCCAGCTGTCCAGGGCGTCCGCGTCGTCGCGGGAGAGACGGGCGGTACGGGCGAGTGCCTCGACGACGCCCTTGCCCAAGGCCTTCTCCAGCATGGGCAGGGCTTCGTGACGCACGCGCGAGCGGGTGTAGGCGGGGTCGTCGTTGTGCGGGTCGTCCCAGACCGGGAGCGACTGCGCGAGACAGGCTCTGCGGGTCGTCTGACGGTCGATGGCGAGGAAGGGGCGGCGGTAGCGGTCGCCGGGGCCGGTGACCTCGGCCATGCCCGAGAGCGAGCGCGTCCCGGAACCGCGGGCGAGCCCGAGGAGCACGGTCTCGGCCTGGTCGTCCCTGGTGTGCCCGAGCAGCACGGCTGTGGCACCGCAGCGGTCGGCGGCCTCGTCGAGGGCGGCGTAACGCGCGTCGCGCGCGGCGGCTTCGGGGCCGGTGTTCGTACGTCCGATGGTGACGGCGATGGATTCGACGGGCTTCAGCCGGAGGGCGGTCAGTCGTTCGGTGACTTCCCGCGCGCGGTCCGCCGAGCCGGGCTGCAGGCCGTGGTCGACGGTGACGCCGCCGGCGCGGAGGCCGAGGCGCGGGGCCTCGAAGGCGAGGGCGGAGGCGAGCGCCATGGAGTCGGCGCCGCCGGAGCAGGCGACGAGCACGAGCGGGGGCTCGGGAGGATTCGTGGTGTCGCCGGCCTTTTCGCGGAGAGCAGCTTGTTCGCTGAGTACGTCGTGAAGTGCGCGGCGAACCGCCAGGCGTATTGCAGCAACCGCGGGATGGGGACCCATGTCCGATTCACTTCCTCGAAGAGGTCTTGTCACGCTGAGTGTGTCGATGGTGACAGAGATGGAGGGGTTCCCAGAGCATCGCACGCGGTCCCGTCATTCTCGGTCCCTCGGACGAGTGATTGGCGAAGCTTCCGGGGGTTCGTAAACCTCTCCCCGAGTAGACGGCTGCCCCCCTTGCCCCGCCGTGCGGGCCGCCGATGGCTCTTCGGCACCCGTCCCCCGTCAGGAACGCATCCGCGCGATCCAGTCCGCGGGCTTGCCGATCTCCGCCTTCGTGGGAAGCGTGTTGGGCGAGGTCCAGACGCGGTTGAAGCCGTCCATGCCCAGATCCTCCACCACGGCCCGCACGAAACGCTCCCCCTCGCGGTACTGCCGCAGCTTCGCGTCGAGGCCGAGGAGCTTGCGCAGCGCCTGGTCGAGGCGGCCGGCGCCGGTGGCGCGGCGCTTCTGGAACTTCTCCCGGATCTCCGCGACGGTCGGCACGACCTCGGGGCCGACCCCGTCCATGACGTAGTCCGCGTGCCCCTCCAGAAGGGACATCACCGCAGTGAGACGCCCGAGGATCTCGCGCTGTGCGGGTGTCTGCACCAGTTCGACGATGCTGCCGCGGTCCGTGCCGGCGCCGTCCTCCTCGTCCGTGGCCGGCGTGCGGCTCCCGGTCAGCGACTGCACCGCCTCGCGCAGGCGCTCCAGCAGCGCGGACGGGTCCATGTCGGCCTCGCCGAGGAACGCCTGGATCTCTCCCTGGATGTGGTCCCGGAGCCAGGGGACGGCGGCGAACTGCGTACGGTGCGTCTCCTCGTGCAGGCACACCCAGAGCCGGAAGTCGTGCGGGGCGACCTCCAGTTCGCGCTCGACGTGCACGATGTTGGGGGCGACGAGCAGCAGCCGGCCGCCGCCGTCCGGCCCGCCGGGCAGGTCACGGGTCACGGGCGCGAACGTCTCGTACTGCCCGAGCACCCGGGAGGCGAGGAACGACAGCAGCATGCCGACCTCGACGCCCGTCACCTTGCCGCCGACCGCGCCGAGCACGGCGCCGCCCGGGCCGCTGGTGCGCCGCTCCTGCATCTTGGCCAGCAGCGGCGAGAGGAGCTCTCTGAAGCCGGCGACGTTGGCGCGGACCCAGCCGGGCCGGTCGACGACGAGGACGGGGGTGTCCGATTCCGCGGGACCCTCCGGCTGCATACGGGTGAAGCCCCGCACGTGCTCCTCCGACGCCTTCGCGTGGCGCCGCAACTCGCTCACGACGGCTCGTGCGTCCTCGCGGGTCACTTCGGGACCCGGCCTCACGAGCCGCGTCGCAGTCGTGACCGCGAGATTCCAGTCGACCATCTCCACACCACCGAGGCTCGTCATGGCTTCACGGTACGTTGCGTGGCCGCCGGGCGGGAGGCTGCGCCGGAGCGGTGGGCCGCACCGCCCGTGGCGAGGGGCCGGGACCGGATCAGCCCGCGGAGGGCGAGTCCCGGCAGCCGCAGTCGGCGAGGGCCGAGGCGAGCCCGTCCAGCGTCTCCTGCGCGGCCTTGCCGTCCTTGGTGCCGGAAGCCATGAAGGCGAAGAGCAGGAGCCTGCCGTCGGCGTCGACGACGCTGCCGGCGAGGGCGTTCACGCCGGTCAGGGTCCCGGTCTTCGCCCGTACCAGTCCCGCGCCCGCCTTGCCGCTCCCGCCTGTGTACCTGTCGTCGAGCGTGCCGGTGAAGCGCGCGACGGGCAGGCCCGTCAGGACCGGGCGGAGTTCGGCGTGGCCGGAGTCCGCGGCGCGGACGAGCAGGCTGGTGAGGAGGGCCGGTGAGACCTTGTCGGAGCGGGACAGTCCGCTGCCGTCGGCGAAACGGGAGCCCCCGAGCGGGAGGCCGAGCTTGCCGAGCCGGTCGCGTACGGCCTTGCCGGCGCCTTCGAAGCCGGCCGGTTCGCCGGAGGCGAGCGCGGTCTGGCGCGCGAGCGCCTCGGCGATGTCGTTGTCGCTGTAGGTGAGCATCCGCTCGGCCAGCACGGACAGCGGCGCCGAGCGGTGGACCGCCAGCTCCTTCGCCTTGCGCGGGGCCTTCTCCTCCCCGGGATCGCCCTCGACGTCGGCGCCGTGCTCGCCCAGGGCGTCGGCGAACGCCTCCGCCGCGTCGGACGCGGGATCGGTCGAGCGGGGGGCGGGGCCGTGCAGGGGGCGCTCGGACGTCCCTTCGAGCCGGCCCTCGTCCACCATGAGCGGGGTCACGGGGGCGAGGTTGTCGTTCGCACCGATGGAATGACGTACGGGCCCGCTGTAGCGGGAGGTGTCGTACTTGAGCGAGACCTTGCCGGCGTCCTTCCCGCCCAGCTCGCGGGCCGTGGTGCGTGCCAGGTCGTCGAGTGCGCCGGTGCTGAGCGTCGGGTCGCCGCCGCCGACCAGCACGATCTCGTCCGGGTCGTCGCCGCGCACCACGCGCGTCTCGATCCGGTGGTCGGCGCCGCGTGCCGACAGCGCCGCGGCCGCGGTGGCCAGCTTGACGGTCGAGGCGGGGGTGCCCGCGGTGCGGGGCTTGACGGAGTAGAGCTGCTTCCCGGTGGCTGCGTCGACGACGGAGAGGGCGTGACGCTTGCCCAGTTCGCCGTCCTCGACCAGCGGTTCGAGTGCGTCGGCGAGCGCGTCGGGGCTGGGCGGCGGCGTTCCGGCCCCGCCCGAGCGGGACTTGGCGCCTCCGGCTGCTTCCGGATGCAGTGCCGCGAGTACCTTCGGAGCGTCGGCCAGGGCCGCGCCGCCCGGGTCTTCACCCGTGTGGTTCCCGCCACTTCGGCCTTCCCGGGCCGCGGCCCGGGACCGCTCCGCCGTACGCTGGCCCGAGTCCCACGGTCCTGTCACGGCCACCGCCGTGACCGCGACCGCGAGTCCGAGTGCGGCGGACCCCGCCGCGACTCGCGCGGTCTGCCGCTGATGCGGCGTCGCGGTCCGCCAGTGCTGCCGGATCCGCCGTCCGTACCGCCGGGCACGGGCCCGGGCTCCCCGGTACGCCCGGATCGCGGTGTCACGCACCTCCGCGGCGGTGTCACGCACCTCGATCAGCCCCTTTCGCGACGGTGTACGTGCGTGGGGGACACTTAATCACCAGATACATGTGCTGATCATTGAGGAGCCTCCCTTGGAGTTCGACGTCGTCATCGAGATCCCGAAGGGTTCGCGGAACAAGTACGAGGTGGATCACGAGACCGGACGCATCCGGTTGGACCGACACCTCTTCACCTCGACCGTGTACCCCGCCGACTACGGCTTCGTCGACCACACCCTCGGCGAGGACGGGGACCCGCTCGACGCACTCGTGCTGCTGGACGAGCCGACGTTTCCCGGATGCATCATCAAGTCCCGCGCCATCGGCATGTTCCGCATGACCGACGAGGCCGGCGGTGACGACAAGTTGCTCTGCGTCCCGGCGTCCGATCCTCGTATGGAGCACCTGCGCGACATCCATCACGTGAGCGAGTTCGACAGGCTGGAGATCCAGCACTTCTTCGAGGTCTACAAGGACCTGGAGCCCGGCAAGTCCGTCGAGGGCGCGAACTGGGTCGGCCGCGCCGAAGCGGAAGCCGAGGTCGAAGCGTCCATCAAGCGCCTTGAGGCTCACGGCGACCACTGAAACACCGATTGGTTCCCTCGGCGACACCGCGGAAGCGAGTGGGTGCGTCCCGCAGGGCGGGCGCACCCTCGCCGTTTCGGAACGAACTCGCCGGGGGCGAACCGGAATCCCGCGGACGAGTCGGAGATCCAGCGGAGAAAGAGCCGCGTGGGTCAGAAGCCGCGGGTCCGCTTGGCCGCACGGCGGCCCGGCAGCGGCGTCTCCACACCGGGGCTCTTGATGAACAGCCGCGCGAGTTCACCGCCGAGGTTGACCCCGATCGCGATGGCCAGCGCGAGGGCCGCGGCCCGGGAGAGGTTCAGGAATCCCTCGTCCATCTGGCCCTGGGCGATGTTGAGCAGCCCGAAGTACGTCGCGCTGCCGGGCAGCAGCGGGCCGATCGCCGCGGTGATGTACGGCAGTGAGGACGCGAACTGGTACCGGGACATCAACTGCCCGAACAGGCCCACGAGTCCGGCCGCCACCACCGTCGCCGGCACGGCGTTCACCTCGGCCATGCGCTGCGCGCCGTAGATCAGCCAGGCGACACCGCCGTTGAGGGTGGCCAGCAGGACGGTGTGACGTTCCTGCTGGAGGAGCACGCAGAACGACAGCGCCAGCAGCATCGCCGCGAGCAGCTGCGTCACCGGCGAGACGTCACCGTGCGCACTCTCCGGGGTGAGTTCCGCGCCGAGCTCCGAACCGACGTAGAGGATGACGAGCACGCCGCACACGATGCCCACGATGAGGTAGACGACCTCCAGCAGGCGGGCCGCCGCGGTGATGTAGAAACCGGTCAGCCCGTCGTGCACGGCCGCCACCAGGGCCCGTCCGGGAATCAGGGCGAAGAGGCCACCGGTGATGACGGCCGCGGCCTTCAGCTTGGTCTCGTTCTGATCGTCCATCAGCGCGACGGCCACACCCATCGCCGCGGGCGGCATCGCCGCCGCGGTGAACTGGTAGAACTCCGGCAGCCCGCGCCCCGCGCACATCCACGCGAGCCGGTCGCCGAGCATCGCACCGAGCGCCGCGAGCACGAAGACGAGCCCGTCGCCGCCGACCAGCAGCGAGGCCGCGCCGGAGAGGGAGCCGCTCGCGACCGTCAGCGCGCCCTTGGAGAAGGGGTGCCTGTTACGGCGCATCTCGGCGAGGCGCCGGTAGGACTCCTCGAGGGTGACCTCCCCTTTGGTGATGTCGTCGACGAGCCGGAAGACGGCTGCCAGCCGGGTGTAGTCGGTGCCCCGGCGGCGGACGGTACGGCCGACCGTCACCGGATCGTCGACCAGGGAGGGCTGGTGGGTGATCGAGATGAGGGTGAAGGTCACGGTGGGCTCGCAGCGGTCGAGCCCGTACGCGTGTGCCACCCCGAACATCGCCGCCTCGACGTCCTCGGCGCCCTCGCCACCCGCGAGCAGCAGCTCGCCGATGCGGAGCGTGAGGTCCAGTACGCGCGGGACGGCGGGGCCCGTCTCGGCGTCGTCGGGGCGTCTGGACCGCTCCGGAGCCGGGCGCTCGGCCAGCGGCATGCGGATCATCGTGCGCATCCGGTCCTGCCACGGGACGCCCGGCTTGATCAGGGAGACCTTGGGGATGCCCTCGGGCGGGGTGAAGGCGCTGCTCAACTCGGCAGGCGGAGAGGTCAGGAGACCCTCGGGAACGGCGAATTCGGAGGTGGGGTGCTCACCGTCGGGAGGGGGCGGCAGAGGCACTCCCAGCGGTGGCGTGAACGCGCTGCGCGCGTCCTCGACCAGGGCCTTCGCGTCCTCCGAGCTCTCCCCGTTCTCCGCCGACCGGCCGTTCCGCTTCGGCTCCCCGACCACTTTCTGCCTGCTCCCTCACACGTGCGTTCCGGCCTTCGCCCGATGGTCCGAAGCATAGGGGCGCTTCCGTAACGAGGCCGCGGTCAGGGTGCCCGGGGCGGACGCCCGGCACACGTGCGGGAGCCCGCCCGTGCGGCGGGCCCCCGCGTCTCGTCGGGTGTCCCCGGACGCCGGTATGCGGTCTCGTCCGGTCAGCGGCCCAGCGCCCGGTAGCGGCGGACCGAGAGCACGAAGAACAGCACGGACAGGACGACCGGCCAGCCGACCGCCAGCAGCAAGGCGTGCTCAGTCGCCCAGGAACCGCCGCCTCCCCACACGGGGTTGCCGAACAGCTCCCGCACGGCCTGCGCCGTTGCCGACATCGGATTCCACTCGGCGAGCGCGCCCATCCAGCCCGGCATGGTGTCCGGGGAGGTGAATGCGTTGGAGAGGAACGCGACGGGCCAGATGAGGATCTGCACGGCCTGCACCAGCTCCGGCCTGCCCGCGACCAGGCCCAGGTAGATGCCCGCCCACAGCAGCGAGAAGCGCAGTAGCAGCAGCAGTCCGACCGCGGCGAGCGCCGCGGACCCGGTGCCGTGCCAGCGCCACCCCATCGCGAGACCCACGCCGAGCAGCACCATCAGGCACAGGGCGGAATGCAGCATGTCGAGGACGCTCCGCCCGACGAGCACCGCCGAAGGAGCCATCGGAAGCGAGCGGAAACGGTCGACGACGCCCTTGGTGAGGTCCTGGGTGAGTTCGACCATCGTCGACTCCAGGCCGAAGGCCATGGTCAGCGCGAGCATGCCGGGGACGAGGAACTCGCGGTAGTTCTCGACGCCCATCCCGCCGCCCAGGAAGTACGCGAACATCACCAGCATCAGCACGGGGAAGGCCAGCCCGACGAGCACCTGCACGGGCCGGCGGCGCCAGTGCGAGAGTCCGCGCCGCGTCATCGTCCAGGAGTCGGTCAGCAGGTAGGAACTCATGCGCGCACCTCCGCACGGTCGTCTCCGGCATCGGCATCGGCCCCGCGGGCCCCCTGCGCGCCGGATCCCGCGGAAGATCCCGCTGCGGCGGACGGCCGTTCACCGGTGAGGTGGAGGAAGACCTCGTCCAGGGTGGGACGTCTGAGCGCCACGTCCTCCGCCTCGATCCCGGCCTCGCCCAGGCCCCGCACCGTCTCGGCCAGTGCGCTCATGCGGTTCACCACCGGTGCGCTGACCAGGCGGCGGTAGCGGTCCTGGGTGACGGTCCCCTCCTGGGTGACCCGTCCGTCCCCTGCCGTACCGGCCGTACCGGCGGCCCTGGCCGCCCGCCCGACGACGGCGGCGGCTCCGGCGAGGTCGGCGACGTGGTGCACGACGACGTCGATACGGTCCGCCCCGAGCCGGGACTTGAGCTCGTCCGTGCTGCCCTGGGCCACGACGCGTCCGCTGTCGATCACCGCCACGGAGTCGGCGAGCTGATCGGCCTCCTCCAGGTACTGGGTCGTCAGCAGGACGGTCGCGCCTCCGCCCACGAGGGAGCGGACCGCCTCCCACACCTCGGTGCGCCCGCGGGGGTCGAGACCCGTCGTCGGTTCGTCGAGGAAGAGCACGTCGGGGGCGTGGCCGTCGACGGTGCCCAGCAGTGAGACGGCCAGGTCGAGTCGGCGCCGCATTCCGCCGCTGTACTGCCGGACGGCCTTGCGCCCCGTGTCGTCGAGGCCGAAACGCTCCAGCAGGTCACCGGCCCGCGCGGCGGCCTTCCGCGCGCCGAGGTGGTGGAGCCTGCCGAACATCTCCAGGTTCTCCCGGCCGCTCAACTCCTCGTCGAGTGCCGCATGCTGGCCGAGCAGGCCGATGTGCCGGCGCACCTGGTCCGGCTCGTCCGCCACGTCGAACCCCGCCACGCTCGCCCGTCCGGCGTCGAGCCGCGCGAGGGTGGCGAGGACGCGGACCAGCGTGGTCTTTCCGGCGCCGTTCGGGCCCAGCAGTCCCTGGACCGTGCCGCGCGGCACGGTCAGATCGACTCCCGCGAGGGCCTTCTTGGCGCCGTAGTCCTTGTGCAGCCCCTGGGCCACGATCACATCGTCCGTGTCCATTCCTGTTCCTCTCACGAGGCAGTAATCAAGTTTGACTACGTGCCTCGGCAGGGTAATCGCCCGGAGAGGGCTAGTCAAAGTTGATGAGTGTGCCTACTTCTCCGCGTAGGGATTCCGGGTGCCCGGCGGAAGGACGTTCGGGTCGCGCTCGCCCTCGCCCGCCATGACGTACGCGCCGCTCTCCAGCCGCTCCACGAGGCCGCGCGCCCACTGCGCGCCGCTGTCGGCGTTGTGCACCCAGAGCTTCATGATCTCGCCGATGTGTCCCCACTCCTCCGGGGCGCTCTCGTCCGGCGACCAGTGCTGCGTGACCTCCCGACGCCACTCCTCCAGCGCCTTGATGCGCTGCTCGAGCAGAGCGACGGCCTCCTCGCGCGACAGGTCCACGAGGAAGCCGACGCCGGAGGTCAGCATGTCCTGCTTCTCGTCGATGGCGGTCAGCGCGTGCCGCAGGAGTCTCATGAACTCCGCCTCGCCGGCGTCGGTCAGCTCGTACTCCGTGCGGGGCGGCCCTCCGGCCGTGCTCGGCGCGGTCTCGTGAGCCCGGAGCATGTTCTGCTTCGCCAGCTGCTTGAGCGCGTGGTAGATCGACCCCGGCTTCGCGTTGGACCACTCGTGGGCGCCCCAGAACTCCAGGTCGTTACGGACCATGTAGCCGTGTGCCCGCCCGTGTTGGCGCACCGCGCCCAGCACCAGCAGCCGGATCGCCGACATCGCCCCTCGCCTCCGCCGTCCGCTCTTCGCTCCGCAGCACTCTGCGTCGCCGCAAGCCTAGGCCCTGTCTGACAAATGGCGTCGTCCGCCGCAGGCGGTGCCCGCGACGGATGGTGCGTGCAGCCGCAAGGCGGAGGATCGCCCTCGTAGTGGGCTACTCGGTCGATGCGACAACGCAGCGGATGTGCGTGCCAGTCGTCGCGAGCAAGGCGAGATTTGTCAGACAGGGCCTAGGCTGCGGAAGAGCACGACGGCCGGTCACTGCAGGTGTTCCTGTTCGAACGCCGCCCAGTCCGGTTCCGGCATCGCACCCGTCTCGAAGACGAGGTCGAAGGCGCCCTTCCCGTCGATGCTCTCCCGGATGACGTCCGCGTGACCCGCGTGACGTGCGGTCTCCTCGATCAGGTGCAGCAACGCCCAGCGCCAGGAACGTTTTCCGCCCTCGTCCCACGGGACCTTGGGAGAGTCGAACGTCTCGTCCAGGGACTGCCGCGCCCTTACGGCCTCGTCCGTCTCCCTCGCCACACGGTCGTACAGGCCGAGCAGCGCCTCGACGGTCTCGCCCTCGCCCGGCCGGAAGCTGTCCTCCCACTCCCCCATCGCCGCTGCGAGGTCGTACTCCTCCCCGTCCGCCTGCAGCCGGCGCAGCCAGCCGCGCTCCCCGACCACCACATGCTTCAGGACTCCGGACAGCGACAGGGCGCTGGCCGACGGGACGCTGCGGGCCTGCTCCTCGGTCAGGCCGTGCAGGGCGCGGCGGATGCCGCCGCGCTGGGCGTCCAGGTACGCCAGCAGCGCACCGCGCTCGTCGCCGGGTGTCTCGGGCTTCACCACTACGGGCATGGTCGTCGCCTTCCGCCAGGAGCCGCCGGGTCGGCGTCTCTCGATGACCACACGCTATGAAGCCTTGCGGACAGGAAGTGTCCTCAAGACGGCGGGTCGGGGACGGAAGGCTCGTACGATCTGCGCCTCAGGACTGGAGCGGCGCCGCTGGGCTCAGAACGGGAAGCCGGTGCGGCGGTGCTGAATGGAGATCCACTTCGTCGTGGTGAAGGCGTCGACCGCCTGCTCGCCGTTGAGCCGGCCGAGCCCCGAGTTCTTCTCGCCGCCGAAGGGGACTATCGGCTCGTCGGCCACGGTGGTGTCGTTGATGTGCACCATGCCCGTGTCGATCCGGTGCGCGATCCGCAGGCCGCGTTCGACGTTGCCGGTGTGCACGGCACCACCCAGTCCGTACGGGGTGTCGTTCGCGACCCGGACGGCTTCGTCCTCACCGTCGACCGGGATGACGAGCGCGACCGGCCCGAGGATCTCCACGCGGAGCGCGGGCGAGTCGTCCGGCAGGTCCGTGAGAATCGTCGGCGCGATGACGTTGCCGTTCCTGGCGCCGCGGACGAGCGCGGTCGCACCCTCCGAAAGGCTGCGTTCGATGAGGGTGTTGACCTTCTCCGTCTGTACGGCGTTGATGAGCGGGCCGATGTGGGTCCCGGGGTCGGACGGGTCGCCGACGGTGAGCGCGCTCGCCTTGGCCACGAACTTCTTGGTGAAGGTGTCGAGGACACTGCGGTCGACGATGATGCGGTTCGCCGCCATGCAGGACTGGCCCTGGTGCACGAAGCGGCTGAAGACCGCCGCGTCGACCGCGTAGTCGAGGTCCGCGTCGTCGAGGACGATGAGGGCGCTGTTGCCGCCCAGTTCCAGGACCGTCCGCTTGAAGTGCGACGCGGCGACGGTCGCGACCTGTCGGCCCACGGGCTCCGAGCCGGTGAAGGCGATGACCTTGGGCACCGGGTGCGAGATGAAGGCGTCGCCGATCTCGGCGGTGTCGGTGATCACGACGTTCAGCAGCCCGGGAGGCAGACCGGCCTCCTCCAGCACCTTGGCGACCAGAGAACCGCCGCACACGGGCGAGTGCTGGTGCGGCTTGAGCACGACGCCGTTACCGAGCGCGAGCGCCGGCGTAATCGTCTTCATCGCCAGCAGGAAGGGGAAGTGGAAGGGGGAGACCACGCCGACGACGCCCACCGGGACGCGGTAGACGCGGTTCTCCTTGCCGTCTATCGGCGAGGGGAGGATCCGTCCTTCGGCGCGCAGGGCGAGGTGGATCGACTCCCGCAGGAACTCCTTGGTCTGGTGGAGTTCGATCGCCGTCTTGACGTGCGTACCGCCGACTTCGGTGATCAGCGCCTCGGTGATCTCCTGCTCGTTCTCCTCGATGATGCGGATCGCACGCTCGAAGACCTGACGCCGGGTGTACGGACTGGTCTCGGCCCACTGGCGCTGGTGGTGTTCCGCTGCCCGGTAAGCCCTGTCGATCTCCTCGGCGGTGGCCACCGTGATCGAGGTGAGCTTCTCGTCGTTGAAGGGATCGAAGTCGATGATGTCCCAGGAGCCGCTTCCGGGGCGCCATTCGCCGTCTATGTACTGAAGCGCCAGGTCCGTGAAGTAGGACATGTCATTCCTTCGTGGGGCAGAAACAAGCTGAGCAATGCCACCGCGTCGAGCCGTAGCACAGCACAACCTCGTACTGATAGCCAGTCATCGTACTTGCAACTCAGCCGATTTGGCGGATTCGATTCAGATGATCCCGCGTCCGCGCAGGTGAGAGGCTGTTCTTCACGAGTCTGGCCAACACCTGGTCATAGTGGGCGACTTCATCTTTCTTGTCCAGGTAGAGCGCGCTCGTCAACTGCTCCAGATACACGACATCGTTCAGGTCGGACTCCGGAAAACGCAGCAGCGTGAACGCGCCGCTCTCCGCAGGGTGTCCGCCGAGTTCGAACGGGACGACCTGAACCGTCACATTCGGCGCCTCGGAAACTTCGGCGAGGTGCCGGAGCTGGGCGTCCATGATGGCGTGGCTGCCGAACGGGCGCCGCAATGCCGCCTCGTCCAATATGCACAGGAATTGCGGGGCGTTCTCACCGATGAGCAGTTTCTGGCGCTCGATCCGGAGGGCGACGCGGCGGTCGACCTCTTCCTCGGCGATGTGCTCCCGGTGCCCGGCGGTGACGACCGCGTGAGCATAGTCCTCGGTCTGCAACAGGCCGTGGACGAACTGCACTTCGTAGGTGTTGATGTGCGAGGCGGAGCCTTCGAGGCCGACGTAGGTCTGGAACCAGCCGGGCAGCACGTCGCTGTAGTTGTGCCACCACCCGGCTATGCTCGAATCCCTCGCCAGACCGAGCAGCGGTTCGCGCTCGGCCTCGTCGACCACTCCGTACAGGGTGAGCAGGTCGGCCACATCACGGGCCTTGAAGCTGACCCGGCCCAGTTCCATCCGGCTGATCTTCGATTCGGAAGCACGGATCGAGTAGCCCGCGGCTTCGCGCGTCACACCGCGGGCCTCACGGAGACGACGCAGCTGGGAGCCGAGCAGGATACGTCGCACCATCGACCCGCTCGAGCCACTCGCCCCGATTGCGCCGCCACTCGCACCCATTGCCGGTTGTGTCTCCATTTTGAGAAACCCTTCACCCCTGCCCTGAGGGAAGTGTGCCATCAATGCGCTTCGTTGCGTGCCCGGGTGATTACACACGATCGAAAGTCGTGCGTGCACGTGCATCTGCCCTTGCATCTGCTGTGGGCATTGGCAACCATGGGGATCGCACAAGTGCGCTGCATGTCAGCACAGTTGTGGCATACGGGGTATGGCGAACGAGGAACAGCGAGACCCATCGGGACAGCAAGCCGACCGGATCCACACAGGATCATCACTGCCGCGATAGCCAGGAGTGGCTCGTCATGGGGACCGAAGGATCGACCGTGCTGGAGCCCTTGTGGCGCGGGCTCCCGCAGCTCGACCACTCGACCGTCTCCGGGTCTGCCACCTGCGCGCTGCCACCGCGTTTCGACGCGGTGAAGAGCGCCCGGGACTTCACCCGCGAGACCCTGCAACGCTGGCGGCTGGAGGGTGAGTTCGACACCGTCGCCCTCGTCGTCTCGGAGCTCGTGACCAACGCCCTGCGCCACGGTCTCCCTGCACTGGCCACCTCACCGGAACTGACCTCTCCGGTGAGGCTCGACCTCATGCGCTGGGCGGCGCGGCTGGTGTGCGCCGTACGCGACCCGAGCGGCGCGCCGCCCGAGACGACCACGAACAACTGCACCGAGTATGTGGACTTCACCGCCGAGTCGGGTCGCGGTCTCTGCCTCGTGGAGTCCTTCAGCGACGGCTGGGGCTGGCATCCGCTGACGGGGATGATGCGCGGCAAGGTGGTCTGGGCGCTCTTCCGGATCACGCCGGCGTGAGCACCCCGCGCTGAGCGCGCGCAAGGCGCAGCCTGGCGCAACCGTCCCTTCCCGTCGGCCTGTTCGGGGCACGCGGAAGCCGAGCACCCGAGTGTGCGGGGACGGACTCAACCCTCCGCCGCCCCGCCGGCGTCCTTCGTGACGACCCCGGCGCTGCCCGTGCCGGTGTCAGCGCTGTACGAGTGCCGGTCTCAGCCCTGTACGAGGTGGTCGAACTCGCCGTCCTTGACGCCGAGGAGCATCGCCTCGACCTCGGCGGGCGTGTAGACCAGCGCCGGACCGTCCGGGAAGCGGGAGTTGCGTACTGCTATCTCGCCGCCCGGCAGTTTGGCGAACTCCACACAGGTGCCTTGCGAGTTGCTGTGCCGGCTCTTCTGCCACACGGCCCCGTGCAGGTCCCTGGCGGCCATGCCGTTGTACGGGTGAGGCACTTGGTTCTCCCGGGCTGGTGCGGTGGGGGGTGATCGCACAGTGCGCGGTACGGACACCGTTGTCCTTCAACTGCCTCGGATCATAGCCTCGTTCATGTGCCTATGCATGTGCCGATGCACGTGCACGACCGCCTGTCGCCATGCCATCACAGCCGGTCAAAGCGGGTTGCGGACTGCTGACCGCCCCTCACCCGGAGTCCCGTGCTTCCGCTTCCCCGCGCCCGTCACCGGTCTGCGAGCCCGTCCGCCGCCCCGCCGGGGGCGACGCGGGGAAGCACTCCTTGACTTGAATCGAGCTTCAACTTCTACGGTCGTCCGGTACGCCGCCCACCCGGTACCGGCACCTCAGGAGAGCCCATGAGCATGGAGTCGACAGCGTGGCACGCCCTGTACTCCTCACGCTTCGCCCAGCAGGAGAGACGCCCCGTCTCACGCGCCGCCCTGCTCCGCATCGCGCGCTTCGCCCGCGGCCACCGCCGGCCACTGATCGCGTTCCTCGTCTTCAGCAGCATCCTGGCGCTGCTGACGGTGGCCACCCCGCTGCTCGCCGGCAGGGTCGTCAACGCGATCGAGGACGGTGCCCCGGCACGCACCGTCGCCGTACTCGCGGCCGTGATCGCGGGCATCGCCGTGGCGGAAGCCGCCACGGGACTCCTCACCCGTCGTCTCTCGGCGGGAATCGGCGAGGGCCTCATCTTCGACCTGCGCACCGCCGTCTACGACCATGTGCAGCGGCTCCCCGTGGCGTTCTTCACCCGGACCCGCACCGGCGCTCTCGTCAGCCGCCTCAACAACGACGTCATCGGCGCACAACGCGCGTTCAGCAACACGCTCTCCCAAGTGGTCAGCCAGCTCGTGACGTTGCTGGCGACGCTGGCGGTGATGATGCGGCTGTCGTGGCAGATCACGCTGCTCGCGCTCGTACTGCTGCCGCTGTTCGTGCTTCCCGCGCGGCGAATGGGCGCACGGCTGGCACGGCTGGAGCGTGAACGGGCGGACCACAACGCCGCCATGGGCAACCAGATGACGGAGCGCTTCTCCGCCCCCGGTGCCACGCTCGTCAAGCTGTTCGGACGTCCGCGGGAGGAGTCGGCGGAATTCGCCCGGCGGGCAGGCCGCGTAAGGGACATCGGCGTACGCACGGCCATGGTGCAGCACGTCTTCATCACCTCGCTGACGTTCGTCTCGGCCCTCGCACTGGCGCTCGTCTACGGCCTCGGCGGCTACTACGCCCTGCGCGGCTCCCTCGACTCGGGCGCCGTCGTCTCCCTCGCCCTGCTGCTGACGCGGCTCTACGCGCCGCTGACCGCCCTCGCCGGAGCCAGGGTGGAGGTGATGAGCGCGCTGGTCAGCTTCCAGCGCGTCTTCGAGGTCCTCGACCTGAAGCCGCTCATCGCGGAGAAGCCCGATGCTGCGGCGGTGCAGGACGGCCCGGTCTCCGTCGAGTTCGACGGCGTCCACTTCGCCTATCCGCCCGCCGAGAAGGTGTCACTGGCCTCGCTGGAGGACGTCGCCACACTCGACACCCGCGGCGGCGAGGAAGTGCTGCACGACATCTCCTTCCGGGCCGAACCGGGGCGGATGGTCGCGCTCGTGGGCTCCTCCGGCGCGGGCAAGTCGACCATCGCCGCCCTGGCGCCGCGGCTCTACGACGCCGACAGCGGCACCGTACGCGTGGGCGGCACCGACGTACGCGACCTGAGCGCCGCCTCCCTGCGCCGCACCCTGGGCGTCGTCACCCAGGACGGGCACCTCTTCCACGAGACCATCCGGGCCAACCTGCTGCTGCCGCGTCCCGAGGCCACCGAGGCGGAGGTGTGGGAGGCGCTGCGCCGTGCCCGCCTGCGGGACCTCGTCGCCTCGCTGCCCGACGGCCTGGACACGGTCGTCGGGGAGCGCGGCTACCGCCTCTCCGGCGGCGAGCGCCAGCGGCTGACGATCGCACGGCTGCTGCTGGCCCGGCCCCGGATCGTGATCCTGGACGAGGCGACCGCCCATCTTGACTCCACCTCGGAGGCCGCCGTGCAGGAGGCGCTCGGCGAAGCACTCGCGGGCCGCACATCCCTGGTGATCGCGCACCGGCTGTCGACCGTACGGGCCGCGGATCTCATCCTCGTCCTGGAGAGCGGCCGGATCGTGGAGCGGGGAACCCACGAGGAACTGCTGGCGCTCGGCGGACGCTACGAGCAGCTGTACCGGACGCAGTTCGACCAGTCCCCGTCCGTGCCGGAGCCCGCGGCACCCACCTCCTAGCCGGCCCAGTGCTGCGACCGGGAAGGTCCACCGGCTCGCGACGCCCGGCAACCCTCCCGGCCACAGCACTGACCGCCACCGGGCACTTCACCGGGGCCGGCCGGGAGGTCACCCGGCCGGTCCAGCCCAGCGGGCGTAGCGGGAGGGCCGAGTGCACGCTGAGGAACGGGTCGACGCGCGCGCGGTCCGGCCTCTCCCACGCACCGGCAAGGATGGGACTCACCGTGACCAACCCCCTTGATCAACTGCGCCGCTGCTCGGTCGCCGTCGACATCGGCTCCGCCCGCACCCGTGTACACATCAAGCAGACGGGTCTGGTCGTGGACGAACCGTCGGTCGTCGCCGTGAACACCTTCTCGGGCGCCCTGATCGCCGTGGGTACGGCGGCCGAACGCATGGACGGCAGGACGCCGGGCCACATCCGCGTCGTACGCCCCGTCTGCAACGGCACCGTCGTCGACATCGAGATGGCCCAGCGGATGCTTCGCGCCCTGGTCGGCACGACGGTCCGCCGTGCGTGGCGCCGCCGGGGCGCCATGCAGCGCGCGGCCGTGACCATTCCGCACAACGCGGATCCGCTCGCGCGCAGCGCAGCCGTGGAGACCATGACGGGGGTCGGCGCCAAGCAGGTCGAACTGGTCGACACCCCCACTGCGGCGGGCGTGGGCTGCGGGCTGCCCGTCGAGCAGCCGGAGGCCACGATGATCCTGGTCTGCGGCGCCACCACGACACAGATCGCCGTGCTGTCGCTGGGGGCGATCGTCTCCGCTACGACGGTCCCGCTCGGCGGCGACACCATCCACCACGCCGTGATCCAGCATCTGCGCAACCACCACGAGCTGATCCTGCCGAGCCAGGCCGTACGTCCGCTGCACCTGGCCCTCACCGGCGGGGGCGATCCGGCGGCGGCGACCGAGGTGTGGGGCCGCGACGTGGCCACCGGCATGGCCAGGACCGTGTGCATCAACCCCGACGACGTGCGGGCGGCCATACAGGCTCCGCTGACCGGGCTCTCCGACGCCATCCGTTCCGTCCTGCACAACTGCCCTCCCGACCTTGTCGCGGACCTCGCGGACCGCGGCATGGTGCTGGCGGGCGGAAGTGCCCAGCTGCCCGGGCTCGACGAGCGGCTGCGCACCGGTACCGGGATGCCCGTGCAGATCGCGGACCAGCCCTCGCTCAGCGCGATCAACGGGCTGGCGGCCATGGTGGAGGGGCAGGTGAAACCGCTGGGCGCGGATGTCCACTGAACCGCACCGGTCTCCCCGGCGGTTCCGGCCCTTGCCGGGGGGCTCCGGCTCCGGGATCGCTGCGGTTCGCGGGGCCGCCGGGGCCGCAGGGGCCTCCCGGGCAGGGCCGGACGGGCGTAGCGTCGGAAGCATGTGCAGAAGCATCAAGACCTTGCGCCCCCCGTACACGGAGACCGTGACCTCGGAGGACACCCGAGCGGCAGCACTGCAGTACGTCCGCAAGGTGTCCGGGTTCCGGCAGCCGGCCGCGCACAACGCCGAGGCCTTCGAACTGGCCGTGGAACGCGTGGCCGCTGCGACCGAGGAGCTGCTGGCGTCACTCGTCGTACGCGGCTGACGACAAAGACTTGCCCTGACGGCATGCTGATCAGATAGTCGGGTAGCTGCTCCAGATTCGAGCAAATCCGAGAACTGAAAGGTCCACAGCGTGCCGGATAAACGGGTGGAACGGAACGCGACAGAGGAGCCGCCGGGCGCCTCTGGCGGTCTGAGGGCGTCATCGGCGCCACAGACCGACAGAGTGGTGTTCGGCGTGACAGCCCTGCTGACGCTCGCTTTCATCGTGTGGGGGGCCGTCGCCACAGACTCGCTCGAGAGTGTCTCGTCGACGATGCTCACCAGCACGATGCACAACGGCGGTTGGGCATTCGTGCTCGCCGCTTCGGGATTCGTGGTCTTCTCGCTCTGGCTGGCCTTCAGCCGGTACGGGAAGATCACTCTGGGTAGGGAGGGTGAGCAGCCGGAGTTCCGGACGGTCTCATGGGTCGCGATGATGTTCAGCGCGGGCATGGGCATCGGCCTGATGTTCTACGGCGTCAACGAACCGCTCACGCACTTCGCGACGCCGCCGCCCGGGACGGGAGGCGCCGGAGCGCCCGCGCCCGAGCGTCTGGAAACGGCAATGGCCACGACGCTCTTCCACTGGACGCTGTACCCGTGGGCCATCTACGCGGTCGTCGGCCTGGCCATCGCGTACAGCTGCTTCCGCCGCGGACGGCGGCAGACGATCAGTGCCGTCTTCACCCCGCTCATCGGGGAACGGAACGCCAACGGCGCGTTCGGACGCGTCATCGACATCCTGGCGATCTTCGCCACGCTCTTCGGGTCGGCGGCCTCGCTGGGTCTCGGTGCGCTCCAGATCGGCAGCGGCGTGAAGGAGGTCGACTGGTCCTCCAGCGTCGGCACCCCGATCCTGGTGACCATCATCGCGGTCCTCACCCTGGCGTTCGTGGCCTCCGCGGTCTCCGGCATCGAGAAGGGCATCCAGTGGCTGTCCAACATCAACATGGTGCTGGCCGGCCTGCTGGCCTTCTTCGTCCTCATCGTCGGTCCGACGATCCTCATGCTCAACCTGCTGCCGACGTCCATCGGCTCGTTCATCGGTGAACTGCCGCAGATGGCCGCCCGTACGGACGACACGGCGGGCAAGGGCGTCGCGGACTGGCTGGCCGGCTGGACGGTCTTCTACTGGGCGTGGTGGATCTCCTGGACGCCCTTCGTGGGCATGTTCATCGCCCGCATCAGCCGGGGCCGTACGATCCGCCAGTTCGTCGGCGGCGTCATCCTGGTCCCGAGCGTCGTCAGCCTCGTCTGGTTCGCGATCTTCGGTGGTACGGCGATCAGCCTCGAGCGTGGCGGAGCGAAGATCACGGACGAGTCGACGGCGGAGGGCCAGCTCTTCGCGGTACTGCGCGAGTACCCGATCGCGAGTGTCACCAGCCTTCTGGTGATGATCCTCGTCGGCATCTTCTTCGTCTCCGGTGCCGACGCGGCGTCCATCGTCATGGGGACGCTCTCGCAGAAGGGGACGCTGGAGCCCAGCCGGAACGTCGTCGTCGTCTGGGGTGTGCTGACCGGTGCGGTCGCGGCGATCATGCTGCTGGTCGGAGGTGGCGGAGCCACGGCGCTCAACGGTCTGAAGAACCTGACGATCCTGGTGGCGGTGCCGTTCACGATCGTGATGGTGGGCATGTGCATCGCGCTCACCCGCGACCTGCGGCGTGACCGGGTCATCATCGTCGGCGAGCGTGGCGACGAGGCCGTCGAGACCGCGGTCATCGCAGGTCACGAGAAGTACGGCGGCGACTTCGAGATCCGCATCGGCCCGAGTGAGGGCGACAGCCTGCCGCCTGACGCGGGTCCCGGCCACGGCGACTACGGTCCCGGCTCCGAGGAGGACGGCGAGCCGGCGGACGCGGCTCCCCGCAAGGGCTGATCCGTCTCCGCGTACCCTTCGCGGATTCGCAGCGCCCCGTCACGGCCCGGCCGTGACGGGGCGTTCCCGTGTCCGGCGGGACGCTCCGCGTCAGACGGGGCGCTCCTGTCCGCACGTCCGGCCGCGCTGCCAGGCCCAGAAGAGCTTCTGCGCCAGCAGGGTCAGCGTCCCGGCGAGGAGGATGCCCGCGAGGTTGAGGGCGAGCTGCTGCATCGAGCCGACGGCGTCGGGGACGTCTCCGTAGCTGAGCGCGAGGGCGGCATTGGCCGCCGCCGGCACGGTCGTCACCGAGATCGCGACGCCCACCAGCGCGCCGGACTTGGCGGAGGTGAGGGAGAGGATCCCGCCGACGCCCGCCAGTACGGCCACCACGAACGACATCAGATCGGGATGCCAGACGAACTCGCTGACGGGGTGCGGCTGCCGGTACTGCCGCTCGGAGAAGAGCCCCGCAGCGTCCATGAGAAGGGTGAAGGCTCCGGTCGCGAGCATGGCCACGGGGAAGCCGACCGTCAGTGCGGTCAGCGGACGCCACAGCAGCCGCGCCCTGCGGCGCGCCAGTGCCGTGCACACCCCCGCCAGCGGTCCGAACTCCGGTCCGACGGCCATGGCTCCGACGATCAGGATGGCGCTGTCCAGCATCACACCGCACGCGGCGAGCATCGTGGCCAGGACCAGGAACGCCAGGTACGTCACCGACAGCCGGGACTCCTCGTGCGTCGCATCCGTCAGCGACTCCCACAGCACGGCGTCGACGCCTTCACCCGGGGCGTCCACCTCGGCCTGCTCGGCCCTCGCGGACAGCGACAGGGAGATGTCGTCGACGGTTATCGCGCCGTGGGTGTCCAGGCCGCGCCCTTTCAGCTCGGCGATCAGCCCGTCCGCCGCCTCGCGGGCGACGTCGCACATCACCAGATCCCCCTCGGGATCGCGGGCGGCTCCCGCGAGCACGACGAGGTGGGCGGTGCCGACGGTCGTCCGCAGCAGGGAGACGACGTCCTCCGTGCTTGCCGTCGGGGTGATCACTCGCAGTCGCAGCATGACGGAAGCGTAGAGCCGCCCCGCGCGCACGTTGTGCGGAGGGGGTGCGGCAGGGCATGCCCGGCCAACTCACCGTTCGCGTAACGGAGTTCGCGCTCCAGAAACCCGTACGGACTCCGCCGTGAACACAATGAACACAACGATCATTAAGTTCTTTCGCGCACAGGGGGCGAAACCTCCGCGCACCCCGTGCAGCATGTGGGCCGTCCCCAGCAGGACCTCACACACGGAAGGCGGTGCCCCGCGTGCGCAAGCGCACCCTCATGTCCCTCGTCGGGGCGGCGCTGCTCGTGCTGATCGGCCCCCCGCTGATCACCACGGGCAGTGGTGCCGAGACGGGGACGAACATCCCCGGGCTGCAGTTCATGGTGCCCAACACCCCGGGAGGCGGCTACGACATCACCGCGCGTACGGCCGCCAAGGACGCCGAGGACGCCGGGCTCAACCACAACGTCGAGGTGTACAACCTGCCCGGAGCGGGCGGCACCGTCGGCCTCAGCAGGCTCGTCAACGAGCGCGGCAACGGCAAGCTGGCGATGTCGATGGGCCTCGGCGTGGTCGGAGCCGTACGCACCAACGACTCCCCCTCGACGCTCGCGGACGCGACCCCCATAGCCCGGACCGTCGAGGAGCCGAACATCGTCGTCGTCTCGAAGGACTCCGAGTACACGTCCTTCGAACAGCTGCTCGCCGACTGGAAGAAGAAGCCGGGCAAGCTGCCCGTCGGCGGCGGCTCGTCGGCCGGCGGACCCGACCACCTGGCTCCGATGCTGATGGCGCGGGACGCGGGGATCTCCCCCAAGTCCGTCAACTACGTGCCCTTCGACGGCGGTGGTGAACTGCTCGCCTCGGTGCTCGGCGGCAAGGTCGCCTTCGGCATCTCCGGCATCAGCGAGTACCGGGACCAGATCGAATCCGGTGAGCTGCGGCTGCTCGCCGTCACCGGCAAGGAGCGGATCGAGGGCTTCGACGCCCCGACCCTCAAGGAGGCGGGCATGGACGTGGAGTTCACCAACTGGCGCGGCATCATGGCGCCGCCCGGCCTCTCGGAGACCGAACGCGCCAAGCTCGTCCGCTTCTTCGACGCGCTGCACGACTCTCCGCAGTGGGAGAAGTCGCTCAAGCGGAACGGCTGGGACGACGCCTACCTGACCGGTGAGAAGTACGGCCGCTTCCTGGAGGCGCAGGACGAGCGCGTCCAGTCCGTCCTCAAGGAGGTGGGCGAGGGATGACGACCCCGTCCCCGGCACCCACACCCCCCGGCCGGACGGCGGCGTCCGACACCGCGCCGGACACCCCGGACACGTCGGCTCCCGGCCCGGCGCAAGGCGGTTGGCGTGACCGTCTGCGGGGCCGCTCCGAACTCGGCGTGAGCTTCCTGCTGCTGGCCGTCGGTGTTCTCGTGCTCACCGACACCCTGGGCATGGAGACCGTCGCGAACCAGCGCGGCCCGGTCGGCCCCCGCACCGTCCCCCTGGCGGTCGGTGTCGCGCTGCTGGTGGTGGCCGTCGTCCTCGCTGTCGACGTGCTGCGCGGCGGCCGCGGCGAAGCCGAAGCAGGCGAGGACGTCGACCTGGACGAGCCCGGCGACTGGCGCACCGTCGCCCTGCTCGCCGGGATCTTCCTCGCCACCGCGGCCCTCATCGACCCGCTCGGCTTCCCCATCTCGGGAGCGCTCCTCTTCTGGGGGTCCGCGTACGCACTCGGCAGCCGCAACCTGACGCGCGATCCCCTCATCGCGGCCGTCCTGTCCCTGGCCACCTTCGCGGCCTTCAACACCTTGCTGGGCGTTCCGCTGCCCGGCGGCCCGCTGATGGGGGTGCTCTGACAGATGGAATCCCTCTCCTCCCTGCTCGACGGGTTCGGTACGGCCCTGACCCCGCTCAACCTGCTGTGGGCGGCCGTCGGCGTACTGCTGGGCACAGCGATCGGCGTGCTGCCCGGCATCGGCCCGGCCATGGCGGTCGCACTGCTGCTGCCGGTGACGTACGGGCTCGATCCGATCGGCGCGTTCATCATGTTCGCGGGCATCTACTACGGCGGCATGTTCGGCGGATCCACCACCTCGATCCTGCTCAACACCCCCGGTGAGAGCGCCGCCGTGGTGACCGCCATCGAGGGCAACCCGATGGCCAAGTCCGGACGCGGATCGCAGGCGCTGGCAGCCGCAGCCGTCGGCCACTTCGCGGGCGGCATGATCGGCACGATCCTGCTGGTCGCGCTCGCGCCGACGGTCGCCTCGCTCGCCGTCGACATCGGCGCACCGGACTACTTCGCGATCATGGTGCTGGCCTTCATCGCCGTCACCTCGGTCCTCGGCAGCTCGCGCATCCGCGGGTTCGCGGCACTGCTCATCGGCCTCACCCTCGGCCTCGTCGGCCTGGACCAGATGACGGGCCAGCAGCGGCTCACCTTCGGCAGCCTGCAGCTCTCCGACGGCATCGACGTCGTCATCGTCGCCGTCGGGCTCTTCGCCATCGGCGAGGCGCTGTGGGTCGCGGCTCGGCTGCGCCACACCTCGGGCGAATCCATACCGGTGGGGCGTCCGTGGCTGGACCGGAGCGACCTGCGCCGCACCTGGAAGCCGTGGCTGCGCGGCCCCGCCATCGGCTTCCCCTTCGGGGCGATCCCGGCCGGCGGCGCGGAGATCCCGACCTTCCTCTCGTACGTCACCGAGAAGCGGCTCTCCAAGCACAAGAACGAGTTCGGCAAGGGCGCCATCGAAGGTGTCGCCGGGCCGGAGTCGGCGTCCTCCGCCTCCGCGGCGGGGACGCTCGTCTCCCTGCTGACACTGGGGCTGCCCACGACGGCGGTGGCGGCGGTCATGCTCGCCGCCTTCCAGCAGTACGGGATCCAGCCCGGTCCGCTGCTCTTCGAGCGTGAGCCGGACCTGGTGTGGGGCCTGATCGCCTCCCTCTTCGTCGGGATGGTGCTGCTCCTCGTCCTCAACCTGCCGATGGCGCCGGTGTGGGCGAAGCTGCTGCGCATCCCCCGCCCGTACCTCTACGCGGGGATCCTCTTCTTCGCGGCGGTCGGTGCGTACGCCGTCGGCGGCGAGGCGATCGACATGGTGATCCTGCTGATCATCGGGCTCATCGGGCTCATGATGCGGCGCTTCGGGCTGCCCGTGCTGCCGGCGATCATCGGCGTCATCCTGGGCCCGGCCGCCGAACAGCAGCTGCGGCGGGCGCTGCAGATCAGCGACGGAAGCGTGACCGGGCTGGTCGACACACCCTTCGCCGTGACCGTGTACGTCGTCATCGCCCTGCTGCTGGCGTGGCCGTGGCTGCGGCGGCTCGCGGGGCGCGGGCGCCCGGCGGGCCCGGGAAGCACCGGAGGCCCGGCGGGCCCGTCCGTTCCCGGCGGCTCCGGGGAGAGCGACGGTCATGGAGAGAGCGGCGGCGAGAAGGAGGAGAGCAAGGTCTGAGCGGCGGAGCGGCCGGCCGCTCCGCCTCCCCGCACAGCACTGCGCCCCGCCCGTCCGGCAGAACCGGACCGGCGGGGCGCAGTCGATGTCGCGAGGCCCCCTCGGGAGTAAGCCCGAGTTCAGCGGCGTGCGTGACGCCCGCGGCCGTCGCCGGGACCCTCCGAGCTGCCAGCGCCCGGAACCGACCGCTCCGCCGCTCCTGCGGACTCCTGCGCGCCGCCCGGCCGGGACGCGTCCGGCTCCGCCTTCTTCTTCCTGCGGGCCCGGACGTACTCGACGACGATCGGCATCACGGACAGCACGACGATGCCCACGAGGATCGCCTCGATGTTGTTCCGCACGGCGGCGATCTGCCCCAGCCCGGCACCGAGCAGGGTGACGCCGGCACCCCACAGCACACCGCCGACGACGTTGAAGGTCAGGAAGGAGCGGTACCGCATCCGGCTCACGCCGGCGATGATCGGCGTGAAGGTCCGGACGATCGGCACGAAGCGCGCCAGCACCAGCGACTTGGGGCCGTGCTTCTCGAAGAACTCGTGCGCCTTCTCCACGTTCTCCTGCTTGAAGAAACGGGAGTCGGGGCGGCGGAAGAGCGCCGGCCCCACCTTGCGGCCGAACATGTAGCCGACCTGGTCGCCGATCACTGCGGAGATCACCACAAGCGTGCAGACCAGCCACAGCGGGTAGTGCAGGTACTGATCGGTGGCGACCAGCAGTCCAGCGGTGAACAGAAGCGAATCGCCGGGCAGGAAGAAGCCGATCAGCAGGCCGGACTCCGCGAAGACGATCACGAGGATGCCGATCAGACCGAAGGTCTGGATCAGGTAATCCGGATCGAGCCAACTGGGTCCCAGCGCGAGGGCGGTCACGTCACAGGCTCCTCATCAGGGGCTCACCGCTAGCGCGGCGGTCGGGGCGTACACGGTATCAACGCTTGCGTGCGCCGGAACGCGCCGCCTCCCGGCGGCTCCGGACGACAGCGCCCCGGGCCACCGGCGGGATCGGTCGGCCCTGGGGGCCGGCGGGATCGGTCAGCCCTGGGGGGCCGGCAGCATCTCGTTCCAGTTCGCCCAGTACCCGCCTTGGCCGTCCGGTACCAGGCCGTCGGGCAGGAGCATGTCGCCCGGCGCGCTCATCTGGGAGGACGGGACGTTCGAGTAGTACGGAGCCGACTCCCTGCGGTGCTTGCCGCCCTGCCGTCCGCTGGTCTCCTCCGGCTGCACGAACAGGCGCCCCTGTGTGGAGAGATACTGCGCGCGGGCAGTCAACCTCCGCAGGTCGGTGCCGAGTTCGAGCGCGAGGATCTCCAGGTCCACGCCGGACTGCCAGCCGTCGACGAGCACCGCGTCCTGCACGGGCGACCAGCCGAGGTGGTCGGGCATCTGCGACTGGTCGTACATCTGCATGTGCTCGTGCGGCTGTTGGTACTGCTCCTGCACGGCGTGGTGGTACTGGTCCTGCACGGCGTGATGGTGCTGGGCCTGCTGGTACTGCTGTGCCTGCGCGTGCTGCTGGTGCTGCGCCTGTGCGTGCTGAGCGGCCTGCGCCTGCTGCTGAGCCTGCGCGTGCCCGTACATCTGCGCGGGGTCGTGGGCCGGAACCGCGTCGGGGACCTGCGGGGGCGGCTGCGCGTGCCCACCGGCATGGCCGGGGACGCCGTGGCCGGTACGGACCTGCGGCGTCTCCTGCGTCCGCACGGCGTCGTCGGGCGCGCCGGGCTGCTGGAGATGGGGCGGCATGAGCAGTTCGTCGGCGAGGCTGCGGGCGTCGTCACGGCCCACGGTGCGGCGGGCGATGCGTACTTCGCGCTCGTGCAGGCCCAGCATCTCGGCCACTGCCTTGTCGTTCCCCACCACCACGGCGAACGCCGCGAGTGAACGGACCCGGCTCGTCTGCGCGTCGTCGAGTGTGGTCTGCGCTGCCCGTACCTCTTCATCGCTCTGGCAGAAGGCTCTCGCCAACACCGTGTGCCGTTCCCACAGCTCCCGAGGCTCCATGCGACCCCCGCGTCCTCTCAGTCAATATGTACTGAATTCACAGTCCAAATCATGCAATCCGTATCTTCGAGGTACTCAATCTAGTGGCGCCGGGGGCGGAGAACGCGGTGCCGTGGCGGGCGTCCGGGCGTTTCCCCAGGTTTCCCCCTGGGTACACAAGTACGGCTCCGCGCACGGCCGTCGGACCGTCACCTCGGGGGCTTTCACTCGTAGGTGCCCGATCGGCGGCTGACCCGTATCGGTGGGCAACCGGGCCCCGACGTACGCCCGTACATGCGGGAGCGAGCTCAACTCCACCCGCGGCCACGTGAGTTGCGGTCCTCCGGTCCGGCCCTGCACCGCCTCCCCGGCCCCGTCACCGCCTCAGCCGGCCGTCCACACGGCCGAGTTCGAACGAATGGCCGTGAACGCGCTCGCCCCTGCGCGGGGAGATGGAGCACCGGTCCCCGCCGTCCGCTCGGCCGATGTGCGTATCGCCCGATGGAAGTACACGGGTTCACGGAAGGGGACGTGCGACATCCGTTGTGCGGGCCGGTTCCCGAGTCCGCGCGGCCGCCCTCCCCGGCTCCGCCCCACGCTCGGCGCCGACGTCTCGCACGCGTCCGGGAACGAGGGCTTCCCGTGGTGGACGGGCCGGTCGGCCCCGCAGGTCCCCGGTTACTGGGCCGGACGGTCCGGGCCGTCCGGCTGCCCGGGGCGACCACATGACCGGTGGCAGGGCGCAGCCCTCGCGCGACCGTGGAAGTGGAGCCAACCGGCGAGAGGAGACCGTCATGGGCACCTTGACCACCAGGGACGGATGCGAGATCTACTACAAGGACTGGGGTTCGGGACGCCCTGTCGTCTTCAGCCACGGCTGGCCGCTGACGGCGGACGTCTGGGACCCGCAGATGTTCTTCGCCGCCTCGCACGGATACCGCGTCATCGCGCACGACAGGCGAGGTCACGGCCGCTCGTCCGACGTGTGGAGCGGCCACGACATGGACACCTACGCAGACGACCTCTCCCAGCTGATCGACACCCTCAACCTCAGCAACGCCACGCTCGTCGGCCACTCGACGGGAGGCGGGGAAGTGACGCGCTACCTGGGGCGGCACGGGACGGCACGGGTGTCACAGGCCGTGCTCCTGAGCGCCATTCCCCCGCTCATGCTCAAGACGGACCACAACCCGGAGGGCTCGCCGATCGAGGTCTTCGACGAGATACGCGAGGGCCTGCGCAAGGACCGCTCGCAGTTCTACCAGGACCTCAGCGGACCCTTCTACGGCGCCAACCGCTCCGGTTCGGACGTCTCCGAGGGCACGCGTGACGCCTTCTGGATGATGAGCATGACGGTGGGCCTGAAGGCGGCGTACGACTGCGTCAAGGCCTTCTCCGAGACCGACTTCACCGACGACCTGACGAGGATCGACGTCCCCTTCCTCATCGCGCAGGGCGACGACGACCAGATCGTCCCCCTCCAGGCCGCCTCCCCGAAGACGGCCGAGCTCGTCAAGGACCCGACCCTGAAGATCTACCCGGGCTACCCGCACGGGCTGTACGGCAGCCACCACGACACCTTCAACAACGACCTGCTGGAATTCCTGGAGCGCTGAACAGCCGAGCCGGGTCGGCTGCCGAGCCGGGCGCACCGGGACCGGCCGGCGGCCAGGCGGACGGGGCGGTCGCTGGAGGGGTACCGGTGGGCGGGCGCTGGAGGGGTACCGGTCAGCGGATGCCCTTCCGGTCCCCGCGCCCGCCCTCGCCGTGACGGCCGCGAGCCTCCTTCTCCGAGGACTCGGGCTGCCCGGCCTCGGCCCGCGCCCGCAGCCGGTGGGCCTTCTTCCGGATCTCCCCCAGCTTGTCGTACAGCGCTGGGCCCGGACAGTCGGTGGTGTAGGCGTCCACGTGCCCCGATATGACGTGGAGCTCGGCCTTCCTGCCCTTGTCGAAGCGGCTCGCGTCACTCGACGAGGTCATGCGTGTACGTCCCAGTGGATCCGAGCCCCGCTGAAGCTTCCAGGCGGCGAGCGCCGCGATCGAATCGACCATCGGTTCCGGCACCCTCTGCCCCTCCCGGAACGTGCCGACCGCGGCGATGCCGATGCTGTGGGCGTTGAAACCCTTGGTGTGCGCACCCTCGACGGAACGGGTCAGTCCGCCTGCACGCCCCTCGTAGACCTTGCCGCAGCGGTCGACGATGAAGTTGTAGCCCAGGTCGTCCCAGCCACGCTGTATGTGGTCCTTCTCCAGCATCCGCAGCAGGCGCGGCACGTCGGAACACTCGTAGTCGTTCGGCTGGTTGGTGTGGTGGATGAAGACACTGCGGACCCCGCCGAGGGGCGAGGCGCTTTCGCGCACCATCTCCTCGTCCGCGTTCCAGCCGCTGCGCGGAACCACCTCCGGGCGGGGCACGCCCGGGAACGTGCCCGCGCGCTCGGGGCCCTGACGTCGGGGCGAGTACGCGGCCTCCCGCACCGGCTCGTCCCACGTCACGAGGAAGGCCACCGGCAGAAGGCCCACGACCACGAGTCGTGAGCGCCATCTGGGCTTCGGCTTGCGGTGCCGCATAGAGACACGGTGCGCCGACGCGTCCCGGTCGCACAGGTGACCGTATCCGTTCAGGTGAACGCGACGAACTCCCGGACGGGACGGCCGGCCCTCCCCGCCGCCGGTTACGCCAGCGTGCGGACGACCACGGACGCCGCTTCCGCGATCAGCCTGTCGTCGTGGTCCGCGTCCTCGTCGCTGCGGTTCGACATGATCGCCACGACGACGGGAGCGGCACCACCGGGGGGCCATACGACGGCGATGTCGTTGCGGACGCCGTAGCCGCTGCCGGACCCGGTCTTGTCGCCGACCACCCACCCGTCGGGCACTCCCGCCCGAATGAGCTCGTCACCGGTGGTGTTGCGCCGCAGCCAGTCCGTGAGCTGGGCGCGCTCTCGCTTTCGGAGCACGTCCCCCAGTGCGTAGGCGCGCAGGTTCCCGGCCATCGCCCGCGGCGTGCTCGTGTCCCGCGTGGAACCCGGTGCCCATCTGCTGAGCTCCGGCTCGCGGCGCTCCATCCGGGTCACGTCGTCGCCCAGCTCTTCGAGTGCGGCGTCGAGGCCCTTCGGTCCGCCGAGCACGTCGAAGAGCAGGTTGGCCGCGGTGTTGTCGCTGTAGCGGACGGCGGCGTCGCACAGTGCGCGGAGACTCATGCCCGTCTCGACGTGCTTCTCGGTGACGGGAGAGTTGGCGACCAGATCGTCCCGGGAGTACTCGATCACGCGGTCCATCCCGCCCAGGGAGTACTTCCGCAGCACCGCACCGGCGGCCAGTGCCTTGAAGGTCGAGGCGTAGGCGAAGCGCTCGCCGTCGTTGTACGCCACCTCCTCCCCGCTGCCCGTGTCGACTGCGTAGACCCCCAGTCGCGCGTCGAACTCGCCCTCCAGCCGCTCGATTGCGCGGGCGACCGGCTTCGCGTCCGCGGCCCGCCCCGTTGGCGCCGCGGACGGCGGCGAGGCCTCCGCGGACGGCGGCGAAGGCGTGGCACCGCCGTCCTCGCCGCAGGCCGCGAGCGGCACGAGAGCGAGCACGGCGAGCGCAGCGGTGAGGGCCCGCCTGATGCGTGAGGACCGGGCCGGAACGGTCGGCCTGGTCGGAATGTTCGGCTCGGCCGGAATGTTCGGCTCAGCCGGAATGTTCGGCTCGGTCGGGATGAGCGGCTCGGTCGGCATGGCCGGAAACCTCCGTCTCGGGTGACGGGGCCACCCTCGCCGCACTACGGGTATGCGGTCCAATACGCTCGCGTGCTGTTTCATGCCGATCCGGCATAGAGTCGGCTCGTGGATCTGGTCGCAGCGAGTCGTGCCTTCGTCAGCGTCAGTGAGCACGGCAGTTTCACGGTCGGAGCGGCCGCGGCCCGGATGTCGCAGCCGGTGGCCAGCCGCCGCGTCGCAGCCCTGGAAGAACGCTTCGGTGAGCAGCTGTTCGAGCGGACGTCACGCCGGGCCGTCCTCACGCCCTTCGGCAGGGACTTGCTGCCGACGGCCCGACAGCTCGTCCGGGCGGCGGACCTGCTCCTGCACGAGGCGGACGCCGTCAAGCGGAAGCCGAGACGCCTCGCGGTGCCGGGTGTCTGCTCAATCGCGGGCCGCGCCCGGCTCGTGGCCGATGCACGGGAGCAGGGCGTCACGCTCGACCTCCGCGCCGCGGACCCGGCGCAGCGCCGGGAGCTCCTCCACTCGCAGCAGGTACGCGCCGCCCTGCTGGCCGTGCCGACGGACGAGGCGAAGTGGTCCGTGCCGCTCGGGCTCGCCGGAGCACAGCAGCCGGACGTGAAGCGCGTCCACCTCGAGACGCTCCGGCTGTCCCGCCTCTCCCCGGGCCCGGCCCGCCGCGTCTGGATCCAGCCGGAGGACGACGTACCGCACATCCGCGACCCGCTGACCCGGCTGCGCGACGCGCTGGGGCTGCGTCCGGCACAGCTCGCGGCCGCAGCCGATCTGACGTCCGCCGCAGCGGAAGTCCTCAGCTCTCACGACCTGTTGCTCTGTTCCCCCGCGCAGGCCCTGGAACTCGGCCTGGACTGGCGGCCCGTCGGCGAGGTCTCCCTGCACCGCGGGTACGCGCTGGCCGCCGCCGGCCACGGCAACCCTCAGCACCTGGAGGCGCGCCTGGACGCCGCCATCGCCCGCTGTCTGGACGCAGGCGTCCGCACGGGCACCCCCGGAGGGACGGAATGAACACCGAGGCCCTGATCGGCGACGCGCGAAGGCAGCTGCGCGACGGCGGCCTGCACGCGTGCCTGCTCGTACGTGACCTTCACACGGGAGACGAACTGGGGATCGAGCCGGACACCGTCCTGCCGGCCGCCTCCCTGGTCAAGGTCCCGCTCGCGCTGGCGACGGCGGAGCGCATCAGGCGCACCGAGCTCGACGGGGCGGCGGTGCTCGACGTGCAGCCCGGCCGCATCACCACTCCCGGGCCCGCCGGGCTCAGCCGCTTCCGCCATCC
This sequence comes from Streptomyces ovatisporus, assembly GCF_042653885.1. NCBI lineage: Bacteria > Bacillati > Actinomycetota > Actinomycetes > Kitasatosporales > Streptomycetaceae > Streptomyces > Streptomyces ovatisporus. The sequence continues at coordinate 94,714 of NZ_JBHSFH010000007.1, forward strand.
GGCCCGTGTCGCTGTCGACGACCTGCTCTACCTGAGCACGTGCGTGAGCGACGGGACGGCCGCCGACGCACTGTTCGGCCTCACGCCTCCCGCCCAGGTCGCCGGCATCCTCCGGGAGCTCGGCCTCCGCGGCATCACCGTCCGGCACACCATGGGTGAGCTGGCCGACACCCCCGTCGAACGGTTCGAGGCATCCCAGGCACATCTCGCCCACGCCCTCGCCATCGACGCGGGCACCGGCGGCCGCGGACACCGCGTGCCTCAGCTGGACACCACCCGCGCGAACACCGGCAGCGCACGCGCCTTCGTCGAGCTCCTCCAGGCCCTGTGGAGGCCCTCGAAGGTCGACCCCGACGTGGCCGGACGCGTGCGCACCCTCATGGCCGCCAACCTGCTGCGGCACCGGCTCACCCCGGACTTCAGCTCCGACGCCGCCACCTGGTCGTCCAAGACCGGCACCCTCCTCAACCTCCGTCACGAGATCGGCGTCGTCGAGCATTCCGACGGGCAGAGCTACGCGATCGCCGTCCTGACCGAATCCCTGGTACCGGCCGTCACCCAGCCCGGAGCGGACGCCCTCATGGCGCAGGTGGCCCGGCGGCTCCGTGACCACCTCCGGCAGCTGTAGCGGATCGCGGTCGCCGTCCTCGTCCGTGGCGCCGGGGCGCGTATCGGACGCGGGCCCGGCACAGCGCCCGCAGCGCAGAACTCCCTTGTCTGCGGCATCCGTTGCCATTGAGATCCGGACCGCGATCCGGTTGGCTTGCCTCGTCGTGAGTGCCGATGACAACCGAATCGAGTCCGGATCATGGGGAATCGGAGATCTCGGAGAGTTCCGGCGGGCATCGTGGCCGCCGGTGTCGTGGCAGGTGGCGCGATGGTCTACAGACGCCACCGGCAGCGGAACGTGGTGGTCACTCTGTACAGCGAACCTCACTACAGGGGTGCGCGGCAGACCTTCACGTACGACCAGAAGGCCTACGCACTGGGCAGGACCCGGCTGCCCCGGGTCGGCTCGATCCGGGTGGAGCGTACCGACGCCTCCTTCCGGAGGGGACCGGACACGGTCGGCTCCTTCGTGGCGATGGCTGTGAAGGGGGACCGGGAGACCCGGGCAGAGGCCCTGGGCTGGCTTCCCCTGGCTCTGGTCAGGATGGCCGACCCGAGCTCATGGCAGCGCGAGTACGACCCTGCCGGAAGCAGACAGTCCTGGGTCCACCTGTGGGCGGAGCGTCCGACGAGCCCGCCACCGCCCTGCGACGACAGGACGGCCCCCGGCAAGGAGCCATGGCGCAACTTCCTGGAGAGCACCCCCGATGTCGGGGCATGGAGCACCCGAGTCCGCTACATCGAGGCCGGCGTCCGCAATCCCCACCGGGACGACGAGGCGAGCCCGGTGCCGCCCGGGTGGGCGCCGGGGCACGCGCTGCCCCTGGAGATCGTGGAGTAGGGGGCAGCATCGGAGGCTGACTCCGGTCACAGCGCCCCACCGGCCCCACCGGCCCCACCGGCCCCACCGGCCTCACCGGCCTCAGCGTTCGCACCGGCCGCACGGCGAGCACGGTGGTGCGGTTCGCGAAGGCCGTCGCCCTCGAAGGTTGCACGGAGCAGCCGACCGGGCCCTGATCGAGTCCCGACCGTGACGCCATCGCGACAGGCATCCCGCAACCCATGCACCGTCCCCTCCCGTCCAATCGGCGATAACGACAGCCCGCGCACCACCCCAGGGGGACGTCTCATGAACGATGCAGCACCACCCGCTACGCGGAACCGACGCAGTCCCGGCCGGCTTCCACACCGGTCACTCGCGCTGCTCACGGCGGGAATGCTCGCCGTGGCGCTGGCCGTGGCGGGCTGCAGCAGCAGTGGCGACGACTCCACGAGCGCGACGAGCGAGCAGCCCGCGAGCCAGGCGCCCGAGAACGGCGAGGCAGGCGCCGCCGAGACGGCCGACCGCGCCTCCGGATCGAAATCCGACGACCGCCCGGGCGAGCAGCACGGCTCGGCCGAGGAGGAACCGCCGAAGATCGCACCGGACCACGTCGTCCGCAAGGCGCGGCTCACGGTCCGCGTCAAGGACGTGCCGTCCGCACTCGACGACGCCCGGACCGCGGTGGAGGACTCAGGCGGCTACGTCGGGGACGAGACCACCGACCGTGACGTCCAGGGCCACGAGCGGTCGCACCTGACACTCCGGGTGCCGCAGGAGAAGTACGCGGACGTCCTGGAGGAGCTCTCGGACAGCGGAAAGCTCATCGAACGCAAGGTGTCGGCCGACGACGTCACCGACGAGGTGGTGGACGTCAAGAGCCGGATCGCCTCGCAGAAGTCGAGCGTCGAACGGGTGCGGGAGCTGATGGACAAGGCCACAGAGCTCTCCGACATCGTCTCCCTGGAAGGCGAGCTGAGCAGTCGTCAGGCGGCGCTGGAATCGCTTCAGGCCCGGCAGGCATCGCTGAAGGACCGTACTTCCCTGGCCACCATCACGCTCGTGCTCTCGGAGACCGAGGTGAAGAAGAAGGAGAAGGACGACGAGACGGGGTTCACGGACGCGCTGGACGGCGGCTGGGAGGCGTTCATCACGACGATGCGCTGGATAGCGGTCGTGATCGGAGCCACGCTGCCGTTCCTGGCCGCACTGGCGCTGCTGCTGGTGGCCTGGCGGCTGCTACGCAACCGGCTGCCGCAGCAGGTGCGCCGCTCTCCGCGGTCCGCGACACTTCCGGCCGGTGCGGCCGGCAGCCACCCACCGGCTCCGGCAGAGGCACCGGCGAAGGCGAACGAGAAGGAGCGCGAGAAGCGAGCCGACTGAGCACGAAGCGACTGAGCAAACGGCCGCCCTGCGTGGTTAGTGTTTTTCTTGCCGCGCGTCGGACCGCTCCGAAGCACAGGTGCCGGGCAGCCCGAAACTGCGTGGACGGCTGGCATTTGCCCTGTCTAAGGTGCGCAGTGCAGCGACCGCACAACTGATTCGACAACGGGGGATTTCTTCAAATGGTGAAACGCAAGACGGCGATCATCGGCGCCATGGTTTCCGGGGTCGCACTGAGCCTCACGCTCGTTTCTCCTGCCGGAGCCAACGGCTATGTGGAGACGAAGAAATGGGGCGACCTGAAGGCTGGTGCGGGGCAGGCCACCTTCTTCAGCAAGGGTGAAACCGTCCAGATCGTCGACCGTTTCGCTGACGGTCGCGGTGTCCTGGTCTACGTCGGCGGACGCACTCTGACCAACAGGACGGGCGGCACGAAGAACTACAACCTCTCCTTCCCGGAGGGGAAGAGGATCAAGTTCAACATCTGTCTGGTGAATGGTTCGGACTTCGAAGACGGAACCTGTGCCTACTCGACGGTGAAGGCGTGAGCCGGTTCTCTGAGGGCGTTCGGCGACACCCGGAACGGGACTGACCTCGGACGGGTTCTGAACCAGGCACCGACGTCGCGGTTCGGCCCGGTCCATGCGTCGCTGAAACAGCAGAACGGCCCCGGAGGTTCGCCTCCCGGGGCCGTTCTCATGAGCACGCATGCCTGCATCCCTCGTCCACTGGCCCGTACCTCATGCGCCAGGCCCGGCGCCGGCCTCGCACGGCTCAAGACCCGGTGGCGATGGTGCTGAGGGAGGCCGCGTTCGGGCGCGCGAGCGCCGGGACAGCAGGCATCCGGTCAGCGCGGCGGCGAGCCCGGCCAGCCCGGCCGCCGCGAAGCCGCCCGCCGGTACGGACAGGTCGATCGCTCCCCCCACGATCGGGGCTCCGAGTGCGAAGCCTGCGCTCTGCGCCGAGAATTGAAGGCCCGTCGCCTCGCCACGCACGCCGGCGGGGGCGAGCCGGCTCACCGCGTCGGCCACCGCGGAGAGAGCCGGCGCGGCGAGCAGCCCCGCACCGACAACGGCCACGCACAGCCAGCGCCAATCGGGGGCCAGCCCCGCGGGAATGGTCGCCAGCCCGAGCAGACCGAGCGGCAGCCACGTGGGCAGCGGCCGGGAGAGCGCGCCGTACACCAGCCCGCCGACGATGGAGGCCGATCCGTACACAGCCACGATCACGGCGGCCCAGGACACCTGGCCGGCTTCTTCGAGGGTGGCGACGATGGCCAGGTCGGTGCCACTGAGCAGCATCGTGGTGCCGAACGCCATCACCAGCACGGCGATCATGCCCGGACCCAGCCACTCCCTGCGACGGGGCCGGCCGACCGCGTCGGCACCCGCCTCGTCCTCGGCGCGCAGCGGCGGGTCGAGCAGGGCGATCCCGGCTCCGCCGGCCACGATCACGGCGCCGACGCTCCATGGCACCACGCCCGGGGACACCTTCGCCGCACAAAGGATCACGATCGGCGGACCCACCATGTACGACAACTCGCCCTGCACCGATTCCAGCGCGAACGCGGCCCGCCGCTGTCCCGTCGTCGTCGTCACGGCGATCGCCTGCCTGGTCACCGACTGGGCCGGCACCATCAGCAGACCCCCCGCGAAGGCAGCGCCCAGCAGGATTCCGTAGGGCAGGAACGGAATGCTCAGCCAGAACACGAGCTGCGCCACGACGGTTGCCAGCAGCACGGTACGCAGGCCCCGCCCGTCGATCATGCGGCCGAGCAGCGGCCCGCCCAGCGCCAGTCCGGCGGTCAGAGTCGCCGCGACACCACCCGCTGCGACGTAGCTCATGTCCAGGCCCAGCACGACGTACATCATCAGCGCCATCACGGAAGACGTGATCGCGGTACGGGCGAGCAGTGAAACGCCCAGCAGCGATGCCATCCCCGGCACGGCGAGCACCTGTCGGTATCCGGTCACCTGCGTGACGCTAGATCACCTGTCACGCCATAGGTAGCGGTTGATTTGCTGGAGCGGGCATAATGAAAATTTATGGCCAGGGAACTCGAGACCGCGTTGCTGCGGTCGTTCGTCACCGCCGTGCGCTCCGGCAGCATCAGCCGCGCCGCGACCGCGCTCGGACAGACCCAGCCGGCGCTCAGCCAGCAGTTGCGGAGGCTCGAGAGCGCCGTCGGCCGTCCGCTGCTTCATCGGTCGCCGTCCGGCGTCTCGCCGACCCGGGCGGGTGAGGAGCTCCTGCCGTACGCCGAACGCATTCTCTCGCTGTGTGCGCAGGCACTCACCGAAACCGGACGCGCGCTCACCGGCCACTGTCGTGTCGGGTTGCTCGAAGACCTCGCCGCGTCCCAGCTTTCGCAGGCCCTCGCCGACCTCGCCCGGCTCCACCCCGGCGCGACGCTGGAAGTGCTCAGCCTGCCCAGCGCTGCGATGCGGGAGGCCTACGATGCGGGCCGCGTCCAACTCGTGCTCGATCATGTGCTGGACGTTCCGGGGCCGCCGCGCTGGACCGTACGCCGCCCGCTGGTCTGGGCGGTCGGCCAGGGTGTGGACGTGGCTGCCGACCCGCTGCCGATGGTGCTGTTCTCGAACCCCTGCTTCTGGCGTACTTCAGTGCTGGAAACGCTCGAACGTGCCGAGCGGCGCTGGCGGGTGGCGTTCGAAAGCAACAGCCTCGTCGGTGTGCTCGCCGCGGTACGGGCGGGACTCGGGGTCGCGGCGCTCATGCCCGCGAACCTCGAACCGGTCATGGCCTGCCACGACGCGGACGCCCTGCCCACCCTGCCGGACGTCGAACTCGGTCTCGCACGGTACCCGCGGACTGAGGGCGATCTGCTGATCGATGCCGTGGAGACCGCGCTACGACGCATGATCTGAGGCCCGGCGAGGCCCGAGTGAGGTCCGCGCCCGAAGCCTCGAACGAGCAGTCAGTTCGGCTACCAAGATCAAAGAGGCGCCCCTCCCGTACCCGGAAGGGGCCTCGCACCTGCGAGCCGCCTGGGGGAGCCGAGCCCGCCGACCTCGGCCTCAGAAGCATCAGAAGCTGGACTGTGGGCGTGATTCGCAGGCTGTGCGGCAGCGGCAACCAGTGCCGGCACCCACCGCGTCGACCATGGCATGACCGCCACCACCCGAACCGAGCCTCCTCCCTACCCCCACTGCGGCCATGGGGCCGATTCGGAGGACCCTGTGGGATGCCGGGGCCACCGTGTCCCACGCCCACAACGCGACGACAATGCGGCCGAGGCAGCCCTGTACGGCGCCTGCCTGGCGCACCTCGACGAGAGAGAACGTGGCAACTGTCTGGCGTCTCTCCGCCCTGGCAGCAATCTGGACCACCGCGGCACAACCTTCAACTCTGCTCTGCTGGAAGACTTGTTGGACGCTGTGCGCGATTCCACCGACCAGCGGCCGCGGTTCGGTGCGGTCCGCTTGAGCGGGGCGACGTTCGAGGGCGACGCCGCCTTCAACAACGCGACGTTCATGGGCCGCGCCGGATTCGACGGGGCGACGTTCAAGGGCCGCGCCGTGTTCAACAGCGCGACGTTCAAGAGCGAGGCCCGGTTCCGCGACGCGACGTTCATGGGCGACGCCCGATTCGACGGGGCTACGTTCGAGAGCGACACCCGGTTCGACAGAGCGCGGTTCACGGGCGTCACCCTGTTCGTCCGTGCGGTGTTCGAGGGCGACGCCGTGTTCGACGAGGGGATACTCAACGGCGCCGCCTTCAACAGCGCGACGTTCAAGGGTTGCGCCGGGTTCGACGGTGCGAGGTTCAAGGACGGCGGCAGTTTCGACAGGGCGTCGTTCGAGAGCGCTTCGTCGTTCGGACCGCTGGCGTGCCAAGGAACCCTGAGTCTCGCAGCAGCGGTGTTCTCTGCAGCAGTGATTGTGGAGATCGCGGCCGGCAGAGTCGACTGTCACCGCACCCGCTGGGCCTCCACAGCCTCGTTACGGCTGCGGCATGCGGTAGTGGACCTCAGCGACGCGGTGCTGGAATTCCCAGTCAGCGTCACCGCCCACCACCCCCCATTCCTCACCACCGGGGGTTCTCCTCTTGATGAATCCGGGCTCGCCGAAGCGCCAGTGCGTGTGGAGTCCCTACGCGGGGTGGACGCCGCACACCTGGTGCTGACCGATCTGAATCTGTCCGAGAGTCGCTTTTGCGGCACGGTCCACTTGGATCAGCTGCGGCTGGAGGGCCGCTGCCCGTTCCCCCTGCCCAATCCTCCCGGCATCCACTGGCGCCGCGGGCTGCCGATACGGCATACACAACGCCTCCTCCTGGCCGAGGAACAGCACTGGCGCCACAGCAGGCCCCGCGCAGTGCCGGGATGGCTGCCGGCTCCGCCCGGCGTCGAAATCGTCAAGCCGCCCGCGCTCGCCGCCCTCTACCGCGCGCTGCGCAAATCCCAAGAGGACTCCCGCAACGAGCCCGGCGCCGCCGACTTCTACTACGGCGAAATGGAGATGAGACGCGCCGACCCCACCATCGCCCCCGCCGAGCGCGGCCTGCTCAACCTCTACTGGGCACTGTCCGGCTACGGCCTCCGCGCCGCCCGCGCCGTGGGCTGGCTGCTGTGCGCGATGACCGCCACCGTGCTGCTGATGGTCGGTTTCGGACTGCCCGACACCCCCGCCCAGCCGTACCCGCCCGGCGCCGGCGTCATCGGCAAACAGAACCCTCGACTGCACGCCGACTTCCCCGACCGCTTCACCACCGCCCGTGCCCAGAAGGCCGCCGATGTCGTCATCAACTCCGTGGTCTTCCGTTCGAGCGGCCAATCCCTCACCACTGTCGGCCGCTACACCGAGATGGCCTCCCGCTTCACCGAGCCCATCCTGCTCGCCCTGGCCCTCCTCGCCGTCCGCGGACGCGTCAAGCGCTGACCACCGGTGCCAACAGCGCTGCCCGAGTGCCGTGGCACGGTGCATCACGTGCAACACCCGGTGCCGGGACCTCTGTTCTCCCTGCTCATCGGCGTCCTGGCAGCCATCTGGCGGCCCGGAGCGCGTCCCGCTTCGGCGTGCTGCATGAGATCGATGCGCAGTAACATCGCACAACATCCAACGAGGAAAGGCGAACTCACGTGGTGGACATGAAAGCGGCTGCGCGCAAGGTCTTCGATGCATACGACCTCGACGGCGACGGGCAGATAACTGCCAAGGAATATCAGCAGGTCGTCGCCGAGCTGCGCGGCGAGCACCTCACCGACGAGCAGGCGCAGCAATTCATCGACGTGCTCGACACGGATGGCGACGGCACGATGTCGTTCGAGGAGTTCTGGGCCCCGATGCAGGGCGGCACGGACTGACCACGCGCGTTCCGGTCACCCCGCGCGCGGCGCCGGGGCGGTGGCGGAGGCCCACTTCAGCAGCATCGCCGACCTTACGGTGAGTCCTTGCGAGCTGCGTATCGGTGGGTGTCCGCGCACCGGAGCGAGAGGGAATCGGCCCTGCCATAAGGCCGTTGGACCGTCCTGACGCAGTCGTCGGCGTCGCACCGGCACCGTAGGGGGAACGTGTCCACGTGCCGGTCGCTGCTGCGGGGCGCACACACCGCCACGGATCACTCTTCCTGCATCGCGCCATCCACCAGCGCCCTGGCGTTCTTGACGCCTGCCAGACGTGCGAAGCCGAGAGCATATTCCCGCAGGTTGGCTTGTACGACGCGGAGTTCTGCCCGGCAGTCGGCGCCCTCCGGCCAGTCCGATTCGGGCCGGTCGGGATCCTCCTGCTCGAATGCCTTCAGCCGAGGGTGCCAAGTGGACAGGAACGGCCTCAGCTCACGGTTGAGCATGGTGATGGCGAGGGACTCCACCGTCTGCTCACCCGTGACCTGAGCGGAGGGACGCGCGGACTTCAATGCCTCCCGAGCGGTGCCGAACAGGCCGTACAGCGACGTGAGGGCTTCCCTCAGCAGGCCCTCGTCATGGGCCAGCGGCTGGGTCGACACCCGGGTGACGGTCTCGACGAACAGCCGCCAAGCCACCTGCTTGGCCTCGTTGTTCACGACGAAGGTCAACTCGCTGAGCTGCGGCACCGTGACACGCACCTCGGTCAGCCTGGCAGCACGCCCGTACACCTGAAAGGCCAGCACACTGACTGCGCCGGCGAAGGCCCCGGTGACAACGAACAGATTGCGTCCTGACAGTTGGGTGACCCCGAAGACGACCAGTCCCGCCACGGCACCTATGAGCACAGAGATGCAGATTCGCGCGGCGGGAGTACGGAGTCGCCGGGCCACCGGATGCCACCGCTTCATCATTCCCCCAGACATCCCCTGTTTCACTGAGCACCAATTTAGCGGAAGCGGGGCGGTACCCCCTTTCGCGGCCTGCTGCGCCGGTGGGCTCGTACGGCTTCAATGGGCGTGTTACGTATGGCAGTTGGCAAGGGTAGTGGGCGGCACGAACACGCAGAGGGGCACGGGGGGGACGCCATGAGTGATGCCGTTGAACAGGTTGAGGCGCGAGCCGCGTTATCGGGCGGTGTGAAGCAGCGCGACGCCTTCATCTCGTACAGCCAGAGCAAGAACGCGCCACTCGCGAAAGCGCTTCAGCGAGGCCTGGAACGGCTGGCCGTCTCGCGCTTCCGACCCATGCGGATGAGCGTGTTCCGCGACGTCATCAGCCTGCCGGCAAGCCATGACCTGTGGCAGTCGATCCAGCGGGAACTCGCACGCTCCCGCTATCTCATCCTGCTCGCCTCCCCAGAGGCCGCCTCCTCCCCCTGGGTAGCCAAGGAAGTCGACTACTGGCTGCGCGAGCGCGACACAGAGCACCTGTTGATCGCCGTCGCAAGCGGTGAGATCGCGTGGGACGACGAGGCCGACGACTTCGACTGGCGGAAGACCACGTCCCTGCCACCCAACTTGGGGGGCCACTTCACGTCCGCGCCGCTCTGGGTGGATCTCCGGGAGATCGACGAACGAGGCCATCGCTCCCTGCGTTACCCGCCGTTCCGTGCCGCGGTCGCCACCCTCGCCTCGCCGCTGCACGGTCGCCCCAAGGAAGAGCTGGAGCACGACGACTTCCGCCAGCTCCGGTTCGTCAAACGGCTGAGCTGGTCGGGCGTCGCCCTGCTCGTGACGCTGCTCCTCCTCGCGGTCTACGGCTTCTTCGACGCCAGCAGACAGCGCGACGAGGCCCTGGCCCAGGCCCGTATCTCCGCCTCACAGGCGCTCGCCGCCCGCTCCGGGCAGCTGCTCGAGACCAGTCCCAACCAGGCGGCGCAGTACGCCCTTTACGCCCAGGAGACCCGTTCCACCCCGGAGTCCCGACGCGCCCTGGCCCAGGCTGTGGCCGCCGCGCCGTACGCCAAGCGGCGGCTGCGGGCGGACGCCGACTCCGTAACGGGCAAGGAGGGTGCGTCCCGCCCGGCATTCACGGACGTCGTCCTCAGCGCGGACGGTACGACCGCCGCGTACCGCTCTGCGTTCGACCAGACCCGGCGCGTACGCCTCTACGACGTGCGCTCCGCCCGGCAGTCGCGCGTGCTGCGAGCCGAGGGCACCCCCAGGGCGCTGAGCCGCGACGGCCGCGTCCTCGCCACGGAGGTCTACCTCAACCGGGTTCAGCTGTGGGACACCCGGACCGGCAAACTCTTGCGCACGATGGCCACGGGGCACACAGAGAACCTTCCCCACGTCGGGCACGGACTCTCGGCCCTCGCCCTCTCGCCCGACGGACGGTGGGTGGCGGCCTCGCACTACACCCCCGAGGGCAAGGCGTTCGTGGTCGTGTGGAGCGCGTCCGACGGGCACGAGATCACCCGGCTTCAGGTGAGCGACGGCCGGGTGGGGCTCGGCTTCTCCGCGGAAGGCTCCCGGATGACCCTGGTCGACAGGGACCGTGAGGAGGTCCGGGAGTTCCTGACGGACTCGGCGCGCTGGAAGGCAGTCCGGTCCCTGCCCGGAATGCCCGGCAGCACCGCGGAAGCCTTGAAACACAGCGAGGTCCTGCTGTTCGACGGGGCGCGCAAAGTCCTCACCCGGACGTCCAAGCGTGCCGAAGTGTGGGACTTGGAACAGCGCCGCCGCATCGCCGCCCGGTCCCTGGGACCTTACGAGGACATGACGGTCGCCGAGGACAAGGGGACCTTCGTGGTGGGCGGGCAGGACGGCACGGTCCAGCTTTACGACGCCACGCTGCGACCCCGTACGACACTGGGCCGGCTGGTCCGGCCGGCCAGCACCATTGCCATGTCGGCCGACGGCACCCAGGTGGCCGTCGCCTCGTACGGCGGCGAGTTCAACTTATTCACCACTGGGACCCGACGAGGGCAGCAAGTCCCCCTGGACAACAAGGAGTTCACTTACGGGGACCTGACCCCCGACGGACGGATGGCGATGCACCGGACCGAGGACCGCACCGAGTTCTGGGATCCCGGCACCGGACGCCGGCTCGGCGGGATTCCGTACGCCAACCTGTCGGTGGACCTGGACGATACGGCTTACACGCTCAGTGGGGACAAGCGGTACGTCGGCATGCAGAGTCTGGAAGGCGTCGAGGACAAAGGGCGGTTCGACATCTGGGACCTGCGCACCGGCAAGCGCACGGACTGCGGCGTGGATGGCGACGGAGCCTCGGGCGTGTTCTTCCTCCCAGGAGACCGGTACGTGGTCGGAGACTGGAACGGCGCAGTCCAAGTACTCGACACCCGGACCTGCACCCGCCGCACAGTAACCAAGGGCTTCGGCAACCTCGCCCTGAGCGGGGACCGCAGAACCCTGGTTCTGCTGACCGACGATGGTGTCGACACCTGGCGCTGGGACGGTGAGCACACCTTCAAGCACGTGGCGCACACCACCCTGCCGACAGAGGGCAAAGCCGGGCCCATGACCATGAGCGTCGACCACGAGGGAGAACAGGCGGCCCTCTCCGGAGCCGAAAGCCATGTGTACGTCGTACGGCTCGACTCCGGCCGACGCGTGCGCGCAACTGGGACGATGCCGCACGACACCGATGACGTGGCGTTCAGCCGGGACGGCAGTCTGCTGTTCCAGGGCTTCATGAACGAGAACACCCAGGGTGTACGTGTCCTGGACGCGGGCAGCGGCGATCAGCTCGACGTCTGGACCACGGACCCCCCGGCCGGCTCCGTACAGCCCGATGAGGACATGCAGGTCGTCCCCGGCTCCGGCAACGACATCCTCACCCTCGGCCCCGACCACGAAATCGTCCGCCGCACGGTCGGCGTGGAGGCGTGGCACGACTTGCTGTGCGGCCTGGTGAGCCAGCCTCTGCCCGCCCGGGAACGGGACCGTTATCTGAACGGCCTGGAGGTGGGGGCGCCCTGCCGCTGAGGGACGCGAGGTTGTCGGCACATGGGCGAGCGCGTGGGCTTGCGCTAGTTGGCCGTCGACGGTCGGTCAACGGCTGTAGGGAGTCCATGCCGAGTTGGCGTTTCTGGATCAGTGCTCGGGTCTTGTCGCGGCCCAGATCGGGTAGTTGGGCCGCGGGTGCCCCGCGGTACCGTGCTGCGGGTGAGCGTGCGACGCACATCGCGGGCCTGCCGCCGGGCGTCGGCGGAGCCGACGACGTGGACGCTCACATGCCCTGCTTCTTCGGCCGAGACCCGGACGGGAACGTCGTCAACATGCTGAGCCTGCGGTGAGCAGTGACCTGATGGTCGTCGGTGCCGGCATCGTCGGCGCCTCGGTGGCCTACCACGCCGCGCAGGCCGGTGCCGTCGTGACCCTCGTCGACGCCGGGCGGCCCGGCGCCGGCGTGACGGCGGACTCGTTCGCCTGGATCGGGCGCGGGCCGTCCAGCGTACGCACCGGTCCGGCCGCCGCGCTGCGGGCGACCGCGACGGAGGAGTACCGCCGGCTCGAGGCCGAGCTGCCGGGGCTCCCGGTGACCTGGTCCGGCTCTCTGTCCTGGGGCGCGGTGGACGGCGCACCGGAGGCGGGGCCCGGGCAGGAGATTGTGGACGCGGCCACCGTGGCGACGCTCGAACCCACCCTGCGGCAGCCCCCGGAGTGGGCCGTCTGGGCACCCGGTGACGGCGCCGTCGACCCAGTGGGCGTGACCGAGCGGCTAGTCGAGGGTGCCCGCGCCCACGGCGCCAGGGTGCGTCCGGACACCCCCGTCACCGCGGTCCGCCGGGACGCCGCGGGCCGGGTTGCCGGAGTCGAGACGGCCGCAGGGCCCCTCCCCGGTGCGACTGTGGTGCTCGCGGCAGGGGTGGCCACGGCCGCGCTGGGCGCGCCGCTCGGTATACGCGTCCCGGTCGGCCCGTCCCCGGCGACGCTCTTCCAGTTCCGCGCTCCGGCCGGTCTGGTCCGCACCGTGGTCAACAACCGGGACTTCGATCTCCGGCAGGTCGCCGCGAACCGGCTACTCGCCGCCGCAGACTCGCCCGAACGGACTCTCGCCGCCGTCCGGTCCACCTTCCGCGGCGCCGAGAACGTCGAGCTGCTCGGCACCCGGGTCGGCGTACGCCCCATGCCGGCCGACGGCGAGCCGATCGTCGGCCCGGTCGCCGATGTGCCCGGCCTCTACGTGGCCGTGCTGCACTCCGCGGTGACCCTCGCCCCGGCCGTGGGCCGCCTGGTCGCGCGGGAGTTGGTCGACGGCGCGGTGGAGCCGGCGCTGGCGGGCTGCCGTCTCGACCGCTTCTAGGACGCGACTCTCACAGCGCTCACGCACAAGCCCTGAGGAGGACGCACCCTCAACGGCCTGAGCGCCACGAGACAGAGAAAAGCCCAGGCCACTGGGTATGTGACCTGGGCTTCAGTTGAGCCGCCTGGGGGAGTCGAACCCCCGACCTACGCATTACGAGTGCGTCGCTCTGGCCAACTGAGCTAAGGCGGCGTGCTGCCCGCGACCCAAGAGCCCGGTGCGGGCGCAGCGCGGACAAGTTTACACAGGTTCCAGGGGTGCTCCGTACGGGGTATCCGGGCCCGCGGCCGGCGGCCCGCCGACCCGGTGGACGGCCGCCGCGCCACCCTGCCACCGCACTGCTACGGCCCTGCTACCGCCCTACGAGCAGCGCTTGCCGTCCTTCGGCGCCTTCCCCTTCAGCAGGTATGCGTCGACCGTGTCGTTGATGCACGCGCCGCCCCGCAGGTACGCGGTGTGCCCGTCCCCCTCGTAGGTCAGGAGGCGGGCCGAGTCGAGCTGCCCCGCGAGGCCCTGCGCCCACGCGTAGGGGGTGGCCGGGTCGCGGGTGGTGCCGATGACGAGGATCGGGTCAGCGCCCTCGGCGGCGATGCGGTGCGATTCACCGGTGGCCTTCTCGGGCCAGTAGCCGCAGTTGAGGGCGGCCCAGGCGAAGCCGCGGCCGAAGACCGGAGAGGCCTTCTCGAACGAGGGGACGGCCTTCTTCACCGCGTCCGGAGAGTCGAACGCCGCAGGGAGGTCGAGGCAGTTGACGGCGGGGTTGGCGTACATGATGTTGCCGTAGTGGCCCTCGGGGTCACGCTCGTAGTACTCGTCGGCCATGGCGAGCAGTTGGGCGCCGTCGCCCTTGTTCGCCGTCGTCAGGGCGTCGCGCAGCTGCGGCCAGGAGCCCTCGTCGTACATGGCGCGGATGACGCCGGTCGTGGCGAGCGATTCGGTGAGTTCGCGCGGCTCGCCCGTGGGCAGTGGGTCGGCGTCGACCTTCTTGAAGAAGGCGCTGAGCTTCCGGCCTGCGTCCTTGACGCTCTTCGTGCCGAGCGGGCAGTCGGGCTGGTCGACGCAGTCCGCCGCGAACTCCTTGAAGGCCGTCTCGAAGCCTCCCGTCTGGTCGCGGTTGAGCTGCAGCATCGACAGGGACGGGTCCAGGGCACCGTCGAACACGAGCCTGCCGGAGCGCTGCGGGTAGAGCCCCGCGTAGTAGGCCCCCAGATACGTCCCGTACGAGGCGCCCACGTAGTTCAGCTTCTTGTCGCCGAGGAGGGCGCGCAGCACGTCCATGTCCCGAGCCGCCTCGACGGTCGAGACGTGGGCGAGCAGTTCGCCTTCGCGCTTCTTGCAGCCGGCCGAGAACTTCTTGTAGGCGCCGACGAGGCGATTCGTCTCGGCCTTGTCGTCGGGCGTCTGGTCGGTCTGCGTGTAGCTGTCCATCTCCTTGTCGGTCAGGCACCTGACCGGTTCGCTGGCGGCCACACCGCGCGGGTCGAGTCCGACGAGGTCGTACTTCTGGCGCACGGGCGCCGGGTAGCCGACCGCTGCCGCCTGCTGTACGTACTCGATGGCGGAGCCGCCCGGGCCGCCCGGGTTGACCAGCAGCGAGCCGATCGGCTTGCCCTTCCCGCTCTTCTTGCGGGCGACGGCGAGGTCCAGATCGTCGGCGGGATCGGGCTTGTCGTAGTCGAGCGGCGCCTTCATCCTGGCGCACTGGAAACCGTCTCCGTCGCCGCAGTCACGCCACGTGAGCTTCTGCTCGTAGTACGGCTTGAGATCGGCCGGGACGGCGGCGGGAAGCGGCTTCAGGGGCTCGGCACTGTCGAGGCCGTTGGCCCGGTCGCTGCTCGCCGACGAGGGTGCGCCCTCGGGAGCGTCCGATCCGCTCGAGTCGGAAGAGCAGCCGCTCATCACCAGCATGACGGCCGTCGCGAGTACGGCAGATGTGGTGCTCAGCCCGCGCCTGGTGTCCATGGACCATCCCTCGGTTAGCGTCGGTCTCGGCAGCCGGAGACAGCGGTCCGGCGATTGAGGGCGAGCGTATCCGTGCGCGGTGCCGGGGGTGTTCCCGCAAGGGTTCCCGCTGCTCGAATCGGGTGACCGGGCGACGCTGTCAGCCCAGGGCGCCCGGCCCGCCCCGCTCCCTCTCCCTCCAACGCACCTCCAACGGCTGCGCCCGCTCCGTCGGCCGGGTAGCTCGAACCGCCGCGGTCAGCCTTCGCGCAGCGTCATCGCCATCGCCTCGACGGCCAGCAGAGGCGCGACGTTCCGCTCGAGCGCCTCACGGCACGCAAGCACGGCCTCGATGCGCCGGAGCGTCTGCTCCGGCTGCGAGCCGGCGGCGAGTTCCGCCACCGCGGCTCCCGCCTCCTCATTCGACAGGGCCAGGCCGGAACCCAACTGCCGTGCCAGGACGTCCCGGTAGAAGCCGGTGAGGTCGGTCAGAGCCAGGTCGAGCGAATCACGCTGGGTTCGGGTTGCCCGCCGCTTCTGCCTGTCCTGGAGGTCCTTCATCACGCCCGCCGTGCCGCGCGGCAGCCGGCTCTTGCCCTCAGCGCCGAGAGCCGCCCGCAGTTCTTCGGTCTCCCGCTCGTCGAGCTCCTCGGAGACCTCCTTGGCGTCGTCGGCCGCCGCGTCGATCAGCTCCTGGGCCGCCTTCAGCGCACCGCCGACGTCCGCCACCCGCCGCGGCATCTGCAGCACCGCCGCCCTGCGCCTGCGGGCGCGGTCGTCGGTGGCGAGGCGACGGGCCCGTCCGATGTGGCCCTGGGTGGCACGGGCCGCGTAGGCCGCCATCTCGGGTTCGATGCCGTCCCGCCGCATCAGCAGGTCGGCGACGGCGTCGACGGGAGGCGTGCGCAGGGCGAGGTGCCGGCAGCGCGAGCGGATGGTCGGCAGTACGTCCTCCGTCGAGGGGGCGCAGAGCAGCCAGACCGTGCGTGGCGCGGGCTCTTCGACTGCCTTGAGCAGCACGTTGCCCGCTCCTTCGGTGAGCCGGTCCGCGTCTTCGAGGACGATCACCTGCCAGCGGCCGCCCGCCGGGGACATCTGCGCTCTGCGCACCTGTTCGCGCGTCTCCTTGACGCCGATGCTGAGCAGGTCGGTGCGGATCACTTCGACGTCGGCGTGAGTGCCCACCAGGGCCGTGTGACAGCCGTCGCAGAAACCGCAGCCGGGCGCGCCGCCGAGCGCGCGGTCCGGGCTCACGCACTGGAGCGCGGCGGCGAAGGCGCGTGCAGCCGTCGAACGGCCCGAACCGGGCGGACCGGTGAAGAGCCAGGCGTGCGTCATCGACGAGCCGGACAGCTCGGCCGTGCCCTTGCCGGCTGCCTCGGCGGTGACGTACGCGTCGGCGTCGCGGGCTGCGGCGCTGAGCTGCGCCGTGACCCGTTCCTGGCCGACCACGTCGTCCCAGACCGCCATCGCTGCCGTCCCTCCCTGACTGTCGGCTGCGCGGAAGCGCCGCCGCCACCGCCGACACTGCTGCCGCCGCCGACCGTGCGGCCGTCCGTCCGCCATCAGCCGGACGCGCACGAAGGGCGGCCTGCGTGTTTCGCGTCGGACCATTGTGGTCCACGGGACCGACAGCCGTGTCCGGCGCTCCACGACCGTACCGGCCGAAGTGCGCGCAGAACCGGCCGAAGAGCGCGCAGACTTCGGAAGCCGGAGCGCGCGGAAGGCGCCGCGCCCCGCCACCCCGAGTGCCCCCTCCGGCCCGCTCCGGCCCAGTCCAGCCCACTCCGGCCCGGCCCCCGGGAGCGTCCGGTTACTTGCCGCCGCGACGCCGCTTCCGGCCGCTGTCCTCCTCGTCGTCCTCACCGGTGCCCAGCAACTCGTCCGCGAGCGACGGCACGTCGTCGAGCGGAGTCTCCTCTGCCCAGTCGGGACGTGGCCGCGACGACCGCCGCGCATCCGGCTCGGCGGGAGGCGAGGGCATCTCCCTCGTACGCTCCTCGTCGGCGTGCACACGCGGCAGCTGCGTCGTCTCCTCGTCCTGCCTGCCCGGCGAGCCCTGCCGCCCCGGCTGCGAGGTGTCCCGCAGCAGCGGGGCCTGCGGAGGAGTCCCGGGCAGCACCTGCGTACGCTCGGCCTCCCGCTCCTCGGCCGCCTCCCCGGGCTGCGGAAGCTTCGCGGTGTTGCCGTCCGAGCCGTCCGGGTCCGACCCCGTCTCCCGCGACCGCGACTGCTCCGCCCGCTGAAGCGCTTCCTCCGCCTTGCGCTGCTTCTCCTGGCGGCGTTCCTCGGCCTGGGCCCGCAGCCGCGCCTCCTCCTCGGCGAGACGCCGCTGACGGGCGATCTCCTCCGCCCGGGCGCGCTCCTCGGCCTCCCGCCGCTGACGCTCCTCCTGGGCGATCCGACGGGCCTCCACGGCGCGCTGCCGGGCCTCCTCGGCCCGGCGGGCCTCGGCACGCTGCCTCTCGAGTTCGGCCTCGCGCTGCTTGCGCTCCTCCTCCTCGGCCCTCAACCGGGCCATCTGCTCCTGGCGTTCACGTTCCTGGCGCTCTTCCTCAGCCTTGCGGGCGGCCTCTTCCTCCGCCCTGCGGCGCGCGTCCTCCTCGGCTGCCTTACGGGCCTCCTCGCCGGCCTTCACCTCGGCCTCGGAGAGGGGCAGCACCTGGTCGAGCCGGTGGCGTACGACCGTCGTGATCGCGTCCGGCGTCTGCGACGCGTCGACGACCAGATAGCGCGCCGGGTCGGCCGCGGCCATGGTGAGGAAACCGGAACGGACCTTGTCGTGGAACTCCGCGGATTCGGACTCCAGCCGGTCCGGCGCTTCGGTGAACCGTTCCCGCGCCGTCTCCGGCGAGACGTCCAGCAGCACGGTCAGGTGCGGTACGAGCCCGCCCGTCGCCCAGCGCGAGATGCGTGCGATCTCGGTCGGCGAGAGGTCGCGTCCCGCGCCCTGGTAGGCGACGGACGAGTCGATGTAGCGGTCGGAGATGACGATGGCGCCTCGCTCCAGGGCGGGACGCACCACCGTGTCGACGTGCTCGGCGCGGTCCGCCGCGTACAGCAGCGCCTCGGAACGGTGCGACAGTCCGGACTCGGAGACGTCGAGCAATATCGAGCGCAGCCGCTTCCCGACCGGGGTGGCGCCCGGCTCCTTCGTGACGACGACTTCGTGGCCCTTGGCCCGGATCCACTCGGCCAGGACGTCCACCTGCGTGGACTTCCCCGCTCCGTCGCCGCCTTCGAGCGCGATGAAGAAACCGCTCCCGGCCGGCGCCTCCTTGGGGTGGCCGCCGCCCAGCGCTTCGAGCAGGTCCCGTCGGAGAGTGACGCCCTGCCGGTCGTCCGTACGGCCGAGCACGAGGGCGGCTACGGGCAGCAGCAGCGCGCCGACGAGCATCAGCGTGAAGGCCGCGCCGCCGTGGTCGAAGACGAACTCGCCGCTGCCCACCCGGTGCGGGCCGATGAAGCCGGACGCCACAGGCGCGGCCAGGGCGCCCAGGGCGATCGCGATGCGGACGACGGTCTGCAGGTGCTCCGTCATACGGGACCGGTGGCTCAGCCCCGAGACGGGCCGGATGTCCTCCGTCTCCTGGTCCAGGAGCACGTGGCCCGACTGGGCGGCGATCCCGGCCGAGAAGCCGGAGATCAGCATCAGCACTATGCCGGTCGTGGCGTCCGTGACGAGCCCCGCCGCGAGCAGGGCGATGCCGGTGACGGCGATGGCCAGCGCGAGCAGCCGGCGGCGCGAGAAGCCCGGCAGGATGCGGGGCGCGAGGCGGATGCCCGCGGCCGTTCCGCCGGTGAGCGCGAAGACCTGGAGACCGAAGCTGACAGGGCCGCCGTCGAGATCCGCGGCCTGCAGCGCCGCCACCGCGACGGCACAGGAGATCGCCCAGGCGATCGCGGAGCAGGCCAGCACCAGCAGCGGAATCGCACCCGTGCGTCCCTTGTCCGGGCCGGGCTTCTCCTGCCCGGCCGCGGCTGCGCGGGGACGGCGCAGGCCCTCGAGCGGGCTGCGGGGGCGGGGGGTTCCCGAGTCGGGCAGTTCGAGGAAGTACACGACGGAGACCGCCGCCGCGAAGAGTCCCGCCGCGACGTACGCCCCGAGGGCCGCCTGGTGCGTGTCGAACCACTCGAAGGCCGAGCTGAGCAGCTTGCTGACGAGGGTGACCACGACCAGCGTGATGGCGGCGGCGGGCAGCGAGAGGAAGGTGCTGCGGAGCCAGAGCCTGCGCAGCGCGTCGTGATGGTCCGGCAGCGGCCGTACGGCGGAGCCCTCCGGCGGAGGTGCGGGCAGCAGTGCGGGGGCGGCGCTGTCCTTCGCGACGGTCCAGAAGCGTTCGGCGACGCCGAGCACGAAGGTGGTGATCAGGATCAGCGCGAAGGCGTCCCCCGGCGTCCAGTCGACCCACATGGGCGCCACGATCAGAGCGAGAGCGCGCAGCACATCGGTGCCGAACATCGTCCAGCGCCGGTCGAGAACGCCCTTGCCGGGCGCCATGAGCGCGGAGAGGGGCCCCAGCAGCACGGCGCCGAAGAGCAGCGTGGCCAGCAGTCGCGCACCGAAGACGGCCGTGATCACCA
This sequence comes from Streptomyces ovatisporus, assembly GCF_042653885.1. NCBI lineage: Bacteria > Bacillati > Actinomycetota > Actinomycetes > Kitasatosporales > Streptomycetaceae > Streptomyces > Streptomyces ovatisporus. The sequence continues at coordinate 114,690 of NZ_JBHSFH010000007.1, forward strand.
GGGCCATGCCGCGGTATCCGCCGCCGAAGACGGCTTCACCCCCCGCCGCCTGTACGGTCGCCGCCTGCAGGGCCAGCAGCAACAGCACCAGCAGGGCCAGCGCGTCTCCGATCCCACCAGTCAACTGGGCGCTCCACAGCCGCCGCAGCGGTCCGAATCGCAACAGCGCGCCCACGGCGCGCTCGCGGGATTCCGCGGCGAGTGCGTCGTCAGGGGCGTCAGAGGTGGGGTTCACGCCCGATGGCTGATCTGCTCGCGTCATGGCGGTCAGGGTATAGGGCGCCGCCGACGGCGTGTGGGGCCGCCCGAACAAACGGGCGGGACCTGCGCTTTGATGGCCGGCGGCCCTACTCGGTCGTGGTGTCGGAGGATGCGGAGCCCTTCGCCGCGGTCTTCGCGGTGGACTTCTTGGCCGCGGTCGTCTTCGCGGTCGTCTTCTTCGCAGTGGACTTCTTCGCGGTGGACTTCTTGGCCGTGGCCTTCTTCGCGGTCGTCTTCTTCGCCGTGGCCTTCTTCTTGGTGGCCTTCTTCGCCGGGCCCTTGGCCCGCTTGTCCGCCAGCAGTTCGAAGCCGCGCTCGGGGGTGATCGTCTCGACGTCGTCGTCCCGGCGCAGTGTGGCGTTGGTCTCGCCGTCGGTGACGTACGGGCCGAAGCGTCCGTCCTTGACGACCACGGGCCGCTCGGTCTCCGGGTCCGTGCCCAGCTCCTTCAGCGGCGGCTTGGCGGCGGCGCGGCCCCGCTGCTTGGGCTTGGAGTAGATCTCCAGCGCCTCGTCGAGGGTGATCGTGAAGAGCTGCTCCTCGGTCTCCAGCGAACGCGAGTCCGTACCGCGCTTCATGTACGGCCCGTACCGCCCGTTCTGCGCGGTGATCTCCTCACCCGTCTCCGGGTCGGTACCGACCACACGGGGCAGCGACAGCAGCTTGAGTGCCTGCTCGAGCGTCACCGTTTCGAGCGACATGGACTTGAAGAGCGAGGCGGTTCGCGGCTTCACCGCGTTCTTGCCGGTCTTCGGAGTGCCCTCCGGCAGGACCTCTGTGACGTACGGGCCGTACCGTCCGTCCCTGGCGACGACCGGACGGCCGCTCTCCGGGTCGGTGCCCAGCTCGAAGTCGCCGCTCGGCTTGGCCAGCAGCTCCTTCGCGAGCTCGACGGTCAGTTCGTCCGGCGGCAGGTCGTCGGGGACGTCGGCGCGCTGGCCCGGCTCGTCGGGCGAGGGCGGCGGTCCCTCGACGTACGGCCCGTACCGCCCCACCCGCAGGGTGATGCCCTCGCCCACGGGGAAGGACGAGACGCCCTTGGCGTCGATCGCCCCCAGGTCGGAGACGAGTTCCTTCAGACCGCCCAGGTGGTCGCCGTCGCCGTTGCCGGAGTCCGCGGCAGAGCCCCGCACGCCCTCGTCGGCGGCCTCCTCGCCGAAGTAGAAGCGGCGCAGCCAGGGCACCGACGCGGCACTGCCCGCGGCGATGCGGTCGAGGTCGTCCTCCATCTTCGCCGTGAAGTCGTAGTCGACGAGCCGTCCGAAGTGCTTCTCCAGCAGGCCCACCACGGCGAAGCTCAGGAAGGAGGGCACCAGGGCCGTCCCCTTCTTGAAGACGTAGCGCCGGTCGAGGATGGTGCTGATGATCGAGGCGTAGGTGGAGGGGCGTCCGATCTCCCGTTCCTCCAGCTCCTTCACCAGCGTGGCCTCGGTGTAGCGGGCGGGCGGCTTGGTGGCGTGCCCGTCGACCGAGAGGTCGTCGGCGGTGAGCGGGTCCCCCTCGGTGACGTGCGGCAGGCGGCGCTCGCGGTCGTCCAGCTCGGCGTTGGGGTCGTCGGAGCCCTCGACGTACGCCTTGAGGAAACCGTGGAAGGTGATGATCTTGCCGGTGGCGCTGAACTCGGCGTCCCGGCCGTCACTCGCACGACCGCCGACGCGCACGGTGACCGACTGGCCGGTCGCGTCCTTCATCTGCGATGCGACGGTCCGCTTCCAGATGAGCTCGTAGAGCCGGAACTGGTCGCCGGTCAGGCCCGTCTCGGCGGGGGTGCGGAAGCGGTCGCCGGAGGGGCGGATCGCCTCGTGCGCCTCCTGCGCGTTCTTGACCTTCCCCGCGTAGACACGGGGCTTGTCCGGCAGGTAGTCCGAGCCGTACAGCTGCGTCACCTGCGTGCGCGCTGCGCCGACCGCGGTGTCCGAGAGCGTCGTGGAGTCCGTACGCATGTAGGTGATGAAGCCGTTCTCGTACAGCTTCTGCGCCACCTGCATCGTCATCTTCGCGCCGAAGCCGAGCTTGCGGCTGGCCTCCTGCTGCAGGGTGGTCGTACGGAACGGCGCGTACGGGGAGCGGCGGTAGGGCTTGGACTCGACGGAGCGCACCGAGAACTGCGTGTCCGCCAGGGCGGAGGCGAGTGCGCGGGCGTTCTGCTCGTCCAGGTGCAGCACCTGGCCGGGGCTCTTCAGCTGCCCGTCGGAGCCGAAGTCGCGCCCCTGGGCGACCCGCCTGCCGTCGACGGAGCTGAGCCGGGCGCCGAACGTCCCCGGCTCGGAGGCGTCCGTGGCTCTCTCCGCGGCGAAGGAGGCCGTCAGATCCCAGTACTCGGCGGAGCGGAACGCCATGCGCTCCCGCTCCCGCTCCACGACGAGCCGCGTCGCCACCGACTGGACGCGGCCTGCCGAGAGCCGCGGCATGACCTTCTTCCACAGCACCGGCGACACCTCGTAGCCGTAAAGGCGGTCGAGGATGCGGCGGGTCTCCTGGGCGTCGACGAGGCGCTGGTTCAGGTCCCGCGGGTTGCGGACCGCGTCCTGGATGGCGTCCTTCGTGATCTCGTGGAACACCATCCGGCGCACCGGCACCTTGGGCTTGAGGACCTCGCGCAGATGCCAGGCGATGGCCTCGCCCTCACGGTCCTCATCGGTGGCGAGCAGGAGTTCGTCGGATTCGGCGAGAAGCTGCTTCAGCTTCTTGACCTGGTCCTTCTTGTCCGTGTTGACGACGTAGAGCGGTTCGAAGTCGCTGTTGACGTTCACGCCCAGCCGCGCCCAGGACTCCCCCTTGTACTTCGCCGGAACCTCGGCGGCACCGTTGGGAAGGTCGCGGATGTGACCCACGCTGGCCTCGACCACGTAACCGGGGCCGAGATAACCCTTGATCGTTTTGGCCTTGGCGGGCGACTCGACGATCACGAGTCGGCGCCCGCCGTTTGCGGGCTCGCGGGTCGGGGACAACTTCTCGCTCTTCTCTCCGGTCGGCATACGGCATCGGTAGCTCGGTATCGCTGCGGAGTGTGACGGTACCTCCCGCCTCCGTGTCAAACGGTAAAACTCCGCAACGCAACTCGAACGGTAACCCGACACCAATCGATCCTGCCGCCCGATACAGCCCGTTCCTCAGGCCGCGAGGAGGACCCAGCCGCCCGTGAGGAGCGAAATCACGCCGAAAACGACGGCCACGGCCGCTGCGGTGAAAGCCGGTACGCCGTGCGCCACCGGCAGGTGCGACCGCAGCCGCACACCGGTCCACAACAGCAGCGCCGTCCCGAACAGCGCCAGCGACAATCCCGCGAAAACGGACGGCGTACTCTCCATGCTGCTCTGCATGGCGCGCACCCTGGCACCGCAAGGCGACCCTGGTACGAACAGCAGGTGAACCCGCGAAGCCGCCTCCCCCGGCGCCGGGTCGACCCGGCGCCCTCCGGCACGGCCGGCCCGACGCGGACGGCCGCCTACTCCCCCGCCGTTCCGTCTTCTCTCGCCTCCACCGGCAGCAGGAAACCCTGCTCGACCAGGAGCCGGATGGCCCTGGGCGTACGGTCGCGCAGCAGCACCGGGTCCTCGCCCACCAGCTGCGCGATGGCGTCCAGAATCCGCCATGCGGGCAGCGAGCCGTCACACACCCCGGCGAATCCCGCCCCGACGGTGTCGACCTTGGTCGCCCGCCGCATGCCGCGGTGCTGACGCAGGACCACGTGTTCGGGGTCCTCGGCACCGGGCATGCCCACCTGTTCCTGCACGACCCCGTCGGCGAGCTGGAAGTGGCAGCCCAGGAGTGCCGCGTCGTCCGTCGCGCGCAGGAAGTCGTGCCGCTGGAAATGCTGCACGATCTCCTCCCCGAGAGGCTGCTCGACCGGATGCGGCCACTCCTCGACGAGGACCGCCGGATCGGCCGCCCCGCTCTTGCGCAGGGTGATCCAGCCGAACCCCACCGCCGTCGTGCCCCGCCGCTCGAACTCGTCCAGCCACTCGCCGTACCGGGCCGCGTATGCGGCGTCCCCCGCACGGTGATCGCCGGCGTCCCGCAGCCACAGCTCCGCGTACTGCGTGACGTCCTGCACCTCGCGCTGCACGATCCACGCGTCGCATCCGCGCGGCACCCAGGACCGCAGCCGCTCGTGCCAGTCCTCCCCCTCCCGGTGCTCCCAGTTGGCGAGCAGCTGGCAGTAGCCGCCCTGCGCCAGCCGGCCGGCGGCGCCGTCCACGAGAGTGCGGCACAGGTCGTCGCCGTCCATGCCGCCGTCCCTGTACGTCAGCCGGGCCCGCGGCGAGATCACGAACGGCGGGTTCGAGACGATCAGGTCGTACGGTTCGGCGTCGGCGACCGGTTCGAACAGCGGGCCCTGCCGGAACTCCGCTTCGGGGGCGCCGGAGAGCATGAGGGTGAGCCGGGCGAAGGCCAGGGCCCGGGGGTTGACGTCGGTGGCGGTCACGTGGCCGGCGTGCTGGGCGGCGTGCAGCGCCTGCAGCCCCGAGCCGGTTCCGATGTCGAGAGCGCGGGCGGCCGGTCTGCGGACCGTGATGCCCGCCAGTGTCGTGGACGCACCGCCCACGCCGAGGACGACGTCTCCGCCGAGCCCACCCGGCGCGGAGCCGACGCCTCCGGCCCCTGCCACGGCGCAGCCGAGGTCGGCGACGATCCACCAGTCCTGCCCCTCGGGACCGGAGTAGGGACGTACGTCCACAGTCGCCCGTACGGACTCGGCCGCCCCCGCCCGTCCCGGTTCCGTTTCGGCGCGGACGAGCCAGCCGCCGTCGAGGACGTCGTCGAGGGGAAGCGCCGCCCTTGCCTGGTCGTACGGAACGCTCTGCTGCAGCAGGAACAGCCTGACCAGTGTCGGCAGAGGTTCCGCTTCGCGTGTCGCGCGCAGCGCGGGCACGGTCTCGCTCCGGGCGAGTGCGGCGTAGGCGGGCCCCCCGAGCAGGTCCAGCAGGCCGTCGGCGGTGAAGTCAGCGCTGCGCAGCGCCTCCCGCAGTCGGCTGGTGCGTTCGAAGTCCGCTTCGGGAAGGCGTTCGCTGATACTCACGTCACCATTGTGTCGTCCCCCGGGCGCAGGCGTGCCGTCACGGGGGCGAAGATCCTAGACCTTCGGGGAGTTGGCGGGACGCTTGCAGCCCTGCTGATCGGCCATGGCCTTGCCGACGTCGCCGGACTGCAGCTTGCTCAGCGCCTTGTCGCCGCTCTTGCCGAGCGCGTCCAGCTTGGTGGCGACGCCCTGGAGGCCCTCGGCGAACTTCGCCTGGTCCTTGGTGTCCAGACCGTCGACGGTCTTGCGGAGCTGGCCGTACTTCTCGGAGATGGCGCGAAGTTCCTTCACCGCGTCCTGGTGCAGCTTCTCTCCGTCGTCCACGGGCGGCGGGCCGGCCTCGTCGACGGCGGTGCCGAGGGACTTGTAGGCGCCGGAGATCTTCTCGAACGCGGCCGCGTCGGTCTCCTTGACCTCTTCCGAGGAGCTCTTCTCCTTGGACGCCTCGTTGATGGAGGTGTTGGCCTCCTGGATCTTCTTGACCTCGGGCTGCACCTTGTCGCAGACCTTCTTGGCCCACGCGTCGGTCTCTTTGCCGCTGTCGTCGCTGCAACCGGTCAGCGCGAGTGCGAGCGCCGCGCCGCTGGAGAGTGCAGCCGCAACTTTCTTGTTCACCGGATCGGTCCCTTCCGTGGCTGTTCGGCCCGGAACATACACGCCCGGAGGCTGCACACGGCTAGTCGGGCGAGAATTCTGCGCCGCATTGTAGCCATTTGCACCACATACTCCGACGGGTTGTGGGCCTTCCCACACACGCACTCGGGCGGGCGGGGCGCCAACGCGCCTCGCCCGCCCGTGTGTTGACGGACCAACCTGCCCGAGGGTCAGGAAGCCGCGACCGGATCGGACGGCTTCGCCGTCCTATCGGCCTCGGTGCCCTCGCTGTCGCTTCCGCTCTCGGACGAGGTGTCGTCGTCGCTCATGGCGATACCGCGCCGCTTCGAGACGTACACGGCACCGACGACGATCGCCGCGGAGACGAGCGCGACCACTGTCCGCACGCCCGCGCTCGCGTCCTCGCCGTACGAGAACTGGATCACGGCGGGCGCGATGAGCAGCGCCACCAGGTTCATCACCTTCAGCAGCGGGTTGATCGCCGGGCCCGCGGTGTCCTTGAACGGGTCGCCGACGGTGTCGCCGATGATGGTCGCCTCGTGGGCCTGGCTGCCCTTGCCGCCGTGGTGCCCGTCCTCGACGAGCTTCTTGGCGTTGTCCCACGCGCCACCGGAGTTGGCGAGGAAGACGGCCATCAGCGTGCCCGTACCGATCGCCCCCGCCAGGAAGGCGGCGAGCGCACCGGCACCGAACGTGAAGCCCACCAGGATCGGCGACATGACGGCCAGCAGACCCGGCGTCGTCAGCTCACGCAGCGCGTCCTTGGTGCAGATGTCGACGACGCGCCCGTACTCCGGCTTCTCCGTGTAGTCCATGATCCCGGGCTTCTCGCGGAACTGCCGCCGGACCTCGTACACCACGGCGCCCGCCGACCTGGAGACGGCGTTGATGGCAAGGCCGGAGAAGAGGAAGACGACCGCCGCACCGAGCATCAGCCCGACCAGCGTGCTGGGCTGCGCGATGTCGAGAAGCTGCAGCATCTTGCCGCTGCTCTCCCCGGCCTCGCTGAGCGCGCTGACCATCTCCGTACGGTACGAACCGAACAGCGCCGCGGCGGCGAGCACGGCCGTCGCGATGGCGATGCCCTTGGTGATCGCCTTGGTGGTGTTGCCCACCGCGTCCAGGTCCGTGAGGACCTGGGCGCCCGCGCCCTCGACGTCGCCCGACATCTCGGCGATGCCCTGGGCGTTGTCGGAGACCGGACCGAAGGTGTCCATGGCCACGATGACGCCGACCGTGGTCAGCAGACCGGTGCCGGCGAGCGCGACCGCGAACAGCGCGAGCATGACGGTGCCGCCGCCGAGCAGGAAGGCGCCGTAGACGCTCAGCCCGATCAGCAGGGCCGTGTAGACGGCCGACTCGAGGCCGATCGACATGCCCGAAAGGATGACCGTGGCCGGGCCCGTCAGCGAGGTCCGGCCGATGTCCCGTACGGGCTTGCGGTTGGTCTCGGTGAAGTACCCCGTCAGCTGCTGGATCACTGCGGCGAGCACGATTCCGATGGCGACCGAGACGATCGCCAGCACACGCGGGTCGCCGCTGTGGTTCAGGATCTCCTGGGCGTCGTCCCCCGCAACGCCGGTCAGAGCGCCGTAGCTGGAGGGGAGGTAGGCGTAGGCCGCGATGGCGACCATCACCAGGGAGATCAGCGCGGAGATGAAGAATCCGCGGTTGATGGCGGTCATGCCGCTGCGGTCCTTGGCGCGCGGAGCAACCGTGAACACACCGATCATGGCCGTGATCACGCCGATGGCGGGGACCATCAGCGGGAACGCGAGACCGTCGTTGCCGAAGACAGCGGTGCCCAGAATCAGCGCGGCGACCAGGGTCACGGCGTACGACTCGAACAGGTCGGCGGCCATGCCGGCACAGTCGCCGACGTTGTCGCCGACGTTGTCCGCGATGGTCGCGGCGTTACGCGGGTCGTCCTCGGGGATGCCCTGCTCGACCTTGCCCACGAGGTCGGCGCCGACGTCCGCCGCCTTGGTGAAGATGCCGCCACCGACACGCATGAACATCGCGATCAGGGCGGCACCCAGGCCGAAGCCCTCCAGGACCTTGGGAGCGTCCGCCGCATAGACGAGCACCACGCAGGCCGCACCCAGCAGGCCGAGACCCACCGTGAACATGCCCACGACGCCGCCCGTGCGGAAAGCGATCTTCATGGCCTTGTGCGAGACGCTGGTCAGGTCCGCAGGGGGCGCCCCTTCTTCGGGCGTCGCCTCACGTGCCGCAGCAGCAACTCGTACGTTGCTGCGCACCGCGAGCCACATGCCGATATAGCCGGTGGCAGCGGAGAAAGCCGCGCCGACCAGGAAGAACAGCGAACGTCCAACACGCTGACCCATGTCATCGGCAGGCAACAGGAACAGCAGGAAGAAGACCACCACGGCGAAGATGCCGAGCGTTCGCATCTGCCGCGCGAGGTAGGCGTTCGCGCCTTCCTGCACCGCTGCTGCGATCTTCTTCATGCTGTCAGTGCCCTCGGATGCGGCGAGCACTTGACGGACCAGCACCACGGCGACGCCGAGAGCTGCCAGGGCGACTAGCGCGATCACGATGACGAGACCGCGGTTGGCGCTGGTCAGCACTGCGTCAGCGAGGTGCTGTTGATTCTGAGATGGGCTGAGGTGCCCCGCCATTCGTCCTCCTTGACGCTTGGCGCAGGGGCGCGCGGTTCGACGTACGGCTCCTGCTTGCAAAGATGTGGACGGATTGTAGGGATCAGCTCCAGATCAAAACAGAGCGCAGGATCGGCAATTCGCCTACACCAGCGGAGATCAAATGGAGTTCGTGTGGGGAATTAGCCCGGACGAGCTAGCCTTACAAAAATGCTGACGCTGTAAAAAATGATCAACACGGGCGCCGCACATGCCCCTCTTTTCCCATCAAAGCGGCTCAGAAAAGAGCCTTTCAGAGACCTCGCGGACGTCCGGCAGCCGAGCACGCGGAGGCTCGCATACGGGGGCGCGGACGCCCGAGAGCGGGTGTCACCGGGCTTGATGAAGATCCGGAAACATTTTGCGGCCGACGCGGAATGCTAGCTTCCGCATCCGTCTCTCCCAGCAGCCGCCCCCGGGGAGATGGACGGTGCCGGGGGGCTTGTCGCGCTGCGAGGTCGTGGACCGTCTCCAGCCGCTCATCCCCTGTCGCGAGGGCTGCCGGACGGGTGCGGTCCCCCGATGAGCGGGTCCCTCCGCCGCTCGTGCCGACGGCCGGCCGCCGCAAGCAGCCCGGGCCTGAAGCCCGGGCTGAGGAAATCGTGCAGCCTGCGAAGGGGGTTAGGGCACGTCGTTTGGATCTTCGCGGGCTCGCGACGCCCGAGCCGGCTCAGGGAAGAACCCGCTCAGGGAAGAACCCGCTCAGGGAACGCTCAGGGAAGGACCGGCTCCGGAGTCACCGGCCAGCTCATGCGGATCAGGCCGCCCTTGTCGTCCGTGGTCACTTCCACGTCGTCGACGAGACCGCTGATGACGGCCAGGCCCATCTCGCTCTCGGCTTCTTCACCGTCGGATGCCGCGGATGAAGCCGGGGCAGGCCCTGTGGAGCCACGGGCTCCGGCAGTCGCCGTGGGAGCCGCATCGCCGACCTCGATGGAGAACTTCTTCTCCTCCTCGATGAGCGCCACGCGTACGGGGGTGTCCAGGCCATGGCTCACATGCAGCCCGACGGCGCGGGAGCACGCCTCTCCGACCGCCAGCCGCACCTCGTCGAGCACGGCCTCGTCCACCCCGGCCCGCCGCGCGACTGCGGCGGCCACCAGCCTTGCCGTGCGCACGTGCTCCGGCAACGCGCTGAAGCGGAGTTCCACGATGGCCATGCCATCCCCCTCAGTCTTGCACTGTCACATTGCCGGGTACCGGGCTCGGCGAGCCCGGTACCTCCGGCGTCTTTCCGAATAGCCGGTCCGTCCGCGACGGACGTCAGTCGGTCGCGGCGACGGCCTCGTCCACGGAACCGTGGATGGGGAACACCTTGGTCAGACCGGTGATTCGGAAGATCTTGAGAATGCGCTCCTGGTTGCACACCAGGCGCAGCGAGCCCTCGTGGGCACGCACCCGCTTGAGCCCGCCGACGAGCACACCGAGCCCTGTGGAGTCCAGGAAGTCGACGCCTTCCATGTCCACGACGAGGTGGTAGCTGCCGTCGTTCACAAGCTCGACCAGCTGCTCCCGCAGCTTGGGCGCGGTGTATACATCAATCTCGCCACCGACCTCGACGATCGTGCGATCGCCTACGGTCCGGGTCGACAGGGACAGGTCCACGGATCCTCCAGCACCTTGCTATCGAGTCGTCCGCCCACTGAATTATCCCGGCCGAGGACAGGCCGGGACAGCGGGCGGATCGGCAGCCGCAGAAGCATTCAATCACTTACGGGCCTGCACGCACGACGCCTTGCGGTCATTGAGCGTCGCGCCGGGGACACCCTCGGTGCCCACGGCCGACCGACCGCATCTGGTCGCGACGAGCGTACGCTCACCTGCTGTGCCCTCCCGCAAGGTATCCGACAGTGATCCCCGAACGGTGCTCGCTCAACTCACCGCAGGGGAGGGCAGGGCTGCCCGCATCACCCATACGGAGCACTTGCCCCCGCGGATCGGCCGCCATGCGGATTGGCCCGGGCAGATCCGGCCTGAAGTGATCGATGCCGTAAGGGAGTCGGGGATCGACCGGCTCTGGCAGCACCAGGCGCGCACGGCCGAGCACGCCCTCCGGGGCGAGTCAGTGATCATCGCCACAGGCACCGCATCCGGCAAGTCCCTCTCGTATCTCATACCGACCCTGAGTGCTCTCCTCGACGGGGCGGACCCATCGGACGCGGACGGGGACGGGGACGGCGGACGTTCGCCGGCGCAGCGCGCCCAGCCGGCCGGCGGACCCCAGCAGCGCCGACGTGGCAGTACGGCCCTGTACCTGGCGCCCACGAAGGCGCTCGCAGCCGACCAGCGTCGCGCTGTGACGGAACTCGCCGCGCCGCTCGGCACGTCGGTACGCCCGGCCGTCTACGACGGGGACACCCCCTTCGAAGAGCGGGAATGGGTGCGCCTGTTCGCCAACTACGTGCTCACGAACCCCGACATGCTGCACCGGGGAATCCTCCCCGCGCACGCACGCTGGTCCTCCTTCCTGCGCTCCCTGCGCTACGTCGTCATCGACGAGTGCCACACCTACCGCGGTGTCTTCGGCTCCCACGTGGCCCAGGTGATCCGGCGGCTGCGGAGGATCTGCGCCCGGTACGGCTCGGAGCCCGTCTTCCTCCTGGCGTCCGCCACCTCGGCCGGGCCGGGCGAGGCCGCCACCCGGCTGACCGGCGTGCCCGTGACCGAAGTCACCGAAGACGCCTCTCCCCGGGGCGAGTTGGTCTTCGCGCTCTGGGAGCCTCCGCTGACCGAGCTGGAAGGCGAGCGCGGAGCGCCGGTACGGCGTACGGCCACTGCCGAGGCCGCGGAACTCCTGACGGACCTGGCCCTCCAGAGCGTGCGTACGGTCGCCTTCGTGCGCTCGCGCCGCGGCGCCGAGCTGATCTCCCTGATCGCCCAGGACCGTCTCGGCGCCGTCGACCGCCGGCTGCCGGACCGGATCGCCGCGTACCGGGGCGGCTACCTGCCGGAGGAGCGTCGCGCACTCGAACACCGTCTGCACACGGGAGACCTGCTCGGTCTGTCCGCGACGAACGCCCTGGAACTGGGTGTCGACGTGTCAGGGCTCGACGCCGTGCTCATCACCGGATATCCCGGCACACGTGCCTCTGTCTGGCAGCAGGCCGGGCGCGCCGGACGTACGGGCGAAGGGGCGCTCGCCATCCTGGTCGCGCGGGACGACCCCCTCGACACCTATCTCGTGCACCACCCCGAGTCGCTCTTCCGCACACCGGTCGAATCGACCGTCCTGGACCCGGACAACCCGTACGTCCTCGCTCCTCATCTGTGCGCGGCAGCGGCCGAGATCCCCCTCACCGAGGCCGATGCGGAACTCTTCGGGCCCGGCTGTCCGGCTCTGCTGCGGCAGCTGGAGGGACGCAAGCTGCTGCGCCGGAGGGGCGGGTCCTGGTACTGGACGCGCAAGGAGCGGGCGGCCGACCTCGCCGACATCCGCGGCTCCGGGGGAACGCCCGTGCAGATCGTGGAGGACGGTACGGGGCGTCTCCTCGGCACCGTGGACGCCGCGTCCGCGCACACCACCGTCCACGAAGGTGCCGTGCATCTGCACCAGGGCCGCACCTACGTGGTCAGGCGTCTCGACCTGGAGGACTCCGCCGCGCTCGTGGAAGAGGCGAGTCCGCCTTGGACCACGATGGCCAGGGACACCACTTCCGTATCCGTCCTCGAGACGGAGGCGGAGGTCCCCTGGGGCGACGCCCGCCTGTGCTACGGCACCGTGGAGGTGACGAACCAGGTCGTCTCCTACCTCCGCCGCCGCATGACGGGAGAGGTCATGGGCGAGACGAAGCTCGACCTTCCGCCTCGTACGCTGCGCACCCGCGCGGTGTGGTGGACCGTCACGGAGGACCAGCTCGACGCGGCGCGGGTCGGCCCGGAGATCCTCCCGGGGGCGCTGCACGCCGCCGAGCACGCGGCCATCGGTCTGCTGCCGCTCTTCGCGACGTGCGACCGCTGGGACATCGGCGGCGTCTCCGTCCCCCTGCACCCCGACACCCTGCTGCCCACCGTCTTCGTCTACGACGGGCAGCCCGGCGGCGCCGGTTTCGCCGAGCGGGCCTTCCGCACCGCCCGCGAGTGGCTGGCGGCAACCCGGGACGCCATCGCGGCATGCGAGTGCGAAGCCGGCTGTCCCTCGTGCATCCAGTCGCCCAAGTGCGGCAACGGCAACGATCCGCTGCACAAGCGGGGTGCCGTCCGGCTGCTCACGGAACTGCTCGAACCCACGCCCTCCGGGACGTAGGCGCACCGGCCACGGCCCTCTGCGTGGGGGAGCAGCGGCTGACGCAGGCGAGGCTTCGGCGCTGCCGGCGGCCCGGTGACCGTTGCCGGGCGTCACGTCCGGCGGTCCCGCCCTGGCCCGCGCCTCGGGCGCGTACGGGCCGGTCCGTACCCGCGCCGAGACGTCCGCGATCTCGCCGCGGACGGAGCACCGGACGAGACGGGCTCCTTGCACGGAGGCCACTCGACGGGCGGCGGCACATGCCCGGCGTTCGCCGTCGAGGGCACGGTCTGCGGCGGCGAGCGCCGACAGATCAGCCGCTCCGGCTGCGCGGTGCCGTACGGAGACGGCCTGTCCGAGCCCCAGCAGCACCGCGGTGACACCGCACAGCGCCACGCCGCTCAAGGCGGCCCAGACCGTCGCGGAACCGCGGTCACTTCTCAGCACGGCCGGTGCCCCCCGTCCCGTCCTCGGCCATGGCCACTGCTTCGGCGCTCAACGCGACCGACAGCGGTCCGGGACCGGATGAGCGTGCCTCGACGCGCACGCGCACGAAGTCGCCCTGGCGGAGCGTCTGCACGGTGGCCTCCTCAGGTGCGGCGGAGAGAGCGACGGCCCGCACCGCGGCCTCCTGCTCACCTCGTGCCGCCGCACGCGCGCCGACCCGCGCACCGTCGACCACCTGAATGTGCTGCGCGGCTGCCATGACGCCCCACAGCAGCATCCCGAACAGCAGTACCAGGGCCGGGACGACGACTGCCGTCTCCGCTGTGACGTAGCCGTCGTCATCGGCCGGCATCGAGTGCCCTCTCGATCAGTTGCTGCAGCTCGGCACTGACCGCACCGCTCGTCAGCACCTTGTAGAGCACGGCTGCGAACCCGCACGCGGCGATGGTCCCGACCGCGTATTCGGCGGTGCTCATGCCTGCGTCGTTCGTCAACTCGCGTCTCACAGCGAGCAGATGGCGGCGCCCCGCACCCCGCAGCCGATGCGGGGCGCCCCCGGATGCCGGACGGGCCGGACGCGCGGGACGGGCCGGACGGGCCGGACGGGCCGGACGGGCCGGACGGGCCGGACGGGCCGGACGGGCCGGACGAGCGGGACGAGCGGGACGAGCGGGACGAGCGGGACGGAGCTTCTTCGACATGGTCGTTTCCTTCCTGTGTGGTGAGGCCGGTCTGTGCGGGCCGTCGTGCCGTTGCCGGGCCCGATCCGCAGTGGTGCTCCCGTCGGTCAGAGCAGTGAACGGGCGAGGCCCATGACCACCGGGGCGACACCGACGGCGAGGAAGGCGGGCAGGAAGCACAGCCCCAGCGGCCCCGTCACCAGAACCGCCGTGCGCCTGGCGCGAGTTGTGGCTGCACGCGCCGCTCCGGCACGGAGTTCGGCTGCGAGCCGCGTCACGGACTCCACCGCCGGGACTCCGCCGCCACCCGCCCGCTCCATGGACCGGACGAAAGCGTCACCGCCCGGCAACCCCACGAACCGCGCCCAGACCGCAGCTGGTTCAGCGCCGAGTTGCAGCTCCGTGGCCGCCCGCATCAGCTGTGCCCCCAGCGGCCCTCCGACCGACCGGCCCACCGCGTCGGCTGCAGGGACGGGCGCGGAGCCTGCCGCGAGACAGGCTGCGAGCAACTCGGCCGTGAGAGGCAGCTGTTCAGCAGCAGTACGGGCCTCGGCGCTGTTCTCGCTGCTGGCCTCGGGTCCGTCCCGGTTGGCCGCCCGGCGCCACACGCAGTACGCCCCGGCACTTCCCACGAGCCACCCGGGCACTCCACCGACGACGATCACGGCCAGGGCCCCCGCACCCAGTGCCCCGGCCCCGGCGCGCAGCCGGCGGCGGCGCTCACGCCCCTTCCACCACTGTTGATGAGCCAGGAGGCTGTGGTCCGACGAGCGGGCGAGGCGGCGGCCGAGGGAGTGCTGCGGCCTGTCGGCGTGACTCCCGGACTGCTCCGCCCGCTCCCCCTCGGCCGGCTCTCCCAGCAACAGCCGGGTCCGGGCCCGCGACCGCCGTCCGCGCCAGACCTCCCAGCACCATGCGGCGAGACAGCCGGCCGTCACCAGCAGCGGCACCCACACCCACGGATCGGCGACAGCAGCCGCGGCGCCCGCGGTCATACGAGGGCTCATGCCGTTCCGCCCTTCTCGGCCTTGCCGGGACCTTCCGCGGTCCGGACGAGCCGAGCCACCCAGGCGAGACCCGCCCACTCCAGCAGCCCTCCGACGGCAAGACAGGCCAGCCCGGCCGGACTGTGCAGGAGAACCCGCATCGGATCGGCCCCCATGGCGGCTCCGAGCAGCAGACCGAAGGCGGGAAGGAGCGCGAGGACGAGAGCGGTGGAACGCGGTCCGGCCAGCAGGGCCTGCAATTCCGCGCGTTGGTCTCGTTCGGCTCGCAACGCGAGAGCCACCGCATCGAGCCCCTTCGCGAGCCCCGCCCCGCTCTCCACCGCCACCTGCCAGCAGGCGGCCACTCCGCTGAGCCCTTCCGCGCCAGGGCTCCGTGCCGCCTCCCGCAGAGCTTCCGGGACGTCCCCGCCGAAGCGCGCCGCTGCCAGGACCGCCGCTCCGCCCTCCCCCAGCTCCCTGAGGGGCAGGGCCCCTGCCGCCAGCAGCGCCCGGTCCGGCTGCCTCCCGGCGTGCAGCTCGCCCGCGACCGCGGCGCACAGTTCGACCACGGCCGATGCCCGGCGTTCCGCCGCGCTCCGCCGCCCACGCCTGAGCAGCATCCGTCTGGCGACGGGCACCGCGGCGGCTCCGGCGACGAGTGGCAGCCATGACTCGCCGAGGAGCCCCAGGACCGCCCCGGCCGCAAGACACCACCACGCCCGGTCTTCGCGGCAGCCCAGACGTTCGCGTACGGCGTCGAGCAACCGTGAGCAGGCGGGCGGCAGTTGAGGGCGTGTGTCGCACGCCCTGCCGACTCCCGCGAGCAGCAGACGTGCTCGCTTCGTCCCGTCCTCCCGTCCCGCCATCAGCCAGGCGGCGGCCCCCGCACACACCATCGCGGCGTACATGGGTGCCGCCTCGAGCCCCGGCACTCCTTCTCCTCCGGCGCCCGTCATCGCGCTCCCCTTTCGTGCGCGAACCCCCCGGGCTCGACGGCGGACTTCAGGGACTCGTATCCGGAGGCCCGGGCACGGTGACCTGGGTCGCCGTACCGGCGTCCGTCGTGATCCGGGACGGACCGACCTGTGCGCCCTCTTCCGCAGAGCCTCGCCAACTGCCCGGCGCCGCGCTCCTCGACGAAGCCCCGGTCGCCCCACACCACGGCCGGGACCGTCGTGACCAGGCCGTCCGAGCCGCGTGCCAGCACATGGATCTCAGCGACGCGCCGCTGACCCGAGCGGTCCCTCACGAGGTGCACCAGGACGTCCAGTGCGGCCGCCAACTGGCTGTGCAGAGCTGCCCGGTCCAGCCCGGCAGCCGTCCCGAGCGCTTCCAGCCGGGCGGGAACGTCCGCCGCAGCATTGGCGTGCAGCGTTCCGCAGCCGCCTTCGTGGCCGGTGTTCAACGCGGCCAGCAGTTCGGTGACTTCGGCACCCCGCACCTCCCCCACCACGAGTCTGTCGGGCCGCATCCGCAGTGCCTGACGCACCAGGTCGTCGAGACCCACCGTTCCGGCGCCTTCCTGGTTCGCGGGCCGGGCCTCCAGCCGCACGACGTGGGGGTGGTCGGGCCGCAGTTCGGCCGAGTCTTCCGCGAGGACGATCCGCTCATCGGGGGCCACCAGCCCCAGCAGCGAGCTCAGCAGCGTCGTCTTCCCCGAGCCCGTGCCGCCGCTGACGAGGAAGGAGAGCCTGGCGTCCAGCACGTCGCGAAGCAGCCGGTCGCCCCCGGGAGGAAGGGTGCCCGCACTCACCAACTCCGTCAGGCGGAAGGCCCGATGACGCACCACGCGCAACGACAGACACGTCGAGCCGACGGCGACCGGCGGCAGCACGGCGTGCAGCCTCGTGCCGTCCGGCAGCCGGGCGTCCACCCAGGGCCTCGCATCGTCCAGACGCCGCCCCGCCGACGTCGCGAGCCGCTGCGCCAGCCGTCTCACTGAAGCGGCATCGCGGAAGCGCACGTCCGTTCGCTCCAGGCCGCGGCCGCGGTCGACCCACACCTCGTCAGGACGGGTGACCAGTACGTCCGTGACCTCGGAGTCGGCCAGCAGCGGCTCCAGGGGCCCCGTGCCGACCAGTTCCGAGCGGAGAGCCTCCACCACTCCCAGCACGGCACTGTCGCCCAGCAGCCGCCCCTGGGCGCGCAGAGCCGATGCGACCCTGGCCGGTGTCGGTTCGGCTCCCGTCTCCGCGAGCCTGCGGCGCACGGCGTCGAGAAGCGGCTCCTGGGCCGCCGCCCGCGAGGCGGGTTCCGTCCCGTTGCCGGTGCTGCTCGCGTCATGGGCGCCGGAGCGTGCCACTCGACGCGCGCCCGTGACCGCCGCTGTCATACGCCCGTCGGCGCTCAGCCCTCCGTCCACCGCGCTCATACGGCCACACCCCCGCCGTTCACGTCGCCGCTGAGCGCCTGGGACCAGAAGTCCCTGCAGAAGCGGGCCAGCGCGCCGCTGGTTCGTGCGCCCGGCGGAACCCCCCGCTCGACCGCCTCCAACAGCCCTGCCTCCCACGGCAGTTCACCCGCCAACGGGAGCCGCAGCAGCCGTGCCACCTCCTCGTCGTCCAGCCCCGGGCCGTAGCTGCGCGTCCCGCCGGGGCCACCGGGCGTCCGCACGACCGCCCTCAGGTCGCGCAGCACCATCTGCGTACGGGAGGCGACACGGTGGGCGGCGGCGACCGCCCTCAGCTCGGCGGGGACCAGCAGCAGTCCGAGGTCCGTCTGTGCCAGCGCTTCGGCGACCGTCTCGTCGATCCGCCGCGGCAGGTCGACGACAACGACGCCGCCGCGCCGCCGCGCGGCGGAGAGCACGGACTTCATCGCGTCCGCGGGGATCAGCACGGAGTCCCCCCGGTCCCAGCTGAGCACGCTCAAGTCGTGCAGTTTCGGCAGTGATTCCGCGAGCGCACCGCCGCCGACCCGCCCCCGCGACTCCGCGAACGCCGGCCATCGCAGTCCCTCCGTCCGTTCTCCGCCGAGCAGCACGTCCAGGCCGCCTCCGAGGGCGTCGCCGTCGATGAGCATCGTGCGCTGCCCGTTCCGCGCCGCAGTGACGGCAAGGGCGCAGGCGAGAGTCGAAGCGCCCGCACCTCCCCGTCCGCCGAGTACGCCCACCGTCAGCGCCGGCCGGCCGACGCACTCCGCCGCGTCCGCGATACGCCCCGCCAGCCAGCTCTCCGCGTCCGGCAGCATGACGACGCCTTCGGCCCCGATCCGCGCCCCGCGCTCCCAGACGCCCGGGTCGTCCAGGTCCTTGCCGACGAGCAGCACGCCGGCTCTGCGCACAGCACCGGGTGTGCCTCCGCCCGACGCGCCGCTGAGACCGGGAGCTCCGGCGCAGTCGTCTCCTACGAGCACCAGAGGGGCCTTCTCCCAGGCTGCGGCGCCGCTCCAGCCCGCCCAGGCCGTCCGGCTCAGGGGCGCTCCGTGCGCGACTTCCGCTTCCGCACCGGCGGCCGCACACAGGCGCAGCAGGTCATCAAGGAGTTCTTCGTCCTCGGTGACAATCAGAATGGTTTCGGCCACGTTCCAGAGCCCCTTCACTCTTCACAGCCTCGCTCCCGCAAACACCTGCGAGAGCTGTCGGGAATCACTGTGCGGGGAAGAGGAAATGCCTGGTGATCATGGTCAAAAACTGTGGACATGCAGCGAGTTGTGAATAACTCCGTCACCCGTCCTGGCGACTTCCGCAGAGCAGCACATCGATTACAGTCAGTTACTGATTTGATGGGCACCGGAACAGACGCCCGAAGATCGCCCAGAGAGGGGGTGAGGACCTGCCGGCGGAGAAAAGGCCTCCGGACATGCGACGACCCCCGCCGGGGGGGAGAGCGGGGGTCGTCCCCAGGGCCGACTCGGGGGGGGAGGAGTCGGGCCGGGTTAGCACGGTCGCGAACGATCCGTGACTTCCATGGTGTACCCGAGGGCCTTCTCAGGCAAACCCACGCGCCACAGCTTACGCCGAATGGCTGGCGCCTATGCTCGCCTTCGTGGAAAACCTAGCGATGCGCCGCACAGCCGCGTTCTTCGATCTGGACAAGACGGTCATTGCGAAGTCGAGCACGCTCACCTTCGGCAGATCCTTCTACCAGGGTGGCCTGATCAATCGCCGTGCCGTACTCCGTACTGCCTACGCTCAGTTCGTATATCTCCTCGGCGGAGCCGACCACGACCAGATGGAGAGGATGCGCGAGTATCTCTCCGCCCTCTGCCGTGGCTGGAACGTCGAGCAGGTGAAGGAGATCGTCGCTGAGACCATTCACGACCTCATCGACCCGATCATCTACGACGAGGCCGCCTCCCTCATCGAGGAGCACCACCTCGCCGGGCGCGACGTCGTCATCGTCTCGACGTCCGGCGCGGAAGTGGTGGAGCCGATCGGTGAGTTGATCGGCGCGGACCGCGTCGTGGCGACCCGCATGGTCGTGGAGGACGGCTGCTACTCCGGCGAGATCGACTACTACGCATACGGACCTGCCAAGGCCGAGGCGATCGCCTGGCTCGCCGAGACCGAGGGGTACGACCTGAGCCGCTGCTACGCCTACAGCGACTCCATCACCGACGTCCCCATGCTGGAAGCGGTCGGCCACCCCTACGCCGTCAACCCGGACCGGGCACTGCGCAGGGAGGCCGTCAGCCGCGACTGGCCGGTGCTCACCTTCTCCCGCCCCGTGCGCCTCAAGCAGCGCCTCCCGAGCCTGTCGATGCCGTCCCGGCCCGCGCTCGCGATCGCTGCGGCGGCAGTGGGTGCAGCCGCCGCCACTGCGGGACTGGTCTGGTACACGAGCCAGCGCCGCGCCCGCTTCGAGTGAGTTTGAGGGGAAAGGTAAAGACCGTCCGCGAGGGGTTCCACATCGTCGTCGGCCGCAGTACAAATGAGTTGACGGCCCGCGAGACCAGCGGAATCGGTGCAAGGATTCCGATCGCAGTAAGGCCCACGGACCGGAAGCATGAATACCGGGTACCCACGCGACGCCAAGCCCGCGTAACGGGCTAGCTCGCAGGTGACGGGCAGAACGTCCCGCCCTGACGGGCCCGATGAGAGCACGCACTGGTAACGCGGTATCCATGCCAGCGGCGGCACCACCCGTACGGGCGGTGCCGCCGCAATTCTCTGCCCGTGGTCGCCTGCGTATCCGCAGTGCCACGACCCGCGGCTCCGTGCACGAAGTGACGCGTTCGCCCAGAACCCTCGATGCATGCGCCACGGACCTGCCGTACGCGTGCCTACGCCGCTCCTCGCTGGAGCGCCTCGCACACCGCCGTGGTCTCGCGGGCACCGAGCTCGGCCGCTCTCCCGCAGTGCCCGATCCACGCCGCCATGCCCTCGGGGGTACCCGAGGCGTATGCGGCCAGCGCCATCGTGTACTGCTCGCGCCCGAGTTCCGCATGGCCGGCCTCGGCGGGGCAGATCGACTTGGGGTCCAGCCCGCTCGCCACCAGGACGATCCGCTCGGCCGCCCGCGCCACCAGTCCGTTGTACGAGCCGAAGGGCCGCAGTGTGGCCAGTTCGCCGTGCACCACCGAGGCGACCACCAGTGCCGGTGCCTCGCTTCCGGCCACGACGAACTGCGCCAGCCCGTCCAGCCGTACGGCCACGTCCTCCGCAGCCGGAACTTCACCCACGCCCGGTTCCGGTTCCCGCACGGGCTCGCCTGCGAGCCGGGGTCTCCCCACGGTCTCGTCCGAGGCGTCGCCTCCCGCCACCACCAGATGCAGCCGGGCCAGTACACGAAGAGGTGACTGCCGCCATACGTCGAGGAGTTGGCCGGACTCGGCGGTTGCCCGCAGGGCGGCCCCCACTGTGCGCGGCTCGCCCTCTTCCCCGAAGTCGGTGCGACGCCGCATCTCCTCCAGCGCCCAGTCGGCGCCCTCCAGCGCTGCGGAGCCCCGCGCACCCCGCAGGGCCGCCTCCGCGGTCAC
This sequence comes from Streptomyces ovatisporus, assembly GCF_042653885.1. Classification (NCBI taxonomy): domain Bacteria; kingdom Bacillati; phylum Actinomycetota; class Actinomycetes; order Kitasatosporales; family Streptomycetaceae; genus Streptomyces; species Streptomyces ovatisporus. The sequence goes on from NZ_JBHSFH010000007.1 coordinate 135,503, forward strand.
CTCGCTGCTGCGGCGGCGCATGACGCGGTGCCCGTAGATGCGGTCCACTGCTTTCCGCACGGATTCCACGGAGTCCTGAACGCCCGGCAGCTTCCCGAGCGGGGCGAGAGGGTCAGCGGTGCTACTCATGCGTACGACCCTACGCGCCCGCACTGCCGCAAGCTGCGCCCCACGATCGGGTGGTCTTCCTGACGCCCTCTCAGCCCCGGGGCCGACGGCAGCCCTACGCTCTTGTTCATGAAAATCGCTTTCGTTGGCAAGGGCGGCAGCGGCAAGACGACGCTGTCCTCACTCTTCATCCGTCATCTCGCCGCGCGGCGCAGTCCCGTGGTCGCAGTGGACGCGGACATCAATCAGCACCTCGGCGCCGCGCTGGGCCTCGATGAGGCCGAGGCGGCGGAGCTGCCCGCGATGGGCGCCGAACTCCCTCTCATCAAGGACTATCTGCGCGGCACCAATCCGCGTATCGCCTCCGCCGAGACGATGATCAAGACGACGCCGCCCGGCGACGGTTCCCGTCTGCTGAGCGTCACCGAGGACAACCCCGTCTACCGGGCATGCGCTCGCACCGTCAGACCTGAGGGCGACCATGGCGGCGACGTGCGGCTGATGGTCACCGGTCCGTTCACCGAGGCCGACCTGGGAGTGGCCTGTTATCACTCCAAGACCGGCGCGGTCGAGCTCTGCCTGAACCACCTCACCGACGGACGCGACGAGTTCGTGGTCGTCGACATGACAGCGGGCAGCGACTCCTTCGCCTCCGGCATGTTCACCCGCTTCGACATGACGTTCCTGGTCGCGGAGCCGACCCGCAAGGGCGTCTCGGTGCACCGCCAGTACAAGGAGTACGCGCGGGACTTCGGGGTGCCGTTGTGCGTGGTGGGCAACAAGGTGCAGGGGGAGGACGACCTGGAGTTCCTGCGGGACGAGGTCGGCGACGACCTGCTCGCCGTGTTCGGGCAGTCCGACTGGGTGCGGGCCATGGAGAAGGGCCGTCCGAGGACGCTGGCGGAGCTGGAGAAGCCCAACCGCGAGGCCCTGCACGCCCTTTGGGAGACGGCGGACGCGTCCTACGAACGTCGCGACTGGAATCGCTACATGAAGCAGATGGTCCACTTCCACCTTCGCAACGCCGAGAGCTGGGGCAACGAGAAGACCGGCGCCGACCTGGCCGCGCAGGTCGACCCCGGCTTCGTACTGAGCGAACGGCCGGCTGCGCAGCCGCAGCCCGCCTGAGCGGAAGGCGTTCGGCGTCGGCGGCGTCCCGTCCGGGACCGCAGGCGGGCAGCGGGCCGTGAGCAGGCCGGGCTGCCGGCCGCCGTCCCGGCGGGCGACGGCGGCAGCCCGGGCTCTCACTCGGCGGCAGGGGACGGGGGGTGGACGGCAGGGGCAGAGGGGCGGGAGGGCGGCGGTGCGCAGTGGGCCGGGCCGGGCGTCAGAGGCCGGGCGTCACCGGGAGAGCAGTTCGGTGCGCGGTGCGCGCATGAACTTCCTCCAGCCGCCCTCGGGCTTCTCACCGACCGGCAGCGAACCCAGCCTGGCGAGCACCTTCGGGTCCTGCTGGTCCAGCCAATCGACCAGCTGCTTGAACGAGACGCAGCGGACCTCGCGCTTCTGGCACACCGACTTCATGACGTCCTCGACGGCGTCCATGTACACCCCGCCGTTCCAGTCCTCGAAGTGGTTGCCGATGATCATCGGCGCGCGGTTGCCCTTGTAGGCCCGCTCGAAGCCCTGCATCAGGCCGTCACGCATCTGCTTGCCGTAGGACGCGTGCTTCGAGGCCGGACCGTGGACGGTCCCCGACTGGTTCGCCAGGAAGTTGTAGTCCATGGACAGAGTCTCGAACTTCCGGCCCGGCATGGGGACTTCCTGCAGCGGGACGTCCCACAGACCGCCCTTCTTCTTGGGCCAGACCTGCCTTCCGTTGCCGCTGGAGTCGTAGCGGAAGCCCATCTGCTTCGCCGCTCGCAGCAGGTTCTCCTGGCCCTGGAGACAGGGGGTGCGCCCGCCTATCAGTTCCCTGTCGTAGTCGAAGGGAAGCGGGTCCTCGCCCTTCCAGCCCGTGGTCGTCTTCCAGTTCTTGACGAACCATTTGGCCTGGCGTATCTCACTCTTCCACTGGTCGGTCGACCAGCTGCCGACACCGTTCGGCCCGCAGAAGTGGCCGTTGAAGTGGGTGCCTATCTCGTTTCCGTCGAGCCACGCCTTGCGTATCTCCTTGAGCGTGGCACGTATGTTCTTGTCCTTGAGGTAGCCGATGTCCGAGGCGCCTGTGCGGTGCCCGGGGGGCTTGTAGTGCGTGGACTTGTGCTCGGGGAGGGCGTAGACGCCGCTGAGGAAGAACGACTGGGCCGCGCCGTACCGCTTGCCCGCCTTGCGGAACCGGGAGAAGAGCTTCTTGCCGTCCTCCCCCGCGCCGTCCCACGAGAAGACCACGAACTGCGGCGGTTTCTCACCGGGGGCGAGTTTGCGGGAGGCGGGCTGATTCGGCTGAGCGCCCGTCAGAGCCGTCGAACCGTCCCCGATGACGCGGGCCTGCTGTGCCGGCTTCTCCTCGGGAGCGCGCTTGCCGTGGCCTTCCGGGCTTCCCGCGGTGCTGCCGGAACAGCCGCTCATCACCACTGTGAGCGCCATCCCCGTGGATATGCCCACGAGCCACCGTCGCGTGGCTGTCATCGGATCACCTCATCCTTGTCCTTGTCTCTCCGTAACGGAGCAACTCCGGTACGTGAGTCAAACGTTGCACCTCGTGCGTAACGGGCAACTCGGGCAAGGGGTTGGGGTGACTTCTTCACTCATTGGGCGGAACGGACGTCGCCGGGCGGCGCCGCCGGGCCCGGCACGGGATCCGGAGCGCAGAAGTCACCCAGCGAGTGCCGGTTCACCCTCAGCCGGTGACTGCGGCACGGGCAGCGGGCCCGGCGCGTACGACGACCGGGCGCGTACGACGACCGGGGGCATACGAGGGCGGGGCGCAAGCCCACGGGGTCCGGTGAGCCCCGGTGGAGGCCGCGTCCGCAATCCGGCACCGCCCGCGAGGTCCCCCGCTCCGGGACGGGGCACATGCCCATGACAGGTCTAAACCAATTTCGTCGAGAACCCTTGTCACAACGGCGCAACGGCTGATGAGCTGTACCCGAGGTCCGAGGTCCGAGGCCTGTGGAGGACACAACAGACACCCTGGGAAAGGGAGATGTCGTGAGCAACGAAAGCCTGGCCAATCTGCTCAAGGAAGAGCGGAGGTTCACGCCGCCCGCCGATCTGGCTGCCGAAGCCAACGTGACCGCTGCGGCGTACGAGCAGGCGAGGACTGATCGGCTGGGCTTCTGGGCCGAGCAGGCACGCCGCCTGAGCTGGGGCAAGGAGCCGACCGAGACGCTCGACTGGTCCAACCCGCCCTTCGCCAAGTGGTTCAAGGACGGCAAGCTCAACGTCGCGTACAACTGCGTGGACCGCCATGTCGAAGCCGGGCACGGCGACCGCGTCGCACTGCACTTCGAGGGCGAGCCGGGCGACACCCGCGCCCTCACCTACGCCGAGCTCCAGCGGGAGGTCTCCAAGGCCGCCAACGCCTTGACGGAGCTGGGCGTCCAGGCCGGCGACCGCGTCGCCGTCTACTTGCCGATGATTCCGGAGACGGTGGTCGCGATGCTGGCGTGCGCCCGCATCGGCGCCCCGCACTCGGTGGTCTTCGGCGGCTTCTCCGCCGACGCCCTGGCGACCCGCATCCAGGACGCCGACGCCCGCGTCGTCATCACGGCGGACGGCGGCTACCGCAAGGGCGGGGCCAGTGCGCTCAAGCCCGCCGTCGACGAGGCGCTGACCAGGCCCGGCACCGAGAAGGTACGGAGCGTGCTGGTCGTCCGGCGCACCGGCCAGGAGGACATCGACTGGACGGACGGGCGCGACGTGTGGTGGCACGACGTCGTCGACCGCCAGAGCGACCAGCACACGCCGGAGAACTTCGACGCGGAGCACCCGCTCTTCATCCTCTACACCTCCGGCACCACCGGTAAGCCGAAGGGCATCCTGCACACCACCGGCGGCTACCTGACCCAGGTCGCCTACACCCACCACGCCGTCTTCGACCTCAAGCCGGAGAAGGACGTCTACTGGTGCACGGCTGACGTCGGCTGGGTCACCGGGCACTCCTACATCGTCTACGGACCGCTCGCGAACGGCGCCACCGAGGTGCTGTACGAGGGCACTCCCGACACCCCGCACAAGGGCCGCTGGTGGGAGATCGTCCAGAAGTACAAGGTCTCCCTCCTCTACACCGCGCCGACCGCGATCCGCGCCTGCATGAAGTGGGGCGACGACATCCCGGCCAAGTTCGACCTGTCGTCGCTGCGCATCCTGGGTTCCGTCGGCGAGCCCATCAACCCGGAGGCGTGGATCTGGTACCGCCACCACATCGGCGGGGACCGCACGCCCATCGTGGACACCTGGTGGCAGACGGAGACCGGCGGCGTCATGGTCAGCCCGCTGCCGGGGGTCACCGAGACCAAGCCCGGCTCCGCGCAGCAGGCGCTTCCCGGCATCTCGGCGACGGTCGTGGACGACGAGGCCCGCGAAGTGCCGGACGGCGGCGGCGGATACCTGGTCCTCACCGAGCCCTGGCCCTCGATGCTGCGCACCATCTGGGGCGACGACCAGCGGTTCCTGGACACGTACTGGTCGCGTTTCGAGAACCGGTACTTCGCCGGGGACGGCGCGAAGAAGGACGACGACGGAGACATCTGGCTGCTGGGCCGGGTCGACGACGTCATGCTCGTCTCGGGGCACAACATCTCCACCACCGAGGTCGAGTCCGCGCTCGTCTCCCACCCGAAGGTCGCCGAAGCGGCCGTCGTCGGGGCGACGGACCCGCAGACGACGCAGGCCATCTGCGCGTTCGTCATTCTCCGCGGTTCGGCCGCCGAGGACGAGGGACTGGTGGACGAGCTGCGTCAGCACGTCTCGAAGCAGCTCGGGCCGATCGCAAAGCCCAAGCGGATCCTGCCGGTTGCGGAGCTTCCCAAGACGCGGTCCGGCAAGATCATGCGCCGGCTTCTCAGGGACATCGCGGAGAACAGGGAGCTCGGTGATGTCAGCACACTGACCGACTCCTCCGTGATGGCGCTGATCCAGGAGAAGCTGCCGAGCGCGGCCAGCGAGGACTGAGCCGGGCGAAGTCCCGCCTCGGACCGGCCGGTTCCGGCCGGTTCCGGCAGGACCGTCCGACGGGGCGGCAGCACCGCGAGACCGACGGAGGACCGGGCGCGGGGCAGGTGGCACGCCGAAACGGTTCGTAAAGGAGGGACATCCGGCACCCGCCGGGTGTCCCTCTCCGCGTTGCCTGCCCGCTCGGTGAAGGCCCGCTCGGTGAACGGTCGACCCGGCACGGCCCGTTCACGTTGCGCCGCCCGCCGGGCCCCGCCCCGTACGCTTCGTCAACGTCACGGCCGCGGGGCGGGCTTGCACCAGTGGCCTCCCTGGGCACGTGTACAGCACGATCGTCCGGCATGATCTGACGGACGAGCAGGCCAGATTCGATGGAGAGGGAGACACTGATGAGTTCTGCCGACGACGGCCGCAGTCTCGGCCAGTTGGTCGCCTCGGCCACGGCCGAGATGTCCGCACTCGTACACGACGAGATCGCGCTGGCCAAGGCCGAGATCAGGCAGGACGTGAAGCGGGGGATCGTCGGCGGCGGCGCCGCCACGGTCGCCGGTGTGCTGCTGCTCTTCTCGCTGCCCGTGCTCAGCTTCGCCGCGGCCTACGGCATCCACAACCTCGGTCTGGGACTCGCCTGGTCGTTCCTGATCGTGGGCGGCGCGTACATCCTCGTCGCTCTGATCCTGCTGCTCCTGGCGATGCGGAAGTTCAAGCGGATCAAGCCGCCGGAGAAGTCGATCGCCTCGGCGAAGGAGACGGCAGCCGTGCTCTCACGTGCAAAGCCGCATCCCCGCCCGTCTGCCGGCCGAGGCAAGGCCGATCCGAGACTCGAAGGGGACGCAGGTCGTCCGGCCGTGGAGCGGGCACCGCACTCCGCAGGGGTGTGAGCCGCCCCGTCCGCCTGCCGCGACTGGAATGAGCGGATGAGCGCCGGCAGATGGCGTACGCCGGCGCCCTCTGGGACGCCTGTGCACCGGAGTTCGCACCCCGCGCCGCTGTGTGCCTCCGCCGCCGGGCTGCCGCTCCCTTGCGGCGTTCGGTCCGCCGGAAGTGTGACAAGCTCGTCCGTATGACCCGTCCAGCAGTCCCCGCCAACGTGATCCGTCCCGAAGGCCCCTGGACGCACCGGGACGTGGCTGCCAACGGAGCGCGCTTCCACATCGCCGAGACGGGTGACGGGCCGCTCGTGCTGCTGCTGCACGGATTCCCGCAGTACTGGTGGACGTGGCGGCACCAGCTGACGGCCCTCGCCGATGCCGGATTCCGCGCCGTCGCCATGGACCTGCGCGGTGTCGGCGGCAGCGACCGCACGCCACGCGGCTACGACCCGGCCAACCTCGCCCTCGACGTGACCGGCGTCATCCGCTCCCTCGGCGAGCCCGACGCCGCGCTCGTCGGCCACGACCTCGGCGGCTACCTGGCCTGGACGGCGGCCGTGATGCGGCCGAAGCTGATCCGGCGGCTGGCCGTCTCCTCGATGCCGCATCCCCGGCGCTGGCGGGCGTCGATGCTCAAGGACGTACGGCAGACAGCGGCCGGCTCGTACATCTGGGGCTTTCAGCGCCCCTGGGTGCCGGAGCGTCAACTGGTCGCCGACAACGGCGAGTTGGTGGGAAAGCTGGTGCGGGGGTGGGGCGGGCCCCGGCTGTCGGAGCAGCCCGACGCCGCAGAGGCGGTCGCCCGTTACCAGCAGGCCATGTGCATTCCGTCGACGGCGCACTGCTCGGTCGAGCCGTACCGCTGGCTGGTGCGGTCGTTGGCACGTCCGGACGGGATCCAGTTCAACCGGCGCATGAAGCGGCCCGTACGGGTGCCGACCCTGCAGGTGCACGGGTCCCTCGATCCGGTGCTGCGGACGCGGAGTTCGGCCGGGTCGGGGCAGTACGTCGAAGCGCCGTACCGCTGGCGGCTGTTCGACGGCCTCGGGCACTGGCCGCACGAAGAGGACCCTGCCGCCTTCTCGGCCGAACTCATCGGCTGGCTGAAGGATCCCGAACCCGACAGGTGACGGAGACGGAGCGCGGACGGCCGGCGGACGGACCCTCGGCCCCCCTTTCACGCCTCACCCACGCCGCCAACACGTGCCCCCCGCATAACCGTTTGATGGACCGTCAGACGATTACCGACCTTGGCACCCGGGCAGAGTGCGCTGTATGGGCTGGACGCACGACTACCGTGACGTGGCACGCAACCGCAGCGGACTCAAAGGGCTGGTCCCTGTGCAGCGGACGGGACGCAACCGTCCCGATCGGCTCGGACTGATCGCCGAGCCTGGAATTCCACACCTTCTCCGTCGTCGCGCGCGCTGGTTCGGTGCGCGGCTGCGGCATCCACGCGGCTGAAGCGCGGCATGAGCTGAACCGCGCATCCCGCCGGGCCACGCCGGAGCGGACCTGCGCCGCGGCGGGACCGCGGTGGCGGCTGGACCACGCCGGCGGGGAACCGACCGTGGCCGGACCTGGGTCTGCCCTGACGGCCGGGCCGGTGCCCTGTCCGGCCGTCCCGGCCGCAGGGCACGAAGTGCCGTCTCACATCGCGCAGTTCTGGCTGTCGGCCCGCTCGGCGGCGCTGCGGCCCCGGACTGCGTCGGACCGCACCTCGTCGGCGGTCAGGGCGTACCCGGTGCGCGAGTCGTCGAGCGACTTGGCGAAGACGACGCCGTAGACCTTGCCGTCGGGAGTGAGGAGCGGGCCGCCGCTGTTGCCCTGGCGGATGGTGGTGTGGAGCGAGTAGATGTCGCGCTTCACCTTGTCGCGGTGGTAGATGTCCGGGCCGTCGGCGTCCACGCGGTCCCGTACGCGGGCGGCGCGGACGTCGTACCCCCCGTTCTCCGGGAAGCCCGCGACGATCGCACCGTCGCCCCGCTCCGCGTCCTTGCCGGCGAACTCCAGCGCCGGAGCTTCCAGGGAGGGGACGTCGAGGACGGCCACGTCGCGCTTCCAGTCGTACAGGACCACCCTGGCGTCGTGGACCCGTCCCGCACCGCCGATCTGCACGGTCGGTTCCAGGACGCCTCCGACCACATGGGCGTTCGTCATCACGCGGTGCCGGCCGTAGACGAATCCGGTGCCCTCGAGCACCTTGCCGCACTTCTCGGCCGTTCCGAGGACCTTGACGATGCTGCGCTTGGCTTCAGCCGCGACCGGCGACTTCGCGAGCTTCGGGTCGGGGGCGGGCACGGACGTGATCGGCTCGTCGGAGAAAGGTGAGAAGACCTGCGGAAGCCCGTTCTGCGCGAGCGTCGAGGAGAAGTCGTTGAACCAGCTGTCGGCCTGCTGCGGCAGCACACGGGAAACTCCCAGCAGGACGCTGGAGTTGCGCACCTCCTTGCTGAGAGTCGGGAGGGACGTGCCGGCGAGGGCCGATCCGATGAGCCAGGCCACGAGCAGCATCGCCACCACGTTCACCAGCGCACCGCCCGTGGCGTCGAGTGCCCGGGCAGGCGACCAGGTGATGTGCTGCCGCAGCTTGTTGCCGAGATGCGTGGTGAACGCCTGCCCGACCGACGCACACACGATGACGAGCACGACGGCCGCCACCACGGCGGCCGTCCCGGGCGGCGAATCGTCCGTCAGCCGCTCCCAGACGAAGGGCAGCAGATAGACGGCGACCAGACCGCCGCCGAGGAAGCCGACCACCGAGAGGACGCCCACGACGAAGCCCTGCCGGTAGCCCACGACGGCGAACCAGACGGCGGCGAGCAGGAGCACGAAGTCCAGCATGTTCACGGAAGCCACCGTTTCATCCAGGTCCCGGAGGCCGGACACGGGGCCGGGACCCGGGTACGGGGCGGTGGGGTCACGAGGCCGTCCAGCACGTCATTCGTCTCTTCTCTTTCCGGTGGGCGGGGAGGGCGGCTCACGCGCGCCAGTCGAGCGGTACGCGTCTGTCGCGGTCCCAGGGCTTCTCCCAGCCGGCGTGGTGCAGGATCCGGTCGATGACGCCCGCGGTGAAGCCCCACACCAGGGCCGGACCCACGCTGAAGGCCGGGCCGGTGTGGCCCGAGGGATGCGCGGCCATGGCGCGGTTCACAGGATCGGCGAGCTCGGACACCGGGACGGTGAAGACCCGCGCCGTCTCCGCGGGATCGACGGGCGCCACCGGGGTGGGGCGCCGCCACCAGGCGAGCACTGGCGTGACCACGAAATCGCTCACCGGGATGTACAGCGCGGGCAGCGTGGCGAAGATCTGCACACCGGACGGATCGAGGCCGGTCTCCTCCTCCGCCTCGCGCAGCGCGGCCCGCAACGGTCCGTCGCCGTCCGGGTCGCCGTCCTCGGGATCGAGGGCGCCGCCGGGGAACGACGGCTGGCCGGCATGCGAGCGGAGACTCGACGCACGCTCTATCAGCAGCAGTTCCGGGCCGTCCGCGCCTTCGCCGAAGAGGACGAGCACCGCCGAGGGACGGCCCTCACCGTCGGCCGGCGGAAGGAACCGGCTCAGCTGCCTGGCTTCGAGCGAGCCGGCCGCCCGCGCAACGGGCGTCAGCCAGCTGGGCAGCCCGCTCTCGTCGACGTCCACGGAACCGGCCGTGAAGCCGGCGGGGGAGCCTGCATGGAGACCGGAGCCGTCACGCGCCGGGCCGGTACGAGGTCCGCTCACCGGGCGGCCCCGTTGCCGCCCAGCGGAGGAGCGGGGAGGCCCGGATAGTCGGACGGGGGCTTGAGGCGCTGACCCGGCAGGCCGCCCATCTCGTACTTCAGCAGCTTCTTCGCCTTCTCCGGATCGACCTCGCCCTCCCCGTACGAGGGGCAGAGCTGCGCGATCGGGCAGGCTCCGCAGGCCGGCTTGCGCGAATGGCAGATGCGCCGGCCGTGGAAGATCGTGCGGTGCGAGAACATCGTCCACTCGCTCTTGGGGAGCAGGTCGGCGATCTCCGTCTCGACCTTGTCCGCGTCCGTCTGCTCCGTGAGTCTCCAGCGGCGTACGAGCCGGCCGAAGTGGGTGTCGACCGTCAGGCCGGGCACACCGAAGGCGTTGCCGAGCACGACGAAGGCGGTCTTGCGGCCCACGCCCGGCAGCGAGACGAGGTCCTCTATCCGGCCGGGCACCTCGCCGCCGAACCGGTCCCGGAGGGCTGCGGAGAGACCGAGCACTGATCTGGCCTTGGCCCGGAAGAAGCCCGTGGGGCGCAGCATCTCCTCCAGCTTCTCGGGGTCGGCCGCCGCCATGTCCTCGGGCGTGGGGTAGGCGGCGAACAGCGCCGGGGTCGTCTGATTGACGCGGAGGTCTGTGGTCTGGGCGGACAGCACGGTGGCGACGAGGAGCTGGAAGGGGTTCTCGAAGTCGAGCTCGGGGTGCGCGTAGTAGTACACCTCGCTCAGCTCGCGGTTGATGCGCCGGGCGCGGCGGACCTTGGTGAGGCGGGACTCGGAGGCGGAGGCGGACGAGCTGCCGCCGGCGGCCCTCGCGGGTGCCTTCCCGGCGGGGGCGGGCTTCTTCGCCGCGGCCTTCTTCGCCGTGGTCTTCTTCGCCGCGGGCTTCGTCCCTCTTGCCTCCGCGGCCGCTTCCTCCGCCTTCGCCTGGCTTGTTCTCTTCACGGGCTCCTGTTCGCCCACAGCGGAATCTCCCATCGCGGTCACCCGTCCGGCCCCGCTCCGCGTGCGCTCACCGGGGCAATGGACACCCGGCCAGACTAAAGGGGCCCGATGACATCCGCCCCGCACGAAGGCAATTCACAGCCCAATCGGCCCCCTGCCTTCGGGAGCGGGGGGTGCGTGCGTCAAACTTGTGACTGATCGCACTGTTTCACCCTCCGGCATCATGGGGTCCAACGGTCCCCTCGGTCCTGCGGGCCGGGGAGGTTTCATCCATGGGCAGGTCGACAAGGAGAGAACTCGTGGACGACGTTCTGCGGCGCGCCCCGCTCTTCGCGGCGCTCGATGAGGAGCAAGCCGCTGAGCTGCGCGCCTCCATGTCTGAGACCACGCTCGCGCGCAGTGAGGCCCTCTTCCACGAGGGCGACCCGGGCGACCGTCTCTATGTAGTGACCGAGGGGAAGGTGAAGCTCCACCGCACCTCCCCGGACGGCCGCGAGAACATGCTCGCCGTCCTGGGGCCCGGCGAGCTGATCGGCGAGCTGTCCCTCTTCGACCCGGGCCCGCGTACGGCAACCGCCTCCGCTCTGACGGAGGTCAAGCTGCTCGGCCTCGGCCACGGGGATCTGCAGCCCTGGCTGAACGTACGTCCCGAGGTCGCCTCCGCACTGCTGCGGGCCATCGCCCGCAGGCTGCGCCGTACCAACGACTCGATGTCCGACCTCGTCTTCTCGGACGTTCCCGGCCGCGTCGCCAAGCAGCTGCTGGACCTCTCGCGCCGCTTCGGCGTGCAGTCCGAGGAGGGCATCCACGTCGTCCACGACCTCACGCAGGAGGAGCTGGCCCAACTGGTCGGCGCTTCCCGCGAGACGGTGAACAAGGCGCTCGCCGACTTCGCCGGGCGCGGTTGGCTGCGGCTGGAGGCCCGCGCCGTGATCCTGCTGGACATCGAACGGCTGGCCAAGCGGAGCCGCTGAGGTCCCACGTCAGCAGCACCGGCTTGTAAGGGGCGTCCTCTCGGGAGGGCGCCCCTTACGCGGTGCAGGGACTCCCGCGGAGTCAGTTCAGGAGTCTCCCGCAGAGAGCCCCTGCTCCCGCAGATACACCAGCTGGGCGCGGACGGACATTTCCGCCGCGGGCCACAGGGATCGGTCGACGTCCGCGTAGACGTGCGCGACCACCTCGGAGGGCGTACGGAATCCGCTCCGCACCGCGGACTCGATCTGTGCGAGACGCTCCCGGCGGTGCGCCAGATAGAAGTCGACGACCCCCTGGGCGTCCTCAAGCACGGGGCCGTGCCCGGGGAGGACCGTGGACACCCCGTCGTCGGCTGTCAGCGAGCGCAGCCGGCGCAGCGAGTCCAGGTAGTCGCCCAGCCGTCCGTCCGGGTGCGCCACGACAGTCGTACCGCGCCCCAGCACGGTGTCGCCCGTCAGTACGGCCCCTTCGGCGGGCAGGTGGAAGCAGAGGGAGTCGGCGGTGTGCCCCGGCGTCGGAACCACGCGCAGTTCGAGGCCTCCGGTGTCGACGACGTCACCCGCGGCCAGGCCCTCGTCGCCAAGGCGGAGGGCCGGGTCGAGCGCTCGTACGGACGTGCCGGACAGCTCCGCGAACCGTGCCGCACCCTCCGCGTGGTCGGGATGACCGTGGGTGAGGAGGGTGAGCGCGACGCGTTTCCCCGCGCGTTCAGCCGTGTCGATCACATGGCGCAGGTGCCCCTCGTCGAGCGGGCCGGGATCGACGACGACGGCGAGGCCGGAGCCCGGTTCGGCGACGATCCAGGTGTTCGTTCCGTCCAGCGTCATGGCGGAGGGATTCGGCGCCAGGACGCAGTGCGCACGGCTGGTCGCCGGTCCGCTGATCACGCCACCGCGCGGCTGGCCGGGCAGGGAGGCGGCGTCGGTCATGCCATGGTGCTCCCGTCCCCCGTCGCACCGTCCGCGATGGCGCTCGCGCTGTCACCGCCGGCGCGTGCCCCGCTGCCGTCACCGTCCACGGTGTCGACGCGCTTGGTGAACTCGTCGTGGCCCGGCCAGCTGAGCACGACCTGTCCGTCCTCGAGCCGTGCCTTCGCCAGCACCGGTGAGAGGTCACGCTGCGCACTCGCCCGCAGCGCCTCGGCAGCCGTACGGTACGGCGCCAGCTGGCGCAGCATGGCGATCGTGGGCGGCATCATGAGCAGCTCGCCCCTGTCGTAACCCCCGGCGGCGTCGGCGGGACGTGTCCAGACCGTGCGGTCGGCCTCGGTGGAGGCGTTGCGCGTGCGCTGACCTTCCGGGAGCGCGGCCACGAAGAACCAGGTGTCGTAGCGGCGCGCTTCGAACTCCGGCGTGATCCAGTGCGACCAGCCGCCCAGCAGATCGCTCCGGAGCACCAGGCCCCGGCGCTGGAGGAAGTCGGCGAAGGACAACTCGTGGGCGGCGAGCGCCGCGCGGTCCCTCTCCCAGTCGTCGCCTGTCGTGTCGTCCACGACGCTCGACTCGTCCGGGCCCGCGAGCAGTACGCCTGCCTCCTCGAATGTCTCGCGCACGGCCGCACAGACGATCGCCTGTGCAGTGGCCTCGTCCGTACGGAAACGTTCCGCCCACTCGGTACGGGAAGGGCCCGCCCAACCGTCGCCCGGCCTGCGGCCGTCGGTGCCCCAGTGTTCGTCGCGCGGGTCGACGCCGCCGCCGGGATAGGCGTACGCACCTCCGGCGAAGGGCATGGAGGTGCGGCGGCGCAGCATGTACACCGAGGGCCCGCTGCCGGGGGTGTCGCGCAGCAGCATGACCGTCGCGGCCAGCCGGGGAGTCACGGGAGTGAGTTCACCCGCGGCCAGGGCACGGATGCGGTCCGGCCATTCCGGGGGATACCACTGACCGTTCGTGGAGGACGACATGGGCGGATGCTACGGGCCCTCGCTGCGATGTTCGAGAGGGGCCGGGACCGGGAGGCGCCGCCGCAGGAAGGACGGGCGGCGCCGTCCCGCCTGCGGGCACTCCGCTGCGTCTCGCGGTCAGTCCGCCCAGTCGGCGAGCTCGACCTGCATCTCGACCTCGACCGGCGCGTCCATGGGAAGCACGGCGACGCCCACCGCACTGCGCGCGTGCACGCCCCTGTCGCCGAGGACCTGGCCCAGCAGCTCGCTCGCGCCGTTCAGCACAGCGGGCTGCCCGGTGAAATCGGGCGCGGACGCCACGAAGCCGGTGACCTTCACGACGCGCACGACGCGATCGAGGCCGCCTGCGACCGAACTCACCGCGGCCAGGCCGTTCAACGCGCACGTGCGCGCGAGGTCCTTGGCCTCCTCCGGCGTGACCTCAGCACCGACCTTGCCGGTCATCGGCAGCTTGCCGTCGACGAACGGCACCTGGCCCGCCGTGTAGACGTACCGTCCGCTGCGCAGCGCCGGAACGTACGCCCCCGCAGGAGTCGCCACGTCGGGCAGTGTGATTCCCAGTTCGGCGAGCCTGGACTCGACGCCGCTCACTGCTTCTCCCGCTTGAGGTATGCCACCAGCTGCTCGGAGTTCGGTCCGGGGACGACCTGGACGAGCTCCCAGCCGTCCTCCCCCCAGGTGTCCAGGATCTGCTTCGTCGCGTGGACGAGCAACGGCACTGTCGAGTATTCCCACTTCGTCATGGTGCCGAGCGTAGCCCGTCGGTTCCCTGGTTAGGCTCCCGGGCGTGAGCAGGCTGCATGTGGTGACGGGCAAGGGCGGGACCGGCAAGACGACGGTCGCCGCCGCACTCGCGTTGGCACTGGCCAGCGGGGGCAGGCGGACACTCCTGATCGAGGTCGAGGGCAGACAGGGCATCGCCCAGCTCTTCGAGACGGAGGCCCTGCCCTACGAGGAGCGCAAGATCGCTGTCGCGCACGACGGCGGGGAGGTCCACGCGCTGGCCATAGACCCCGAACGGGCCCTGCTGGACTACCTGCAGATGTTCTACAAGCTGGGAAGCGCCGGCCGGGCGCTGAAGAAGCTCGGCGCGATCGACTTCGCCACGACCATCGCGCCCGGGCTCCGGGACGTACTGCTGACGGGCAAGGCCTGCGAGGCGGTGCGCCGCCGCGACAAGAACGACCGGCGCGTGTACGACGCCGTGGTCATGGACGCGCCCCCGACCGGGCGCATCACCCGCTTCCTCGCCGTCAACGAGGAGGTCGCCGGGCTGGCCAAGGTCGGCCCCGTGCACAACCAGGCGCAGGCGGTGATGCGAGTGCTGAAGTCGCCCGAGACGGCAGTGCACCTGGTGACGCTGCTGGAGGAGATGCCCGTCCAGGAGACTCTCGACGGAGTGGCCGAACTGCGCGCGGCGGGGCTGCCCGTGGGAGCCGTCCTCGTGAACATGGTGCGGCCGCACCTGCTCGACGAGGACCTGCTGGACCGGGCCGGGACCGGACGGCCGGAAGGTTCCGCCGGACACGTCACCGACGCCCTCGGCCGCGCCGGCCTCTCCCACGCGGACAGGCTGGTGGCTCCGCTGCTGGATCAGGCACGCGAGCATGCGGAGCGCGTGGGCCTGGAGCGGGAGCAGCGCGCCGCACTGGCGGAGCTGGACATGCCCGTCCACGAACTCGGCCTGCTCGGCGAGGGAATCGAACTCGCAGGTCTCTATCAGCTCGCTGCGGACCTGCGCGACCAGTTGCCACCGTCCAGGGAAGCGGCATGACCGACAAGACCCCTCCACCCGGAAACCCCTCGGGCCCCGGCGGCGGCTCCGGCCCCGGCGGCAACCCGCTCGCCGCCGAAGTGCCTCTGGCCGTCGACCCGTTGCTCGACGACCCAGGCACCCGGATCATCGTCTGCTGCGGGGCCGGAGGCGTCGGCAAGACGACGACGGCTGCCGCACTGGGCGTACGGGCGGCGGAACGCGGCCGTAGGGCAGTCGTACTGACCATCGACCCGGCACGCCGCCTCGCACAGTCGATGGGGCTGACCGAACTCGACAACACCCCGCGCCCCGTGCCGGGCATCGACAGGGCAGAAGGCGGCGAACTGCACGCCATGATGCTCGACATGAAACGGACCTTCGACGAGATCGTCGAGGCCCACACCGACCCCGAGCGCGCCCAGGCCATCCTCGACAACCCCTTCTACCAGTCGCTTTCGGCAGGCTTCGCGGGGACGCAGGAGTACATGGCGATGGAGAAGCTGGGGCAGCTGCGCTCCCCCTCGGGAGGAGGCGAGGAGTGGGACCTGATCGTCGTCGACACCCCGCCGTCGCGTTCCGCTCTGGACTTCCTGGACGCCCCGAAACGGCTCGGCTCCTTCCTGGACGGCCGCTTCATCAGGATGCTGATGGCGCCGGCGAAGGCGGGAGGCCGGGCCGGAATGAAGTTCGTCAATCTCGGGATGGCGGGGCTCTCGATGTTCACCGGGGCTCTCAACAAGCTGCTGGGCACCGGGCTGCTGAGCGACGTGCAGACCTTCGTGGCGGCGATGGACACGATGTTCGGCGGTTTCCGCACCCGCGCCGACGCCACGTACCGCCTCCTGCAGGCGCCGGGCACGGCCTTCCTGGTGGTGGCCGCGCCGGAGCGGGACGCGCTGCGCGAGGCGGCGTACTTCGTGGAACGGCTGGCCGAGGACCGCATGCCGCTGGCCGGTCTGGTGCTCAACCGCGTGCACGGCAGCGGCGCTTGTGAACTGAGCGCGGAGAGAGCGATCGCAGCGGCGGAAAATCTTGAAGAGGGCCGCATTGTCGATCGGGGGGACGGGAAGGAAAAATGGGACGGCGCCCCCTCCCCCGGGCGGCCCGACACCACGGACAGTACGGACAGTACGGACCGGACACCCGGTACCGAACGTCACGGCGGGAATCCCTCGACGGAACCCGGCGAAGAGTCCGGCGCGCCCGGTTCCTCACAACTGACCGACTCCGCACCGGAGTCGACGGAGCGGGCCGAGACGGCAGTGGAGACCGATCAGCTGGCCGCCGCTCTTCTGCGGCTGCACGCCGAACGCATGCGGCTGCTCACCCGTGAGCGGCGCACTCGCGACCGCTTCGCCGCACTGCACCCCGAAGTGCCGGTCGCAGAAGTGGGTGCACTCGCCGGTGACGTACACGACCTGGCAGGACTGCGGGCGATCGGCGCCCAGTTGGCGGACGAGCCCTCCTGATGCCTGACCTGAGCCCGGGCCTGCCTCTTTGACGGCAGCAACGGCAACGGCACGTGACCTGTGCCGCATTGACGCGGGCATCGACGTGAGACGAGAGACGCGGGCGTAGCCGGTGACTGCGGACGAAGCCGGTGACTGCGCGCCGACCCGATGGGGGTGGCGGGTCGGCACGGGCCCGGTTCGTTCCGCGGCTCCTGAGGCTGTCGCCCCAACAACCAGGCGGTGCACGGTCCGGACTGCCCACGGGCCCGGCCGCTGGTCGCGGCCGGCCCGTCGGACGTCCGCCGTACGTCTTCCCACGGTGGACGGGCGTCCCGGGTCAGGGGACGCGTCCCGGCAGTACCGTGCACCCATGTGCACGGCGCTACCGCGGTCGCCGTGTCTCACCGCGAGTGGTCCCGACGCGGACCGCCCGGCCGTCGGTCACCCGGCCGCTCGGTCGCCCGGCCGCTCGGTCACCCGGCCACTCGCACAACGCAGCGGAGTCAGCCCGCCGCTGCGTAGTCCTTCACGGCGTTCACGGCGTAGTCCTTCGCCTCCTCAAGGTCCAGAGGCAGCACGCCACCCGAGTCGCGCTCATACTCACTGCGCGCTGTCTCGAGCAAACGGCGCCAGGAAGTGACCGTCGGACGCCGGCGCAACAACGCCCTGCGTTCCCGCTCGGTCATTCCGCCCCAGACACCGAACTCCACTCGGTTGTCCAGAGCATCGGCCAGACACTCGGTGCGCACGGGGCACCCGGTGCAGACGGCCTTGGCGCGGTTCTGTGCCGCTCCTTGCACGAACAGTTCATCCGGATCGGTAGTGCGGCAGGCTGCCTGCGCACTCCAGTCGGTTACCCAGCCCATAGCCGGCGCCGTCCTCTCCCGAATCGAGGCTCCCCCACGGCGGCGAACGGCATATTCACCGTTGCCAGATGGTGACGTTACGGAAGGTGGGCAGGGTGCAACACCCCCTGCGGGCCCAAACTTGAATGGCCCGAACGGACTATGTGCGCGCGGCAGATCACCCACCGGAGTGAGTCGGTCACAACCTGGGACTTCGGAAGCGAAGCAGGTGGTCCGTCAATGCGATGGGGCGGGACTTGCCAGACACATCACGACACTTGGCGCTGTTCCGGACAATCCTCATCACTCACAGGAGTGAGCGAAAGGCAGTTGCGGTGCGATGCCGCGATGACGGTGTGAGGTTCGATGTGTCCATCAGCTTAGGCGAACAGAGGCTCCCCTGTCCGGCAATTGAGAACGTAGGCTGATCGGCATGGTGAAGAAGGGCTCGGGCGGCGCAGGCGTGTCCGTATCGCAGCAGGCGGCCAAGTTTCTCGGGGTCAGTGTGCTGGCGGGTGCGGTCCTGGCAGGGCTGGCGCTGCCCGCCGCCGGCGGCCTCGGACTGATGGCGAAGGGCACCGTCGAAGGCTTCGACGAACTGCCCGCCAACCTCAAGCGCCCGCCGCTCAGTCAGCGCACCACGATCCTCGACTCCGAGGGCGGAGAGATCGCCAAGATCTACTCGCGGGACCGCACGGTGGTCGACCTCGAAGACGTCTCCCCCACCATGCGCAAGGCGATCGTCGCCATCGAGGACGCCCGCTTCTACAAGCACGGCGCGGTGGACCTCAAGGGCATCCTCCGCGCGCTCAACCGCAACGCGCAGAACGGCGAGGTCGAGGAGGGAGCCTCCTCCCTCACCCAGCAGTACGTGAAGAACGTCTTCGTGGAGGAAGCGGGCGACGACCCGGACAAGGTCGCGCAGGCCACCCGGCAGACCATCGGCCGGAAGATCAAGGAACTCAAGTACGCGATCCAGGTCGAGGAGAGCCTCGGGAAGAAGAAGATCCTCGAGAACTACCTCAACATCACCTTCTTCGGGCAGCAGGCGTACGGCATCGAGGCCGCCGCCCAGCGCTACTTCTCCAAGCCGGCGAAGGAACTCGGCCTGGCCGAGTCGGCGCTGCTCGCCGGCCTCGTGCAGTCGCCAGCGCGGTACGACCCCGTCCAGAACGAGGAGGCGGCCGAGAAGCGGCGCAACACCGTGCTCGCCCGCATGGCAGCTCTCGGGAACATCACGGAGAAAGAGGCCCGGGAGGCCCGGAAGGAACCCCTCGGCCTCGAGATGAGCAAGCCGCAGAACGGCTGCATCACCGCCTCGCACGGCGCCGGCTTCTTCTGCGACTACGTGCGCGAAGTCGTCCTCAACGACCCGGCGTTCGGAAAGTCGGAAAAGGCCCGCGCGAAGCGCTGGAACCAGGGCGGTCTGACGATCAGGACGACCCTGGACCCGAAGGCGCAGAAGTCGGTCGAGGCGTCGGTGAAGGGGCATGTGAACAAGTCGGACAAGGTGGCGACGGCAGCCTCCATCGTCCAGCCCGGCACCGGCCGCATCCTGGCGATGGGTCAGTCACGTCCGTACGGCTTCGGCAAGAACGAGACGCAGATCAACCTCTCCGTGGACCAGGACATGGGCGGCGGCGCCGGCTACCAGCCGGGCTCCACCTTCAAGCCGGTCATCGCGGCGGCCGCGCTGGAGCGCGGCATGAGCGTGTACAAGAGGTACCCGTCGCCGTACAAGATGCAGTACCCCTCCCCCGTGCAGACGTGCAAGGGGCAGTGGAGCGGCAACGCACCCGTGGAGAACGAGAACCGGCGCGAAGTCGGCCCGTACGCGATGAAGGAGGCGACCGCGAAGTCGGTCAACACCTACTTCGTCTCCCTCATCAGCGAGACCGGGGTGTGCCCCGTCACGGAGATGGCGGACAAGATGGGCATCAAGCGGGCCGACGGCAAGAAGATCGACCAGGTGCCGTCGATCACCCTGGGAACCCAGGAGATGTCTCCCCTGACGATGGCCGAGGGGTACGCGACCTTCGCCAACCGGGGAGTGCACTGCACGCCCGTCGCGCTGAAGTCGATCACCGACGCGAACGGCAAGAGGCTGCCCGTACCGAAGACTTCGTGCACGCGGGCCATGAGCCAGCGCACCGCGGACACCGTCAACTCGCTGCTGCGCGGCGTCGTCGAGGACGGCACCGGCCAGAAGGCCGGGCTGAGCGGACGTGACAGCGCGGGCAAGACCGGTACGACGGACCAGCGTTACGCGGCCTGGTTCGTCGGCTACACACCGAACATGTCCGGCGCGGTCTGGGTCGGGGACCCCGCACACAAGACGCAGATGACGAACATCAGCATCGGCGGCGTCTACCACGACAAGGTCTTCGGAGGCGAAGTCCCGGGCCCCATCTGGCGGGACGCCATGGCGGGCGCCCTGGAGGGCGAACCCGCACCGGGCTTCCACCACATCCCGATCAGGGACGGCAAGGACGACGGCAAGGGCAAGGGCCGGGACAAGCCGAAGCCGCCGGACGACGACAGCCCCTGGCCCGACATCACGCTCCCGCCGGACTTCATCGGCGGTGGAGGCAACGGCGGCGCCGACACGGGAGCGACAGGCGGCCCCGGCGGAGGCTCCACCACGGGCGGCGGGTTCGACGGCGGTACGTCGGACGGGGGCACGGACGGCGGCTTCCCGTTCGGCGGCAACGGGAACGGCGGCCGGGGCGGCGGGTAGGACACACACTGGCCAGTGCTGTGGCCGGGCCGGGACTCAACGCGTGAGGGGCGCCCTCCTGGGACGCCCCTCACACGTACGCGAGACCTTCTGCGGACTGTGCGCCGCACGGCACCGGAGCGCACTCGGCGGACCGGGATTCGACCGGCGGACCGGGCCGCATGTGCGGACCGTGCCTGCATGTGCGTGCCGTGCCTGCATGTGCGTGCCGGACGGAGCGCGGCAGGCTCACCGGGAGGGTTTCAGCCCTCCGCCAGCCGCTTCTTGACGGCGGCAGCCACCCGGCCGCCCTCCGCCCGTCCTGCCACCTTCGGGTTGACGATCTTCATCACGGCACCCATGGCCCGCGGCCCCTCGGCGCCGCCGGCCTGCGCCTCGGCCACAGCCTCGCCGACCAGCGCGTCCAGCTCCTCGTCCGTCAGCTGCTTCGGCAGGTAGCCGGCGAGCACTTCGCCCTCCGCGCGCTCCCGCTCGGCCTGCTCGGTGCGCCCGCCGTCGGCGAACGCCTCCGCGGCCTCCCGGCGCTTCTTCGCCTCCCGGGTGATCACCGACTGCACCTCGTCGTCGGAGAGTTCACGCGCGGACTTGCCCGCGACCTCCTCCTTGGTGATCGCTGCGAGGGTCATTCGGAGGGTGGCTGAGCGCAGCTCGTCGCGCTTCTTGATCGCTGCGGTGAGGTCGTCCTGCAGCCGGGACTTGAGCGTAGTCATGACGTCTTCGTGTCCTCCAGAGATTCGGGGGCCATCATCTCTCACGCGCAGCACAGCGCACCCGTGATTGCCGGTGCCCGGCGGCGGCCCGGCCCACGGCGCCGAATGCGGGCGGCGGGCCGTGTCTGCGACGATGGACGCATGCGCGCCCGATACGGAATTCCCCTCACCCTGACGGCACTCGGCGCGGCCTGCGCCGGCTACGCGACCGTCGTCGAGCCCCGTTCCTTCCGGCTTCGACGCGTCACCGTCCCCGTGCTGCCGCCCGGAATTGACTCGCTGCGCGTGCTGCACGTCTCGGACGTCCACATGGTGAGCGGGCAGCGCAGGAAGCAGCGCTGGCTCCAGTCCCTCGCCGGTCTGCGTCCCGACTTCGTCGTCAACACGGGCGACAACCTCTCGGACCCCGAAGCCGTACCGGAGGTCCTGGACGCACTCGGCCCGCTCATGGAGCTCCCCGGCGCATACGTCTTCGGCTCCAACGACTACTACGGCCCGAAGCTGCGCAATCCCGCCCGCTATCTGCTGGAGAAGGCGAGCGGACGCCACGGACTCAACGGCAACCCGCCCGCCGTCGGCGCCGTCCACAACCCGTGGGAAGGCATGCGCGACGCCTTCGACAAGGCGGGGTGGGTCGGCCTCAGCAACACCCGCGGGCGGCTGAAACTGGAGACGGGCCAGGAGATCGGCCTCACCGGCCTCGACGACCCCCACATCAAGCGGGACCGCTACAGCTCCGTCATCGGCGGCCCCGAGTCCGGTGCCGACTTCTCCCTGGCGGTCGTACACGCCCCGTACCTGCGCGTGCTCGACGCCTTCACCGCCGACCGCTACCCGCTGATCCTCGCCGGTCACACGCATGGGGGACAGCTCTGCGTCCCCTTCTACGGGGCGCTCGTCACCAACTGTGACCTGGACACCCGGCGGGTGAAGGGCCTCTCCAGCCACCGGGCGGGCGGCCGTACGTCCTACCTGCACGTCTCCGCGGGCTGCGGCGCCAACCGCTACACGCCGGTGCGCTTCGCCTGCCCGCCGGAGGCGACACTGCTGACGCTGACGGCCCGGCCCTGAGGGATCGGCCCTGAGGGATCGGCCCTGAGGGGTCGGCGTCGACGGGACGGTCCCCACGGGACCCCGTCGGAGCCGGCCTGTCCGGGGGTGGGGGCAGGGCAGCCGGCGGACGGGGCGAGTCGTGGACGGCGCGGAGTCGGTGGACGCCGTGGTGCCGGGGTCCGACGCCGTGGACGCCGGGGGCCGGAGCCGCCCCGGAGCTGGGGCTGCTCATGGGGCCGGTGCGGTGCCCCGGCGAGCTGCGGTCCCGCACGGAAACCGGATTTCGCCTCAGCGTCCGGCTGGGCTAAAGTAGTGCGCGTTGCTTCGGGGTGTGGCGCAGCTTGGCAGCGCGCTTCGTTCGGGACGAAGAGGTCGTGGGTTCAAATCCCGCCACCCCGACAGATGAAATACCAGCTCAGGGGCCTTATCCGCACAGCGGGTCGGGCCCCTGAGGCGTTCCCGGGGGCTGGTTGGGAGAAACCTGGGAGAAGATCCTGCGAGCGCCAGCGCAGGGACGGGCGAGGGGCATCCGTGACGCCCTGCGAAAGCGGTGACCGGGAGGTTGTTCAGCGGACAGCGCTGACGACGAACAGATGACGCGGCGCAGGCGTAGTCGATCCGCTTCGACAGCCCGAATCACCAACTCCGTCGGTGAGTGACGGCCGGCGCCGGATCGGCGTCGTGAGGTTGCCTGAGAATGATCAGTTGCCGTCGCGGTGTGGCCGGCAGTTCACGGCCGTGGAGGAGACGACGCTCCGACTCAACGAGCTGTTGTTGCCGTCAGTCGTGGACGTACAGGGCCTGATGTGAACTGCCATGAGCGCGACGAAGGTTCCTCGTACGGCGGCCAGGAAGCAGCCCCGTCTCTTTCCGACCAGGCCCTCCACGCCCAAACTTGCGGAGGTGAGACGATCCCCCGTACCGGACGATCTGGAGTGACGCGGGGGACATCGTGGAGGATCGGCTGAGTGGGGGCCATGAGGGACCGGTCGGACCCGCCGTGCACGGCGGCCGCATCGGCTCGTACGCCGTCGAGCGCAAGCTTGGTGAGGGCGGTATGGGGAGCGTCTATCTGGCCCGTTCCCGCGGTGGGCGTGCCGTCGCGGTGAAGGTCGCCAGGGCTGAACTCGCGGCCGACCCCGACTTCCGTCGGCGCTTCCGGGCCGAGATCGCCGCGGCACGCATGGTCGGCGGCTTCCATACGGCACCCGTTGTCGACGCAGATCCGGATGCGCCGGAGCCCTGGCTGGCGACCGCGTACGTCCCCGGGCCGACACTCGCCGAGCACATCGACCACAACGGGCCCATGAACGCGGGGGAGTTGACGGCACTCGGCGCCGCGCTCGCCGAGGCGCTGGAAGCCATTCACCGATGCGGCCTTGTCCACCGTGATCTGAAGCCCGGCAACATCGTGATGGCCGACGACGGCCCCCGGGTCATCGACTTCGGCATCGCGCGTGCGGTCGACTCCACCCGTCTGACCGCTACCAACCACGCCTTCGGCACGCCGGGGTACCTGGCTCCCGAGCAGGCGACGGGCGGCGAAGTCACGGGCATGGCAGATGTGTTCGCGCTCGGGGCCGTGCTCACGGCGGCGGCGGGCGGCAGGGCGTTCGGGACGGGGACGCCGATGTCGCTGATGTACCGCTCCGTGCACGAGGCGCCGGATCTGAGTGCCCTGCCGGACGGGGTACGGGATGTGGCGGCGGCCTGCCTGGACAAGGAGCCTTCACAGCGCCCCGGCACGGCCCGGCTCCTGGACTGGTTCGAGGAGTTGGCGGGCCGCACGGAGGGTGGTGAACGGCCCGGCAGCACTGATCCGCGGGTGGCGCTGCTGTCGTCCCCGCAGCCTCCGCCGCCACGGGCATCGTCTCCGGAGCTGCCATACCCGTCCTCGTCCCCGCAGCCTCCGGCGCCACCGTCACCGTATGCACCGACGCGGCCGGACGCTCCGAGGCCGCCGAGGGCCGCCCCTACGCCGCTCGTTCACGCATCGGAGGACGAGGCGAGCGAGGCAGGCGAGGCGTTCATGGCCGCGGACGCGGACACCGCCGTCGTTGTCGACGCCGACGGCGTGGTGCTTCTTCTGGAGCAGCGCTGGCGCCGGCTCGACGAGATCGAGAACGGCCAGGACCTCGATCGGGCAGAGACGGAGGCCGAGTTCGCCTGGGTCGAGATCGCCGACGTCACCATCGGCACCGCCGACCGCACGTATCTGACCGTCACGGTCGTACTGCGTGACGGCTCGTCCCACTTCTGCGCGGTCAACGCCCGCCGCGCGGCCCGTCTCAATGCCTGGCGGCGCGACCTCGCCGAGGCCGTACAGCAATACCTGCGCCGCTGAGACCGTCAGCGGTCGCCGTCCCTTACGGAAGCCGTGGCCTCCCAGACGAACCCGTCCGGATTGGTGAACGGACCCGTGATGCCGTCGGCGACGACGGGCCAGTCCGGCAGCTATGCGCACGCGCGTGCGTCCGCGTGCAGGAAGATGCCTGCACTTGCGGGGACGACAGGGACTCCGGAGCTGTGACGAAGCCGTCCGGGGGCAGGTCCCCACGCGCGGGGATCTGCCCCTGGACGGCAGGAGGAGGTGGTACCGATCTCCCGTCGGGCCCGAGGGCGCGGGAACCTTCCTGATGCGCAGGGCATCGGTTGCGTCAGGAGCAAATGCTCCTAGCCGGTGGGGAACGAACCTGGATATCCCGGAGTGGCGCCCTCTTCGCTGATCGCCTCGCCGAGCCCCTCGTTGAGGCGAGGGTTCGTCGCAAACTCGGCGCCCTTCAACGGGAGTCCAACCTGACTGGGCGTTTTGGGGAGCAGCGCCCCGTTGATTTCTTTGATGTCCTCATGCAGGTCCTCCAGGGTGTATTCATCCGCCGGGAGCCCGTCGGCTGCGTGGCGCTCCGGCTCCTCGACTGGCGCCGGTGGCGGTGGTGCCGGATCACCGGCGTTCTCCGGCGGTGCCTGCGCCGGTGGCGGTGCCGGATCACCGGCGCCCTCCGGCGGTGCCTGCGCCGGTGGCGGTGCCGGATCACCGGCGCCCTCCGGCGGTGCCTGCGCCGGTGGCGGTGCCGGATCACCGGCGCCCTCCGGCGGTGCCTGTGGCGGTGGTGGCGGGGGCGCGTCGAAGGTGCTGGTGCCGTGCTGAGTGGACACCGTCCTTGACCCGTCATCGTTGTTCCGAACGACGATCTGGGTGTTGCTCGTCCGCGCCGCGTCGTGTGACGACGTGATCGTGGTCGACCTGTCACGGTCGTGCCGCGCCGTGGTCTGCTGGGCGCTCACGCCCGAGTCGGGGGCCGACGTCTCGCAATCGCACGCTCGATTCCCGGAAGGTACCCGGGTTTGCGGGGAAGCCGAGTCCCGCGTGGACGAGTCGACGTTGCTCCGGCTGACAGTCCCCGGGGTCGCCTTGGTGCTTGATCGGACGCTTCCCTGAGCACTCACGCTCGAGCCGGGCCCGGACCCGGTATCCGCGGCTGCCGGCGCGGCGGCCACGACACTCGCGACGACGGCACCGGCCATGATGATGGCACTGCGCTTTGCCGCAGAACGTGACGACAGCCCACGATGAGCTGCCGGTGAATGGCGGTTGGTACGTGCTGTCATTCATGTTCCTTTCTCGGCCCGCGAGTCCGGCTCTGGTCCGAAGGCTGCGCCTACGGAGTCCGATGAGCCGTACATCGCCACTGACATGCTGCGGAGTTGCGGCTTGGTCGCTCGGTCGAAGAACCGCCGGTACTCGATTGCTCGATTGATGGCCGGTCAGGTCAGCTTGGTAGCCGTTCCGGCGACGCAAGATCTCCCTCAAGTACCGCTGCGAATGGGAGAGTTCACTCCCACACGATGAGGGTGATGATGCGCCCCGGTGGCTCAGCGTCCTGCTGAGCCACCGAGTCACTCCCTCTTTCAGAGCTGACGCGCCTCCCGTCGCGCGATCATTCGTTCACGTAACGCATGTACTTGTCCCAGTCCCAGTTCGGGCCGGGGTCTGTGTGGTCGTTACCGGGGACCTCGGCGTGGCCGACGATGTGCTCGCGGTCCCTCGGGATGCCGTACTTGTCGGCCAGGCTTCTCGTCAGTGCGGCCGAGGAGCGGTACATCTCCTCGGTGAAGTACGACGGATCGTCGACGAAGCCCTCGTGCTCGATGCCGATCGCTGTGGGGTTGCCGTTACCGACGTGCCAGGCGGTGTCGCTGTCGTCGACCATCTGGGTCACCTCGCCGTCGGCGGAACGCACCACGTAGTGGGCGCTGACCTCGGCCTCCGGGTTCTTGAACCAGTTGATCGTGCTGTCGTAGCTGCCCTGCGTGACGTGGATGACGACCTGTGAGATCTCCCCGTTCCGGCCGGGGGTGTAGTTCGCCGGGTTTGCCGGGTCGAAGTTGGGCGGGGCCGGAGCGTCGGCCGGTGGCGGGGCCGGAGCGTCGGCCGGACCGGGTGCCGGTGCAGGTGCGTCGGCCGGGCCCGGTGCCGGGGCGGGGGCATCAGCAGGTGGCGGTGCCGGTGCGTCGGCCGGACCGGGTGCCGGTGCAGGTGCATCGTCCGGAGCCGGTGCTGGTGCCGGAGCGTCGGCAGGCGCCGGTGGCGGTGCCGGGGCATCGTCCGGGAGACCGTCGGCAGCATGCCGCTCCGGCTCCTCAACAGGCGCCGGACCCGGTGCAGGTGCAACATCCGGGAGACCATCGGCAGCATGCCGCTCCGGCTCCTCAACAGGCGCCGGACCCGGTGCAGGACCTGGTGCCGGGCCCGGGTCATGAGCCGGACCCGGGGCATCGGCCGGACCTGGAGCCGGAGCGTCGACCGGACCTGGAGCCGGGGCCGGGGCATCGGCAGGCGGCGGCGCCGGTGCGTCGACCGGACCCGGAGCATCGACCGGACCCGGAGCCGGACCCGGACCATGAGCCGTACCCGGGCCGTCGGCCGGACCCGGACCCGGTGCCGGGCCATCCGAAGCCGGGGCATCGGCCGGACCCGGTGCCGGTGCAGTCGTACTCGAGTCGGGCCCGGGCCCGGGCCCGGGGTCCGCGGCTGCCGACCCGGTTGCCACGACACTCGCTACGAAGGCACCCGCGATGACAATGCCGCTGCGCTTTCCGATAGATCTGGACAAACCACGGTGAAATGATTCTGATGGACGACGGTGGCGTCCTGCCATTCGTCTTCCTCTCTTCGGCCGGCGTCCAGCGCCGGTCTGTGGGTTGTGGCGCTCATGGGCTCTGATGAGCCGTCGTCGCCCCTGACACGCCGTGGAGTCGCGGCTCGGCCGCCAGGCCGAAGAACGACCGCCCGGCGGCTCCCGGGCCACGCGTTGCGCATGACTCCGCGACGGGGTGCTGGGATCGGCCGCCCGAACTCCTCCCGGTGCCGGGCTTGTTCAATCGGTGCTCCCTTCTGGGCCGGAGACCCCGTGCCGGCTGCCGGTCAGTGCACGAAGCGGCGGAGCCGCTCCGGCGACAGCGAGTCGCCGGTACGTACGCACCAGGCGACGTGGTTGTCGGAGACGGTGGTCTGCGGGACTGGTTCGGCGCATTCGTCGGCCGCCATGGGACAGCGGGTGCGGAACACGCAGCCGGACGGCGGATCGAGTGGGCTGGGCGGGTCGCCGCCGAGCAGGATCCGCTCACGGTCCTTCTCCGTTGCCGGGTCCGTGTCGGGTACCGCGGACATGAGCGCCTGCGTGTACGGGTGCGCAGGCCGGGCGTAGAGATGGTCCGTGGGGCCTGTCTCCATGAGACGGCCGAGGTACATCACGACGACGCGGTGGCTCATGTGCTCGACAGCGGCGAGGTCATGGGAGACGAACAGGTAGGTCAGCCCGAGTTCGCCCTGCAACTCCCGGAGCAGGTTCATGATCTGGGCCTGTACCGAGACGTCGAGGGAAGCGGTCGATTCGTCCAGGACGATCAGGTCCGGCTCCGCAGCCAGCGCGCGTGCGATGCTCACGCGCTGGCGCTGCCCGCCGGAGAGTTCGTGCGGGTACCGGGCGGCGGTCCGCGGTACGAGCCCTACGAGGTCGAGGAGTTCGGCCACTCTGCGGTTGCGCCCGGCGCGTCCGGAATGCATCCGGTGCACGTCCATGGGCTCCCGCACGGTCGCACCGGCGGTGCGCCTCGGGTCGAGCGAGGCGTACGGGTCCTGGAAGACCATGGCGATCCGTCGTCGCAGCTCGCGCGCAGCGGCACCTCGCGCTGCCAGTACGTCTTGGCCGTCGAGGTGAACCGTTCCCGACGTGGGCTTGACCAGACGGGTCAGCGCGTTGCCGATCGTCGACTTGCCGGACCCTGATTCGCCCACCAGACCCAGCGTCCGGCCACGCTCGACGGCGAAGGACACGTCCTCGACCGCGTGCACCCACGACCGGTGACGTCCCTCCCGCGGGCCCGGGAACCGTACGCACAGGTTCCGTACGTCCAGCAGCGGTTCCGATCGGGTGCCCCGGGCCGTGCCCGGGCCTGGTTCGCTACTCACTGGTCCTCCGGGCAGAACGTGCGAGCGTAGTGGCCGCGCCCGACCTCCACGAGATCCGGGACCTCGGTCTCGCACCGCGGGTCTCCCTTGACGGGACAGCGGTCGAAGAAGACGCAGCCGGGCGGCAGTTCACGCGGGTCGGGCGGTGTGCCCGGAATGGCGGTGAGCTGTTCGCGTCGCCTGCCGAGGACGGGACGTGCTCCCAGCAGGCCACGTGTGTAGGGATGTGCGGGCGCGCTGTGCAGGGTCTCGACCGGTGCCTGCTCGACCACCTGTCCGCCGTACATCACCACGACGTCGTCGGCGAGCCCGCCCACCACGGCGAGGTCGTGGCTGATCCAGACCACCGCCATGCCCGTGCGCTCCTGCCGTTCGCGCACGAGGTCCAGGATCTGCGCCTGCGTCGTGACGTCCAGTGCCGTCGTCGGCTCGTCCGCCACGAGGACGTCCGGTCCGCAGGACAGCGCGATCGCGATCATCACCCGCTGCCGCATCCCCCCGGACAACTGGTGGGGATAGGCGTCCAGTCGGCGGTCGGGGTCGGGGATGCCGACCGTCTCGAGGAGCTCACGCGCACGGTCGCGGGCGGCGCGCCGGGTGGCGCCGAGATGTTCCTCGATGCCCTCGGTGATCTGCCGTTCGACTGTGAGAAGCGGGTTGAGCGACGTCATCGGGTCCTGGAAGACGAATCCGAGCCGCCGGCCCCGTATGCCTTCGAGCTCACGCCGGGACAGCGTCAGCAGGTCCCGGCCGCCGAGCAGCGCGCTGCCGGTGACGGTCGCCGGCGGTGGGACGAGCCCTGCCGAGGCGAGCACCGTCATCGACTTCCCCGAGCCGGACTCCCCGACCACGCCGAGTGTCCGTCCCGCTTCGACGGACCACGACACCCCCCGTACGACGCGGGCCGCGCGTCTGCCCCGGCCGAGTACGACCGTGAGGTCACGCACGGCGAAACCGGGTGCGTTCATCGGCCCCTCCTGGACTCGATGACGGACCGCTGCCGGGGGTCGAGCACGTCGCGCAGCCCGTCTCCCACGAGGTTGAACGCAAGCACCGTGACGAAGATGGCGAGCCCCGGGAAGACGCTCATCCACCAGGCGTCGGTGAAGCCCTTGCCGTCGAAGAGCATCCGTCCCCAGGACGGTTGCGGCGGCTGCACACCGAGGCCGAGGAAGGACAGCGCCGCCTCCGAGAGGATCGCGAACGCCAGGCTGAGCGAGGTCTGGACGATGACCGGCGCCGAGACGTTGGGCAGTACGTGGGTGCGAATGATGCGCAGCGGCCCGGCGCCGATGCCGGCGGCGGCCTTCACATACGGCTCCTCGCGCACTGCCAGCGCACTCGCGCGGGTGACCCGGGCGAAGACCGGTACGTACACCACGCCGATCGCAACCGTCGCGGTGGTCACGCCGGGCCCGAGCACGGCGACGACCGCGATGGCCAGGAGCATGATCGGGAACGCGAAGACCACATCGACGACGCGCATGATCACGGCGTCGGCCCATCCCCGGAAGTAGCCGGCGACCAGACCGAGCGCCACGCCGGCGACCAGCGCGATGCTCACACTGATCAGGCTGACCTGCAGGGACACCCTGGCGGCGAGGACGACCCGGCTCAGGACGTCCCGTCCCAGGTCGTCGGTGCCGAACCAGTGCTCCGGGCTCGGTGGTTGCAGGGCACGGGTGACGTCGACGGCGTTCGGGCCGTAGGGCGCGAGTTGCGGGCCCAGGAAGGCGAGAACCACGAGCAGGGCCACGACACCGAGGCCGGCAGCCGACACGGGGCGCCGCAGCAGATGACTCCACGCGGAGAACGGACGGGCGCTCATCGGATCGATATCCTCGGGTCGATTCGCGCGTACAGCAGGTCGACGGCCATGCTGACGAGCAGGAACAGCGCCGCGACCAGCAGCACCGCCCCCTGCACGACGGGATAGTCCCGTGCTGAGACGGCGTCGAACGTCAGCCGCCCCAACCCGGGCCAGGCGAAGACCACTTCGATGACGATGACCCCGCCCATCAGGATCGCCGCCTGCACGCCGATCACGGTGATGACGGGGACCATCGCGTTGCGGACCACATGCCGCCTTCTCACGATGCGGCGCCGCAGGCCCTTGGCGCGGGCGGTGCGCGCGTGTTCGGAGCCGAGGGATTCGAGGACGGCGCTGCGGACGAAGCGCGTGATGATCGCTCCGGAGACGAGGCCCACCGCCGTCGCAGGCATGATCACCCTGGACAGCCAGCCGAGGGGGTCCTCGGTCAGCGGCACGTAACCGGACGGCGGCAGCCATCCCAGCGTGCTCGAGAACAGCAGGACGAACAGGATGCCGAGCCAGAAGTCGGGTACGGAGACCCCGAACTGGCTCACGACGCGCACGATCGTGTCGCTGACCCTCCCCTGATGCGTCGCCGCGTAGACGCCCAGGGGAAACGCGATCCCCACGGCGATGACCATCGCCGCGAAAGCCAGGGAAAGCGTCGCCGGAAGACGTCCGAGCAACACGAGCGTGACCGGTTCCCCCGTGCGGAAACTCACGCCCAGATCACCGGTGAGCGCACTGCCCACGTAGTGGAAGTACTGGCTGACGAGCGGCCGGTCGAGTCCCGAAGCCGTACGCAGCGCCTCGTAGGACTCGGGCGTGTACTGCGTGCCCAGAGCGACCCGCACCGGGTCACCCGGCACCAGATGCACCAGGGCGAAGACGACGACCGTCACCCCCAGCAGGACGACCACGGCGTGCCCGGCACGGGCCAGAGAGAAGCGCAGCATCAGTCGGCCAGCCTCACGTCGCGGAAACGGATGGCGCCGTCGCTGCGGACCTCGTATCCCTCCAACTGCGGTGCCCACGCCTGCACGACGTCGGGGTTGTAGAGATAGATGTAGCTCGCGTCGTCGGCGATCTTCCGGGCCGCTTCGGCGTAATGGTCCTTGCGGGCCTTCTCGCCGGTCTCCTCCTGACCCGCCTCCAGCAGTTGGTCGACCTCGGGGTTCGCGTACTTCTGGAAGTTGAAGTTCCCCTTGGAGTGGTGCTGGGCGTAGTAGAAGTCCTCGGCGTCCAGATTGCCGAGCCAGCCGAGCATCAGCATGTCGTATTCGCCCTTGCCCTGCTTGTCCAGCCAGGTGGCGAAGTCGACCTCGCGGGGCCTGACGGTGATCCCGATCTTCTCGAGCTGGGACGCGATCACCTGCCCCGTGATGATGGTCTCCGGGTACTCCTTGGTGACCAGCATGTCGATCGTCAGGTCACGTACGCCCGCCGCAGCGAGCAACTTGGCCGCCCGGCGCGTGTTGTGCGAGTACGGGGAGTACGCGGTGTACCAGGGGTTGGTCTTCGGTACGGCCAGCTGGTTCACGGTCGCGTTGCCGTACTGCGTCGCCTGGACGATGGCCTTGCGGTCGATGCCGTAGGCGATGGCCTTCCTGACTCGCGGGTCGTCGAAGGGCCGGCGGTCCTGGTTGGCCGCCAGATACCAGTAGTCGTTGCCCACGGCCCTGTCGAGCTCGAGGTCCTGGTTCTGTGCGACTCGCTCGACCTGCTGGGGCGGGATGTTGTCGGTCCAGTTGATCTCACCGGCTTCCAGGTCCGCGAGGGCCGTCGTGGGCTCGGGTATGAACCGGAAGGTCAGCGACGGGATCTTCGGAGTGCCGCCCCACCAGTGCGGGTTGGCCTTCAGCCTGACCGACTCGCCGGGGTTGTAGTCGTCGAAGGAGAAGGGCCCGGTGCCGACCGGATGCGTCTTGATCTTTCCGCTCTCGACGTTCTTCTTGTTGACGACGGCGAGCCCTTTGTGGCCGCCGATCCTGGAGAGCAGGTTGTACATGGGCCTGTCGAGCTCGAGCACGACGGTCGAATCGTCCGGAGCCGAGATGTCCTTGACGCCGTCGAATCGCCAGGCGTTCCCCAGCTTCTTGTCGATGATGCGCCGGTAGGAGTAGACGACGTCGTCCGCGCCGAAGTCGGAGCCGTCGTGCCAGGTGACGCCCTCGCGGAGGGTGAACGTCCAGGTGAGGCGGTCCTCGCTGACCTTCCAGCGCTCGGCCAGCGCCGGTTTCATGTCCAGGTTCCGGTCCGGCTCGACCAGGGTGTCGAAGGTGTTCTCCAGGACCTGGAAGGAGAAGTACGCCGAGGTGCGGTGCGGGTCGAGCTGGTCGGGCTCGCCGGCGATCGCGGCCACGACGCCGGAGCCGTCCTTGCTCAGGCCGCGGTCCACTCCCGTTCCGGGTGAACACGCGCCGAGCAGGACCGATACGAGTGCGGCACCTGCCCATCGGCTCAGCCGTCCCACGCCTTGCCTCCCCCGCTTCGGTCGGATGGTCGTCGGCAGGCTTCATCATTATGATGAAGCTGCGTCATTATGACGAAGCACGGCGGGCACGTTACGAACCTCGGCGAGTGAGGTCAAGACACTGCCCGTAACCGTTACTCGGAGTTGACCCGGGCAGCAGCCCGGCCGTTCGGACAGGAAGACATGTGACCTATTCCCTGGTGGTACGGGACGATGACGGAAGTTTCGGCGTCGTCACCGCCTCGAAGTCCCTCGCCGTGGGCGCCTCCGTACCCGCCGTGGCCGCGGACGCGGGCGCCCTCGTGACGCAGGCCCACACCAACACGGCGTTCGCCGAGCGTGGGATCACGCAACTGCGTGCGGGTCTCGACGCGGCTCAGACGGTCGAGCGCCTGATCTCCTCCGACCCGGGGCGTTCACGGCGACAGCTCGCGGTGCTCGGTTCGACGGGTGACGCCGCTGCGTGGACCGGCCCCGACTGCACGGGCGCCGCCGGACATCTCCTCGGTCCCGGATGCGTGGCCGCCGGGAACTGCCTGAGCGGAACGCCGGTTCTCAGCGCCCTGTTGGACACCTTCCTGGCCTCGGTCGGCGCGCTCCCCCATCGTCTGCTCGCGGCGCTCGCCAGCGGCGAGGAAGCCGGTGGGGACCGTCGCGGCAGGCAGAGCGCCGCCCTGCGCGTCGTCGGCCCGGCCGACGACGGCAGCCTCCGCAGCACGGCCCGTGTCGACCTGCGGGTGGACGATCACGGCGACCCTGTCGGCGAGTTGCGCCGCCTCCTCGCGCTGCACGACGTCTTCACAGGCGCGGCGGACCCGTCCCGACGTGGCCTCTGAAGGCGGCGCCGCCTGCCGGTGGTCCGCTGCGATAGCCCGAACAGGGCCTGCCGTACGGCCTGTTCGGCGTGGTCGCTGCCGAACGGGCCCCAACCCGTGACGGCCGGTCAGAAGGCCAGGGGAGTGACCGCTCCGAGCACCACGGTGGTCTCCGTTCCGGGGTTGGCCCACCAGTGGGCTGCTGTGCAGTCGTAGGTGATCGTGTCGCCCTGCGACAGGTCGACGATCTCCTGGCCGATGCTCACCCTGAGCCGGCCCGACAGCACGACGACGCACTCCTGACCCAGGTGGCGATAGGAACGCCCCTCATTGCTGAACCCCGGGGGCACCTCGCTCCGGATCACTTGCAGCCGTCCGCCCGACGGGGTCAGCAGCTCGCGCAGCACCTGCGAGTCGCGTGTGTCATCGCTCGGCGCGGGCAGCCGGGGCCCGTGACCGGCGCGGACGACGTGGTGCTCGGGCTCGGCCGCTCCCTGGAGCAACTGCACCAGCGGGATGCTGAGTGCGGTGGCCAGACGCTGCAGCGTCTGGAGGGAGGGATTGCCCTGACCGCGTTCGAGCTGGCTCAGCGCGCCGGTGCTCACGCCCGCGCGGGACGCGAGTGCTTCGACGGTCATACCCATCAGGCGCCGCGTCGACCGGACGGTCGTCCCGATCGTGGCGAGTTCGCCGTCACGGTCTCCGGCGGGGGCGCCCCGGGAATCCGCGAACTCCCCTGCTGAACCGTCGGATTCCCCGGCGGGTTTCCTCGGCATCCCTCACCCTTCGGTACACCGCTGCGGTCGGACGCCCTCATGAGCGCCCCAGGATTCTATGCGTCCGCGGCCGAGGCGCCCGGAGCGCCGACCCTCCCACTGCGCGCGTGGTGCGGTGGGCGAGGCGGTGCAGGTCCGCCATCCGAAAAACAGGCTTGAGCTGCGGGTGACCCTTGAGATCACGCCTTGCCCGAGCGGCCCCGACGGGTTGGCCGCTGTTGAAAGCCGTCGTGCAGGGCTTCCCGAGGCATCGGCCCCCGAGCGAGCAAAAGGACGACGCTAGTCGCAGCCGACGCCGTCTCCATCACGGTCGAGGTGTCGGCCGTAGCCGGGTTGACCCCGGCGGACAGGTGCGGCTCCGTGAGCGCGAGCGTCCGCACAGTTGTCGTAGTAGGTGCTACCCCCTCCTGTATCGCTGTCCGCGTCGTCAGCCGAACTGGGGTCTGCCGTCACGGTCTCGGTCACCTTGACGCTGACCTTCCTGGTCTCGGTGACGGTGGGAGCGGGCTTCGCATCGGTGGTGGGCGTGGCGGTAATGGTGGCGGTAGCGGTCGCGGCGGGTGCCGGCGTCTTGGCGTCGCTCGCGCCCTCGGACGGGATCATGGCGGTGCAGCTGAAGGTCGCAAACCACACGATGGCAATGGCGAGCCAGAACTTGCCGCGTCGGCGCATCCGGTTCGGTGGGGGTGACGCAGGTCCGTGAGGAGGTTGCGGCCCCCAAACCGGTGGTAACTGGCTCATCTGCAACTCTCCGTCCATATCGGCCATTTGACGAGGAAGTGGTAACTGTGTGACCGCCGCGAGTACCAGGGGGTTGTACGGCTGGGCTTCCCACCTGAGCCAACGAGTCAACAAGTGCTCTGTGGCGGCTCCAGCAGGACCACCTCTCCCCCGGGAGAGAAGATCTCGCGCTGAGGAGCTCCTAAGGACACGCCAGACCAACGCGCACCGCACGCTCTCTGCAGTGCAGCGAGCGCGAGCACAGGGGAGCGCGGCCGCAGGGCCGGCCGGGGTCGGGGTTCGTGGCCGCTGTCGGCGGAGGCCGTCCACGCCGGCGTCCCGTCGTGCGCCGCCGCACGTGTCGCGCCCGTCCCGGCGGTCATGGCGCGATCCGATTCGCTCGGCCGGAATGTATCGGCTTTGTATGTCCACTCACTTCAATTGCGGGTTCCGATCACGACCTGGTGACGAATTGCGAATCTCACGTGGCCGGCCGGCTTCGGCCTCGCAGTGTGCGGGGGTCAGCGGGCGTACGCAGCTACTGGGGGACGGGGAATCATGGACAACAAGAGAGCCAAGTTCGTCGCGGCGGCCATAGTGGCGGTGTTCGCCGCCAGTTCAGCGGTGGCGGGGGCCACGGCTGCGGTGACTGCGGACGGTACGGGCGGGGGCGCGGCGAACAGCGACTCCTCGTCCACGCGCAGCGCATCGAAGTTCAAGCTGGCCGACCCGGACACGGTGCTGACCGACCAGGGCGACTACATCACCTACGGCACCAGCAGTGCGGGCAAGAAGTGCGGTGGCGCGAAGCAGTCCTTCAAGGTGCCGATGCTGCGCCACGGCTCCGGCGACGACGTCGGGATCGCCGACTGCGCCGTCGGTGACGCGCTGCCG
The DNA here is from genome assembly GCF_042653885.1 of Streptomyces ovatisporus. Classification (NCBI taxonomy): domain Bacteria; kingdom Bacillati; phylum Actinomycetota; class Actinomycetes; order Kitasatosporales; family Streptomycetaceae; genus Streptomyces; species Streptomyces ovatisporus. The sequence continues at coordinate 171,596 of NZ_JBHSFH010000007.1, forward strand.
AAGAAGAACATAGGCGGCTGGGCGGACAAGTCGGGCGGGGTGTGGGCTCCCGGCGTCGTCAAGCACAAGGGCGCCTACCTGATGTACTACACGATGTCCAAGAAGGGCTCGAAGCAGAAGTGCATCGGCTTGGCGAGGTCGACGGATGCGAGCGGCCCGTTCAAGGACGGCGGAAACCGTCCGTGGGCCTGCCCGGCGAGCGGCAGGTGGGTGATCGACGCCAATCCGTACGTCGCGGGCGGCCAGTTGTACGTCGCGTACCGCGACGATCAGGTCGCGCGAGGCATCGAGAGCGGTGTCTCCGTCGTCGGCGCCGGCGGGAACGGATGGGCGGACAAGAACTTCTCCTCGCGCCGTACCGCGATCACGAGCAACGACATCGCGTGGGACAGCGCGAAGAACAAGGGCAACAACCACATCGTCGAGAACCCGTCGATGTTCAAGGTGGGCAAGAGCTGGTATCTCGCCTACTCGGCGAACGCCTGGGACAGCGCGCGCTACGCGACCGGTATCGCCAAATGCGGCACGAAGCCGATTCCGCGGAGCAAGTGTGCCCCGTTGCGCAACGGTGTGAAGCGGCCGTACTTCGGCTTCAAGGGGAAGGCAGGCCTCGGACCGTGGCGGGGACTGCCCGGCAACCACACAGGCCCTGGCGGAATGGACATCTTCCAGGCTCAGAACGGAAGCCACCGGGCCGTCTACCACTGGTTCAAGCGTTCGGACAAGACCCGCTACCCCATCACCGGCACCTTCGCATGGCACAACGGCGGATTCGCGGTGAAGTAAGGGCCCCGCTCGGGCCATCGGCCGGACACTCAGAGCTCGTCACACATGTCATCCACCCCGCGTGGAAGGGAAACCCATGGAATCGATCAGCAGAAGACGCGCCCTCGTGCTGGGAGGCGGCGCCGTTCTCGGGGCAGGCGCAGCACTGACGGCCGCCGGCGGCGCCGGCGCGGCTGTCGACTGGAAGCGCCTCGTGGTCGTCACCGCCAACATCGGACGCAAGAACCTCGGTCAACGGGAACGGGCCATCCGCGATGTCCGTCACGCGGTGAAGACAGGCGGCCGATTCGCCAAGCCGCTCGTGGGCTGGCAGGAGATCGGCGAGGGGGACGACGACGGCCGGGAGCGGCGCTGGATCAACGAGCACTTCGGCAAGGGCTTCCGGAACCTGTTCGAGACCGACAAAGCGGCTCATCGGGTACCGATGTCGATTCCCACGGAGTTCAACGTCGTCGACCGCAGGTTCACGCGTGTCCATGGCGGAAAGGACGGCGTATCGCCGAACCGCGTCATCACCGAGGCCGTACTGGAGCTGGCAAGCGATCCGCAGCTGAGGTTCGTCTTCGTCAACACCCACTACGTCGCGGGAGCGTGGAACGGCGAGGAGGACTCCCACGAGGCCTGGCGGGACCGCATGTGGGCACAGCATTTCCGCAGTCACCGTGACGACGTGCTCGACCACTGGCACTCGCAGGGCTACCCGGTGATCTGGACCGGCGACGTGAATCGCAGCCCGATGCCGCTGCTCCTGCCGAAGCGCGAAAAGCGCGCGTTCAGGCGCGGGATCGATCAGATCGCCTGGATTCCCGGCACCAACGGCACCGAGATCCGGCTGACCGGGACCAAGTCCGTCCCCATGCACGTCGACAGCCACCACGCGAGGGTCGCCATGATGCAGATCCGGCGCGCGTGAAGCCTGTCCGGCAGGACCGCTCCGCAGTCCGGGTGGAGAGCTCGGCGCTTCGCCCGGCTGCGCGGCCGCGGCAAGTCCGGTGATCTCCGTGCGGATGCTCAAGTAGCGGCGCCAGTGCGAAATTTGGAACCGGCGTCGGCTGATGCAGTCCGGGTGGCGACAGCGCTCGGGCCGATCGGCTAGCGATACGGACGTACTTCGGGTGACCCGCTGCCGCTCACGGTTCTGATGTGTGACGATCGCGGCATGGCGCGTACGACGGGGCGGGTCCAGGCATGGTGCGGGGGGCTGGTCACTGCTGTGGCCACCGGGAGCCTGGCCTGGTATCTCGCGTCCGTCGGACTGGACGCCGCGAGCAAGTGGGCCGGTGTCCTTGGTCTCTTCGTCGCCCTGGCAGGGTTGGTGATCTCCGTCATGGGTCTGCGTCGTCGGAGTGCCCCTGCCGGCCAGTCGGTGACAGGTTCGCGAGTCGGCGGTGGAGTCGCCCAGGTCCAGAACGCCGGCAACGTCCACATCAGCCATGGCCGGTCGGGCGTTTCGCCTCCGCAGGCGCCCGGTCCCGGCGCCGCTGCGCCCCCGGCGGAGGGGCAGTCGGTGTCGAACAGCGGAGTCCACGGGTCGGTCGACCAAGTCCGCGACGCCCGGGGTGACGTCGATATCCGCCAAGAGCCGTGAGCGGTCCGCCCGGTGAGGGGAGCCGTTGGTTCCCCGGACGGCGTGACGCGTCCGCCGACGCGGCGACGATGCGCGCGGGTGGGCGGATGCTGCCCGGGCAGCAGGTGGCTCATTCGTTCGTGGACGGGCCGGTGGTTCAGGTCGCGCACGCCGAAGGCGGCGTACGTGTCGACATCGGGGCTCCGAAGTACCGCGTGAACGCTCAACTGCCGGCCCCCGCACGGCTGACCGTGCGGGAAGCCCGGGCTCAGCCGGCCAAGCTGCTCCACGCCCGCCATCAACTCGTGTCCTTCACCGGACGTGCCACCGAGCTTCGAGCGCTCAGAGCTTGGCGCGACGACGACGCAGTCATGTCCGTCCTGCTGCTGCACGGCGCCGGCGGGCAGGGAAAGACCCGCCTGGCCGTCCAGTTCGCGGAGCAGAGCCGGGCGGGCGGCTGGCAGGTGTTACAGGCGCGTCATGCGAGCGACCCTCCTCCGGTGACAGCAGCGTCGGCGACGCAGCAGAACGCACCCACATCGAACGTGCTCTACCTGGCCGACTACGCGGAGAGGTGGCCGGTCGACGACCTGCTGGAGTTCCTCCATGAGGCGGCACGCCGCGACGGCGGCAGAGCCAGAGTCCTTCTGGTCGCCCGGCCGGCCGGTGTGTGGTGGCAGGCTCTGGCCAATCGCCTGGACCGGATGGACGTCGCCACGACGTCGCTGGCCCTGCGGTCCCTGATCGAGGACCAGGCCACGAGCTCCGAAGAACTGTACTGCCAGGCACGTGACCACTTCGCGCAAGCGATGGGGGTGTCCGGGGCCCAGGACGTTCCGCTGCCCACCGCGATTCTCTCCGACCACCCGGGAATTCGTCCTGTCCTGGCCGTGCACATGGCGGCTCTCGCGGCCGTGGACCGGTGCTGCCGAGGAGAGACGGACGAGGCATCGATGAGTGCCCCCGGGGCGGTCTCCGCCTACCTGCTGTCCCGAGAACGCGATCACTGGCGGACTCTGTGCGCCAACGGGGCAATCAAGACGTCCGACAGTGTCCTGGCGCGGGCCGTCTTCACCGCGGCGCTCACGGGTGCGGTTTCCCACCAGGAAGGAGTCGCCGCCCTCAGCGCGATCGAGGCCTGCGCTGCCGACCTGAGCGGTCAAGTGCTCCACGAACACGCTCTGTTGTTCCCGCCCGACGCTGATCGTGAGAGCGCCGTACTGGAGCCGCTCTACCCCGACCCGCTCGCCGAGGACTTCGTCGCCCTGAGTACGCCCGGCCATCATCTCGCGCACCCGCCCGACCCCTGGGCGGACGATGCGATACGTCGCCTGCTCGTACCGGGGGCCGACCAGGAAAGTGTGTATCCGTGGACCCGTCCGGCACTCACCACCCTGATCGCCGCCTCGGCTCGCTGGCCTCACCTCGTCGCCCGACACCTTGCTCCGCTCCTCGGGCAGCATCCCGAACTGATGCTGCACGCGGGCGGATCGGCGCTCACGGCGCTCACGGAGGTCCCGGAGCTGTCGCCCGGCGTGCTCGAGAACGTGGTCGCCCGTCTGCCGGACCATCGGCACGCGGAGTTCGACGCGGGTATCGCCGCCATCACCAGCAAGCTCATCAGCCCGCGCCTCCGTGCCACGGACGACCCGGCGGAACGCGCCCGCCTGCACAGCTCCCTCGCCACACGACAGGCGTACGCGGGCATGTACCAGCAGGCGGTGAGCGCTGCCGAGGTCGCAGTGGAAATCGGCCGACGTCTCGTGGGACAGGACCCGGAGGCGCATGAACCCGATCTGGCCGCGTCGCTCTCGAACCTCGGCAACCGGCTGGCCCAGGTGGGCAGGTACGACGAGGCGCTCGAATGCGCGAAAGAGGCCGTGTGGATCCGTCAGAGACTCGTCAGCAGGGCCCCCGACGCCCAGGCGCCAGGGTTGGCTCAGGCTCTGTCCAATCTCGGTGTCCGGCTGGCGGAGGTCGGCCGCCACACCGAAGCTCTCGCCACTGAAGAGGTGGCCATCGACATCAGACGGCGCCTCGCCGCTGCCGACCCGGTGCGTTTCGAGGCGGACTACGCCACATCGTCGTCGAACCTCGGCAATCATCTCGGTCATGTCGGCAGACGTGACGAGGCACTGGCCTGCGAGGAAGAAGCCGTAGCGATCCGGCGACGCCTCGCAGCCGAAAACCCCGCAGCCCACGAACCGGACCTCGCCCGCTCCCTCTCCAACCTGGGAGTACGGCTGGCGCACGTCGCCAGACGCGACGAGGCACTGGCCTGCGAGGAAGAAGCCGTAGCCATCCGGCGACGCCTCGCAGCCGAAAACCCCGCAGCCCACGAACCGGACCTCGCCCGCTCCCTCTCCAACCTGGGAGTACGGCTGGCGCACGTCGCCAGACGCGACGAGGCACTGGCCCGCGAGGAAGAAGCCGTAGCCATCCGGCGACGCCTCGCAGCCGAAAACCCCGCAGCCCACGAGCCGGACCTCGCCCGCTCCCTCTCCAACCTCCGTGCCTGGCAAGGCTCCTGAAGGTTTCGCCGGCACGTCAGAAGGAGGGTGACTGCCCGTTCTGCAGGTGGCCGACATTGGGGCCTTCTGAACCGTCCGGTGGCTGGATCGGTGCGTTCCGGATGTTTTCTGGTCATCCGTTGCACGTTTCGTTTGCCCGGAACGCTTATATGACCAGAGAGCGCAACGACGTGCTCTTCCGAGCGCGCGGGGGTGGCGCTCGCCAGCCACAACTGGAGGGGAACCCCGAGGCCCGTGACGAGCTATCAACTCGCCCAAGACCTACTGCTGGCCACTGTGTGCATCCGCGTCTTCGGAGGTGACGCCGTGGCTCTGCTGCGGCGCATCGCTGCCGCCGGCGTCCGCTTGGGTGTCAACGAGCTGCACCGCGGTGCCAGGCGCGAGGGAGGGGAGCGGTGAGGCAGCAGCGTGGCAGCCGTACCGGCGTGCTCCCCATGACTGAACTCCCGGCAGACTTCCGCGCCTTCCACCAGCTCTACCGCGGCCGCTACATCCAGTGGGCAGAGCTGTACCTCAGGAGCCGGGCCGAGGCGGAGGACGCTGTCGACGACGCCTTCGAGCAGCTCTACATGGCCTGGCCCGCGGTGCTGCAGCAGAAGCATCCCAACGCGTACGCGTGGAAGGTGGTGAAGAACCGCACCATCGACCATGCGCGTGCCCGCGGCCGTCGTCCGACCGTCGTGGACACCGCCGCCTTCGAGGCGGACGCCGTGCGGTTCGCGATCGACCCGATCGGGGAGCTCGAGGAGGTCCTGCCCATCTACCAGGCCATCGAGACGCTGCCCTGCCGGCAGCACGACGTGATCGTCCTGTACTGCCTCGGCTACTCCGCGAAGGACGTCGCCGATCTGCTGGGCATCACCGAGGCGGGGGTACGCTCCACCGCCCGCTTCGCCCGCCGGCGCCTGCAGGAAGCACTCGAAGCAGAAACGACAGGGGGGAAGCGTCGATGACCACTCCTGCAGAACGCGCTCTGTCCAAGGCCCGTCTGCATCCGGTTGCGTACAGCGACGCCGAACTCACCGAGGCCGAAGCACGGTTGACGGCCCGTATCACGCAACGCATGGTCCACGGCGCGCTGCACTTCGACGACCAGATGGAGCCCGCCCGTGCTGCGGCCGTACGGGCGGCCGAGCGTGACTCCATGCCCATGATGGGCTTCTACCGGCAGTTGAAGAGCCTGTGCCAGACCGTCGTGGGCCAGGAGCTGCACAAGCTGCAGACCTTCCTCGCCCACCGGCTCCTCGAACCGGAGGGCGCCCTGGTGCTCGGCTGTGTCCTCTCCCTGGCCGACCGGGAGGACAGCGCCCGCTTCTGGTGGCAGTTCGCCGCCGGAGCGGGCGACAGAGGGGCGGCCTGCTGCCTGTACCTGCACCACATGGCTCTCGGTGAGGGGCAGGAGGCCGAGCTGTGGCGCGGACAGGCCAACGTCGATCACGACGTCTCCGCGACGCCCGTGTTCGCCAACTGCCGGGATCTGTCCGCCGTTCTGCGGCTCCTCGAAGGGCTGCGGGACGGGGTCACCCGCTTCTCCCCCGCGGCGACGGCCGTCATCGCGTACGTGCCGGCCGCTGTCGGATACGTCGACGATGTCGAACTCCCCCTGCCCGACCCGGACTTCCTCCACCGGATCGAGGAACTCACCACGGCCGACTGAGGCGTTCACCGAAGGGCGGAAACCCCCGTCCCCCGGGGCGGGGCGGGGGTGAGGGAGAGGCGAAGAGACGGGCCCGGGGCGGCTGTTGGTGCCCTGGCGGTGTGGCAGCCGCCCCGGGAGGGCAGGCGTACGGACCGGCCCGGCGCCGGGAGCCGGTGCAGAGACTGCCGAGCGCCGATGCCGTTGTGCCGAGGTTCGCGGCACCCGTCACGAGTCGTGCCGCACCCGTCGCAACGGCTCCCCCTTGTCGGCCCGTTGGCCTGTGCCGTTCATGACGCTAGGTGCGGCTCCCCCGGCCCGGTAGGCCGGGGCGTCGTTCTCATCGAAGCGGTGTTCGCGGGGTGTCCGCTTTGCACCGTGCATGTGGGCCACGGTCCGTGCATGTGGGTCACAGGCGGAGCGGCGGGCCCGCGGATGGACGTGCGCGGCCGCGGGTAAGCCGTCCTCCCAGCGCTGTGGACGAGGGGGAGTATCGGTCGTCCCCTTGCGGACCGCTACCCCTTGCGCGCGACGACGGCGTACATGCCCACCTCGGAGTCGAGAGGTGCGGGAGTGCTCGGGTCGGGCCGCCAGCGGGGTGCCGCGACGATGCCGGGGTCGAGGACGTCGAGGCCCGCCACGAGCTGCGCCACACCGTCGCGGCCGGTGAAGTTGACGGTGACGCCGCTGTCGGCCCAGATCCTGGCGGACTCGGGCATGCTGTCGCCGGTGAAGTCGGCGGTGGCGTGCGCGATGACGACACAACTGCCGCTCGCGAGCGGCTCCATGAGGCGGCCGACGATCTCACGGGTACGCGTGCCGTCGAGGAACGACGGGAGAGCGCCGAGCAGGACGCCGACAGGCCGGTCCGGGTCCAGCACGCCCGGGGCCCCGGCAGTCGCGAACAGGCCGGGCAGGGCGAGGAGTTCACCGGGACGGGTGGCGTCGCCCCTCATGCAGGCGGCGCGGCCTTCCGGGGTGCCGGGCTCTTCCCGCAGGGCGTTCGTCCAGTGGGAGAGGACCTGTTCGTCGTTGTCGACCGCGACGTACCGGGCGTGCGGGACGAGCTGCTGCGCGATCACATGCCCGCCGGGAGCCGTGGGGTTGCCGGGCCCGATGTCGAGGAACTGGTCGACCCCCTCGCCCGCCACGGCGCGGAGGGCACGGCCGAGGAAGTTCTGGACGCCGACGGCGCAGGGCCTGGCGGGGAAGACACGCTCGATCCGCCGGGCCACCTCGCTGTCCTCCCTGTACACGGCGTCGCCGCCGAGGAGTTCGTCGTAGACGTTCGCCACGGAGACCCGCTTGAGCCGGTGATCCCCGGCGGAGACGGCCAGCGGGTAGCGCGGTCGCGTGCCGGCCGGCAGGTCCGGCTGCGCGGTGGGGTCGGGCAGCGGCGCGTGGTCCCCGGCGGCCAGCAGTGCGAGGTAGAGCTCGAAGCGGAAGCTTCCCGGCTGGGACAGAGTGAGGGAGCGGGGCGGGAGTTCGGCGGCGAGCTTCTTGATGCGCTCGGCAACCCGGTTACGGCCGACGCCGAGGGCCTCGGCGGTACGGCCCTGGTGCGCCTGGTGCTGGAGCAGCCATGTCCGGAGGAAACTGCGGCTGCCGAGCGTGAGTCCGTGGAAGAGGCGTTCGGCGTGCGTACGCGCGGGGTGCGTGGCCAGCAGGGAACGCAGGGAGGGCACTCCGCCCTCGACGGCGGTGGGCGGGCACTGGGCACGTATCCGGATGGCGATGTAGAGCACGGCGGAGGCGGCGAGGGTGAGCGGTTCCCCGGGGCGCACGACGCCGGCCGTCTCCGCGACCGCACGGAGGCGGCGGCGGGCGGTCCTGCGCTGCGGATCACTTCGGGGGGTGGGCGTGGTGAGGGTGCGCAGGCACTGCTCCAGCAGCCGGCTGAGTCCCGGTGCGTCGTACTTGGCGTCGAGGGGCTTCAGCAGCGCACGCGACCAGTGTTCGGCCTCGGGCGGCAGGGCGTCGGCGAGGGAGGTGCCGAGCCGGCCCACAGCGACACGGTCCAGGCGTCCCCGCGCGGTGAGCAGGGCTCCCGACGCCTGGTCGACTCCCTTTCCGGTCGCGGGCCACGGGACGGGCCGGCTGACACCCGTGGCGCGGCCGGTGACGGACGCGACGAGCGGCTGGAGCCGCTCGACGGCGGTGCTCTCGTCCGCGTCGGGCGACCATGCCTGCCGGAGGACGATGATGCGCCGTTCGTCCTCCGGGTCGCCGACGGTGAGGCAGTCACCGCGCAGTGCGTCCTGGACGGCGGCCGACAGGGGGGCGAGAGGTTCGCCCGGTGCCGCTTCGACGACGCAGACCTGCACCGCGGGCGAGGCGCACAGATCCGGCAGCCCGAGGGACGAGGCGTCGCGTACGGCCAGGGCGGTCTTGCCGTCGAGCAGGTGGCGCAGCACTTGGGCGCGTACGGCGTACTGGCTGGCCAGCAGATCCTGCCGCTGGATGAGGAACTCGGTCTTCTCCACGGCCTTCTCGAGGACCTTGATCACACGTCGTGGCCAGGGAGAGGTCCGCAGCGCGAGGAGGACCTGGGGACGCGGGCTGCTCGATTCGATCCGGTACGCGAGAGCAGCGTGGTGGGCGGTGGTGAACTTCGCCGTGGCCGAGCGTCCGGTCAGCCGGGCCAGGAACTCGCTCTCGCCGTCCAGCGTCTGCTGCTCCGCCGGGGTCAGTCCGCCGCTCGACCGGTCCTGGCGGAGGACGTCCCACGCCCCTGTCCTGGGGTCCTGTTCCAGGAGGACGACGCGGGCGGCGGTCTGTTCCTCCAGCAGGTCCAGCAGTCCGCCCGGTCCGCGCTCCTGGGTGTGGAGCAGGACGGCCTTCCGGGACACGGCCCTCTTCTGTGCCCGGTGGACGCGTGCGGCCTCCGAAAGGAGCCGGTCCAGCCGGGCCTTGAGCTCGGCCGTACCGGGGTCGCCGCGGGCCGGGGCGAGGATGGGCGGGGCGCCCGAGTGGGCGGCCGCGTCGGCCAGTTGCCCGGCCTGGTACCGGGAGGCGAGCACACCTGCCGTCTGCTGATTCGCGAGGGTACGGAGCCGCTCGCGCGGGTCGTGCAGCGGCCACTGCGCGTCGTCCGGTACGACGAGGAGGGTGTTCTCCAGGGCCTCCGCCGGAGCCGTCCAGGTGTCGCCGCACAGCCGCGTCTCGCGGATCTCCGCTCCCCGCGACGGCGTGGTGACCTCCCGGAGCCCGAGAGCGGTCTTCACTTCGTACGGCTCGAGCATCTGATCCCCGGGGAACGTCCGTCGGCGCGCGTCTCTCCGGTGCCGGGGGGGCTTCGAGAGTTCAGGGGAGAGACGCGGTCCCTGCCCGGATCGTACGCCAGGTACGGCGGGCCTGATCCCCCTCGTCCGGCGGCTCCGGTTCCGTTCTCGGCGTCACGGGCCGTGTGCTGTCCGGCGGTTCGCGAACCGACTGCTCGGGGCTACGCGGCGCCGGCCTCGTCGTCGTAGACGAGCAGGCCGTCGTCCCGGACGCGGGCGCCCCGCATCGGGGTGTGCGGGGTCAGGCGACCGTCGTGCATCAGGTGCAGGACCGGGACACCGCGGACGAGCACGGCGAAGTCGGCGATGAGACGGCGGTGGCACCGCCACCAGACGGCCTCGCTGCACATGACGGCCGTCCTCGTCCGGACCGCCTCGGTCAGCAGCCGGTCCGCCGCCGTGACGAACTCGTGGGTGCGGGTGTGGGCGGCGTAGCCCCGGAACGCGCTGTTCTGCCAGACCACGTCGGGTGAGTCGTCCGGCACGTTCCGGAAACCACCGAGCCGCTTCTCCCAGCGGTAGTCGATCCCGTACTCCGGCAGCCACCGCTCCAGCTCGCCGCGGGCGACGTCCGGGTTGTGCCGGCTGCCGGGCGCGGTACGGACATCGACCACGGCTTCGACGCCGGCGCCGCGGAGCAGCGCGGCCAGGGCGTCGCGCGCGGCGGTGCTGTGGCCGAAGGTGACGAGCGGGCGGGGCATCCACCGATGGTCGCCGGAGGCGGGCGCCGCCGCCCGCCGCGGGGGTCCCGGAGTGGGAGCCCGGACCGCTGAACCGGCCCGGACCGCTGAACCGGCGTGAACCGGCGTGAACGGCTGAGGGGGGCGTACACGGACGCACCCGGGCCTGCGGAGTACGCCGGGCGTACCGGGTACGCGGGCCGTGCGGCGGGCAGGGAGCACCGTCGCGCGGACGGGAGGAGGAGCCGTGGGTGACGTGCGGCGCGACGGCCAGGAAGCGCAGGACGGGCAGGACAGGCAGGGCGGGCAGGGCGGGCAGGATGCGGGTCGCGAGCACGACGGGCTCGCACCCGGGGAGCGGGAGGCCGTCGCCACGGAGCTGCTCGCCGAGTCGGAGAGGCTGCGGCTGGAGATCGACGCGGCCGAGGAGGCCGAGGCGCAGCTGCGCGCGGACTGTGCTCTGGACGCCGCCGACGCCGGGGCGGAGAACGTCTCCAGGGAGCAGTTGCGCGACCGGTCGGCGGAGGCACAGGTCCGGCTGGACCGCACCGTCGCCGCACTCGGCCGCCTGCGCGAGGGCACCTTCGGACTCTGCACGGACTGCTCCCGCCCGCTCGGACGCGAGCGCCTTCTGGCGGTGCCGACCGCCGCGCTGTGCCTGGCGTGCCGCCGGCGCCGGGAAGCGGCGGCCGGATCACACTCCCGCGGGGGCGGGTGAACGAGCCGTCAGACGAGGGACTTGGTCATGAAGACGCGGCTCGTGCCCGGAGGTTCACAGGGGACGTCACCGGTTCCGGGTTCTGCATGCGGTCCCCTTCCACCTGCCGGCGGGTTCAAGCAGTACCGGGACGGCGAACCACGTACCGCGGCCGGCTGCCCGGCCGTGCGGAACCCGTCCGCGGGTCCGATGATGAAGTCGGGCGCCGGTCACGGCGGCGGCTGAAGGGATGCGGCGATGTCGAGCGCACGGGACCGTCTGCTGAGCAGGCTGCTGCTCGACAGTCATGTGATGCCGCTGGAGCGGGTGGCGCCGCGGGTCGCCGAACACTCCGAGGACGTGGGCTTCCTCGGAGTCCGGATCTACCTGACGGACGTACAGGAACGCGTGCTGCGTCTGCTGCTCGGACCGGGTCTGGAGGCGGGGCACGACGGTGAGGACTCGGAGCTGCCGGTCGAGGGGACAGTCGCGGGGCGGGCGTTCCAGCACGGGGACGTCGTCCGGGGGACCGGGAGCGGCCGGGACGGCATCCTGTGGTGGGTACCGCTGCTGGACGGCACCGAGCGGCTGGGGGTCCTCCGGGTGCGTACGGCCTCCGACGACCGCGAGACCCGGGCGAGCATGAAGGCCCTGGCCGCGCTCGTGGCGCTCCTCGTCGTCAGCAAGAGGCACTACAGCGACGCCCATGCCCGTCTGGTGCGCAGCGAGTCGATGAACGTACCGGCAGAGATGCAGTGGACCCTCATGCCTCCGCGCACCTACGCCGACGACCGCGTGGTGATCGGCGCCGCGATGGAGCCCGCGTACGAGGTCAGCGGCGACGCCTTCGACTACGCCACGTCGGGCGAGGTCGTCCATCTGGCGATCTACGACGCGATGGGCCACGACACCGCCGCCGGGCTCACGGCGAACCTCGCCATGGCCGCCTGCCGCAGCCGGAGGCGCGAGGGCAAAGGGCTGAGGGAGGTGGCCGAGGAGGTGGACCGTGTGCTGGCCGGCCAGTTCCACGGGGACCGCTTCGCCACTGCCGTTCTGGCCGACCTGGACAGCCGGACCGGTCAGCTGACGTGGGTCAATCACGGCCACTACCAGCCGGTCGTCATCCGTGGAGCGCGGTGGATCACCCAGCTGGAGTGCGCGCCCGGCCCCCCGCTCGGCACCGCCTTCGCCTACTCGGCGGACCTGTGCCGGGAGACCCTTCAGCCCGGCGACCGCATCGTCTTCTACACCGACGGCATCACGGAGGCCCGCAGCCCCACGGGGCAGGAGTTCGGCCTCTCCAACTTCCTGGACTTCCTGATCCGGCAGCACGCGGACGGGCTTCCGGTGCCCGAGACGCTGCGCCGCCTGGTGCGCACGATCCTCGCCCACCACCACGAACACCTGGACGACGACGCCACTGTGCTGCTCGCGGAGTGGAACGGGCCCGGTGCCTACCGGCCCCACGAGGTCGAAGCCCGTGCGGGGCTGCCGCCCAGCCAGAACGCCGGCCTCACGCACTGACCGCTCCGGGTGCGCCTCTCGCCCGGCTGCCCGGCTGCCCGACGCCCTGCCGGTAGCCCGGCCCTGCTAATCGTCCGGCTGCCCGGACCGCCCTGCCAGTAGCCCGGCCCTGCTATTCGTCCGGCTGCTCGTACGGGCAGGTGTCACGGGACTCCACGACACGCTCCTCCCGCGGCGCGGGACAGAGGGCTTCGCCCGACGCTGCGTCGCCCCCGACGAAGTACCTGAACCAGGCGACCATCTGCCGCGAGACCAGCCCGTCCGGCGGCGTCGCCACGAAGTGGTCGCCCTCCAGCTCCAGATAGGCCTTGTCCTTCGCGTCGCTCAGCCCGTCGTAGAAGACCTCGGCGTGGTCGGAGGGCGGCGCGATCTCGTCGGAGCTGCCGCCGATGACGAGGGTCGCGGCCGGGACACCCGACCAGTCGCCCTTCCCGGCGTACGGGGTGAGCGGCACCGCCGCCTTGATCTTCGGGTTGCGCGAGGCCGCGTGGAGGGCTCCTCCGCCGCCCATCGAGTGGCCCAGCACGCCGAGCCGCCCGGGGTCGGCGCGGTCGGCGGCGGCGCTGCGCTCGGCCGCGTAGTCGAGGGCGCGCAGCAGTTGCCGGCCGCGCTGCGCCGGGGTGTCCTGCAGCGTCTTCGTGTTGAACGTGATCAGTACGAACCCGTGTGAGGCGAGCAGTTCACCGAACGGCCTGACCATGGACTCGTCGGCACCCAGTCCCGGGGACGCGGCGATGACGCCGTAGTCACGGCTGCCGTCGGCCGGGTAGTGGACGGTGGCGCTGCCGAAGTCCCCGTCCACGTCGCCCTTCTGGACGCTCTGCGTGCGCACCTCGTACGGACCGTTCCGCGGGCTCTTCCCCGGGCCCGCCGAAGGGTCCTCCGACGGCTGGTCGCTCTGCCCGGCGTCGCGCTCGGCCCGGCTCCCGGAGCCGCTCTCCGACGGGCCGCCCCTTGAGGGCTCCCCGGAGCAGCCGACGGCTGCGGAGAGGGCAGCCGCGGCGAGGAGGGCACAGCCCTGCTTCCGGAACCGGGTCGGGCGGGCGGCGGCTCGTGCCATGCGGACGACCGTACGGAGGGCCGCGCAGCCCGGCAACCCCGGCGGCGCAGGGGCAGCCGGGGAGCCGGGCGGCGCGGAACGGCAGGCGCCGGGCTACTTGGCGATCAGCACGAGCGCCGAACGTCCCTGCACGGAGCGGACGGCGCCCTCTCCGCCGAGCAGCTTCTCGGAGCCGGGAGACGCCACCTGGTCAGGTCCTTCGGCGGCGGCGTCGGTGTCCGTCACGACGTACCACTGCTTGCCCTCTCCCGGGGACGGCAGCGTGAACTCCACGTCCTCCGACCAGCCGTTGTACGCGACGTAGAGGGCGTCGGCCGGATCCCCCAGTTCGGTTCCGTCGACGCGCCATCCCAGAGCGTGCTTGTCCGGGTCGCTCCAGTACGCCTCGTCGGGGGCGCCGCCGGAGGGCGTGTGCCAGCTCAGCTGCGGCATGCCGTTGCCGTTGCCGTCGCTCCCGCTGTAGAAGCCGGACGGCCGCAACGACGGGTGCGCCTTGCGGAAGGCGATCATGCGCTGGGTGAAGGCATGGAACGTCTTCTGGTCGGCATCCGGGCCGTGCTGCAGCCAGTTGGCGTCGGAGTCGAGGTTGTAGGGGTTGTTGTTGCACTTCAAGGAGCGCAGGTGCTCGTCGCCGCCGGTCATCATGGGCGTCCCGGCCGAGAGCATCTGGAAGGCCATTCCGTTGCGGGCCGCCTGGCGTTGGGCTGCCGCGCCGCCGCCCTGGTCCCAGGAGATGTTGTTGTCCGAGCCGCCGTCCGACGGACCGTACGGCCACGCCTGACTGTTGTCCTTGTCGTTGCAGCGGTAGAGGTCGGCGAGCGTGAAACCGTCGTGCGCGACCATGAAGTTGACGGAGTTCCACGGGTGACGTCCGTCGTCGCCGTACAGGTCGGACGATCCGGCGAGGCGGGTGGCGAGCTGCCCGGGCGTGACCTCCTCGCTGCCCAGCCTGTTCTGGTCGCGGCGGAAGGTGTCGCGGAAACGGTCGTTCCATTCGGCCCAGCCCGCGGGGAAGTTGCCGACCTGGTAGGTGCCTTCGCCGAGCGCCCACGGCTCCGCGACGAGGTCGGTGCCGGGGCCGCCCTCCGCGGGGCGCGGTGGCAGGGCTTCGGTGATCCCGCTCAGGGCGGTGCCGGGGTCGTCCCTGTCGTAGCGGAAGCACTCGTGTTCGCAGGTGTTGCCGAGCACCGACGCCAGGTCGAAGCGGAATCCGTCGACTCCCAACGAGTCCTTCCAGTACGCCAGGGAGTCCAGGATGAGCTGACGGCCCGCCGCACCACGAGTGTTGACGTTGCCGCCCACCCCGGTGTTGTCGACCGGGCTCTGCCGGTCGGCGGTCAGCGAGTAGTAGGCGGGATTGTCCAGGCCGCGCTGGGAGAACAGGTTGTAGGTGTTCTTGTCGCTCTCGTCGTGAGGGCCGCCCTCGCCCGCGTGGTTGTAGACGACGTCCGCGAACACCTTGATGCCCGCGTCGTGGAAGGCCCTGACCATCGCCTTGAACTCGCGCGTCGGGCCGCCCGGGCTCCGGTCGGCAGCGTAACGGCGGTCCGGTGCGAAGAAGTTGAGCGTCTCGTAACCCCAGTAGTTGTCCTCGGCGGTGCTTTCGGGGTCGGCGTCGTTGGCGTCGTTCTGGCTCTCCTGGAGCGGCAGGAACTCCACTGCGGTGACGCCCAGTTCGGCGAGTTCCCCGGCCTTGCGGGCCGCGCCCCTGTACGTGCCGCGCTCGTCCTCGGGGACGGAGGCGTCGTTCTTCGTCAGGCCGCGCAGGTGCACCTCGTACAGGACGTCGTCCTTCAGCGCACCGGTCGGCTTCGTGCCCGTGCCGGTGCCGTCCTCGGGCAGCACGATGCCCTTGGGTGCCTGCGGCCCGCTGTCGGCGGTGCGGTGCTGCGGGCCCGTGGCGTATACGTCCTCGGTGTCGTGCCCGGGCGTACGGGGATCGTGGCTGAGCTCGCGGGCGTACGGGTCGAAGAGCAGCTTGTTGGGGTTGAACCGGTTGCCCTCGGCGTCGACGTCGCTGCGGAAGCCGGCGTCGGAACCCTTCGTCCAGGCGTCGTCGTAGGGCCAGTTGGGACCCCAGGCGCGGTAGCCGTAGTGGACGGCGCCGGCGATGCCGTGACTCTGCTCGAGGTCGCCGGCGTCGACGGTGACGGACCAGACGTCGGTGGCGTCGTCCTTCGTGAGCTGCCGGGAGGTCTTCTCCTGGCTGCCCGAGGCCTTGTCGTAGAGGTACACGTCTATGCGGGTGGCCCGGGAGGAGTAGACCTTGAACTCGATGGTCCCCGCCGCCTCGTCGTACGTGGCGCCGAGGCCCTGCGCGGCGCGGCCCTGCGCGGCGGCGCCTTCCGCCGCAGCGCCTTTCGCGGCGGGGGCCGCCGCCGGAAGGGAGCCGGCGGACGGTGCGGTGGGGGCACCCCGTTCCGCCGGGGCGGAGGCGGCCGGTGCGGCGGCTCCCGCACCGGCGGGCAGGGCGAGCGCCGCGCACAGCACGGCGGCGAACGCCGCTCTGCCTTTCGGGTACTTGAGGGTTCTGCGTGGGGGCATGCGCGTAGGCACGGCGGCTCCTTCACGTCCGTCGGTGTCGCTCGGGCCGCACGCGCCGGCAGCCGCTTGCGCTGCGGACCGTCGCCACCGGTTTCAGGCGCCGGTGAGGACCTGCCCACAGCTTGTTGCAAGAACTTGCTGAAAGTATCGACAGCGCGGAGACCTGTCCACCCCTCGGACAAAAGGAAGCTGACGGGCCGTGGACACGGGGGCGGGGCGGGGTCCCGTACCGCCGGACCCGCCGGACCCGCCGGACCCGCGCGGCCCGTCGTCAGGAGTCCGCCGGCCGCCGTCCGCGGAAGCGCAGGCCGCCGCTCTCCGGGTGCCGGTCGACCGAGACGTCCGCGAACCCCGCCGCCGCGAGCCGTCCCGGAAGCTCCCCAGGAGCAAGGGTGTTCATGGTGTCCCCGATGTGCAGCAGCCGGAACCGGAGGTTCGGCTGACTGTCACTGCCCGCGAAGACACCGCCGGGGCGCAGCACGCGGAACGCCTCGCGGAAGATCTGGTCCTGGGTCGCCTTCGCGGGGACGTGGTGCAGCATCGTGAAGCACACGACCGACGAGAACGCGGCGTCCGGGAGCGGCAGCGCCGAGGCGTCGGCGTGCAGGATGCGCGCGCGGTCGCCCCAGCTCTCCTCCAGCAGCCGCGCGGTGCCCTCGTCGATCTCCACAGCGGTGAGGCTGGGGACCTGTTCGACGAGGACGCGCAGGTTCGCGCCGTAACCGGAGCCCAACTCCAGTACGTCCTCGCCCAGTTCGACGTCCTCCAGCGCCCAGGGCAGCAGGCGTTCGCGCACGCCGCGGGCCCACTTCTCGGAGCTGCACAGTCTGCGATGTGCTCGGTTCATCGGCATGTGCAGACGCTACGGGGGCGTACGGGATGTCCGCTACGTCCGGGGCCGCGATCCGGCGGACGGCTCCCGGTGGCCGTCCGCCGCGACGACGGCCACGGTGGGCGCTTCACGGACCCCGGTGCGGCCACGCCGTCGAGCTCATCACCGTGCCGTACGGCGGCCGGACGTCGTACGGCACGCGTGCCGCCCTACTCGTACACCACGTACTCCGGTGCCGGGCGGAGCGCGAGCACCTCTTCGGGCTTCATCAGCCGGCTGCCCTCGGTGTCCTCCTCGTAGAAGAGCTTGAAGCCGGTGTGCAGGTCCTCCGGCATGCCGTCGACGAGCTGCCGCCAGGTCGCGCGCTTGAGGTCCGGGGAGCCGATCCCGTCCGCGCACTTGATCACGGGGACGCCGTCCACCGGCCTGAGGACCTTCTCGTCGCTGACGACCGAGGTGGAGACCTGATGGAAGACGAGCGGCTTGTGCGGCAGGTCGTGCTCCTCGACCAGACCCGCCAAGTAGTCGGCGACGTCGTTGAGTTCCTTCCCGCTCGTACGCCCGTAGGTCTCGCCGGGTATCTGGCCGGACCCCATGTCCCACTCCGGGTCGAGGGCCACGCCCACGTCGGGGTGGACGAGCCAGTCGTGCAGCGCCTTCACCTCGTCCAGTGCCGCGGCGCGTCCCGGCTGGACGTTCAGGAGCAGCAACGCCTCGTGCTCCCCGGCCAGTTCGTGGAAGCGGCGGAGGGTCTTCTCCGGTGTCCTGGTGCGGTACTTGCCGTCCGGGCCCGGCGTGGGGTTGGCGACTGTCGCCAACAGCTCCAGGACGGGCAGGACTTCGCGCCCGTCGTCGAAGTCGCGCGCCTTCTTCTCCAACTCGCGTATCCGCCCGTCCGGGTCGCCGCTGCCCAGCCGTCCCAGCGCGGCGGCGCCGGGCAGGCCGCAGTACCCGACCATGCGGTAGCGGGGGAACAACTCGCGGCCGCCGCGCGGCAGTTGCGGCCGGCGCCTGGTCCTGCGCGGGGACGGCGACGTCGCCCCGCTGCTCCGGCCTCCGGAGCCCGCTCCGGGCTCGGAGCCGGACCTGGCGGACGACGTCGAGGAAGTGCCGCAACCCGTGCCGCCGAACAGAGCCAGGCCCGCCGCCGCCGAAGCGGCGAGCATCCCGCGCCGGCTCGCCCCGGCCGTACGGGACCGCTGCTGCGCCGTCCCCCCGGAGCGCTCCGCCTGTCCCTGCCGTGCCGTGGGCCGTCCCGATGTTCCCGTCATCTCACACCCTCCGTCCGCCGGTACGTGCACGCTGCCCCGTAGCCGTGCGCTTGTCCTCGACGCCCGCTGCCGAAACGGCTCCGGTGCCCGCCCGCGCAGCGCCCGCACGGGCCGTTCACTCACGGCGCATCCCTCTCTCCACCCCTCCCTCCGTCCAGCGCCTCGCCCGGCGCGAGAATGGGCCCATGACGCAGAACACGGATGCCAGGCCGGAGAGTGCCGTCCCGGACTGGGAGAAGCGCTTCCGGGCGCCGCGGGTCTCGTTGCCCGAATGGGCCGAGGACGCCCCCGACCGCTCGCTGTACATCTCCAACGTGACAGGGACGTTCGAGCTCTACGCGTGGGACCGCGCCACGGACGAGCACCGGCAGGCCACGGACCGGCCGAACGGCACCACCGACGGGACGCTCACGCCCGACGGGGAGGAGATCTGGTGGTTCTCCGACACCGACGGTGACGAGTTCGGCGTGTGGATGCGGCAGCCGTTCAAGGGCGGCGAGGACGAGGTCGCCGTCCCCGGCCTCGAACCGTCCTTCCCCGCCGGGCTGGCCATCGGACGGGACGGAACGGCCGTCGTCGGCCGCTCCACCGACGAGGACGGCACGACGATCCACCTCGCACGCCCCGGCAAGGAGCCGGTCGAGATCTACCGCCACCGCGAATCCGCCGGAGTGGGCGGGCTCTCGCACGACGGGACGCTGCTCGTCGTCGAGCACACCGAACACGGCGACGCCATGCACTCCGCGCTGCGCGTGGTCCGGCCGGACGACGGCAGCACCGTCGCCGAACTCGACGACAGCGAGGGCGGGACGAAGGAACTCGGCCTGACCGTCCTCGGGTTCGCGCCCGTCGCGGGCGACCAGCGCCTGCTCATCGCGCACCAGCGCAGGGGCCGCTGGGAGCCGGTCATCTGGGAACCGCTCACGGGCACCACGACGGACCTGTCGATCGACCTGCCGGGCGACGTGAGCGCCGACTGGTATCCCGACGGCGAGGCCCTGCTGATCGCCCACAGCCACCAGGCACGCAGCGACCTCTGGCGGTACGAGATCGCCACGGAGACGCTGAGCCGGATCGAGACGCCCCCCGGCTCCGTGTCCGACGCGACGGCGCGGCCCGTCCCGGCGTCCCACGGGAGCGGAACAGCGGGCGCAGGCGTCGAATACCTGTGGTCCTCGGCGGCCGAACCGCCGCGCGTACGGTCCGCCTCCGGAAGCGTCGTCCTCGATCCCCCCGGCATGCAGGCACCTCCGTCCGTCCCCGTCGAGGACGCCTGGGTCGAGGGGCCCGGCGGGACGATCCACGCCCTCGTGCAGAAGCCCGCGGGCGAGGGCCCCTTCCCCACCGTCTTCGACGTGCACGGCGGCCCCACCTGGCACGACAGCGACACCTTCGCCGGGCAGCCCGCCGCGTGGGTCGACCACGGTTTCGCCGTCGTACGCGTCAACTACCGCGGCTCCACCGGCTACGGACGTGAATGGACCGACGCCCTGAAGCACCGCGTCGGCCTGATCGAGCTGGAGGACATCGCAGCGGTGCGGGAGTGGGCGGTGAGCTCGGGCCTCGCCGACCCCGAACGGCTCGTACTGGGCGGCGGTTCCTGGGGCGGCTACCTCACGCTCCTCGGCCTGGGCACCCAGCCCGACGCGTGGGCGCTGGGCCTGGCCGCCGTCCCCGTTGCCGACTACGTGACCGCCTACCACGACGAGATGGAGGCGCTGAAGTCGATGGACCGCACGCTGCTCGGCGGCTCGCCCGAGGAGGTCCCCGAGCGGTTCGAGGCGTCGTCACCCATCACGTACGTCGACCGGGTCCGCGTACCCGTCTACATCTCGGCCGGGGTCAACGACCCGCGCTGCCCCATCCGGCAGGTGGAGAACTACGTGCGGCGGCTGGAGGAGCGCGACATCCCGCACGAGGTCTACCGCTACGACGCCGGGCACGGCTCGCTCGTCGTGGAGGAACGGATCAAGCAGTTGAGGCTGGAGATCGACTTTGCTCTCCGGCATCTCCCGGGCCCGAAGGGCCAGGAAGGTCCGCGGGACCGCCGGCAGGCTCCGGCATGAGGCCGAGCGCCGCGTCCTTCGCCAGCTCCACGTCCCGGCGGAACAGCCGGAACCACATGAAGAGCACGAAACCCGCGAAGACGAACCACTCGGCCGTGTAGCCGAGGTTCTGGAACGCCTTCATGTCGAGGCCGGTGTTGTCGGGCTGAACCGGCGGCACCGGCCTCAACTGCGAACCGGCGGGCGGCCGTTGCACGGTGATCCACGCGTCGTGCACGTCGTACGGCACCACGTTGACCAGGGAAGCCGCGCTGATGATGCCGAGCTGGCCGTCCGGGAGACCGCCGGCGGCGTGCACACCCGGACTGCCCTGCGACTCCGAGGCCTGCAGCGCACCGGTGACCTCGACCTCGCCGCGGGGTGGGGCGGGCACCCGGTCCGGGTCGGCTTCTCCGGGGAGCCAGCCCCGTACGACGGGCAGCGCCTTGCCGGAGCCGCCCTTGTCCTGGCCGTCCTCGCCGGAGCCCTCGCCGGCGTCCTCGCCGGCGTCCGTGCGCAGCAGCGACAGCACGTAGAAGCCCTGCTCGCCGTCCAGCGTCCGGTCCGGTACGAGCAGCGGGTGCCGGGTGTCGAAGCGGCCGGTGACCTCGGCGGTACGTCCGCTGGTCTCCGCATCGACGGGCAGCAGCCGCGACAGCGGCGCCGGCTGGGCCCGAGCCGCCCCGGACGCCGCCTTCCGGTGCTCCTGATGGCTGTCGACGCGCGCCTCGAAGCGCGACAGCTGCCAGCTGCCCATGAACAGGCAGAACGGAATCGCCAGCACTGCGAAAAGGTTGATCCCCCACCAGCGCGGGGTCAGCAGGAACCGGTACACGCCCCCAACGGTACGGGGCGCGTCCGTACCGCCGTGCGTGGGGCGGGCCGGCTCCCGCACCGCGGGCCCGCAGCGGTCAGGGTCCCGCGGTGCGGGCAGCCCGGGTCCCGCGGTGCGGGCAGGAGGCAGGCCGGCCGTGCTACTCGGCGGCCAGCACTCCCGTGCGGTAGATCGTGCCCGCGCAGGCGCCCTTGAGCTCGGTGTCCGCGGCGGCCGGGTCGCCCACGTCCGGGGTGTGCGTCAGTACGACGCTGGCGTCCTCGCCTCCGCCGCCGCTGTCGCCACCGCCCGTGGCGGGGTCCCCGGAGCCACCGGAGCTGCCGTCGCCTCCGTTGCCGCCGTTCCCGTTGGCGTTGCCGCCGTCGTCGTCTCCGCCCGTGCTGCCGTTGTTGCCGCCCTGGGTGCCACCGGGGCCCTCGCCCTCCGCGGACTTCGGGCTCGGCGAACTGCTGGGGCACTCCTCCGGGACCCAGGCGAACCTCACCAGGTACGCCTCCCCTGGTCTCAGCACCAGCTGGTCGGGCGCCTCGTCCGGGTCGGGAAGACCCTCCGCCTCGTCGCCCGGCGTGTGGTCGAGGACGTTTATGCGGTCGACGTCCGCCGCACCCTGTGCGGACGCGCCGACGACTCCCTCCCCCTCGACCGTGCAGGCGTCGGACGAGGTGTTGACCACGCGGAAACTGCCGTAGACCTTGCCCTCGCTGTCCGGGCTGCCCGCGGACGCCGACCCCTCACCGAGCTGGTTGCGGCCGCAGCTGGGCGCACTCGTCGCCAGGGTGTCGTTCGGGTCCGCGCCGCCGGACGCCTTGCCCGCCGAGGGTGACGGAGACGCGGGACCGTCGCCGTGGCCGCCCTTGCCGCCGCTCTGGCCGGAGCCGCCGGCAGCGCTGCCGGGCCCCTGGGAGTTGCCTCCGCCGTCCAGGCCGCCGGAGTTCTGAGCCTGCTCGTGGCTGTCACCGGCGTTGACGGAGTGGCCGTCGGGGATGCCCGGCATGAGCCCCGTCGTCATCAGCGCGGGCACGCCCACACCGGCGAGTACGACGGCGGCTGCCGCACCGGCGAGGGCGCGGCGGCGGTGTGCCCGGCGCGCGGGAATCGCGTGCCGCAGGTAGGTGAGCGACTGGGGAGAGGGCTCGATGCCGCTGACGCTCTCGCGCAGCATCCGGCGGAGCATCTCCTCGGCGTCGTCGCCGTCGCCGTCGTCGTCGGCGCCGCCGCCACCTTCTCCGCCTCCACCGCCTCCACCGCCGCTGCCGCCGCCGCGACCACCGCCGTCACTGCCGTCGTGGCCGTCACGGCCCGTGCCACCGGCGGAAGCCGACGGCCCGTCCGCCGACGGCGCCGGGGGCGCGCCCGTCCCCGCGGTACCCGGCAGCAGCTGGTCGGGCTGCTCTGCTTCTGATCCGGCGGGCTCGTAACTGCCGGTGATGTGGTCGGACTCGGTCGTTCTGTCCGGGGCTTCTGCTCTGTTCTGCCGGTTGGAGTGCATGGCTGTACCCACGTCTCGGCCCGCGTCCGGCCCTGCGGGGGCGGTTCGCGGAGCGTCGGCGAGGTCCGGTGGGCGCGGAACGTCCGGCTTGTCGGGGGAGCTGGGGCCGTCAGGCGCGCCGGGGACCTCGGTCGGTTCGGTGACGCCCGGCAGGTCCGGGGCGTCGTCGATCTGGGGAGACTCCGGGATCTCGGGGCGGTCGTGGATGCCGGGGGTCTCGGGCATCTCCGGGGGTTCCGGGATCTCGGGCATGTCAGGAATCTCAGGGGCCGCGGGGATGTCCGGCGTCGGCGGAATCCCCGGACTGTCCAGGATGTGGGGCGCATCCGGGATCTCGGGCGTCTCACCCGGCCCGGCCACGTCCGGTACCTCCGGAACCTCGGGCAGGTCCGGCAGGTCGGGGGCCTCGGGCGCACGGTGCGGCGGCAGTTCGGGACTGTCCGGGATGCCGGGCGCGTCCGGGGCGTGCGGGGTCTCCGGCGCGTGGGGGCCCGCGGGCCCTTCGGGCTCCTCCGGGTCGTCCTCGTGCGCCCCGCGGGCCTCGCTCGGCGCGCCGGTACCGCTCAGCTCATGCGTGCCTTCCAGCTCGCACGTCCCGTCCAGCTCGCGCGTCCCGTCCAGCTCAAGGGTCCGGACGGGTTCGCCCGTCCGGCAGGCCCCCCGGTTCCGGCTCCGCAGTCCGGCTCCCCCGAAGCTCTCGCGTACGCGCAGGACTTCCCTGCCGTACGCACTCACGAGGCGGCCTCCATCGCGACGCGAAGAGCCGCGATCCCGCGCGAACCGTACGCCTTCACCGAGCCCAGGGAGAGCCCCAGCACCTCGGCGACCTGCGCCTCCGTCATGTCCGCGAAGTA